>NZ_JAPJZH010000022.1 GCF_027889715.1 Allohoeflea poritis
CAAACGGGTGCGCAAGGTGGGCGCCGGTACCGATACGCTCTATCCGGATGCCGATGCCGAGATCGATGCGACGGGAACGCCGGTTTCGGCCGGCGTCTACGCACTCGGTGCCTATACCCGCTATCCGCATATGGACATCAAGCTGGTTGGCACCAGCCCGCAATACATCCACCGCGATCACCTGTCGTCGGTGCGCTTCGTGACTGATGCGACGGGCAACCTTGTCGAGCAGACGGCCTATGCGTCATACGGCGAGCCGACCAATGCGGCGATGTCAACGCAGAAGGGTTACATCAACGAGCGGCATGATCCGGAAACGGGCCTGATGTATCTCAACGCAAGATACATGGACCCCTCCTTCGGCCGCTTCATCTCCCCCGATGACTGGGACCCCATCATCGATGGCGTCGGACCAAACCGATACGCATATGCCGCAAATGATCCCGTCAATAAATCAGATCCGAACGGGCATGTCGCTTTTGTAGCGGCCGCACCAGCTGCTTGGAAGGGTGTGGTGGTCGGCGCTGGTCTTATTGCAGCCGCTTATGCGGCTTTAACAACTTACGATGAAAATCAAGTTGCGGACGCTAACACTGCTGCGAGAAACACCTACCTGGAGGGTGGATATGTCGTTGGCGGGCACAAAGATGTAGCGAAAGAATGGAGTAGCAGAACTGAAGGTAGACAAAGTCACCACATAGTTATGCATGCTGCCGTTAGAGATCTTGCGGGGTACAGAAGAAGCAGAGCTCCTGCAATTGGATTGGATGTGACTTCACACGCACGTGCTTCCGCAATACAGACTGGAACGCCAAAAGATCTGAGAGGCAGCCTCGGTGCCGAGTATGGAATTGCTTACGATGCCCTCATCGCGGCCGGAGTTCCCGCAGATATAGCAAAGGCCCGGGTCGAATCTGCTGTCGCTTATTTTGAATCTCTCGGTCATGGTCCCGGTACCAAAACGAGAATCCCAGGACAGAGGATGCGGAAAGGCGGTAATGTAGGCATAGCTGGGTTTTCCTTGGGTTTAGGTTTTCATGAAGCAAATGAAACTCCGGAGCAATCAGGCGGTAGCTCCTCATCAAATGACAAGGATGAAGGCGGCGACTATGGAACCCGTGACTACAGATAATTCTGGGACTTCGAACGCAACAGCAATAAGCTGATTTGAATTTCCGTATGACTAGTAGGTCGCAACTCAACGGTTATGAGCTTTCTTTGCTACGAAAAATCGTTACAGCAATTGCGCAAGGTGACTTTACGGCTCTTCTAGGAATGCGAAACGTTGATTGCGACGGAAGTAGTATTTTAAGTATAGCGAGCACTATGGATGAATACGGAGCGACAGCCTTCGCCCTGCCCAATGAAAACTTCGCTGATCGGATCGATGTAGGAGAGTTTATGGATGGAAGGGGCCTCTTCGTCGAAGTAGAGTTGTTAACTGCAAATGGCATGGTGGATCCTGCGGACTACATAGTTTTAGTCTTTGAGGTTTTGCGCGACGGAACAGAGAGCAGAGTTGGTGTCCACTACGCATATTACTAGATTGCACTTAACAAGGAGGCTCAAAATTGTGAACCATTCATCAGACAAAGGGACATGGGTAGCCAGCGTTTATCTGCCAGAAATCACAGATGAACAACTTCAGCTAACGCTCGAGCTATTGGAGGAGAGGTTTCCTGGAACGTGGGACAATATGATGTGGGAAAGGCAACAACCTTTCCCGAAAGACAAGATTCCTGAACTTAGGAAAGTGTCAAAGAAAACAATTTCGTCATTGTGGGCGCTCGTCCGGGACATTGATTTTGTTAAACAAGTGCAAGACGAAGAAGCAAGGAACAGCCTCTCACGCGCCTTAATCAATGCGATAAATCAACATGCGAATAAAAAAGCCAAAGAAAAATAGAATTACATCTGAAATGATTGGCATTGGCAGGCAGATATGCGGTAATTATTTTAATTGCCTCGGCGAATACTAAATTTGCCAATAGAGCAAAATTCAAGCCATCAAATAGTATCGGTGCTTGCACCGGTACGATTTATCCCAATGCGGATGCTGAGGTCGATGCGACGGGAAGCCCTGTCTCACCCGGCATCTACGCACTTGGTGCATATACGCGCTATCCGCATATGGACATCAAGCTGGTGGCCAACAGCCCGCACTACATCCACCGCGATCACCTGTCATCGGTGCGCTTCGTGACCGATGCGACGGGCAACCTTGTCGAGCAGACGGCCTATGCGTCCTATGGCGAGCCGACCAATGCGGCGATGGCCACGCAGAAGGGCTACATCAACGAGCGGCATGATCCCGAAACGGGCCTGATGTATCTCAACGCCCGCTACATGGACCCCTCCTTCGGCCGCTTCATCTCCCCCGACGACTGGGACCCCATCATCGATGGCGTCGGACCAAACAGATACGCCTACGCACAAAACGATCCGGCCAATAAATCGGATCCAAAAGGCTGGGGATGAGCGCTACGGTGACCCACGTTACGATCCTCCAGAATCGGGAAACAAACCGACTAGGTCGGAGTGAACATATGACTGGTGCAGCATGTTGAGATTTGACTTAGTCCCTTACGTCCGTGTTGGTCCGATCGAGTTCGGCGAAACGCAAGCGAGCGTGATAGAAAAACTTGGTCCGCCGTATAAGGTGTTTCATCGTCACAAAGGTGAACGCGAGTTGACACTTAGCTATAGGGATTTGTTTCTGTTTGTCGATTTGGACCAGAATAACGGGAATGTTGAGGCAGTAATTTTCTATGGGGATGCCAACTTTTTTGTCGAGGACGTGGAAATATTAAAGCTGAAGAACAGTGATGCAATCGCATATTTGAAGCGAATTGATATTTTGATGGAGAAACAGAGCATCGATCTACTGATATCCAGAAGATGCGGAATCGCAATTCGTGAAAATAACTACGAAGAACGTGTGTTGGACGAAGACGATGACGAAGATGAAACCGGAAGTGTCCTTGCATTTGCTAAGGGGTATTATTAGTCGCGTTCCGTGACAGAACTGCACTGCAATCACCGCGTGCCTCCAATTCCAGCGCCGCGCGCACCATCGACTATCATGCGTCTGGCAATGAGGCGAAGAACACGGTCACCATTGACGGTGCGACCCATACGACGACGACGGGCATGGCAACATGACGGCGGACGGGGCAAGGACGCTTATCTGGGACGGGGCGAACCGTCTCGGTCAGGTGGTCAATGCGGCCTCCGCCACGATCGACTTTGCCTATGGACCCGACGGCAAGCGCGCATGCAAGGTCGGCGCCGGTAGCGATACGCCTACGCTCAAAACGATCCCGTCAATAAAGCCGATCCCAACAGGCATCGGTTTTCGGCGGTGATTGCATCCCGCGGTTTCTGTGGAGCTATTGCCGAAGCACTCTCTGGCATTTTGGTGGCAGAGTAGTCGGTGCTGTTGGTGAGTCGGTCGGTGTAGCGGTCATAACGGTGCTTGCTCCGATGGAACTCGGCAGTGGTTACCTTTACGGACCTGATGAGGATTAGGGTCCAAGTGTCAGCAACATGAGAGCGTGCAAATCGAATCGTGTGGTTGATTTGCTTGGTAATACGATTTACCATAGAGAAAAAGGGAGATAATGGACGACATGCTTCGAGGTATGACGTGGGACCATCCGCGGGGATATGCGTGCCTCGAGGCGGCCTCGCAACGCTATCTGGCTGAAACCGGCAACGCGATCACCTGGGACCGCCGCAGCCTTCAGGCTTTCGCCGATGCCTCTATCGAGGATCTGGCAAGGACCTATGATCTGATCGTTCTCGACCATCCGCATGTCGGTCTGATCGCGGAAACGCAATGCCTGCTCCCGCTGGATCCGCCCGATGGCGACGGCTCTCTTGGGGGGAGCCTGGAAAGTTACATCTGGAAGGGGCAGCTTTGGGCCTATCCCGTCGATGCCGCCTGTCAGGTCGCCGTCTCCCGCCCGGACCTGAAGCCGGTTCAACTGCCCCATTGGGAAGCGGTCTTCGAGGCGAAGCCGCGTGACTTCAGGATGGCCACGCCTCTGCTGCCGGTCGACGCCCTTGACCTGTTCATGACGCTTGTAGCCGGCAAGGGAGAGGAAAATCTGCCTTTCTCGGAAACGCGGTTCACGTCGAAGGCCAATGGTGTGATGGCGCTCAAGGTGCTCAAATCGCTCTACAGGCTGGGCCCGCCCGAGGCCGTTGGCTGGAACCCGATCACTGTTCTGGAGGCGATGTCGACGACGGATGAGTTTGCGTATTCTCCCGCAATGTTCGGATACATCAACTATGCGCGCGACGATTTCCGGCCGCACAAGCTGGAATATGTCGATCTGCCCAGCTTCGCCGACACCGGTCTGAAGCGCGGCATTCTGGGTGGCGCCGGGATCGGCGTCTCGGCCCGCAGGGGCAACGCGGATACGGCAAGGCGCTTTGCCGCCTGGATCGCATCGGAACCCGTGCAATCGGGCATATACATCGAAAACGAGGGACAGCCCGCCAACCCCGCGACATGGAACCGGTTGGCCGACGATCCCAGATATAGCGGTTTCCTGAAAGGCGCGCGGCGTACCATGGATACGGCATGGACCCGGCCGCGGGACATCTGGTTCCTGGGCTTTGTCGATGACGCCTGCGAGATATTCCCTGACTTTTTCCGAAAGGACAGGGACGAAGAAGATTTCTGGGCGGAGCTGAATACGCTGTACCGCCGCAATATCGCCGAGGTCGAGAAATGAATGTCGCTGTCATAACGGGTGGAAACAAGGGCCTGGGCCTGGCGCAGACGCGCAAGTTCCTGGGTGAAGGATACCGGGTCTTTGTCGTCGCGCGCTCCGAGGGCGACATCGGCGAACTCGCCGGCGACGTGCATTTCGTGAAGCACGATCTCAGCGACTGGCGGGACACGGACTATCTGGCGCGCATCCACAACGAGACCGGTCCGGTTTCCGTACTCGTCAACAATGCGGGCATGCATCTGAAGAAGCCCGTTTGGGAGGTGGAGCCGGACGAACTCGAACAACGCCTCGATCTGAACGTCAAGGCGGTTTTCGCCGCCTGCGGCCGCTATGTGGATCTGCACCGGGAAACAGGCGGCGCGATTGTCAATATCTCGTCCATGGGCGGGTTGCTGGCCTTGCCCGCGGCCGCGGCCTATGTGACGGCAAAGACGGCCGTGATCGGCCTGACACGCTCGGTCGCCGTCGACGCGGCCGCCTTCGCAATCCGCTGCAACGCCGTTGCCCCCGGCTTCATCGACACCGATATGACCAGGGCGATCCTGGAAAAAGATCCGGCGCGCCGTGCCAAGATCGAGGAACGCATACCCGGCGGCGCCTTCGGCCAGCCAGAGGATGTCGCCAACGCGGTGTTTTTCCTGGCTTCCGATCAGGCGGCGCATGTCAATGGCGTTGTGCTGCCTGTCGATGGCGGCTTCTCGATCGGGTTTTAGAGCAATTCTGAGTTAGATTGGGACATTTGATGGAGGAAAATCGGTTCACTCGGCTAGGCGCGTCGCGCAGCGCGATGTGGTGCATCGGGCAAGTGGCGCAACGACGCCGATGGGCCGATTTTCCCCACCCTCGAAAGGATTATCGGGTTGAAAATCAAAGATGAATGGGTCGGGCGATTTTGGCCCCTGGCGTTGTTGGCTCGCGCTTGTGGTGGGTTGGCACCACGGCGCGCAATCCGCCTAGCCAGTGACCAAAATCGCCACGGTCAAATGATCCAATCTAACTCAGAATTGCTCTAGACCATGTATACGAGATCGATTTTGAACGCCGCGCGCGAGATCCGGATCGAGCTGGCCGAGATGCCGGCGGAAATCGCATCGGATCATGTCCGCCTGCGCCTCGCCACGGCCAGCATCTGCGGCACGGACATGCACTATTTCAGGCATTTCGCCAATGCCGGCTTTTATCTGGACCGCCCTGTGACCCTGGGCCATGAGGCCTGCGCTTTTGTGGAGGACGCCAACGGGCACGGTTTTGCGCCCGGCCAGCTCGTGGCCATCAACCCGGTCATCAATTGCGGCGCCTGCGAAAACTGCGCTGCCGGCGATATCAATATGTGCGCCACCAAGCGCTTTCCCGGTTCCGCCACGACCAAGCCGCATATTGACGGGTTTTTCCGCGATCTCTTCGATTTTCCGGCGCGGTGCTGCCACGCCGTTGCCGAGACCGTTTCACCCGATCACCTGACCTTCGCCGAGCCGCTGGCCTGCGCCATGCATGCCGTCAATCGGGCCGGAGTTACGGTGGGGCATAAGGTGCTTGTTACGGGCTGCGGGCCGATGGGATTGCTGGCCACCGTCGGCGCGGTCGCAAAGGGCGCGGAAGTCGATGTCACCGACCTCAAACAGGAAGCGCTTGACGCGGCCGGCGCCGTGGGTGCACGTACCGGGTTCGTTATCGGAGGCAGCACACCGCCTGCGGCCGGATATGACGTGGTGATTGAGGCCAGCGGTTCGCCGCACGCCTACAATCAGGCGCTCGATGCCGTGCGCAAACAGGGCACGATCGGCGTCCTGTCGCTGATCCAGCCCAGCGAAGTCCCGATCAATCTGCACCTCAATGCGCTCAAGGAAGTAAACAGTATCGGATCGATCCTTTTCACGTCGGAGTTTGCCGATGCGGTGGCTCTGATCGAGGCGGGTACGGTGGACTTCGAGGCCATCACGGCGGCGCGCTATCCGGTGGCCGAAACCCAGGCCGCCTGCGATCTGATGGCAGAGGGGCGCGCTGTCGGCAAAGTGCTGATCAAGCCCGCCTGATCCGATGCCCGCTGGGCTCAGTAAATACTCGCGCCGCCATCCAGCCGCATTACGGCACCGGTGACCCGGCGCGACTCGTCCGACGCCAGGTAGAGCGCCAGATTGGCCACGTCGATCGGTTCCGCCGGGCCGAGGATCGACTTCTGGTAGATGGGATTGTCCGGCTTGATGAAGGCAGCGACGCGTTCGGTCAGGACAACGCCGGGCGCCATGACATTGACCCGGATATTGTCTTTGGCCCATTGCATGGCCATGGCGCGGCTCATCGCCAACACGCCTCCCTTGGAGGCGGTGTAGGCGTCCGCGCCTTCGGTTCCGATCACCGCGCGCAGGGAAGAGATATTGATGATCGAGCCTGCGCCGCCCTCCTTCATCACGGGAATCACCTTGCGGCACATCATCAGCGTGCCGAAAAGATCGACGCGGATTGTGCGCCAGAACTCGTCAAGCGACAGGTCGGTCACGGCTCCGTCTGCCGTAGAGCCGCCGCCGGCGCTGTTCAAAAGAATGTCGACCCCGCTGAAGGCTTCAATGCCCGCGGCGACCATCTGATCGACACTGGTTTCGTCACTGACATCGCCGGTCACCGGCACCGCTTCGCCGCCTGCCGCCACCACTTCCTCGACCACCTTCCCGGCGGCATCGGGATTGAAATCGGCGACGATCACCCGTGCGCCTTCTTCGGCGAAGCGCAGGACGCAGGCCCTGCCGATGCCGTTGCCGCCTCCCGTTACCAACGCGGTCTTGCCCGCCAATCGTTCCATTTGCTCTCTAGTCCTTTACGGCTTCGGCTTTGATGCCGCCAACGGCCTGTTCCGTCGGCAAAATTTCGAGTGTGGCGACATTCACATGCGCCGGCGCGTCCACGGCGAACAAAATGGCATTGGCGATGTCTTCGGGCTGCAGTTCGCGGATGCCAGAGACACCCATCGCGGCCAGCCTTTCGCGGTCGCCCTCTGCGGCCTGATAAAACTCGGACGCGACCCGGCCCGGCGCGATTTCGGTCACGCGGATGCCGGTGCCGGACAGTTCGAATCTCAGATTCTGGCTGATCCGGTGGATCGCCGATTTGGTGCCGCCATAGACGGCCGAAAGCAGCGTGTGTAGCCCGGCGATCGAGCCGATATTGACGATATGGCCGCGCCTGCGCGCTTTCATGCCCGGCGTCAGGCAGGCGATCAGATTCAACGGCGCCACCACATTGATATCGAACGCCTCCTGCAACTGGTCGGAGGTCATCCCGTCAAGGCCGCTGATCCCGTGGCCGACACCGGCATTGTTGATCAGGATATCCGGCTCGAACCCGGTCAGATGTGCTGCGTGCTCATCCAGATCGCGCACATCGGCGGCCAGAAATTCAGCGCCCGTCGCGTTTGCCAATGCGCGCAGCCGCTCTTCGCGGCGCGCAATGGCCAGCACCTGCCGCCCGGAAGACGTCAGCGCCCGCACCGTGGCTTCCCCGATGCCGCTTGTGGCCCCGGTGACAATCGCTCTGCTGAGTTCGGTCATTCGGAGGCTCCGGCGTCGTCATCCAATTCCGGAAAAAAATTCATCAGGCCATCGGGATTGATCGGCGGTACCGGCCATTGATCTCCCCGGGTCAGTCCCAGGCCCCGGTTTGGCGCGGGCCGGTAGGTACGGTTGGGCAGACCCTTGAGGTCGTTGCCTGCCAGCCATTCCAGGTCGCTGCCGTAAAGTTCCTTGCACAGCTTGTCCTTGAGTTCGGCAAGCTTGTCGGAATATTCGGGCAGGGCCGCGACGTCCGCCAGCTCATCCGGATCGGCCTCCAGGTCGAAAAGCTGGAAGTGGTTGCCCGCCGGATAGTAGATCAGTTTGAAACGCCCGTCATGGATCATGCGGCTGCTGAGTTCGCCCTCGCCGAACTCGCCGTAGAGGTGGTCGCGCGCTTCGCCGAACATCGAGCGACCGGTCACCGTCTCGGGGATTTCGATCCCGGCCAGGTCCAGGAGGGTCGGCATGACGTCGGCAAGGCACACAAGCCGATCCTCGACCGCGCCGGCCGCAACGCGCCTGTCGCCTTTTTTTCCCATCACGATCATCGGAATATTGGCGGAACTCTCATAAAAGTTCTGCTTGGCCCAGATGCCATGATTGCCGAAACTTTCGCCGTGGTCCGAGGTGAACATGACGATCGTATTGTCGAGAATGCCCTCTTCGCGAATGGTCCCGATCAAAGCGCCGATCTTCTGGTCGATCTGGGTGCACAGCGCGTAAAAGTGCCGCCGGGCCCAATCCGCCTCGACGTCCGACAGATTGTAGCGCTTCTGAAAGCCCTGCAGCAGCACGGGCAGCTCCTCTTCATCGCACCATTCGCCGCGAATGGACCGGTCCATCTCGATGTCGCGGTAAAACTCCAGAAACCGTTGCGGCGGCACCAGTGGCGGATGCGGATGGCGGTATCCCAGGTACCAGAAAGCCGGCCTCTTCGGATCCCTGCGGCGGATGATCCGGCACATGGTCTCCGTCGCCCAACTGGTCGCGTGCGCCTCCTCCGGAAGGTGCCACGTCGTGGCGCCATAGCCGTTGTTGGAGATGCCATGGCCGAACTGCTTGCCCAGCCAGCCATTGTCGCCCAGGAAAATCTCGTAATCGTCGGTGACGCCATGATGGGTGCGCCCCTCATCGTCCAGCTGGATGTCGTCGAATCCCAGGCGATCGCGTTGAGGGTAGGTGTGGGTCTTGCCGACGCCCTGCGCCTGATATCCGGCTTCGCGGAAGGTTTGCGCCATTGTCGGCAGGTGGGCGGGCATCTCGAGCTTCGCCTGAAAGGTGCGGTCTCCATGTTCGCGGGCCGAGGTGCCGGTCATCAGGCTGCGCCGTGCGGGAATGCAGACCGGATGTTCGGAATAGGCATTGGTGAACCGTGTGCCGCACTGCGCGATCGTGTCCAGCGTCGGGGTGCGGACGACCGGGTGCCCTGCGCAGCCGAGCAACTGCGCCATCCAATGGTCGGTGACGATCAGCAAGATGTTTGGCTTGGTCATTCTTTCAACGCTTTCGTTTGTGGGTACTGGCGCACATTACTGACAATTGTCGCCGCAATGATCACCGCGGTCAGCCCGAATATGGGCAGGGCAATCGGGTCGGTGAGGAAGGTCCAGATGTTGCCCTTGCTGGCAATGAGACCCTGGCGCAGTTTTTCCTCGAAGATAAACCCGAGTGCGACGCCGATCACGATCGGCGCGATCGGGTATCGTGCCAGACGCAACAGCACGCCGACCGCTCCGGCGACAACGCAGACGATAAGGTCGACCGGATTGCCGCGCACGACGAAGGCGCCGACCAGCGAAAACAACAGGATCAGTCCCATCAGGATGGGCTCGGGCACGCGCAGAAGCCGCTCGAACAGTCGGGCGCTGAGCATGCCGGTGCCGAACATGATGATATTGGCCAGCAGAACCATCATGAAAGCAGCCGTCAGTATATGCGGATTGTTGTTGACCAGATCGAAGCCCGGAACGATGCCCTTGATGGTCAGAACGCCCAACAGGACCAGCGTTCCGCCATCGCCGGGAATGCCGAGCGCCATGGTCGGGATGAGGGCGCCGCCCGTGACCGCATTGTTGGACGCCTCCGATGCGATCAGACCGTCGGGTTCGCCCGTGCCCAGCTTGTCCCGGTTGGGCGAGAATTTCTTTGCTGCTGTATAGCTGACAAATGTCGCTGCCATGGCGCCCGTGCCGGGCAGAATGCCGATGAACGTTCCGATCGAGCAGGCGCGAAGCAGTTCCTTCCACCGCGCGATCACGTCCGAAAGCGGCGGAAGCCGGAAGCCGACATTCATCTCGGCCCCGGTGCGGTGCGTACCTTGCAACAGTGCCCTGTGATAGACCTCGGACAGGGCAAATAGACCGATCAGGATCGGGATCAGGGTGAACCCTCCGCGCATGATGTCCGAGCCGAAGCTGAACCGGGTCATGCCGGTGTAATTGTCCTGCCCGACCGTTGTCAGAAACAGTCCAAGCACGCCGCCAAGCAGGCCCTTGGCCATGCTGCCGGAGGACAGCCACGCGATGCAGGTCAGCGCGAAAAGAACGATTGCGAAGATGGCCGATGGACCGAAGGCCACCGAGACGCGCGCAAGCGCTGGCGCCGCGACGATCAGGATGATCAGCGAAAAGATGCCCCCGATGAACGAGGCCAGCGTCGCCCAGCCGATGGCCAGATCCGCCTTGCCGGCCTGCGCCATCGGATAGCCGTCAAGGACCGTCGCGGCCGATTGCGGGGTGCCGGGCGTATTGATCAGTATGGCCGAGATCGATCCGCCATAGACGGAAGTCACGTAGATTGCCATGAAAAGGGCCATCGCGCTTTCGGTCGGCATCGCGAAAGTGAAGGGCAGGGCGATAATCAGTGCCGCAACCGTGCCCATTCCCGGCAGGACCCCGGCAACGGTGCCCCATATCCCGCCGATCAGCAGCGCCACGAAAACGGTCGGAGAATTGAATAGGCCCAGCGCGGAATAGAAGAGCTCCATGGTTCACAGCCTCCCGAACCAGGGCGAGCGCGGCAGCCAAAGCTCGAAACCGAAGGTGAATATCCACCAGATCAACAAGGGCGCGGCGATGCTGAGCACCAGAAGAATGGCGATCCGCCTGTAGCCGAACGCATAGCAAAAACAGAAAAAGCCAGGTATCGCCGCAAACACGAAACCGACATAAAGCATTGCCAGTCCAGTCACGGCGCCGATGGAACTCACCAAGACCATCCGGCCGATATGCTGTCCGACCGGGCCCGTATCCTCCGAGCGCATTGCGTTGAAGAAAACGATGGCTGACAGGA
The DNA here is from genome assembly GCF_027889715.1 of Allohoeflea poritis. GTDB lineage: Bacteria > Pseudomonadota > Alphaproteobacteria > Rhizobiales > Rhizobiaceae > Hoeflea_A > Hoeflea_A poritis. Next base: position 11,579 of record NZ_JAPJZH010000022.1, read on the forward strand.
CGATTGCAATGATGAGATACCCGCGCGGCGCAAATGCCGGTCCGACATCGCCACCAAAAGTCGGCACGTCGAAGTCGCTGGAATATGTCAGGACAAGAAACAGGATCGACGTGGCGAAAAACACTGCGGAGATCGTAAGGTCAAGTGCGCGCATTTTCACCTCCGGCCGACTTGGCAGGGCTCTGCGGTCTCAAATCGCGGCGCCCCCGAATACCATCGCATTCGGGGGCAAAGAGTGAAATATCAGTTTTTCACCAGACCGGCATTTCGCAGCAGCTCGCCGTTCTCTTCAAACGCCTTGCGGAAAAAGGCGCCGAATTCATCGGCATTCATGTGGCGAATTTCACGATTGGCCTTTTCCATATTCGCGGTAAAGCCTTCCGATGTGATGGCGGCCTCGCAAGCGGAATCGAGCTTGGCAACGACATCGTCGGGTGTGCCTGCCGGTGCGAATACCCCCATCCAGACAGCGATGTCCGCGGGATGGCCCTTGTCGCCTGATGTCGGAACATCGGGATGGATTTCGGACCGTTCAGGCGCAAAGATGGCCAATGCGTTCAGGCCGAAGCGTACGTCGAAGTCCGAGAACCAGGCCGTCGCATCGGCGCGCCCGCCCTTGAGTTCATTCATTGCATCGCCGCCACCCTTGGTGGGCAGATAGCCGACGTCGACACCCCACATGGCGCCGAGTGCGACAGAGGTGACATGCGCCAGCGAACCCGGTGCCGCGCCGGTAAAGGTGATGCCGTCACCTTTGGCCTTGGCTTCCAGGTCTTCCCAGGTCTTGAACTCGCTGTCCGCGTCGACGACCAGATAAAACGGCCCCGAGGCCACCATACAGATCGGAATGAAGCTGTCGACGCCATAGCTGGTGCCGCGCAGATGCGGCTGGGTGGTTGTGGTGCCGACGGGCATGAAGCCGAGACTGTACCCGTCGGCAGTTGCCGTCGACAGCTGTGTCGCGCCGACCGTGCCGCCCGCTCCGGTCACATTGCTGACAACGACGGATTGACCAAGCTCTTTCTCCAGCTCTTCGGCAATGAAACGCGCCGGAACATCTGCCCCTCCGCCGGCCGCAAAAGGCACCATCAATGAAATGGTGCGATCGGGATATTCTGCCCAGGCCGCGCCTGCCGTACAGATTGTCAAAGCCGCCGCCGAGCACAAGGTCTTTAGGACCGAATTCATCATGTATTCCTCCCGATTTGTTTTGTTTCACTGCGAGCTTAGCTTGACAGAAAATACCTGGCTATTGTTGATTGTCTGGCGTCAACAATTGGAGGAAAAGCGCTTGGCCAAGGGCCAGAAAAGGCTGACGCAGAGGGATGTTGCGAAGGCTATCGGCATGTCGGACATGACCGTGTCCCGTGTGTTGGCCGGCAGGGGCGTGGTCAACAGCAAGACACGCGAAAAAGTCCTGAAGGCCGTTGCCGAGATGGGTTACGTTCCGAACCGTGTGGCGGGCTCTCTGGCGAGCGCCCGGTCCAACCAGGTCGGTGTCGTCCTGCCTTCGATCACCGTCGGAATTTTTCCGGACGTCGCCGCCGGTATTGCGATGGAACTGGAAAAGGCGGGCTACAACCCGGTCATCGGAATAACCGATTACGATCCGGACCGCGAGGAACGGCTGATTGAATCGATGCTGTCGTGGAATGCGGCAGGCATGATCGTCAATGATTTCGTGCACACCCGCCGTGCCGCCAAACTCCTTTCCATGTCGCCGGCGCCGGTGGTGGAGATCATGCAGGTCGCAGGCGATCCCATCGATCATTGTGTGGGCTTCAACCATTTCGAGGCCGGGGCCGAACTGGTTCGCCATCTCGTCTCCCGCGGCTACAGGCGCTTCGGCTTCCTGGGGTGGCACGGAATGGAATTTGCCGCATCGGCCCGCTTTGAAGGGGTCCAGACCGTCCTGTCGCAAGCCGGGTTCGAGCTCTTTGCGCCGAGCTGGTACAATGCGCCGCCGGGCATTGAGGACGGAACCCAGGGGCTGCGGGAACTGCGCGCGGCGCGGCCCGATATCGATGTCGTCATTTTCGGCAATGATCTTATGGCGACAGGTGGGTATCTTCTGTCCATGAAAATGGGGTGGCAGGTGCCCGCAGATATCGCCCTTGCCGGTTTCGGCGGCATGGAAATCGGGCAGTCGCTGAGCCAGAAGCTCACCACCATAGATTTTCCGCGTCAAGGTGTGGGCCGCACCGCCGCACGCACTATCCTGAATCTGCTTGTCGGCCAGGCAATGCCGAAAGTCCGGGAATTTCCCTTCGATCTGCTCATTGGCGAAACGGCCTAATCAATATCGTAGACAAGACGAAGGCCGGTGTGCGACGTGGAACTGTCCGGCGATGTGCCGCTGCGCGCCGCGATCCTGTAGCGGTAGCAATAGCTGATATGACACAGGAAAGAGCCGCCCTTGACCAGCTTGTACCCGCGCGTGCCGGCATGCGCGGTGCGGGCGGCCTTCTTCAACGACCGGACCTTGAATGGTTCCGATGTCCATTCCCACGTATTGCCGACCATGTTGAACAGACCGTAGCCGTTTGGTGCGAATGACTGTGCCGGGGCCAGCCCCTCATAGCCATCGAGTGCCAGGTCCTTCTCGGGAAACGTTCCCTGCCAGATATTGCAGGGAAAGATGTCTGTATCGTCCGGTTCTTCGTCGCCCCAGGGAAACCGCACATCGCCCAGACCGCCGCGGGCGGCGTGTTCCCATTCGGTCTCGCTGGGCAGCCGGCCGCCGGCCCAGGATGCGAATGCGCAGGCATCGTGCCAGGAAATGTGAACCACCGGATGTTCCGGCGCGCGCCGATCGGCGCTGCCCGGACCGAAGGGGTCGCGCCACGAGGCGCCTTGCACCTCGCACCACCACGGGGCGGCGGCGACCCTCGGTTTGTCACGTTCCGCGGCAGGCAGAAAGTTCTGGAAGACAAAGGAGGATCCGAGTTTCTCGGCATCGGTTTCATAACCGGTCGCGGAGACGAACTCTTCGAACCGGGCGTTGGTAACGGCCGCCGGATCGATCCGGAACGGTTTGACGCGTGTCGTTCTAAGGGGGCCTTCGCCGTCCGCCGCCAGGACGGGCCGGTTTGTTCCCAGAAGTGAACGCCCGCCGGGAATATGTATGCTCGATTGCTGCGGCTTCGCCAATGGTTCTCGTGACGAAAGGGGATCCGAAGTGCGCGGGCGCACAAAGGATCTTTCTTGGGCCGGACCGCAGCCGCAGCTCTGCATCACATGGCCCGCCTCTCGGTGCCGACCCGGCCCCAGAGCTTGTCTGACGCGATTTTCGCGCCCTGCGCCAAGGCGCTGAGCTTGGCCCAGACCACGCGGTTCTCGACCTCGGTCTTGTAGATCGCCTGGCTGGAAAACCCGCAATCGGTCGAGGCCAGAACGTTCTCGCGGCCGCAGCGGTCAGCGAAACGCACGATCCGCTCGGCAATATATTCGGGGTGCTCCACGACCGAGCTCGCATGCGTGATTACGCCCGGAGCGACGAGCTTGCCGTCCGGCAGTTTCACTTCCTCCCACAGGTGATATTCGTGTTCGTGCCTCGGATTTCCCGCTTCGAAACTGTAGGCGCCGGCGTTCACTTTCAGCACTTCGTTCACCATCATCGGCAAGTCGGGTTCATGGACCCGTGGGCCCTGATTGATGCCATAGCACGTATGATAGCGGATTTTCTCCGCCGGAATGCCCCTGATCGAGTGGTTGACCGTCTCGACAAACATGTTCGCCTTGGCCAGGCGCTCTTTCTCGCTCAGCGACGTGTCCATGTATACGTGAGGCAGGAAGGGATCGTCGACCTGTAACAGAAAACCGGCGTCGATGATCGCATTGTATTCGACCGACAGGGCGTCGGCGACCGCATACATGTACTCTTCCTGGCTGCCGTAATATTCGTTGTGACCGACGCCCGTCACGGCAGCGCAGGGCATGAACGCTTCCTCTACGCCGTGTTTGGTGCACGAGGCGCGCAGATTTTCAAGGTCCTTCTTCAGGGCCTCGTGGCCGACATATTCCACCGGGCCGACGCAGATAACCGGATGGGCGGGTGCGATGGCACCGCCCAGATGGGCGCGGGCGAAATAGTCCTCGTAATACTCCGGAAAGGCCTTTTTCTCGGCGGCATAATAACCCGTATCAAAGCCGGGGCGCTGTTCGTACCCGGTCAGGCGCTCTTCGATATAGATCGCATGGCCGGGTTTGGACATCTCGCCGTCGGCCACGATGTCGATGCCCGCGTCGACCTGCTGGGTCACCATCTGGTCCACCGAGGCGGCGATTTGCGCGTCGAGCGCGCCGGCGTCGTAATCAGCGCCATCCATTTTGAGCTTGAGAATGTCCAGGAGGTCATGGGGCCGGGGCAGGCTGCCGACATGGGTGGTCAGGATTCGCTCTTTGCTGGTTCTCATATGTTCCCACCGGGCGCGTCAGCGCACCCGTCCTCCTCGGTTGATCTTGACCCGTCGGACGATCTCCGCGTCGCGGGTCGCTTTGAAGTCCTCCGGATTCCGTTCGCGCCAATTGTAGAAGCCCTGGCCGGATTTCATGCCAAGCTTCCCCTCCTCAAGAAGCGCGCCCACCGGCGTCTCGCCGGGATCGGTGACGTTGGAAAGATCCGCCCACACGGCTTTGGCCGCATCGGAATTGATCAGGTCCAGCCCCGCCAGATCGGCGTGCTCGAAGGCGCCCATGGCGGGCAGGCGGCTCGCATAGCCGATTTTGAGGATCGTGTCGCAGGCTTCCGGCGTCACCAGGCCCTTGCCGACCAGCGAAGCGAATTCACGCAAGACCGCGTGCTGTATGCGCGCCCAAAGAAAACCGGGAATATCAGGGCACAGAACCGGCGTCTTGCCGGTCGCGAGCAGGAGGTCGGTGGTGACCTTGACCGCCTGATCACTGCTTTTGGCGCCCGGTACGACCTCGACCAGTTCGACCAGGTGCGCCGGCTGCGCGTAATGAGCGATGCAGAAGTTCCCGGGCCGCTTCAGCGCCGACTGGATGGCGCTTGCGGAGAGGGCGGATGTCGTGGACGACAGGATCGCGTCCGACCTGGCAGCGGCTTCCGCCTGCGCCAGCAGGTCCTGTTTGACGGCAATGTCCTCGGCCGCGGCTTCGATCACGAACCCTGCGCCTTCCACGGCACCCGGCAGCCCCGGGCTCGGCGTGATCCGCGTGAGAATTTGTGTTCGCTCGGAAGGATCGGCCAGCCCCTCGGCAGCCAGAAAATCGAAGCCTTCGCCGCAACGCTCCATCGCCGGCGACAGGGCCTCTGCTCTACGGCCCCACAGCCGCACCGTCGCCCCGCCCAGCGCCAGCGAGAGCGCGATCTGCGCCCCCATGGTGCCCGGTCCCAGGACCGTGCAGACGGGAAGGTCAGCCGACATAGTGCCAGCCGCCATCGCGTTGCTCGGCCAGTCCCTTGGCCGCGAAATCCTTCAGGCTCGCATCGATCGAGACCAGCGCCCGCCACTCCCGCACCATGTTCTGATCGTCGCAACATTTATCCCGCAGTTCCGCGAATGAGATGCCGGGATTGGATTTCATATGCGCAACCATCGAAGCCTCGACCTTGTCCACGCGCCGCCGGCAATCATTGACCAGTTCGACGGTCTCGGCCGCCGTCTTGACCTCGTCATGGGCGAACAGGACCGCCTGCACGTCGCGCTCGGAGAGGAAGTGCTCGATCTTGTCGAATGTCGCGCGCATGACATTGGGCTCCTCATAGAGGTAGAGCACCGGGTTGAAGGGCGGCAACAGCGGATCGGCGATCACCAGCGTCCGGGTCGAGCGCTCGAAAAAGCCGATCTCGGCCATCGAATGGCCCAGCACCTCGATCACCTCCAGTTCCACGCCGCCGCCAAGGTCGATGACGTCGCCGTCCTTGACGAAGCGCTCGATCGGCCCTTCGGTCGGCCCCATCCAGTCGAGATACTCTTCCTCCAGGGAAAAGTGCTCGCCTTCGGGGAATGCGTGCACGATCGCCTTGGCGTTCAGCATGTTGTCGGCGACCCGGTCGGCGCGGGCTTCATGGCCCATGATGGTGCATCCGGTTTCGGCTTTCAACCAGCCATTATTGCCGACATGGTCCATGTGCTCGTGGGTTAGCAACAGCAGATCGAGGTCGCCATAGGCGATGCCGAGTTCGTCGAACGCCTGCTGCAGATCGCCCAATCCGCCGTAAAGTCCGCTGTCGATCAACGCGATCTTGTCCGCGCCGCGCACGAAAAACACCCGCGTCGCGGTCTTTCCCTCGTGATCGCCCGGCAGTCCCATCGAGACAACCGAGAACGGCCCCGACTGATGGCTGATGACGGATTTTGCCATGTTCTTCACCTACTTCCCTTTAAATTCCGGTTCGCGTTTTTCCATGAAGGCCGCAATGCCTTCCTTCCCGTCCTGTGTGGCGAACAGCGCTCCGAGGACACGCTGTTCCATCGTCAATCCGGCCGAAAGCGCTGCATCCAGGCCGTCATCGACGACCCGCTTGGCTTCCCGCAAGGCGACCGGAGCCATGCCGGCCAGTTCCTCGGCGAATTCGATCGCCCGGGGCATCAGTGCGTCGGGCGCGCATGCCTCCAGTGCCACGCCATATTCCACGGCCTCCTGGGCCGTGATCATGCGCCCTGTCATCAACAGCTGCTTGGCGCGCATCGGCCCCACCAAGCGGGGCAGGCGCTGTGTCCCACCCCCGCCCGGGAGGAGCCCGAGTTTGATCTCGGGCAAGCCAAGCTTGGTTTTCTCGTTGACGAGTATGAAATCGCAGCACATGGCGAGTTCAAACCCGCCGCCAAGGGCATAGCCGTTGACCGCGCAGATCGTCGCTTGCGGCAGGTTCGCCACGGCGTCGAAGGTCTGGCGCGACCGCCGCTGAAAGCCGTCAAAGGCAACCTGATCGGCGCCGTGATAGCCGGCGATGTCCGCGCCTGCCACAAAGCCGCGCCCGGTGCCGGTCAGGATCACGACGCGTACGTCGTCCTTGCGCCCATGCAGCCCGTTCACATAGTCACCCAGCGCCGCCTGTATCTCGAAATTCAGCGCGCCCAGCGCCTCTTCGCGGTCGACCCGCAGGATCTCAACGGCGCCTTTGCGTTCCAGAACCAGATTGGGGTGGAGACGTTCCTCGCTCATCCCAGAGCTCCCGATGCGCGCAATTCGGCAAGCCGATCCTGCCCCAGAACCTCACCGATGACCTCGTCGGTATGCTCGCCCACCTGCGGCGGCACCTGCCGCAGACAAACGGGGGTCTCGGAAAGGTGGATCGGGTTGGCGATGGTGGTAATCTTGCCGGCCTTCGGGTGATCCATCTCGACCAGCCGGTGCGGTTCCCGGCTGTGGGCGTCTTCCAGGGCCTGCTCGGTGGTCCGCACCGGCGCGCACCACACATCGGCCGCGCCGAGGACATCCAGCAGCTCCGCCGTCGTGAATTTGCGCGTAATCTCGTCAATGCGCAGCTTGGCCGCGTCGCGCTCTTCCCACGGGTCCATCCCGGCCAGCCCCGGGTCTTGCAGAAGTTCCGCCAGCTTGTCGAGCGGGCACATGGCGATGGCGACCCATCCGTCCGAGGTCGGGTGCGGCCCGTAGGGCACGTCATTCCATGCCGAGGCAATGCCCGCCGATGAGCGTTCCAAGGTGATCTTCTGGTTCATCACGGCGAAATTTTCCTGCGCCATGGCATTCAGCGTCGCCTGATACAAATTCGTTTCCACCCGCTGGCCGATGCCGTGTTTGTCGCGCGCCACGATCGCACCGAGGATGCCGATGGCCAGCGCCTGGCTGGCGGCGAAATCGGCGATCGGCGTACCGCAATTGGTGGGCGGGTCGTCGCGCCGCCCGGTGTTCATCATGACGCCGGACATTGCCTGCACCAGCAGATCCTGCCCCGGCATGCCCTTCTTGGCCAGATAGCTGTCGGAACCCCAGCCCGAGCCGCTGGCATAGATGATCCTGGGATTGGCGGCCTTGAAGTCGTCATATCCCAGACCCAGCCGGTCCATGACGCCGGAGCGGAAGTTCTCCGTAACGACATCGCAATGCTTGGACATCTCCAGCAGGGCCTCGCGCCCCTCCGGGCTCTTGAGATCGACCGTGACCGAGCGCTTGTTGCGGTTGAACGCGTGGAAGGCCGCGCTGTCGCCGCCGACCAGCTCGCCGATCATCGGCATGGAACGCATCCACTCGCCCTTTCCTGGGCGTTCGATTTTCAGAACGTCCGCGCCCATATCGGCCAGCATCTGCGTGCAGAGCGGGCCAAGCATCATCTGCGTGAAATCGAGAACGCGAATGCCTTCGAGTGCCAGGCTCCGTTGGGTGGTCATGGTCTCCTCCATCGGTCCAGAGCAAGACTGTCTTGCCATGAATTCCAGTTGGTAATACGATTTACCAAATCTTGCTAGCAGAATATGTGCTTTGTCAAGTGTGCCGGTGATCGTAAGCTCGCCGGGAAAGGAAAACAGGTGGCGACACTTGCTGACATAGCCAAGGCGGCCGGCGTTTCTTCCGCCGTGGTTTCGCGCGTGATCAACAAGGACCCGACACTGCGTGTCGGCAAGGAGACCCGAGAGAGGGTGCTCGAAGCCATCACGGCGCTTGATTATTCGCCGAATATTGCGGCCAAATCCTTGCGTTCCGCCCGTTCCGGGCTCATTGGCATCCTTCTGAACGACATCACGAATCCGGTCTATACCGAGATCCTGCGCGGCGCACAGGCCGCGGCCGTGAGAAACGGAAAGGCGCTGCTGGTATTCGATTCCGCCATGGGTGAGGAAAGCGCGCAAAGGATGGCGACCTTGATCGCGGGCGGTGCCCTCGACGGGCTGATCATACAGGCGTCGGGCGAGGTTTCCGATTCGGTGATTGCCCGCGCCGCCGCGCGCAAAGTGCCGACAGTCCTGCTGCAGGCCGACCTCGAACTCGACGCCCATATGATCAGCCTGCCCGATGAGGATGCGGCGCGCATTGCAACCCGGCATCTGATCGAAAACGGCCACCGCAGGATTGCCTGCATTGCCACCGCACAGGGGATGCGGTTCACCGAGCGCCGTCTCCATGGCTGGCGCTCGGCCCTGGCTGCAGTCGGACTCGATGAAGCGGGGCTCATCTTCGCGCCCTCGGAAATCGATGGCGGCGAAGCGGCCCTGGCTCAACTGACGGCGCAGGCGCCGGATGCGACCGCCATTATGTGTTTCAACGTTCTTTCGGCAATCGGTGCCCTGCGCGGGCTGAACCGCGCCGGCAGGCGTGTGCCGGAAGACGTTTCACTGATCGCGATCCACGACGTTCCCTTTGCCGATGTGCTGAGCACACCACTGACAACAGTCGCCATGCCGCTTCACGAGATGGGATCTTATGCACTGGATGTGTTGTCGCGGGAACAGGCGGTTGCCGGCGAAACCGTCGTCGACAAGGCTCCCAAACTGGTTCGAAGAGGCAGCGTCGCTCCGGCATCCGGTTAGTCAACGTCTCGCGGTTTCCCGCCCGGGAAGGGCCGCCGCCAGGATTGCCGCCGTGGCGATGGTGAGCGCCGACAGCAGGAAGGCCCATGCGCCCGCCCAGGTATAGACAAGACCGCCGGCAATCAGCCCGGCAATGCTGGCCGCCGCGCCCATGCTGCTGGCGAGCCCCTGGACGGCGCCCTGCAGCCTCTCGCCGGACAGGCGCGACAGCATGGCCATGAAGGTCGGCCACATCAGACCGTTGCCGAGGGCGATCAGCGCGCCGGCCGCATAGACGATAATCCCCGAACTGCTCAGCAGCAGGGCGAAACCGCACGCCAGGATCAGGCTTCCCCCGACAACAAGCGTCTTTTCAGGGACCGTTCTGGACAACCGCGCCAGAACGGGTCCCTGGACAAGCACCATGAGCAGGCTCAGCACCGCGAAGAAGGTGCCGGCATCGGTGACGGACCAGTCCAGCCCGAGGGCCGCGTGGGTCGGGAAGGCGACATAGAAGAAGCTGAACCCCAGCATGACGAGGAAATTGACGGCCAGCATGGCCGGCATGTGCGGCAGCTTCAGGATGCTTGCATTCGATGTCTCATCGCAGCCCTTGAGCTCATAGCATTCCTTGGTTTCCTGGCCGAAGACCTTGCAGGCATTGTTGATCCCGGGCTTGGCGTCCAGCAGGTTCGGCCGGCTTTCGCGCAGGCCGAACAGGATCATCAGCGTCGCAAGCGCCGAAATGAGCAGCGCCGCGATGACCGGCAAGACCGGACCGTAGATGGTTGCGCCCAGTATCCCGGCAAGCGCCGGGCCGAGGATGAAGCCGGCATTGGTCGACACCGCCATGCGGCCGAAATTCTCCGTGCGGTGGCTGTCGTCGGTGATATCGGCGAGATAGGCATTGGCGACGGAAACATTGCCGCCGGTCAGGCCGTCGGCGGCGCGGGCAACAAAAAGCACCAGCAGCGGCAGGGTCAGCGTGAACTGGCCGAGCAACGCCGAATCCACTGACAACAGGGCATCGGCCGGCAACAAAAAGGCAGCGAGAAAGATGACCCAGGAGATCAGCGTGCCGAGCTGGCTGACCAGCAGCACCTTGCGCCGGCCGATACTGTCCGACCAGCGGCCGAGGATCGGCGCGCCGATAAGCTGAAATGCCGAATAGGTCGAGGCGAGAATGCCGAAAACAAGCGCATTGCCGCCCCAGTCGGCGACGAGGAAGACAAGGAAGGGCAGGACGATGCTGAAACCCAGCGTGCCGACGAAGTTGATCGACAGGATGGGCAGGAGCGGCCCGAGGCCGGTTGCCGGAGCCGAAGCATGATCCTGTGCCAATCAGACGCCTCCCATCGGTGTCCCCCGGTCAAACTAGCGCCCGGGCGCGGCAAATTCAAAGCCGCGAGCGCACGATGCGACCGCCCTTCATGACGAGCGCCACCGTCTCGCTGGAATTGATGAAGACCGAAAGATCGGCGAGCGGATCGCCATCGACGACGATCAGGTCAGCGAACGCATCCGGCGCGACAACGCCCAGCTTGCCGGCAGCCTGTACGATTTCGGCATTGATCGATGTCGCCGAGCGCAGGACATCGATCGCCGGCTGGATCTGGCCGCGCAGGAAGAGTTCGCGCCCCTGCGTCTTGACGAATTCGTGGCCGTGCAGGTCGCAGCCGAGGCCGAGCTTGACCCCGGCCGCCGCGCAGTGCGCAACCGCCTCCAGCGAACGGCGGTTGACCTCGCGGATCTTTTCGGCGGCTGAGGCGGGAAGGCCGAGGGCGTCGGCGTTTTCCGCGATCAGCTCGCCGGCCGAAAGGGTCGGCACCACAAAGGCGCCGGCCGCGGCGATCATGCCGGCGGTCTCGGCCTCGATGAGGCTGCCATGCTCGATGGTGCGCACGCCGAGCCGCAGGCAGCGCCGTGCCGCATCGTCCGTGTGGCAATGGGCCATCACATAGCTGCCGCGCCGCTCGGCTTCCTCGACGGCGACAGCGATTTCGATGTCGGAAAAATGCGGCATGTCCAGCGGCGCGAGGTCGGTCGACACGCCGCCCGAAACAAAGATCTTGATATGCGTCGCGCCCTTGCGGAACTCCTCGCGCGTCGCCTTGCGCACCTCGTCCGGCCCGTCCACGGCCTGTGTCACGATGCCCGAATAGGCGCAGCCGCAAGGCTCGACATAATTGCGCCTGCGCATATCGCCATGGCCGCCGGTCTGGGTCAGCGCCCGACCGGGAAAATAGAAGCGCGGCCCGTCGATGAGACCCTCGTCGATGGCCAGCTTGAGGCCGAGATCGCCGCCGCCCGCGTCGCGCAGCGTTGTGTAGCCACGATCGAGCGCGCCGGACAATAGCCGCGCCGCGTGCGCGCCCAGCAGAGCCGCCGGCATGCGGTCTGTGCCGTAGAAATCATAGCTCGGCGTATTGGCGTGGTAGTGCGCGTCGATCAGGCCGGGCATAAGAAAACGCCGGCCGATATCGATGCGGGTTGCATCCGGGAAGGTCAGACCTTCACCGATCTCGCGAATGAGCCCGTCGGCGACAAGAACGTCGACCGGTTCGCGGATCGTCTCCGATACGCCGTCGAAAAGCCGCGCATTGGCCAGAATGCAAGCCGTCATGAAATGATACCTCCCGTACAGAACTCAGTTCGTTTTGCCCTTCGGCGTATTATGCTTCGCCGGACTTCATCGTTTGCGCCAGAAAAGCCGAAACCGCCATCGCGCAGAGCCCGGTTTCCGATGCGAGCCGCGCCGGTGCTTCCGGTCCGTACCGACCGGCGCGGTCGGTCAGATTGAGGATGGCGATGGTCCGGTCGTCCGCCACGACGGGATAGTTGATCAAGGACCCGGTCGCCGTCCCGTCGAACCCGTCATAATCCGGCAGCCATTGGGCGATTTCCGCGCGGTTACCGGCGACAATCGGTTGTCTTCGAACAAACAGCTGCTCGAACCAGGCCGACGGTTCGACTTTGTCGGCAGGTCCCAGCGGGTAGGCGGCTTCGTCCGTCGAGAAGATCCGCCGCAACTGCTGTTCTGATGGATCGGCGACCAGAACGGTGAAGAGTTCATAGCCGACGCGCGCCGCCAGCCGGTCGGCAAGCAGCGCGAAGAGCGGTTCATGTGCACCGGCGGCCGCGTGGCCGAGAACAGCCGGATACTCAAGGCGATCCATAGCTCAGCCGCCGATGATGGTCAGTTCACGGTCAAAGCTGCTCAGCGAGACACTGCCGTCTTCGGTCACCAGCACATTGTCCTCGATGCGCACGCCGACATCGCCGATCCGATAGAGGCCGGGCTCCACGGTGAACACCATTCCGGGCACAAGATCCTGATGATTGCCCTCCATGATCTGCGGTGCTTCATGCACGTCGAGACCGAGCCCGTGTCCGGTCTTGTGGACGATCAGGTCTGCAAAGGGCGATGTCCGAAGCACATCGGTTGTCGCCATGTCGACATCGTGAGCGGTGACGCCGGGTGCAGACTTGGCGCGGCCTTCGGCGTTGGCTCGTTTGACTGTCTCGTAGATGGCCCGGTGTTCGTCGCTGACATGTCCGCAGAAGAAAGTGCGGGTCAGATCGGCGCTGTAGCCGCCATAGGCCGCGCCGAAATCGATCAGCAGGGCATCGCCCGGCTCCAGCCGCCGCTCGCCGCTCGGCTCGCCATGCGGGTCCGCCGACATGGCGCCCGTCAGGACGATCGGCTCGAATCCGAACCCCTCAGCGCCGGCGTCCAGCATGGCGATCAGCAGGCGCTGCTGGATCTGGCGCTCGCTCATGCCGGCGCGGACCTGTTCGATGGTCGCGCCCAGCGCCGCCTCGCTGATGGCAATGGCTTCCTTCTGGCATTCGATTTCCCGTGCATCTTTCAGAAGTCGGATGCCGGCGATTGAAGCCTGCGCGTCATGCACCGCACCTTCGCCGAAATGCGCGCGCAAAAGATCGCTTTCGAAAACACGCATGCGCTGTCCTTCAACGCCCAGTTTCTTCACATTCATGCGCGCTGCGATACGGGAAAAGGCACCGCCGGAACCTTCGCTGTCCTGCCAGTATTCGGTGTCCGCATCCGGCATGCCGGCCTGCCAGCGGGCCTTTTCCAGCGACGGGATCACCGCATGTATCTCACCGTCGACGCCGATGAACAGAACGGTCGGCCGCTCCATGAGGTGAAAATGAATACCCGTGAGATAGTAAAAGCTCGGGCCCGGCACCAGCGCGGCCGCATCAAGTCCGTTTTGGCTCAAGGCAGCGGCCAGGCGTGCCCTGCGCTCGGCAAATACGGAGGGATCGGTCATCGGCCCTTGCCTCCGCCGCCCCTGGCCGGCGCGGATATATCCATCTCGTAGCCGACCGCCGGATCGAGCGAATTCTTGATCACCTCGAGTTCGGTGCGCACATGCTGGGCCATCGCCGCGTCGGCCCGGTCGGCATCGCGGTCCTCGATCGCAGAGACCAGTTCCCGGTGCTCGTCGAGGCTGACCTTCGCCTCGTTTTGCCCGAAGGCCGGATAGTAGTGCAGGACATAGGCACGGCGGCCGCAATCGATACTCAGATCGTGGAATTTGCGGGTGAAATAGCTGTGGCAACTCTGGGAAATCTCCCGGTGCAGCGCCAGGTCCGCCCCGTAGATCCTGTAGACGTCGTTGCTCGGCAAGGCTTCCTCATAGGCCTCGGCCGCCGCCGTGATCCGCGTCAGGTTCTCACCCGTTCGCCGGATCGCCGCATGGCGCGCCACGGCGCGGGCGAGCAGCAGATGGCTGTCCAGATATTCGCTCATATTGTCGAGCATGTGCGGCGCGACGATGCTGGTCCGGTTGGGCAGGAAGGAGACGAGGTCCTCGCTGGCAAGCATGACGAGTGCTTCGCGGATCGGTGTCCGCGACATGTCGAAGCGTGCTGCGAGTGCCACCTCGTCAAGCACGGAGCCGGGATCGATACGGATCCACAGAATGTCCTCCCGCAGCTCCTCATAGACACGCGCAGAGCCGCGTTTTCGCTTCGGCTTGTCGCCGGTGGCCAGGTCCAGCTTGATGGGCGGGAAGTCCTTGCGCTGGCCGGTCTTGAGCTTCTTTTTTTTCGTCGATGGATTCATGAGACCTATTGCGACCATTTTCCTCCTCCTCGCAACCCCGCGCCGGGTCCGCCACGAGCGGGCGGCGGCTAGAATCGCACCGCGCATCATAAGCGACGCCGCGCAATACGCCATGGGTTGCAACACCTGCAAGTGTGCATAACGCAGGCGCCAATGCAATCTTGCATAATGTTTGCATAATTAGCTTGCATAAAGTTTGTATAATTAATATGGTTCCTTGTCCAATCAATTTGGACGGGCAAAGGGAGGAAGCAGTGATCAGCAAATTCAAAATGACGGTTTTTGCCGCCGGCCTCGCGGCGGCGGGCCTTTATGCGGGCGCGAGCCAGGCAGAGGACTACAACATCGCGTTCTTCGCGGCATCGTCACAGAACGGTTTCAACCAGGCGATCTACGAAGGCATCGAGGAAAAGGCCAAGGAACTCGGCAATGTAACGACCGAGATCTATGACGGTCAGTTCAACGCCGCGCATCAATACAGCCAGATCGAGGACGTGCTGGCGAGCGGCAAGTTCGACGGCTATGTGGTCATGGCGAACGACACGGTCGGCATTGCCGGCGCTGTCGAGCAGCTTGTTGCAGCCGGAAAACCGGTGGTTTCCACCCTGTTTCCGATCGGCCCGGACCTGACGACGCTCGATCCGCAGGTCGAAGGCCTGACATCGACCGTGGCGTCCCCGCCGGCCGATGGCGCCAAGGCACAGGCCCAGGCGGTCGTCGACCATTGCAAGGACCGCGATCCCTGCAACGTGGTCATCATTATCGGGCAACTGATATTCCCGTTCGACAATCTGCGCTACGAGGCCTTCCGCGAAGTGCTCGACGCGCATGACAACATCAAGGTCGTCGCGACGGGCGAGGGCAGCTACAGCCCCGACGTGTCGCTGACGGCGATGACGGATATCCTGCAGTCCAACTCCGATGTGCATGTCGTCCTGTCGAATGCCGACCAGCATCTCGTCGGCGCCGAAATCGCGCTTGAGGCGGCAGGCTACACGGTTCCGGATCTTTATCTTTCCGGTGGCGGCGCGGCCAATATCGCGATCACCGCGATCCGCGAGGGCCGTTGGGACGCAACGCTTGCCTATTTCCCCAAGACCATGGGCTCGATGGCGCTCGACATCGTCGTCAAGAAGCTGAAAGGCGAGGATGTGCCTTCATCGGTCAATATGGATGAGGTCGGCCCGATGCCGTTCATCATCACCAAGAAAGAACTGGATGCCAGCCCCGACTTCGTCGGCGAGTGGGAACAGTAGGATCGCAATGCGAACCCCGGCGGAGGGCGTGTGCCCTCCGCCCCAACATTCCTAAACAGACGGAACACATCCCGTGACCAGCAACAGCTACCGTATTTCCGCCGACATCGGCGGAACGTTCACCGATATTGTCTATCAGGACCGGGAAAGCGGCGTCTGCGGCGCCACGAAAGTCCTGTCGACGCCCGAAAATCCGGCGCTTGCCGTCATCGAAGGTATCAACAGCGCCGTTCCGGCAGATGCCGAGATCGACTTCTTCGTGCACGGCACGACCGTCGGCCTGAACGCCCTCCTGACCCGCCGCGGCGCCAAGGTGGCGCTGCTGACCACGGAGAATTTCCGCGACATCTACACCATCCAGGGCAATGACCGCGGCGAGATCTTCTCGATCCGCTGGAACAAGCCGGAGCCGCTGGCGACACTCGAACATACTTACACAGTGCGCGAGCGCATTTCCGCCGAGGGCGAGATTGTCACGCCGCTGGACACGGCCGGTCTCGACGAACTGGTCGAGGCGGCGCGGAAGAACGGTTACGAGGCGATTGCCATCTGCTTCCTTTTCGCCTTCCGCAATCCCCGGCACGAACTCGAGGCGGAGGCCTATCTCAGCGAACGTCTTCCGGGCGTCTCCATCGCCGTATCGCACCGGGTCTCGCCGGAATGGCGCGAATTCGACCGTACATCGACAACGGTGATGGACGGTTATCTGGCGCCGGTCGTGCACCGTTACCTGGAAACGCTTATCGGCGAACTCCAGCACCGACTGCCGCCGGATCAGGTTCTGCACGTGATGGAATCGAATGGCGGCGTCATGTCGGCGGCCTCGGCCAGCCGCACGCCCCTGCAGACCCTGCTCTCCGGCCCGGTCGGCGGCGCCATCGGGGGACGCGCTCTGGCCGAGACGACCGGACGCAGGAATCTTATCTGCGTCGATATGGGCGGCACGTCCTTTGACGCAAGTCTCGTGATCGACGGACTGCCGTCGGCCTCCACCGAGACAAGGCTGGAAGGTCTGCCGGTTCAGATATCGGTCGTCGACATTCATGTGATCGGAGCCGGCGGCGGGTCCATCGCCTGGACGGAGGCCGATGCCGTTCGCGTCGGCCCGCAATCGGCGGGATCGAAACCCGGCCCGGCCTGCTACGGGCTCGGCGGCAGCGACCCGACCGTCAGCGACGCCAATCTTGTGCTGGGACGGCTCGACAGCGCCAATTTCTCGAGCGGTGACATCAGTCTCGACCGGGCACTGGCGGAAAAAGCCGTCGGGGCGCTCGGCGCGCAGTTCGGCATGGAGCCGCAGCAGATGGCGCAGGGCATCATCGATATCATCAATGCCAAGATGGCCGATGCCATCCGCACCATCACCATCCGGCGCGGCATCGATCCGCGCGACTTCTCGCTGCTTGCTTTCGGCGGCGCAGGCCCGGCCCAGGCCGCGGCGCTGGCCGAGGAACTGGAAATCGGCGAGGTGATCATACCCGTGCATCCGGGCGCGTTTTCCGCCTGGGGCATGCTGCAGACCGATGTCCGGCACGACTTCAAGGAGACCTTCTATGGTTTCTGGGACCAGGTCGAGAAGGACGATCTGGAGGCCCGTTTCGCAAGGCTTGAAGCCGAAGGGCGTGCCTATCTCATCGAAGAGGGCGTGGGCGAAACAGCGATCGAATTCGAGCGCAGCGCCGATTTCCGCTACCACGGCCAGGAATACGTGCTCACGATTCCGGTCCCGCCCGGCACGATCGACATGGGTGCGGCCCGCAGCGACTTCGACGCCGCCTATGACCGGCAATACGGCCATTCGAGCCCCGAAGGACGCGTCGAAATCGCCAATATCCGTGTGGCTGCGATCGGCAAGCTCGACCGGCCGGACACCGCCGATCCCGAACCGTCCGAGCCGGCCCCGGCCCGTTCGCGCATGGTTTATTTCAGCGGCCAGGAACAGGAAACGGCCATTGTCGACCGCGCCGGTCTTGCGCCCGGTTCGGTAACGCCCGGACCCGCCATCATCGAGGAAGGCACCGCGACCACCCTCGTGCCGCCCGGCTGGCAGGCCGAAGTCATTGCCGGCGGACATCTTTCGGTGAAAAGAACGGAGAATGCACAATGAGCGCCAAGGCCGATCCGATCACCACGGAAGTGGTGCGCAATTTCGTCATCTCCTGCGCCGAGGACATGAACGCGTCCCTGTGGCGCTCCGCATTCTCGGCCATCATCTACGAGGGCCGCGACAGCGCGGTCGCGCTTCTGGATGTCGACGGCAACATGCTTGGCCAGTCGACGGGCGTGCCGCTGTTCATCGGCGCGATTGACGCCTGCGTGCATCTCGTCAAGGAGCGCTATGGCGACGACATGGCGCAGGGCGACATCTTCCTCATCAATGACAGCTACCTGCAGGGCACCCATCTGCACGACATCACCGCCGTCGGCCCGATCTTCCACGAGGGCACGCTGGTCGGCTTCGGCGCCGCGCGCGCCCACTGGAACGATATCGGCGCCATCGATCCGGGCTCGACCATGGGCTCCACCTCGATCTATCACGAGGGCATTCGCCTCGGACCGACCCGCATCATGCGCAAGTTCGAGCCGATCGAGGAATGGTACGATCTTCTGCGGCGCAACACCCGCATGCCTGATATGTCGATCGGCGATCTGAATGCCCAGATCGCCTCGATCCGGACGGGCGAGCGCCGTCTCGGCCAGCTTCTCGACCGGATCGGCATCGAGACCTACAAGAGCGCCTGCGAGAATATTTTCGAACAGGCGCGCCGCCTCGACCGCGAGGCGATCGCGGCCCTCAAGGACGGCACCTATGCGCGCGAGGGCTATCTGGACGATGACGGCGTCGGCGACGAACCCGTCAAGATCGCCATGTCCATGACCATCGATGGCGAGCGCATGATTATCGACCTTGAAGGAACGTCCGGGCCGGTGCTCGGTTCGATCAATTGCGGCGCGGTGCAGACCAAGTCGCTTTTACGCCTTGCCTACAAGACGATGATCAATCCCGACCGCGCCATCACCGGCGGCTCGTTCGAGACGATGACGGTCAAAATTCCCGACGACTGCCTGTTCAATGCCCGCGAACCGGCGGCCTGCGAATGGTATTTCACCGGTCTCGGACTGCTCGCCGACCTGATGATCTCCTGCATGAGCGAAGCGATGCCGGACAAGGCGAAAGCCGCGCATTATGGTGATTCCATGGTCGCGGCGTTCTTCTCGATGGACGAAAAGCGCGGTCAGTGGATCTCGGTCGAGCCGACGGCCGGCGGCTGGGGCGGCGGCGTCGGCAGCGACGGCCAGTCGGCGCTCGTCAACCTCGTCAATGGCGGGTTCCGCAATATTCCGGCCGAGGTCTATGAGACCAAGTTCCCGGTGCGTATCGAGGAGTTCTCCATTCGCCGCGACTCCGGCGGACCCGGTCGCTGGCGCGGCGGCTGCGGTGTCGTGCGGACCTACAAGCTGCTCGAGGACTGCTTCAGCGCGCTCTGGTTCGAACGCTCCAGAACGCCGGCCTGGGGCCTTGAGGGCGGCGCCGACGGTTCCGGCCCCGAAAACACCATCACCCACCCGGACGGAACCTCGGAGAAACTGCTGAAGATGCGCGCGCGGGAGTTTCCGGCCGGAACGGTCGTCGAGACCCGGACGGGCGGCGGTGGCGGCTATGGCAATCCGAAGGCAAGACCATTCGATGAGGTGCTCGCCGACGTCCGACAGGGCTATGTCTCTGTTCAGGCGGCGTGGAATGACTATGGTGTTCGCATAGCCGGAGACATGAGCGTTGACGAAACCGCATCCCAACCGCGCCAATCGGACTGAAGCCGGGAAGAACGATGTCGGCTGACGAGGTTCCGGACCGGGGCGAACCCTGCATCCGCCTGCGCGGCATCGGCAAGTCGTTCGGCGGCGTGTCGGTGCTTGCCGATATCGATCTCGACATCGGGACCGGTGAGATCCACGGCCTTGTCGGCGAGAACGGCGCCGGCAAGTCGACGCTCGGCAAGATCATTGGCGGATATTACTCCGCCGGCGCCGGCAGCATCGAGGTATTCGGGGAAACGGTCGGTTCCTGGACGCCGCCGCTCGCCCTTGAACGCGGCATTGCCATGATGCATCAGGAACTGCAGCTCGTGCCGGCGCTGTCGGTCGCGCAGAACGTATTCCTTGGCATAGAAGAAGAACGTTACGGCATTCTCAGGCAGACCGAGAATGTACGGTTGGCCGATGTCATGGCCACATCGGGCTTCGCGCTCGATCCGGCGGCGATCACGTCCGACCTTTCCATAGCCGATCAGCAGAAGATCGAGATCATGCGCGCCCTGGCGCGTGAGGCCCGGGTCATCGTTATGGACGAGCCGACCTCGTCGCTGACCGCGGACGAGGCGGAGCGGCTGCACGAGACCATGCTGCGCCTGAAGGAAACCGGAACGACGATCATCTATGTCTCGCATTTTCTCGACGACATTCTTCGCGTCTGCGACCGCGTGACCGTTTTGCGCGACGGAAGTCTGGTGCGCACCGCCGATGCGGCCGACGAGACCAAGGGCTCCCTGGTGTCCGCCATGCTCGGCGGCAGCCGCTCGGAAACGCCCTATCCGGCAAAGGTGCGTTCGGAATTCGCCGGCGAAAAGCCCGTGCTTTGGGTCGATGGCCTCAGCGCGCCGACGGGCGTTTCCGACGTGTCGCTCGAAGTGCGCCCCGGCGAGATCGTCGGGCTGATGGGCCTGGTGGGCAGCGGACGGACCGAAATCGTGCGCGCGATCTTCGGCGCCGACAGCGCGAGCAGCGGCGAGGTGCGCCTGAACGGCATACCCTATGCCAACCGCACGCCGGCCAGTTCAGCCGAGCGCGGCATGGTCATGGTTCCGGAAGACCGTCGCAAGCAGGGCCTTGTCATGACCGTGCCGGTCCGCGCCAATATGACGCTGCCGCATCTGAAACATTTCACCATGGCCGGAGGGGTGATCCGCGCGGCGCTGGAGCGTGGCCGCGTTCAGGCGCTGATCGACTATTTTCGGGTCGTGCCGGCCCGTATCGACGGCGATGTCACCCACTATTCCGGCGGCAATCAGCAGAAGGTTCTGCTCGGCAAATGGCTGATGCGCGATCCGGGCATGGTCATCCTCGATGAGCCGAGCCGCGGCGTCGATGTCGGCGCTCGCCAGCGCATTCATGAGGCCATTGCCGATCTTGCCCAAAAGGGCGCCGGTGTGCTCCTGATCTCCTCGGAAATCGAGGAGGTCCTCGGGCTCGCCCACCGCGCCTATCTTGTCCACGAGGGAACGCTTGTGGGCGAAGTCGATCCCGACAACGCGACCACGCAGGACGTGCTGTGGACGCTTTTCCACCAGGACGATCCCAATATCGACACATCAAGGGGTAGCGCGCCGTGACATCCGTGCTTTCTTCCGCCCGTATAGCCCGGTTCTTCCAGACTTACGCCGTTCTCATCATGATCGCGCTGCTGATCGTGGCGCTCAGCCTGATGAGCGACAGTTTCCTGACTTTCCGGAACCTACAGAACATCCTCAACCAGAACGCCCCGCTGGCCATCATGGCGAGTGCCATGACCCTGGTCATTATCGGCGGCGGCTTCGACCTTTCGGTGGGCTCGATTTTCGCGGTCGCCGGCGTCTCGGCCGCTTGGATCGCGCTCAATGTCGATCCGTTCCTGGGGCTTGCCATCGCCCCGTTCATCGGCCTGGCGCTCGGCACAATGAACGGCATTGTCATCACGACGCTCAATATCCACTCCTTCCTGGCGACGATCGCCACAAGCATGGTCTTCAAGGGTGTTGCCATCCTGATCACCGACGGGCGGCTGATTCCGGTACGCATCGCCGAATTCACCTGGCTCGGACGCGACAAGATCGGCGGCATCTTCATTGCCGTCATCGTCATGATCGCCTTCGCCGTGATCCTGACCTTCGCGCTGAACCGCACATCGTTCGGTCGCAAGGTCTATTCGGTGGGCGGTAACGAGGAAGCGGCGATCCTTTCGGGCGTGCGCACCGACCGCATCAAGATCGCCACCTTCGCCATTGCCGGCATGGCGGCGGGACTGGCCGCGGCGATCTCGGTTTCGCGCATCTCCATGGGCCAGCCCGGTGCCGGGATCGGCATGGAACTGCAGGCCATCGCCGCCGTCATTCTCGGCGGAACCAGTATTTACGGCGGCGCCGGCGCGGTCTGGCGCAGCATCGCCGGCGTTTTGCTGCTGGCATTGATCAACAACGGATTTAATATCCTCAATGCCGATCCCTTCTATCGCGATCTGACCACAGGCCTTATTATCCTCGCGGCCGTCGGCATCAGCGCCTCGGGCCAGCGGCGTTAGCGCAGGTGGAAAACGACAGATATGGCGAACCACACGTTCCAGTGCATCGATGGGCACACATGCGGCAATCCGGTGCGTGTGGTCAGCGGCGGTGCGCCGCCCCTGCAAGGCGATACGATGCTGGAGCGCCGGGCGCATTTTCTGGCCGAGTTCGACTGGATACGCACTGGCCTGATGTTCGAGCCGCGCGGACATGACCAGATGTCCGGCTCGATCCTCTATCCGCCGACGCGCGACGATTGCGATGTCGGCATCCTGTTCATCGAGACGTCCGGCTGCCTGCCGATGTGCGGGCACGGCACCATCGGCACGGTGACCACGGCCATCGAACACGGCCTGGTCTCACCGCGCACACCCGGTGAATTGCGCCTCGACACGCCGGCAGGCCTTGTCGTTGCGAAATACCGGCAGGAAGGCCGGTTCGTCGAGGAAGTGCGCATCACCAACGTTCCATCCTTCTTCCATGAATCCGGCTTGTCGGCGCAGATCGATGGATTGGGAACGGTCACGGTGGATGTCGCCTATGGCGGCAATTTCTACGCCATTGTGGAGCCGCAGGAGGCGTTCTCGGACATGGCCGAACACAGCGCGTCCGAACTGGTGGGCTGGAGCCCGAAACTGCGGGTGGCGCTGAATGCGAAATACACCTTCGTCCATCCGGAGAAGCCCGAAATCCAGGGCCTGTCTCATATCATGTGGACGGGCAAGCCGAATGCGCCCGGCGCCCATGCCCGCAATGCCGTTTTTTACGGCGACAAGGCACTGGACCGCTCCCCCTGCGGGACCGGCACATCCGCCCGCATGGCGCTGGAACATGCGCGGGGAAACCTGTCGGTGGGCGGCGATTTCGTGCATGAGAGCATCATCGGATCGCTCTTCAACGGACGGGTCGAAGAGGAGACGCAAGTCGCCGGCCGCAAGGCGATCATTCCCTCCATAGGCGGCTGGGCGCGCGTCACCGGCTTCAGCACGATCTTCATCGACGACCGCGATCCTTATGCGCACGGCTTCGTCGTGACCTGACGGAAGGCACCCATGCGCTCCACAAAAGTAGTTCACGTCGTCAGCTGCCATGCCGAGGGAGAGGTGGGCGATGTCATTGTCGGCGGCGTCGCGCCGCCACCCGGCGACACGCTGTGGCAGCAGCGCGAATTCATCGCGGCCGACGGGACCTTGCGCAATTTCGTCCTCAACGAGCCGCGCGGCGGCGTCTTCCGGCACGTCAATCTGCTGGTCCCGCCCAAACATCCTGACGCTGTGATGGGTTTCATCATCATGGAGCCCGAAGATACACCGCCCATGTCGGGCTCGAATTCGATCTGCGTTGCGACCGTGCTTTTCGATACGGGGATCGTTGCGATGCGTGAACCGGTAACGGAAATGGTTCTGGAGGCGCCCGGCGGTCTGGTGCGGGTGAGGGCCGAATGCCGGGACGGAAAGGCGCAAAGCATCACCGTACAGAACCTGCCCTCCTTCGCTGCCCGGCTGGATGCAGACCTGGAGGTCGAGGGTCTCGGAACGCTCAATGTCGATACTGCATTCGGCGGTGACAGTTTTGTCATGGTCGATGCCGAGGCGCTGGGGTTTGGTCTCGTGGAATCAGAGGCCCGCGAGCTGGCGCAGCTTGGCGTGCGCATTACCGCGGCGGCCAATGAACAGCTTGGCTTCTCCCATCCCGAGCTTCCCGGTTGGGACCATATCTCCTTTTGCCTCTTCGCCGGGCCGCTGGAACAAACGGATGCGGACCTGGCCGCGCGGTCCGCCGTCGCCATCCGGCCCGGCAAGATCGACCGCTCGCCGACGGGGACGGCCGTATCGGCACGCATGGCGGTGCTGCATGCGCGCGGGCGCATGCAAGCCGGCGATGCCTTGGAGGCGCGCTCGATCATCGGTTCGGTTTTCCGCGGCAGGATCGCCGATGAGACGCGGGTGGGCGGAAAGCCGGCCATTGTTCCCGAGATCACCGGCCGGGCCTGGGTCACCGGCACGCATCAACACATGCTCGATCCGGATGATCCCTGGCCGGAGGGCTATCGGATCAGCGATACCTGGGGCCTTAGGGATTGAGATTGAATGCCCGTCGGGCTGCCTTGCGGCCCGTAGTACAGATGCCTTCGAGCCGCCCATGAAAACCCGCCCATATGTTGCATTTGTCGCCCGTGCGGGCCAACATCGGCGCCTGTTGCGTAAACAACCGGATATTGGGCGTCCCGATGGCAGACGGTAGCAAAAGTCAGAACCTGCCGCGCGGTTTCTGTATTCTTCCCTGGATCAATCAGCACATCGCAACGACGGGCGCGATTTCGCCGTGCTGCGAGTTCGATGGAGACGTGGCGAACCTGTCGCAATCCTCGCTGAACGAAGCCTGGAACAGCAATGCGCTGGAGGAAATCCGCAACGCATTTCTGGAAGGTCGGCCGCTGCCGGCCTGCCGCAAATGTTTCGACCGGGAGACCCATGAGGGTGCGAGTCTGCGGCTTGAATCCAATCGGCTGTTTTCCCACTGGATCGAGCGTTATGACGCCGGTGCCGGCGAAGTGCCGGAGGCGCCTCCGCATCCGGTATCCTACGACCTTCGGTTTTCCAATCTCTGCAATTTCAGGTGCCGCAGTTGCTGGCACGGATCGAGTTCCAGATGGTATTCCGACGGCAAGGCCATCGGCGTCACCATGGCCGACAAGGCGGAGATCAACAGCTTCAGGAACGTCGACGATTTCATCGGTCAGGTCGGTGCAGGTCTTGACGGCGTCGAGCGAATATATTTTGCCGGCGGTGAACCGCTGATGATGTCGGAACACTACGCGCTGCTTGAGCAACTGATCCGGTGCGGGCGCACGGACGTGGCGCTGGCCTATAACAGCAACATGTCGGTGAACGCGTTTCGCGGCCAATCGATTTTCGATCTGTGGAGAAAGTTCCCGAACATCAAAGTGGCCGCTAGTGTGGACGCGACGGGAGACCTCGGCGCAATGGTCCGCAACGGTTTTGATTGGGAGGTTTTTGCCTCCAACATTCAAACGCTGCGCGAAAGCTGTCCGCATGTGGACCTTGAATTCGGTGTGACGGTTTCGGTGCTGAACATACGGAACCTGCGCGAATTGCTGGAAGCGCTTGAGAGGGAATTCAGTGCGCCGCCGGGCGCAATCTACCTGCACTCGCTTCAGGAGCCCGAATTCTACAGCACGCAGATTCTTCCCGCCTGGCAAAAGCGCCGGGTGTCAAAAGACCTTGAAGCCTATGTGGAGGCAATCGCGCAACGGACCGGTCCGGCCGGTCGGGGACGCGATGATCATATTCGGCTGGTGCGCGGCATCATCGATTACATGAATGGCCGTGACCTGTCGGCACAGTTTGAAAAATTTGCCAGGATGACCCGGAAACTCGACACGCTGCGCGGCGAGGACAGCCTGGGCCTTCTTCCGGAGCTGGCACCCTATCTCGGGCGGTCGCAAAAGAAGCTGCCGCGGATGTTGCGCAAGGTCAACAAGCTGTTGCCCGGCCGGGTCTGAAGCCTAAGCGCAGGGGTGCGAACCGATAGCAGGTGAATTGTTTTGAGACGGACATGGTGAGCGAATTCGACGAAGCGGCGGTCGCGAAAGCCTACAATCAGGGGCTTTCGCTCGAGAAGGCCGGCGACCGGGAGGGTGCGGCCGAGGCCTATCGGCGCGTCCTTGCGCTCGATCCGCAGGACCACGGCGGCGTTGCCATCCGTCTTGCCGCGATGGGCCTCGGCGGAACGCCGGACAGGATGCCCGATGCCTATGTCGCCACGCTCTTCGACCAGCACGCCGACGATTTCGACGACATTCTGGTCGAACAATTGCGATATTGCGTGCCCTTGCAGTTGCGTGAAGTGCTGCGCGCGCATGGCGACCGCCGCTTCGCCCATGTGCTGGATCTCGGTTGCGGGACCGGCCTTGCGGGGCTGGCCCTGCGGGATGTGGCCGGCCACCTGACCGGCGTGGATCTTTCCGAACGGATCGTCGAGCTGGCCTTTGACCGGGAGATATATGACGATCTCTATGTCGGGGAGGCCGTCGGGTTTCTCGAGGAATTCGAGGATGACGACGGGCACCGGCCAAACTGGGACCTGATTGTCGCGACCGACGTATTTCCCTATCTGGGCGCCATTGAGCCCATCGTTTCGGCGGCGGCCAAACGTTTGAATCCGTCCGGGCATTTCGGCTTTTCGACCGAAACGCTCGACAATGCGGCATTTGGCGGAAAGGACTACAAGGTCGGGCAGCGGCAGCGTTTCGCGCACGCGCTGAGCTATCTCCGCAGCGTGTTGGAGCAAAACGGTTTTAGCCTGATCGAGCTGCAGCAAATCGCGGTGCGTTTGGAGGATGGCGAGCCGGTGCCCGGACATCTTGTTCTGGCGCGCCGGACGGATTGACGACAGTTGATATCAGCCGGAGCCGCCGTCGATGCCTGCAATCCTCATTGCCTGCTCGAACTTCAGCCAGTCCTCCTCGAAGCGGAATGGCTGCGCCTTCTTCAGCGTGTCGATCGAAATGTCCGGCCAGGCCTGCAACGCCGCTGCGCCGGCGGCTTCGGCATCATCGGTTCTGCCGGCCTCGGCATAGGCAAAGGCCTGGTTGACCAGCGCCCATGCGCGCCGGTGGTCGTTTTCGGCGCGCTCAACACCGGTTTTTGACCACGCGATTGCCTCCTCGAACTGCCCCTTGAACGTAAAGTCGCGGGAAATGAAATTGGCGTACCAGCTCGGATAGACCGGATTGAGCGCGATCGCGTTCTTCAACAGGCTGATGGAGCGGTCGTAATCCCGGTCGAACGAGGCAACCCAGCCGGCGGTCGCCAGCAGTTCCGAATTGTTCGGGCTGTTCCGCGCTGCCGAAAGGGCCAGCGAAAGGGCGTTTTCATATTTGCCGGCAATCTGGTCGATATAGGCTTGCGCAATGTTCAGTTCGGCATTTTCCGCGTCCGTAAGGTTGCCGTCCAGAAGCGAGGCTTCCCGAAGCAGTTCCGTCGCCGCTTCAAGCGAGGCAAGCTTGTCGTCCGAAAAACCCCATTGCGCATCGAACGTGTGGGTCCGCGCCTCCAGGATCAGCGCATGGTAATAGTCCGGATCGCGTTCGCGCACCTGTTTCAGCAGGCGGCGGGCCTCGATCATCGAATCCTTCGTATAGTTCTGGAAGGCTTTCTGCGCCTTCATGAGGCCGAGATAGGCATCCACATCGGTCGTCCCCGCGCCGCGGCTCGCAAGTTCACGCCTGTCCGACAGCGTGACCTCAAGCGCAACCAGCACCCTCAACGTGATCTCGTCCTGAACGGCAAAGACATCGTTCTCGCTACGGTCAAACCGCTCGCTCCACAGGGATTCACCGGTCTGCACGTCTGAAAGCTCGGCGATCACTCGTATCTGGTTGTCCCTGAGCTGAACCGATCCGGTCAGCACATATTCCACGCCCAGTTCCGCGCCTGCGGCTTGCGGCGCCTGCGATTGTTCAGCGACCGCGAAGGCGGCGCTCGACGAAATGACGGCGATCTGCGGAACTTCGGACAATGCCGAGATGATCGATACCGTGATGCCATGCGCGAACATCGCGCCCTCCGGGTTCGTCGTCACGCTATCGAAGGGGAGAACGGCAATGGATGGCCGGTCGAACAGTTGCGTTTGGGAAGCGGTGGTAACGCGCGATGACCGCTCGCCGCCCCAGATCCAGATCCCGGCAACGACCACAATCGCCGCCAGCACCACCGCCGCAAGGCCGGCAGTGAGGATCACGCGCATTGGCTGCTTGTCCCGTTGCTGCCCGTCAACCGCAGCACTGCGGGATTTTTCATTGAGTATGATTTCGTAGGCGGACGTCGTGTCGGGAATGGCATTGAGCATCGCCGAACCCACCGGCTCGATCGTCAGATCCAGACCGGATGACGCCTCGTTCCTGACGGTTTCGGAGATGCAGATGCCACCGGGTTCGGCCAGTTCCATCAGACCGTAGGCGATCTGCTCGGCGGCTTCGAGCCCTTCCTGCTGAACTTTGTCTATGCCGATACGGAACTGGATTTGCCGGTCCGTACGTATGTTCTTGTTTCTTGCCAGAAGGGCAAGCTGCATCGTCACGGCGAAGAGCACGGCGTTCCGTGTGTCCGGAAACTCAAGGACGGCCCGGCCTTCTAGTTCGCGGAGCTGGCGGCCTTGGTGAGCGGCCAGGCTGGCCTGGACCAGATCGCGGTTGATAGCGTCGACGGCTTTTCTGGTGCGGGCCGAATCGACCCGCATCAATCGCGAATATCCAACGATGACCGCTGATAATATGGCTCGGTCGTGGTTCATAATATTCCGTGTGCGATCGTATGATTTACGTTCGGACGGTTAATCTCAAATCTGCGGAAAAACAAATGCATAATCTGTTTCTGTGTGCAAATGAATGATTGCGGTTGCTCACTTGCGCGCTTTTTCCTGCTCACCCGCCGCTTCCGATGACCGGCGCGCCGCGCCAGATCACTGAACAAATCTGGACAAACCGGCACATAAGTTAAATCGTCACCACAGCCTAATCCTTGTTTCAGCCTTGTCGCACACCTACCATAGAGTGAGAACGCAGCTTGCCTTGCACCTGGCCGGAAGCCCGGCGGTGTCCGGCACTCATACACCGAAAGGAATTGCCTGACTCCATGCAGTCAAACCCGAATTCAAGGATTCCATGGCCTGAAGACTTCACGGCGCTCGAGGGCTTGCTGCTTGCCGAGCTTGGCGGAGACAGCCGGATTTTCCTGCATCGGCTCATTAGCGAGGGCAAGTCCGGTGCCCACGTAATGGTTGCCGATGTGACGAGCGAGAAATTTACCGGGCTGGCGATATTGAAACTGGACCGGGCTCAGAGTGCTCGCCGCGCCGAGGCGCTGGAACATGAGCGGCATCGCAGGGCCATAGAAGTCGCACCCGATTACGCCGCGCACTACCTGCCCAAGCTCGTTTGCGCGGTGACCGAGGCGGACAAGGTGGCGGCCCTGACCACCATCGCTGGCCGCGGTCTCGAATATGCCTTGCCGTGGAGCGCTTGCTCCTATGGCCCGCAACTTGAAACGGCGGTCCGTCTTTCCGACGACCTGCTTGAACGCTGGAACGCGAATTACAGCCTCGAGCCGGACATGCTCCTGCCGCAAGACCTGCTCAGCCAATGGCTGGATTACCGGATTCACCGGGAGAGCGGCAGCCGTATCCACGACTTCATCGAATCGAAATGCTCGCTGAACGCTAGCGCGCCGACATTGCTGTTCGACGGTGACTGGCTGCCCAATCCGCTGGCATTCGCCGTCGGCCTTGTATCATTGCCCGACACCGCACACTTGAGGGCAATCCGGGGCAACCAGCACGGCGATCTGCACGGCAAGAATGTGCTGGTCACCAAACAGGCGGAAATCGATCCGAACTACTATCTGATCGACCTCGATTTCTACCGCGACGACGGGTTCCTGTTTTACGATCACGCAATGTTCGAGCTGGACTATCTTCTCACCTCGCGCGAAGCGATAAGGCCGCGGCACTGGAAGACCATCATGCAGAACCTGCGGCGTGGTTCGCAGGGGCCGAGGGATGCCGGACTCGTCGGCGAGGATATCGGCATCCTCCAGCTCGTGCGCGAGTTCCGCGACAAACCACGGCACTGGATCGACCGTCACGAGCCGAACCGCCTGTCCTTTCTGGAAAGCCAGTACATGCTCGCCCGGATTGCCGCCGGCCTGGCGGTTTCCCATCAGCGCCGGGACGACGTGTCACGGGCGCTCGGGTTCCTCTACGCGGCATTCAATCTGAAGGATTACCTTGCGTTGCATGAGTTCGACTGGCCGAGGCACGGTCCCGAATTCGCAATCCAGAACCTTTATGAGGGAAGCTATTCGTCCGTTGTCGGCGCGGGTACGGAGGCGATTGGCAAGCCACAATCTGCCGCGGCGCCCGGACAGCCGCTCAATCGCCCGCCGAAAAGGGTCGTGGCGGTGCTTCCCCTTCTGTGTTCGAATGATCAGCAGGCCCTGGAACAGATCGCCGATGGTGTGACCGACGGGATCATATCCGACCTGTCTCGGATCGACTGGTTCACCACCGTGGCGCGCTCGGCGATGCGATCCTATCGCAGCGGCGATATCGATCCGCGGACGGCGGGCCGTGAACTTGATGCACACTATGTGGCCTGCGGCTCCGTCAGGAAGGTGGAGGACAATATTCAGGTCTCCATTCGCCTGATCGAGACGGAGTCCGGCAATGAGGTTTGGTCTGAAAAATACCGTTTCGATTCCGGGGTCGACGATCTTCTGACGAACGAGGACATCATCGCGAACACCATCGCTGCAAGCATCGATACGGAGGTCGACCGCAACGAGCAGGACAATGCGATGCGCGCCAGCTCGGAAGACCCCGACTGCTGGGGACTGGTCATGCGGGCGCGCTGGCATATGTCCCAGATGACAAGGGAGGACAACGAGGCCGCCCGCGAACTGGCGCTCCGGGCAGTCGAGAAGATGCCGGGCTATGCAGCACCCCATGCACTGCTCACGCAAATCAAGATCCGCTCTTTCTTTTTCGGCTGGAACGAATGGAGCGAGGGCGAAATGGAGGACGCGGTGAACCTGGCCCGCCGCGCGGTGTCGTTGGATCCGGGCAGCAGCTACGCGCATGAATCCCTGGCCCGGGCCTACCTGTTCGCCCGTCGAATCGCTCCGGCCGTCAGAGAAGCCGAAACCGCCGTTTCACTCAATCCCAGTTCGTCATCGGCGCATCTTTGGCTGGCAATCGCCATGCTTTGGGCCGGCAAGCCCGCCGAGGTGCTGCCGATCATCGAACTCTCGCTCAAACTCGGCAAATACAACCAGGGGCTCGTCTTCAAACTGACCGTCAAGGCGGCCGCATACTTTGCTCTCGGCCGTTTACAGAAGGCCGAGGAACTGATGCAGCAGGCCGTGGAGGTCGGCAGCGGCGAGATGATCGGTCATTTATTCCTTGCCATCATATTGAGCCAGCAGGGCCGGCTGGAGGAAGCACGCCAATCTGTCAGAATGGCGCTGGAAAAACGCCCCGATATGAACTGCAGAAAATTGGGCGTCATGTTTTCCGGCATGAAGCCGGAATTCATGGAGCCGCTTCTGGAGCGCGTTGCGGCGCTGGGCATACCGGAATAGGCGCGGTTCCGTTTCAGTCCTGGGATTCGCCCAGAACTGTTGCCAGCCTCTGACAATAGGTCTCCAGCACCCTGATACGTGCAAAGCGCTTGTCATTGCCTTCGACCAGCGTCCACGGCGCCGCCGAGGTGCTGGTGTACTGCACCATGTCGTTGACCGCCTCTTCATAATCGTCCCAGCGGTCCCTGTTGCGCCAGTCTTCGTCCGTCAGTTTCCAACGCTTGTACGGCGTCTTCTCCCGCAGCTTGAATCGGGCGAGCTGCTCGTCCTCGGTGATGTGTATCCAGTACTTGACGAGAACCGTACTGGCGTCGTTGAGCTGCTCCTCGAAATCGTTGATCTCGGCGTAGGCACGCCGCCATTCGTCCTCGGTGGCAAAGCCCTCGACGCGTTCGACCAGCACCCGTCCGTACCAGGACCGGTCGAAGATCGTGACGTGTCCTGCGCGCGGGATGCGCCGCCAGAAACGCCACAGATAATGCTGTGCCCGTTCTTCCTCGGTCGGTGCGGAAAACCCGTGTACCTGGTAGTTGCGCGCGTCAAGCGCTTCGTTGATGCGCCGGATCGCGCCGCCCTTTCCGGCGGCGTCGGGACCTTCGAACAACAGGACGCTCGAGACACCCTTTGTCTTGGCTGACAGGTGCAGGCGATGCAGCCGCGCCTGAAGGTCGAGCAGCCGTTCCTTGTAGCGATGTTTTTCCAGACGTTGGGCCATATCGAGCCCGCTCAGCACGGTGATCGATTTGGCATCCTGGTAGGCGCTGGCATTGCCGGCAGCGGCCGATGCCGCCGCTGCCTGTCGGTGTTTGTTCTTGCCGCCCTTGGATTTCTTCTTGGCGGCAGGCCCGTTCTTGCTCGCTCCGCCCTTGCTCTCCATGTCATCCAGCCGGTGCGCGATGGCGTCGCGCAGGATCGTCGACACGGTCACCGCCCGGTAGTTCGCATCCGTCCCTTCCACAACGGTCCATGGCGCTATGCCGCGATTGGTCCGCGAGACAAGTTGTTCGGCCGCGCCGATGAACCTGTCGTAGATACGCCAATGCTCCCAGTCCCGCTCGGTAACCCGGGCCGCCGTCAGGGGGTCGTTCTCCAGGTTTTTCAGCCTGTTCTCCTGGGCGTCGCGGCTCAGATGCATCCAGAATTTGAGGATCAGGGCACCGTCACGGGCGAGCGCCCTTTCAAATCCGACGATCCGCTCAAGCTGGTTGACAAACGTGGCCTCGTCGGTCCTCTCGAACACCCGGTCGAGCATGGGACGCGAATACCAGGCGCTCAGGAACATGCCGATGCGTCCGCGCGGCGGCAGGTCACGCCAGTATTTCCAGAATTCGGGCCGGCTCCAGTCGCCATCCCCGTCGCCGTCATAGGCCCGCGTGATCAGCCAGCGCGGATCCATCCAGGCGTTGAGCAGGCTGACGGTCTCTCCCTTGCCGCCGCCGTCCACGCCGGCAAAAACCAGAATGACCGGAAACAGCTTGCTCTTGTGCAGCGTGTCCTGAAGTTCAAGAAGCTCCTGCCGCAGATTGGGCGCCATCCGCTTGAATTCGGCCTTGGCGATCGTCCGGCCCAGTTCCGCGGTCTCGAACATGTCAAATCCCTGGTATCATGCCATTTCTACTGTATTCCGGCGCAACACTATCCGATCCGTCCGGCCGATGACAATCCGGCGGGATCGCAGCGGAACCCGTTTCTTCGGCGCTGCGCAAGCGTCGCGTGCGTCGTCATGGTGACGGACCGTCAGCAGACCGCTACGCCGCAGGGCCGTATGGTGAACTTTTCCTCGGGCTCGGTGCGCGACGCGTCGAACATCCGACCGTCAACGCATTGCACGCGCGCCTCATAATACCGGCTGGTGCCGATCTCGCCTTCGCGCATATTGAGATAATAGTTCACGGCACATTCCAGTTCGGCCTGGAGCTGCAGTCCGAGATCGTCCACCCAGGCCGGATCGGAGGACTGAGAGAGCGCCGGAGAGACGGATGCCGTGCAGAACGCCAGAGCCGCCGCAAACAGGGTTGAACGTGCAAATTCAGACATGAATACCTCCTGTACCTTTGGACAGATTCTAGGGCGCGTTCATCGTTGAACGCATTGCGTCAGATCAAATGGGAAGCCTTCGATTTGAACTTTAATAGGCCGGCGGGATCGGCGTTTGCCATCCTGGCATTGAGGAGAAAACCCATGTCTGAGATCCATCCGACCGGCATTGATGCCTATAAACCCTCGGAGATTGCCAATCTCGTTCGGGTAGCCGGCGTTGCCAAGGTTCATCTGCCGTTGGTCAACATGTTTACGCTCGCCGTGTTGGCCGGTGCATTCATCGCATTCGGTGCGGTGGCCTTTTCCATGGTCATGACCGGAACGGACCCCGGCTTCGGCCCGTCGCGCTTTCTGGGCGGCGTGGTTTTTTCCCTGGGATTGATCCTCGTTGTCGTCGGCGGCGCGGAACTTTTTACCGGCAACGCGCTTATCGTCATGGCCGCCGTCGACAGGCTGGTCGCGCCGGCGGAACTTCTTCAGAACTGGATGGTCGTTTATGCGGGCAACTTCATCGGCGCGGTCGGCCTTGCCGCGGCGATGGCCTTGAGCGGCATGCTGGACGGTCCGATCGGCGCCACGGCGGCGAGCATAGCCGAGGCGAAGGCGGCGCTGGGGTCGCTGGAGGCGCTCATGCGCGGAGTCCTGTGCAACGTGCTGGTGTGCCTTGCGGTCTGGCTGTCGCTTGCCGCAAGGACGGTGACGGGCAAGATCCTGGCGATCGTCTGGCCGATCGCAACATTCGTCCTGCTGGGTTTCGAGCATTCGATCGCCAACATGTATCTGATCCCGCAGGGCATATTTGCGGGCGCAACGGTTTCCGCCGCCGATTTCGCGCATAATCTGTTCTTCGTGACGATCGGCAACATCATCGGCGGCGCGGGCGGCGTGGCGTTGGCCTACCGCTTGGCCTACGGTCCCAGGTCGCAGCGGTAACAGCCGGTCAGCGCGCGTTCGGCCGCTGCTCGACAAGGCCGCCGTTCTCCAGCAGATCGCTGGGATAGAGAATGACGGTATCGTCGGGCTCCAGACCGTCGAGCACCTGTGCATGGGCACTGTTCATCTGGCCGATTTCGATTTCTCGCAGGTCTGCCTTGCCTTGGTCGACAACAAAGACCGACCACCGCCCGCCGGTCCGGAACAGCGCGGCAATCGGCACCCGCAGCACTTCGTCCTCCTGCCAGATGCCAAGGCGCGCCAGCACCCGGTAGCCATGGCCGAGATTGTCCGGCACTTCGGCCGGGTCGATCACCACATTGACCCGCTGCTCTTCGATGCCCAGCGACGACACCTTGGTGAACGCGGCGGGCTCCACAGTGCGAACCGTGCCGGCGATATCATTGTCGCCGCCCCAGTCGGTGATCACCACCGACGCGCCGGGACGGATCCTTGCCGCGTCGCTCGACAAAAGATCGACGACGATTTCGAGATTGCGCGGATCGCCGATCTCGGCAATGCGGGTGCCGGGCGAGACGGCCTGTTCGCTCCGCGCAAGCACCTTGAGCACGACCCCGTCGATGGGCGCCGTGATGCTGACGCAGCAATCGCCGGCCGGATCGGCGGTGCGCCGGCCGCCCGGCTGCTGCAGCCGCGCTTCCGCACTCGCCAGCTCCGCCTGGCGCAGCTTGATGGTCGCCTCGGCACTGGAGATCTGAGCCTTCTTCAGCTCCAGTTCGCTGTAGGACTGTTCGAGCTGGCTGATCGAAATCGTCCGCGACTGCGCCAGCTTTTCAGCCCGTTCGTAGTTCGACTGCGCCAGGTCGAGCGCCGTCTGCGCACGTCGCAGCTCGACCTGTGCCAGAGAGACGGCCGAACGCGCTGCCTCGGCGGCGGCGCGCAATTCCGCCCGGGCGCGCTCGTCCAGAAACGGCGGATCGAGCGGATGGATGGAGGCGATGATGGTTTCATTGGCCGTTACGGCCTCACCCTCGTCGAGCGTGGTACGGGCGAGATAGCCGGCGATGGGCGAGGAAACGGCGTAGACGTCCTTGACGCGCGTAACCCCCTCCTCGTCGATGGTCACATGAAGTGCCCCCTTCGAGACGAGGGCGGTATCGACCGCGACAGGTTGCTCGCGCAGGGCAAGATAAAAACCGCCGCCGATGATGGCGACAATGGCGAGCAGTCCGATCCGTTTTATCCAGACACGCATGGGTTTACTCTCTTGTTTTGAGCACGCGGATGAGGTCGAGTCGGTCGACCCGCCGCCGCACGATCAGGGCCGAGACGATGGCGGCGCCCAGTACCACGAGGCTGGAGATCGCCATGGTCTGCGGACTGACGATGAGCGGAATTCGGAAAAGGTCGTTTTCGAATCCGCGCACGACGGACCAGGAAAGACCGTAGCCCAAGGCCCAGCCGAGTGGCTGCGCCAGGAAGACGATGACGGACAATTCGATCATCAGCACGCTGGACACCTCCGCCTTGGTGAAACCGAAGACGCGCAGGCTGGCCAGCTCCCGCGCGCGCTCCGAAAGCTGGATGCGCGTCGAGTTGTAGATAACGCCGAAGGTGATGATCACCGCCAGGGTGATATAGATCGTGGTGCTCGTGGTGATGTTCTGCTCGATCGTCTCGCGGAAGCGTTGGCGCGACACGCCTTGCAGAGCGATCGATGCAATGGCCGGCGTGCGTTTGATCTCTCCGTAAAGCGCCGCCAGTTCCGCCTCGTCCACCTGAACACGGGCGCCGGAGATGCGCCGTCCGTCCCGCAACAGGCGATCGAGCGCCTCGGCGCGCATATAGGCGGTAAGCCCCACATAGCTTTGCGCAAGACCGCTGACGGCGATCGCGCCGGGCACGGCCGGCCCGCCCGTGTCGGGGCTGCCGACAGGGCTCTGCGCCAGCGCGCCCACCTCGACCTCGATGGTCCGGTTGTCGCGTTCCAGGAGTTCGACCTCGACAAAATCGCCCGGCTTGAGGTGCAGCTTGTCGGCGACGCGCTCGGAAAGGACGAGGCCTGCCGCAGGCGGCGGCATGGGGCTCAGATCGAGATCGAGTATGCGTGAAAGGTCCGCGTCCTCGGGCACGCCGACGATGGACATGCGCAGCTCGCGGTGACCATTGCGCAGCTTGACCGCGGTTTGCCGGAAGGGCTCCGCCTTGAGGACGCCGGGCAGCGACGACACCGCGAAAATCGCTTCCGGTCCGAGTTCATCCGAGAAGGTCAGCGTTGCGTCCTGACGGTCGGCCTGGAAGAAGATCGCGTCGATCATGAAGTCGATGGAATCATAGGCAAACATGGACGTCACCAGCAGAGCGACCGACATCGCTGTGCCGAGCGTCGTCAGGAGCGAGCGTACCGGCCAGCGGATGAGATGGCGGAACGCCATGACGGTAAGTTGCGAGAAGATGCCCAGCCGCTCCAGCCGGCCCAGGAACAGGCTGTGATAGGTGGTCGGCGCCGGCGGGCTCATGGCAACGGCCGGCGGCAGTGAGACGGTCGACCAGATGGCCTTTGCCGCTCCTGCAAGCGCCGCCGCGACGGTGACGGTGCCGGCCAGCACATAGAGATCGATGCTCTGGCGGAAAATCAGGAACGGAAAGGAGAAGAAGTCCGCGTAAAGCCGCGTCATGCCGCGCCCCAGCCACAGCCCGGCAACCGAGCCGATAACGAGGCCGACGAGCGCGATGGCGATGACGAGCTTCGCGTAGTGGCCGCCGATGGCGAAATTTCCGTAGCCGAGTGCTTTCAGCAGGCCGATCTGCTCCCGCTCCAGCGCGATGAGCCGCGACAGGATCATGTTGACCAGGAAGGCGGCGACGACGAGGAAGATCGGCGGGATGATCGACGACATGGCCTCAAGCTGCTGCAATTCGGAATCGAGAAAGGCGTGCGAGAACTGGTCGTCGCGGTCATAGGCGCCGGTGCCGCCATGGGCATCGAGAAGCTCGTCGAGTGTCTCGATGATCGCCGGGATTTCGGCGTTGCGGACTGTCGAAAGGCTGACATCGTTGAACGCGCCCTCCATGTCGAACAGCCCTTCGAGGGCCTTCTGCGCCATGAAGAAGACGCCGTATCGGCGCGGATCCGGCACCATGTCGCCCGGCCCGATGGCATAGACATATTCCGGCGACAGCACCGTGCCGACGATCTTCAGCGCCCGTTTGCGCCCGTTCATGATCGCCTCGAACGTATCGCCCGGCCGGAAGCCGTGCGCCTCGGCAAAGGTTTCGCTGACCGCCACCTCGTTCTCGCGGCCTGATTCCGGCAGCCGCCCGTGGCGCAGGTAAAGCCGGTTCACCGACGGTTCGCGGAATTCGGGAATGGAAACGACCTTGCCGGAGGCCGGTTCCGCCATTCCGACGACATCGATCAGCACCGGGCGCACGATCCGCAGTTCGGCCGAGGCGACACCGGAGATGTTCTCGATCCTGGACTGCAGATGCCGCGGCGCCCGCACGGCCGACGCGAAGACGGTGCCGAAACGGTAGCGGTCGTAAAAGGCCGCGCGGGTTTCCTCCAGCGAGCGATAGGCTCCGACGGACAGGATCAGTGTCGCGACGCCGCAGGCCATCACCAGCGCGATGGCCAGTGCCTGTGCCCACAGGCGGCCGAGATCGCGATAAAGCTTTCTGTCGAGAACGGCCATCGTTACCAAACCACCTCGGACGGCCGGATGCGTGTCTCGTTTGTCTTCACCTCGGAAATTTTTCCGTCGATGAAAAAGATGACCCGGTGCGCGATTTCCTGGATCGTCGCGTTGTGGGTGATGATGGCGGTGGACGTGCCCAGTTCGTTGTTGATGCGTGCCAGCGCCTCGAGCACCAGGATACCGGTCTTGGAATCGAGCGCCCCGGTCGGCTCGTCGCACAACAGCACTTCCGGCCGCTTGGCGATCGCGCGGGCGATGGCGACGCGCTGCTGTTCGCCGCCGGACATCTGCGCCGGAAAATGCGACATCCGGTCGGAGAGATCGACAAGCGCCAGCGCCTCGTCCGGCGTCATCGGATCGCGCGCCACTTCCGTGACCAGAGCCACGTTTTCCCAGGCCGTCAGGCTGGGAATCAGGTTGTAGAACTGGAAGACGAAGCCGACATGATCGCGCCGGTAGCGCGTCAATTGCCGTTCGCTATAGGCGGTCAGTTCCCGGTCGCGGAAATGCACGGTGCCGCTGGTCGGCGTGTCGAGCCCGCCGACAATGTTCAGAAAGGTCGATTTGCCGCTTCCCGACGGGCCGAGCAGCACCACCATCTCGCTTTCATAGAGCGTGACGTCGACACCGTTCAGCGCCCGCACCTCGACGTCGCCGCTGCCATAGATTTTCGTCAGGCCTTCGGTCCTGAAGACGGCTTTAGCCATTGCGCAACACCTTTCGCCGCGCAACCCATGCACCTTTTAATATATATCCGCATTGATCTTCATCAAAGGCACGGCCGCAACTGACAGCGTGACGGCATTTGCCGCCCGTTTGTAGGCATCGCAGTGGTTTGGGGCTTGTAAGGGGCCACGGTGCCTGATGGTTTTTCAATGCAGCGAAGACCGGTCGCTAGCTTATGCCCTTTTCGGATATTCGGATTTCATTGCACCTAACAGGGGCTCTGAATCACAATTTTTTTTATTGGTTTGGTGCAATCAGTCGGGTCTTGGGAGAGCGTTACCGTAAAGTCAAATGGCTCACTGACCATTACACAGCCGTTGTGGGGAACCGGTACTGTGGATTTCGACAGCGAGGATGGATTTGTCAAAGGTCCCCAGCTTTGTGAATAGAAGACATCCCAGATAGCTCTCATCCGACTGCGGACCCGACCCTTTTTTAACGTATAGTATTGCCACGCAGCAACTGAGATCCAGTCTTTGAGGAGCTGTTCTTCGTCGACATTCGACTGAGTTGGGCGCGCTGCATCGGGAACTTCAGTAAGCGACCACCGACGCGACAGAGAACCCTTCTTAGCCTTTGCTACCGTGGTTCCAACGGGGAACATTGTTGCACCGAGTCCGCTGCTTCTGGCTGAAATCACGGAGGCGATACCTCCGCGTTTTGTAATACCCCGTTTTCGCGCGTCCTCGGCTCCTGTTTCCAAGACACTGCTGCTCCAGTGTTCAGCCTGAATTCGGGCAACCGATTTGTCCCGGCTTATCGCCTTCCATCCCTTGGTAAACCAGTGTCCGGTGCTGTTAAACCTCTCACCGACGTTTTTGGTCCAGGGCACGAGGTTGTCGACAACGCATGCTTTCGTTGGATTTGACGCGCAAAGCACCTTTCCCAGGCCGTCAGAAATGGAGTTAGCGTCTCCACCTGTTTCACCTGTCTCTTTGCGGAATTGCTCCCAGTGACTGCCGCTCAGTTGACCGGCCCACTTCTCGGTAATACGAACCCACACCTCATTGTTGTTCTGCATCTTGTGGAACAAATCCGCAATGTTTCCACCGACCCAGTGCCCCATTCCTATGGTGAGATGAGGGTCCTCTGGTTCGTAATAGTGAACTTCGGAAAACAGTCGCCTTGAAGAGCTGGTCGCGTTGAATAGCAGATGCATCAGATACACGTCGGAATCGGCATCCAATACCTGAGCCGGATTGTCGCAAACCTGCGATTCGGCAGGAGCGGTACTTGTGCTGCTAATGCACAAACCGATGCCCAACATCATTATACAGGCCGGAATGCCGATATTGGCCACAGCAAATCCCCTGACTCCCGACCGACGCAATTGAGACGGCGACAGTTCAATTTATACACCCGCAGTTTCAGTGATATTGTTCCTGATGATCACCCTGTACCGCGTGTTCGTCAAAATACCGTACTCATCAATCTGGGAGCGCATTCTGAGCACCCGATTAGAGACGTTGCCGCCGATGGAATACACATGGCCCGCGTCGTCGTCTATTGAGACCACGAGATCGCAATGCGACGGAAAGCCGCCTTTTCCAGCCTTGACGTGCTTGATGATGTCTTGCAGATCCCATTTGGATGTGTCGAGGCCTTTTTTTGGTTTTCGACCGCGCCACAAAAGGTCTCCCACACTCGGAGCGATATCGGCGCTGTCGTATGCGGCGATTGTGTTCTGGCTGTTGCCGGCCATCGTGTTTCTCGCCGCCTCAGATACGTAGCGGTGATGACCGACTGAATAGGGAAAGCTCGACCCGGCTCCACCCAGTCTGAGGCAATAGGATATGAATGCCGCAGACCAGGGATCTTGTTTGTTTTTTTTCCAGCCATTGGAGCTTGGGTAAACACCCATCTTGAAATAGGTGTAAACACGCTGCTTGTAGCCGGACTTCGTTTCGAGGCCTGCAGCACCCGGGCCGTTCGATATTTTCTTCTTGGGAAGCGATGACGATTCCCCGTCGACGAACTGGCCGCCCCAAGCCCACCATTCGGTCACCGCAACCCTTGCGGTCCGTTGATCAAGTTCCGATACCGGCATATTTCCCTCTCGTCAGCTGTTGATGCACCCACATTTCTGGGCCGCACCGAATTATTGCGGCAACTGTTCACGCAACACAGGAGGTTACGTCCTTCTTAAGTTTGGCCAAGACAACGTCCGGTGTATCGTGCTCCCTAGTGCCATATTTTTCGAACTGGGCCCTTTCGGCCTCAGCCTGTTTTTTTGCCGCCGCGACAAGCTCGGCGACTATTTTTTCATAGTTCGGTCTGCCGCGAGCCAGTTTTATTTTTAGATTGGTCCGCACCTGAAGAATTCCCGATGTCAGGATTCCGATGGCAACGGGGTTTTCATCCAATTGTTTTCCATTGCTGCCGATTGCCAGCCGGGCATCGGTTGTCGCTTGTTTCATGCAGGTGGCCTGCCGCGCGGCATCAAGGAAATCAGTGGTCGATTTTCCAGGCTGGAAGTGTCCAGCCAGAGTGTTTGCCGAAGCAGCCGTGAGCGCCGCGCCTTTCAACAGGTCCATATTCCCGCCATAGGTGAGTGCGCCCGCCGCGGTTCCTGCCGCGCCGATAATCGTCAGCGCCGCTGCGGTCTGATAATTGTCGGCGGTTCCTGCCAAAGTATTATACGCACCGGCAAGACGCCCAAGATAGATCTCGATGCTTGGCAGATTTTTGAGCGACAGGGTGACATTGTTTTCCGTGAGTGCGTTTTCTTCCGCGGTGTTGACACTGGACATGTTGATGCAACCCGATATCGGCAGAACCGGCACCAACACAGCGAGCAAATACGTCAGCTTTGACCTTGGCATTGCACCCCCCAAATTGCAGTGTCTTCTTGAAGCGTAGTTGACTTATAGATGTATTGCAAGTTGAAGACACGCTATACTTGCTTGCACTTTTGTGGCGTTGCAACTCGAAATTGGGGGGCGAACAACGGCACGATCGCGCCAGCCGGCATCGGGTGACAATGGCTGGCCGGTATGGCCAGGTGGATTTATCTTGGGTTCCGCCTTTCAATCAGCTTTGGATCGTCCATACTTTACGCCGATTCCTAAGAAGCGGAGAGGCGTGTGGAAACCATCGGACAACCGGATGCGCAAATATCAACGGTGGAAACGGGCGCCGACCCGCATTCCGTGCTGCGCCATGTCTTCGGCTACCATGAATTCCGGCCGGGTCAGGCGCGCATCATCGAACAGCTGATGGCCGGCGAGCACGTGCTCGCCGTTATGCCGACAGGCGGCGGCAAGTCTCTGTGTTATCAGATTCCGGCGATCCTGGCGGACGGGCTGACGATCGTCGTCTCGCCGCTGGTGGCGCTGATGGACGATCAGGTCGCGGCGCTCAATGCCAACGGCGTCGAAGCCGTGTCGATCCATTCCGGCATGGACCGCGAGGCACAGATCGATGCCTGGCAGGCCGTGCAGGCCGGAAGGACGAAACTGCTCTACCTGTCGCCGGAGCGGCTGATGGGTCAGCGCATGCTCGACGCGCTGTCTCGGTTGAATCTCTTCATGTTCGTCATCGATGAAGCCCACTGCATCTCCAAATGGG
The DNA here is from genome assembly GCF_027889715.1 of Allohoeflea poritis. Taxonomy (GTDB): domain Bacteria; phylum Pseudomonadota; class Alphaproteobacteria; order Rhizobiales; family Rhizobiaceae; genus Hoeflea_A; species Hoeflea_A poritis. The sequence goes on from NZ_JAPJZH010000022.1 coordinate 53,767, forward strand.
GCGTCAGTTTCCGGCCCGAATACGAGATGCTCTCAGGGCTCAAGGAGCGCTTCCCGGGAGCGGCCTTCGGCGCGTTTACCGCCACGGCCGATGCCGCGACACGCAAGGACATTGCCGAAAAGCTCTTTCCGGGCGAGGGGACGACGATTGTCCAGGGCTTCGACCGGCCGAACCTGCGCCTCGCCGTGACCCCGAAGGACAATTGGCGACGCCAGCTCCTCGGTTTCCTTGAAGACAGGAAAGACCAGAGCGGCATCGTCTATTGCCTGTCGCGCAAATATACCGAGGAAGTGGCCGGTTTCCTGAAGGACGAGGGCTGGAACGCCATCGCCTATCATGCCGGTCAGGACACCGGAACACGCAGGCATAGCCAGGACCGCTTCATGAGCGAGGACGCGGTGATCATGGTCGCCACAATCGCCTTCGGCATGGGCATCGACAAACCCGATATCCGCTTTGTCTGCCACCTCAACCTGCCGGGCAGCGTCGAGGCTTATTACCAGGAGATCGGCCGCGCCGGCCGCGACGGCGCGCCGGCCGAGACGCTGATGCTCTACGGGCTCGACGATATCCGCATGCGCCGCATGTTCATCGATCAGGACGGCGAGGACGACGCGCACCGGCTGCGCGAGCACAAGCGGCTGGATTCGCTTCTCGCCTATTGCGAGGCCGCCACCTGCCGGCGCAAGGTCCTGCTCGCCTATTTCGACGAGGAGATCGAACCGTGCGGCAACTGCGACACCTGCCTTGATCCGCCGAAACGCATCGACGGCACCCGCCATGCGCAGATGCTTCTGTCCGCCGTCTACCGCACCGGCCAGGTTTTCGGGGCGGCCCATGTCATTGACGTTGTGCGCGGCGCCGAAACGCAGAAGATCATGGAACGCGGCCATGACCGCCTGCCCACATTCGGCGTCGGTGCCGAGCAGTCGAAACCCTATTGGCAGGCCTTCGTGCGCCAGCTTGTCGCCGGCGGCGCGCTGCGCATCAACATCCAGAAATACGGTTGCTTGGAGATCACGGAGGAGGGGGCGCAGATCCTGCGCGGCGAACGCGGCTTCGAATATCACGACGCGCCGATCGTCTCGAAGCGCGAGCGCAAGAAGAAAAAGACCGCCGCCGCTGCGTCGCTTTCCACCGCCGATGACGAACTGCTGACAAAACTCAAGGCCTTGCGCCTGGAACTTGCCCGCGAAAAGAACGTTCCCGCCTATGTGGTCTTCCCCGACGCGACGCTGATCGAGATGGCCGCGGCACGTCCGGCCGATCAGGAAGCGCTCGCCGAAATCAGCGGCGTCGGTCCGAAGAAGCTTGCCGAATATGGTGAGGTGTTCCTGGAAGCGATCAACACGTAGGCGCTATTCGACGGTCCAGATATTGGCGAGCCCATTGCCCTGATGCCGGGTGAAGATGGCCTCGTTGCCGTTCACAGAGACGGTCAGGCAATCGGGCGGCACGGCAACTGCATCGACGATGAGGTTGCGGCAGTAGAAGCGGTCCTTCCACTGCCAGGTGCCGGAGATGATGCCGAGATTGGGCGTCTGTCCGCTGATGCGCCCATTGGCTTCAATCGTCATCCAGCCCCGGGGCTTGGCGCCGTGCCTGTTGCGTTCGGTCAGCTTCTTGCCGCCGATCTTCTCGACAAATGCCTGCTTGCTGGCGATGCGCTCGGCAAGCGCCGGCGTCACACCGATTAAATGCGCCGCGATCATGAGGGCGAAAAGACGGATATGTGCCATGGAAGTTTTCCTTTTCATCGCTGCGAGTCCGAATAACGTTATCGAGGCTTTCGAGTTGCCGCTCGGCAAACCGCAGAAAACCTGACCACGTTTTCGGCCCCCGGACCAGTGTGTGTTTTACCCTTGCGGCCAAGGATGTGTTGGATATCTAATATCCAAATGAGCGATGTGAACCTGTCTCCGGAAGAGCTGAGCGAACTCATTGGCCTGGCCTATGATTCGGCGTTTGAGCCCCGGCCTTGGCAGTCTTTGCTGGATCGTCTGACCGAGCTGTTTCCGGGCGTTGGCGCGAATGTCTACGGCTATGATGAAAAAGGGCTCCTGCCGGAATATACCTATTCGGGGGGGCGCGAATTTTATCGCGATCCGATTCCGGTTGACCTGATGGAGCAGGGACTCAATGTCCCGGATTACCTCAACCTCGCAACGCCCGCCTCTATGGCCGTTGCCGAAGGAATGCGGCATATGCAGAACGGCTTTGTCGCACGCACCAGGATGTTTTTCGACGAGGCGATCTGGGTACAGACGCCGATCTACAAGGAACTGCTGGAGCCGGGTGGCTTCAAACATGCCTTGCAGATGAAGATCGAGCATCTGGGCGATAAGGGCGTGATGATCGGCTTTGCCCTCCCGGCCGATCCGGAGCTGGAAGCGCAGATTCATGATCCGCTCTTCGATCTGCTCAAGCTCCTGTCGCCCCATGTGCTGCGGGCAACCAGGCTCGCGCGGGCGATTGCGCTGTCGAAGCGGGCCAATGAAGTTTTTGCCGGATTCATTGACGGGATCGTCCTGCCTCTGCTCGTCACCGATGCGGCCGGGAAATACCTGCTTGGCAATGCTGCCGGCCGGCGGATGATCGACCGTAATGCGCCGTTCAAGGTAAGCGCTTCTGGCATCCTGACCTTGTCCGACCCGCTGGACACCAGATTGCTTCACAACAAGCTGAGGCAGCTTGAGGCGCACCATGCGCCGGGCGGCATGCGGCTGGAGGGAGAGCCGGACCCGCTGTCACTCATCATTGCCCCCTTCCGCCCGGCTTTGCGCGAGGCCAGCGCGATCGATCGCCATCTTCTGGCGGAAGAGCGGCTTTACGCGATCGTGGTCGGGCAAACGTCGAATGAGGCCATTTCCAGCGCGTTACTGGAGGATGTATTCGACCTGACGGTGCGCGAGGCTGAGGTCTGCAAGGAGCTTTTGATGGGCCGGAAGGTGCCGCAAATCGCCGAGATCTTCGGGCGTTCGCCCAAAACCATCCGCAACCAGATCCAGACCATCTATGACAAGACCGGCGTCGCCTCCAATACCAGCCTGCTGGATGCGCTTTTGGTGTTTCGCACCGTCGGCACCTTGTTCGAAGGCGACGAGGCAGGGGTCGAGACGACCCCAGGGCTGGGCCGAAAAAAGGACCCGGCATAGGTAAATTTGCCCATGCGGGCCGTGTGCGCAGCCGCCATACCTGTCCCCACACCATGGATATGACGCAAGGCGGCATGTCCTTGGTGCGGTGAGAACAGGACAACGGATCTATAAACAGAACAGCGCATGTCCGCGTGGACCATGAGGCTTTGCGCCAGCGTATCGGCCTTGCCTCGCCGAAGCGCAGCAAGGCGTTCGGCGATGTCATGAAAGATATCTGGACATCCAGCGGCACCGGCAGGATCCGGAAGTTCATCGGAGCTTAAGGAGACAGACAGTGTTTACCCGTATGACCTCTTGGCAGGCAAACGATGCAGCGACCATCCGGGCGAAGGTGGAAGCCAAGCGCGAGCAGATCATGGCCGTGCCCGGCCTTGTGTCGTGCCATGTCGTCTGGAACACGGACGGCTCGGGCATAACCTTCGCGGTCTACGACTCTCAAACTGCCGCGGCCGCTTCCACGCAGCAGATCAAGGCGATCTGGAGCGATCTTGCATCCACGTTCGCCGCAACGCCCGAAACGATGACGTATCTGGAATCGATCGATATGCGCTGAAAGCGCCGGGCCGGTCCCGCCTTCAGGCCAATGGATACCTGGAGCAATTCTGATTTAGCGGGAGTGCGTGCCGGCCCGCGCCTCTTGGGGCGCAGCCAGACGGATGAGTCGCGCGCCCAGCAAGCGGGCTGGCTTTTGTCAGGAGCAGCATTCAAATGGCTATCGCGGTATGGATATCGGCTTGGCTGGTCTTCGTTTTCAAGCTGGCAATCGTTGCCATTGCTTCATTGGCTCTTTCTGCCGTGCTGTTTGCCCTTCTTTGCGCCGCTGCCAGAACGTTGAGGAGGCGCTCGGCCCCCGATGCCAACACCACCGAACGGCAAGACCCGGCATTTGCCAGGCGCGATTCAAAGAAGGAATGAGCGCATCTTTCGTGCCAGCCTTGACTGGATCGTGTTTACCTGCGCCGGGTTCGTCAGACCGAGAACGTGCCGCTACCGGATCGGCAGTTTGAAACGGTTGACGTAAGCGGAGAGGCCGGCCTGGTTGTGTACGCCGGTCTTCGCGTAGATGTTGGCAAGGTGTGTCCGCAGCGTGCTGATGGTAATGTTTCTCGCTTGTGCGGTTTCCCTGGTGCTTTTCCCTTTCGCAATCAGGAGCGCGATCCGGGCCTCGCTGGTCGTAAGACCGCTGAACGCGGACAGGACCTCGATTTCCAGCGGATTGTCTGAACGATCGGTGGTGGCAAACACCGCCGCATTTCCGGGTCCCAGGGCGCGGCGTCTTTCCGAGCGGCCCAGCGGCAGCACGTAAATGTTGGCAAAATCGCCTTCCTTGCCCGGCAAGATCATACCGTTTCCGCGATAGCCGAGCTCTTCGTCCTGTGGCGAGCAAGCGCGCCTGATCGTCGCCGCAAACGCGTCCGCTATCGTCTCGGATACGGGTTTGAGCTGTCCCGATCTGCATGTAAGGCATGAGGCCGTGGACAACAGTTCCTCGGCCAGTTCGTTGTGGTAGAAAATTCTTGAACCGGCTCCGACCAGGAACACGGCCGCATCCAGCTTGTCGAGCACACCACCGAACAATTTGATCCACGAACGTTGCTCCTCGACAACATCCGAAATCAGCATCGAGCGCCTGAGATGCGGGCTTAGATGCTTGAGCAGTTCGTAGTCCCTTTTGCTGAACAGATCACGTTCGACATAGGTTGTCGCCGACACCATTCCGATCTGCAGCTTTCGGTCGATGACCTTGAGATTGAAGGTGTCGCGCAATCCCTGCGGTTCAACCCATTTTTTGCAGAACTCGCTTTGCCTGAACGCAGCCTCGTCCATCAGCGACAATTGCGAGACCGGTTCGTCCATCTCGGCATTCCGCATTTCCTCCCATTTGGGTATAAGCGGAACGAGGGCGGGCAGTGAGTCCAGCCAGTCCTGATCCCAATCCGTGTTGAATATCTCCATCTCCGGAACCGCATCCGTCGAAGCGGTCGGAAAGGCCATGTAGTTCATCGAAACAAACGCCAGGTCCATCTCATCCCGGATGGCGGTCAACGTGTCGACCCACTGATCCGGGTCGACGGCGCAATCGTAGATTTTCCCGACAAGTTCATTGAACACCGTGTGGTACATACGCCCTCCACGCAAATAGTCGCGATGACAAGTTGATTCCGCGGCGCCATCTTTTGTCAACAGCGGCGAAAATCATCTGGGCGCGACTTTGCCTCTACCTGACAACTTAAAGTTTTCGGCGGCCCTGCGCATACATAATTTGACGGATTGTTCTCCACATTCGCGTGATGTTCATTGCGGGAGGGGAATCGACCGGCCGCCCGTCCTGCGAAATCGGCCGTCGAGCAAGGCGGGAGAGTCCGATGTCAAGGCTTGCCGAACGGCTTGCGAAAGTCGGCTGACGTCAGGAAACGGATTACAATGTCGCGGCCGAAATTCTATATCGGTTTGATTTGTGCGCGGCTGGCGATTGTTACCGTTATGGCTGGGGCGTCCTTGGCGGCGCCAACTGCAGCGCAGACAACAAACGCCGATCTGTCGGTGACGCTTGTCGATGATGTCGATCCGATTGTCGCGGGCGACGCGCTGACCTACACCGCGACCGTCTCCAACGCCGGGCCCCAGACGGCAACCGACGTCATTTCAACGATGACCCTGCCGCCGGAGGTCACCTTCGTATCGACGGCCGGCTGCAACAATGACCCCGGCGGCGTGGCGGCCTGTGACCTCGGTGACATCGCGTCGGGTGCGTCGGCCCAATATACGGTCACGGTCTCGACCACCGATACCGGCATGAGCGGCACCATCACCAATTCGGTTGAGGTGGATTCGGGTGTTCCCGACTCCAATTCCGGCAACAACACCGCGACCGAGGACACATTGGTTAACCGGCCGAACGCCGATCTGTCGGTGACGCTTGTCGACGATGCCGATCCGATTGTCGCGGGCGACACGCTGACCTATACGGTGACCGTTTCAAACGCCGGGCCCCAGACGGCGACCGGCGCCTTTTCGACGATGACCTTGCCGTCGGAGGTTGCCTTCGTGTCGACGTCGGGCTGTAACCAGGACCCCGGCGGCGTGTCGATCTGCAGCCTCGGCGACATCGCGCCCGGTGCTTCGGCTCAATACACGGTCACGGTCTCGACCACCGATACCGGCATGAGCGGCACGATCACGAACTCGGTTCAGGTGGGTTCGGGTGTCCCCGACTCCAACTTCGGAAACAACACCACCACCGAGGACACATTCGTCAACCGGCCGAACGCCGATCTGTCGGTGACGCTTGTCGATGATGCCGATCCGATCGTCGCGGGCGACACGCTGACCTACACGGTGACTGTTTCCAACGCCGGGCCCCAGACGGCGACCGGCGCCTTTTCGACGATGACCTTGCCGTCGGAGGTTGCCTTCGTGTCGACGTCGGGCTGTAACCAGGACCCCGGCGGCGTGTCGATCTGCAGCCTCGGCGACATCGCGCCCGGTGCTTCGGCTCAATACACGGTCACGGTCTCGACCACCGATACCGGCATGAGCGGCACGATCACGAACTCGGTTCAGGTGGGTTCGGGTGTCCCCGACTCCAACTTCGGAAACAACACCACCACCGAGGACACATTCGTCAACCGGCCGAACGCCGATCTGTCGGTGACGCTTGTCGATGATACCGATCCGATCGTCGCGGGCGACACGCTGACCTATACGGTGACTGTTTCCAACACCGGGCCTCAGACGGCGACCAGCGTCTCCTCGGTGATGAGTCTGCCAACGGGTGTTGCCTTCATGTCCACGTCCGGCTGCAATCAGGACCCATTGGGCGTGTCGATCTGCAGCCTTGGCGACATCGCACCGGGCGGTTCGGCCCAATATACGGTGGCGGTTAGTGTCGATGCGGGCACCAGCGGCATCATAACGAACGCCGTTCAAGTAATCTCGAATGTTCCCGACAGTGTTTTCGCCAACAACAGCACGACTGAGGATACGGTGGTGAATGTACCCGTCAGCCGGGTGACGATCATTCAGGACACATTCCCCGATGACGCTGAGGATTTCCTTTTCACCGCCACCGGCGGATTGACGCCATCCGGCTTTGGCCTGGACGACGATGCCGATCCGACCTTGCTGAACACACGGCAATATATAGACGTCGACCCCGGGTCCTATTCCATATCCCAGGCTGCCGTTACCGGATACGTAACGACTGTTTCCTGTGTCGGCGATGGCGGAGATGCGACGATTTCCGGCACGACGGTGTCGTTCGAGCTCACCGCATCGCGCGACATCACTTGCACCTTTACAAGTCTGGATATCACGCTCACCGGAACGATCGTCGTGATCAAGGATGCGGTGCCCGACGGCCCGCGGGATTTCTCGTTCACGACGACCGGCGGGCTGACGCCGGCGACATTCGATCTCGACGACGATGCCGACGGCGCGTTGTCCAACACACAGATCTTCAGCAATGTCCTCGCCGGGTCCTACACGATCTCGGAAACGGCGACGCCGGGTTATTCGACCGCGCTCCGCTGCGTCGATCCCGATGGTGGAACGACAACATCCGTCGGCACGGCCACGGTCGACCTGGATGCGGGCGAGACGGTGACCTGTACCTTTACCAACACCGGTGCATCGGAAATCAATGTCACCGGCAACGGGGTGGTGATTGTCGACGGCGACGCGGCGCCGGATGCGGCCGATGACACCGATTTCGGTTCATCCGATATCACGGCTGGCGCCGCGACCCGCACCTTCACCATCGAGAACACCGGCACCGATACGCTCAACCTGACAGGGGGCATGCCGCTCGTCGTGATCGGCGGCACGCATGCTTCGGACTTCACGGTCACCGTCGATCCGGCGGCCTCGATTGCGCCGGGCGGCAGCACGACCTTCTCCATAGCGTTCGATCCTTCTGCGCTCGGCACGCGCACGGCCACCGTGACGATCGCAAACGACGACTCTGACGAGGATCCGTACAATTTTGCGATTCAAGGCACCGGAACCGGCGCCGGATCGATCGTCATTGTCCAGCAGATTACCGGTCCGGACACAAGCGTCGCCTTCAGTTCGGCCACCGCCGCTTTGAACTTCACGCTGACCACCGTCAATGGCTTGGCGCAGCGCACGATCGCCTCGATTGCGGTCGGAACCTACAGCCTGGCTGCGGCCGACCTGACCGCCACCGGTTACAGTTTCACCTCGATCGCCTGCGACGACACCGATTCAAACGGCGACCTGCCGACACGCGTTGCAATGATCGATCTTGATGCGGGTGAGACGGTCACGTGCACATTTTCCGCTCTGGAGAGCGGTGAAACGACTGCACGGATCATCGAAGACTTTATCGGGGCGCGCCTGACGATGCTGAACACGCACCAGCCCGAACGCGAGCGGCGTTTGAACCGGGTCAGGGGCGGTTCCGGCGGGTCGTCAACCGGGTCGGTTTCCGCCTTCGGTGTCCCGGTGACCAATCCTTTGCCGGTTGACGCTACTATCAATACGAACACGGCCTATTTCGCGACCAGCTTCGCGCGTTTCATCGATCCCGCTTTTGCGATTGCGGGCAACGATCGGTCGAATGGCGGCGGCGCGGCCTGGGACCTGTGGACCGAAGGTCATATATCGGGCTTTGCCGACGGCGCCAGCGGCAATGGCGACTTCGGCATTGTCTATGTCGGCGTCGATTATCTCGCCAAGCCGGGCCTTCTGATCGGCGTCGTCGCGGAAATCGACTGGCTGGAGACCGACGCCCCCGCAACGCCGGGGCAGACCAGCGGGGTCGGCTGGATGGCCGGTCCCTATCTCACTGCCAGGATGATCGACGATGTCTATTTCGACGGCCGCGTGATGTGGGGGCAATCGCGTAACAAGATCAGTCCTTTCGGCACCTATACCGACCGCTTCGATACCGATCGCTGGCTGGCGGCGGGATCGCTGACCGGCGATCTGGCATTCAATCGCTGGATGATCTCGCCGACCCTGGCATTCCAGTATATCGAGGAACGGCAAAAGGCGTACACGGACAGTCTGGGCGTTCCCATCCCCGGCCGTACGCTGAGCCAGGGCGATGTCCGCCTCGGGCCGAGGATTTCCTACCAGCATCATTACGACAGCGGCACCCTCAGCCCGTTTGTCTCATTTGACGGAATTTATGCATTCGGCGAAGGCGGTACATTTTCAACAGGCACGCTGGCGGCGAGCGCCGAGGGCTTGCGCGGGCAGGTCAAAGCCGGATTTGACTGGCGCCACAAGACGGGCGCAACGGTTTCCCTGCAGATGAATTATGACGGTATCGGCGGTGGTTTCGATGCCTATGGCGGCGCCTTGGCGGTAAGCGTTCCGCTGAATTGACCGGCACCTTCGGCGCCCAGACCCCGGTCCCGGCGATTGGCGATCGGCAATGGTGAGAGGCCCGTGATGCAGCGGATGCGGGAGTTGTATCGGGGGCTGATCGAGAGCGGATGCCCGTCAAAAGTTATCCCGATGCGGTGTCAGACGCTTGCCGGCTTGCGCAGAAGCCACATGCACAGGACGGCACCCGCCGCCGACATCAGCGCAAGCATCATCATCGCGCCGTCGAAACCGCTCTCCAGTGCGCTGTCGAACGCTTTTTTGATCGTGGCGGCGTCGTCATCGCTGAAGGCGGTAAGCGCCTTCGCGACCGCCGAATTCGACCCGTGAACGAGGTCATGGATCAGTGATGTCCGCTCGGCCGGTCCGGATGACAGCCCGGAGACCGTGGCCCTGATCGCCGTATGGCGTATGGCAGTGACCGCGACGCCGCACGCGGCGATACCGAACGTGAATCCGACATAAAGGCAGACATTGATCACGCCCGAACCCTGCCCGGCATCGCTGTCGGGAAGATCGCGCATTCCAACCCTGGGCAGCAAGCCGAAAGTAAGACCGAAACCCGCCCCGATCAGGATCAGTTTCCACCAGACATTGTCATAGGAAACACCCGGCGAAAGGTCACGCAGCAGCCAGAAGCCGGCAGCCATAAGAACCATGCCGAGGGTGGCCGGCCAACGCAGGTCCGCATCCGAGAGCAGGCGCGGCAGACCGATCGAACCGGCAAAAAACAGCATTGTGCACGGGAGCAGCGCGGCACCCGTGGCCATCGCGGAGTAGTTCAGGCCGCCGGGCGCCTGAACGAACAGGTTGAAATAGTAGATCAGGCCCATCATGCCGAAACCGGAAATGAAAGTGCCGGTTGCGGCTGCGACATAGCTTGGCCGGGCGAAGAAGCGCAGGGAGAACATGGGCTTCTTGGCCTGGTTCTCACGCCACAGGAAAGCGGCGCCGGCAACCGCGGCGGCAACCAGCAGCGTGATGGTTTCGGCCGATCCCCAACCGTTTTCCGGACCCCGGCTGAGCGCAAATGTCAGGGCGCCAAGCGAACCCATCATCAGTGCCGCGCCCGCATAATCGATATTGGTTCGTGGGGAGGCTTCCTCGGGAACAAGCCGGGCCCGGGCAACCCGAAAGCAGGCGCTTAGTCCGGCGAGCAGGAGCAGGATGTCGAAACCGAAGATCGCCCTCCAGTCGATAACGTCCGTCAGGGCCCCGCCGATCAGCGGGCCGACCCCGAGACCGAGCGCAACCGCTGCCGACCACAATCCGAGGGCAAGGGCTCTCTGAGATTGCGGTGTTGCAACGGTCAGGACCGCGACGCCGGTTCCGAAGATGCCGGCGCCGCCGACCGCCTGCACGGAACGGCCGGCTATCAGCACCGCGCCGCTGTCGGCGAGGATGCAGATAAGCGAGCCGGCAATAAACATCACCGCCCCCGCCATGAGCAGACGGAGCCGCCCGAAGATGTCGGCGAACCCGCCCATAACGCCAACGAGGACGGTGGCGACCAGCATATAGGATACCATCACCCATTGCAGCGTGTTGCTGTCGAGATCAAGATCGATCTTCATATAAGGCGATGCCGCCATGACGGCACCGCTGTTATAGGCGACCGCCAGACCGCACAGCAGCGCGGCGCTCCAAACCAGGACGGGCACGGCGTCTCGTTCCGTGGCGTCGGACGGACGGTTCACCGGCGTTGCACTCCGTCATCATGTGGTTTCGCCGGTGTATGAGCGTACAGTGTAAGCATCCCCTTTGCCTCAGAATTGTCCTTGTAAGGTCTTTGTCATCGCGATGTATCGAATGCCGAATCGATAACTTTGAGTAATGTTTGCAAGTATTTCGCAATATGCCAACCCGGAATGACCTCCGCCGCTGCCCGGCGGAGCGCCCGCCGGCCCGGTTGTCGCTCGGCGGTACTGACGCTCGATCAGCGCTGCTTTGCCGACATTGCCGTGCCCGCAAATTCTTCATCGTGAAACAAACGCGAGGTCTGGCCAAGGCCAGCGGCGTGGCCTGCGGATCTACGCGCCCGGTTCCCAGACGCCGATGATGATGCCGCTGGCGCTTTCGCCGGCGCGGGTGGCAAGGACGCTCTCATCCGTCATGCCGACCCTGTTCTTGCGGTCGATCAGCCGGTCCGTCAGCCGGCGGTGCAGTTGCTGCCGTATTGTCTCGTAGCCGGGATCGCGGCCGAGATCGTTGAACTCGTCGGGGTCGGCTTCAAGATCGAAAAGCTGCGGAGGAAAGCCCTTGAAGTGGACATATTTCCACTTGTCCGTGCGGACCATATAGCCCCGCGCCTCCGACGGGCCGACATCGAGGATCTCGCGGGCCGCGTAAAAGGCGTAGTCGATTTCCGAGAACACCGCGTCGCGCCAGTCGCCGGGCGCCAGCCCGTGTAGCAGCGGCATCAGCGACCGGCCTTCCAGGCGGTGCGGTGCCGGCGGCGCGCCGGTCGCCTCCATGAAGGTGGGCACGAGATCGATGGCCTCGACGAAGGCGTCGGAAACGGTTCCGCGGGTGGCATCGGCCTCGCTTCGCGGGTCGTAGACGATCAGTGGGACGCGCACCGAAACCTCGTGGAAAAGCTCCTTCTCGCCGAGCCAGTGATCGCCGAGATAATCGCCGTGATCGGAGGTGAAGACGATCATCGTGTCGTCCATCCTGCCGCTTTGCTCGAGCCAGTCGAAGAGCCGCCCCAGATGGTCGTCGATCTGTTTGATAAGGCCCATATAGGCGGGCAACACGGTTTCGCGCACGCCTTGCCGCGAGAATGTCTCGCTCACCTGCATGTCCATGAACGCCCTGTAGACGGGATTGGGGTCCACCCGCTCGGATGCGTCCCGGATAACGGGCAGAAGCGTCTCGGGTCCATACATGTCGTGGTAGGGCGCGGGCGCCACATAGGGCCAGTGCGGCTTGATGTAGCTGAGATGGCAAAGCCACGGCGCATCGCCCATTCCTTCGATGAATTGGCGCGCGCGCATGGTCATATAAGCCGTTTCGGAATGCTCTTCCTTGACCCTGGCGGGAAGATTCGAATTCTGCAGATACCAGCCGGACAGGATCTCTCCGTCAGGACCTTCGCCCGCATTGGCGTAATCGTTCCAGGGGTTTTCGCCTTCATAGCCAAGTTCGCGCAGCCAGTCATTGTAGCGCAGCTTGCCGCCGCGTCTGGCGAGGCCGGCATTCGGGTGCAGCCCGTCGTCGCGCTCATAAGGATCGAACCCGGGCTGACTGACGAGACAGCCGATATCCGTGCTCTCGTTGAGCCCGAAACGCGCCATCGCTTCCTTGTCGGGGACCATATGGGTCTTGCCGACAACGGCGGTCGTCACGCCCTGCGGGCGCAGATAGTCGCCGAGCGTCAGTTCGCCGATCGGAAGCGGAACCTGGTTCCATGTCGAGCCATGACTGAAGACGGTGCGCCCGGTATAGAACGATGCGCGCGACGGCCCGCAGACCGGCGACTGCACATAGGCCCTGTCGAACCGCAGGCCGCGTTCTGCCAGCCGGTCGATATTGGGTGTCGACAGATGCGGATGTCCGTAACAGGACAGATAGTCCCAGCGAAGCTGGTCGGTCATGATGAAGAGAATATTCTTGATATCGGGCATGGGACTTACCGGGCTATCGATGGAAGGAAGGTTGCGATCTCGGGGATCGTGAAGACGGCGATCAGGCCGATCCCCAGCGCGACGATGTAGAAGCCGACGCCCCGGAAGATATCGACGAGCCTGACCTGCGGCAGCACGGACTTGACGACAAAGACATTCATCCCGATGGGCGGGGTGATCAGGCCGATCTCCGTGACCAGAACCACGATGATGCCGAACCAGATCATGTTGACATCGGTGGCATAGAGCGCCGGCAGGAAGACGGGCACGAGAAGCACGATGATGCCGATGCTTTCGAACACCATTCCCATCAGCAGGGCGATGACGCAGACGAAGATGACCAGTTCGCGGCCGTTGAGTTCCCAGTCGTCAACGATATCCAGCAGGTCATAGGGCATGCCGGAAAGGTTGATGAACTGCGTGAAGACGACGGCGCCGAAAAGCACGATGAAGATCTTCGCAGTCGTCATCGCCGCATCGACAAGGCTGGCGCGCCATTCGCCGAGCGTGCGAAGGTGGCCCCGCAGGATCGCGATGACCGCCGCGCCGCTGGCGCCGATGCCGGCGGCTTCCGTCGGGGTGAAGATGCCCCCGTAGATGCCGCCCAGAACGACGATGAACAAAAGAAGGACCGGCGCCGTGCCGCGGATCGCCTTTCGCTTGCGCTCGGCGTCCAGTTCGGCGGCGGCGGGCGCCGAATTCGGGTCGAGACGCACCATCACCGAGACCGCCAGCAGGAACAGCAGCACAAGCAGCATGCCCGGCAGGATGCCGGCAATGAACAGGAGCCCGATATCCTGTTCGGCGATAATGCCGTAGATCACCAGGGGAACCGAGGGCGGGATCATGATGCCCAGCGTTCCGCCCGCCGCGATGGTGCCGGCGGCGAGTTTGTCCGAATAGTTGTAGGCCTTCATTTGCGGCATCGCGACCTTGGACATGGTGGCCGCCGTGGCAAGCGTCGATCCGCACACGGCGGAAAAGCCGCCGCAGGCGAGAACCGTGGCCAGCGCCAGCCCGCCCTTCATCCGGCCGAGCGCCGCGTAGGAGGCGTCGTAAAGGTCGACGCTGATGTCGGAGCGGTAGATAAAGACGCCCATCAGGATGAACAGCGGAATGACCGACAGATTGTAGTTTTGCGCATCTTCTGTGACCTGCTGCGCGACCATGCCGAGCGAGGCGAACCAGCCGCGTTCGAGCGCGAAGCCGACAAAGCCCACGATCAGCGTGGCAAAGCCGACGCGGAAGCCGAAGAAGCACAACCCCAGAAGGATCGCGAAACCGATCAATGCCGTCGTCATGGCTGGGTCCGCGTCCTGCCGGCCGCCAGGTCGAGGATCTTGAGCACCACGCCCGTCACCTGCGACAAAACGCTGATGATGGCGAAGACGGCAATCATGCCGGAGACATAATAGACAGGCATTTCAAGCACTTCGGTCAGCTTGTCGATTTCATAGGCCTCCCAGGCGTGCTCAAGGAGGACAAGGGCGATCAGCGTCATGGCGACGACCGAGAACAGCTGAATGACGATCTCGTAGATCACCGGCGACAGCATGGTGCGAAACTGGTCCTCGAAGAGCTCGACCGTGATGTGATCGTCGCGTGCGTTGATGACGCCCAGCCCCGAGAAGATGGTCAGCGCAAGCAGGGCCGAGATGATCTCGGTGCCGCCGAAGATTGGCTTGTGAAACGCGTAGCGGCCGATCACGTCGATGAAGGTCAGCACCATCATGATGAAGATCACGACGCAGGAGATCGTCTCAAGCGTCGTGAGCGCTTTCTTCAGGATGGTGCGGACGGCGCCCTGTTCCTGGGGCGCCTCGTTCATTTGGACAGCTCTTTGACGCGCGTCCGGTAGTAGTCCAGCGCGGCGTCGGCATCGATGCCGGCGGCCTTGGCCTTGTCCTTCCAGGCTTGCGTGATCGGCCCGGCGGCTTCGACGAGCGTTGCCTCAAGCGCCGGATCGGCGTCGACGACGGTGATGCCCAGTTCGTCAAAGCGCGAATAGACATCTGCGGAGACAGAGTCCCAGAGGCCGGTGGCGACCATTCCGATCTTGTCCTGCGATATCGCCCGGATCGCTTCCTGGTCCTCGGGTGAAATCTCGGCCCACTTGTCCTTGTTGATGACGAACGAGAAGGTGGTGGTGTAGACGGGCGTCGAGAATCGGGTCATCGATTTCGTATAGGGAATGACCTGGAAGGACTGGATCGCATCGCCCCCGAGGCCCAGATGGCTGTCGACGACACCGTTGGCGATCACTTCGTTCGACTTGACGGCGGGTGTGGCGACGACGGCGGCGCCGATGCCTTTGGCCATATTGGCGAGCGGCCCGGGCAGGGCCCACATCTTGCGCGATTTGAATTCATCGACCGTCGCGACCGGCTCGTCCGTGTTGGAGAACAGCTGGCCGGGCGTAATGACCCATTGCGACAGCAGCTCGACCGTGTCGAACTCGTCCGGATAATATTTCTGGCGCGTTTCCCAGGCGGCCTGGGTCATGGCCGCGCCGTCCATGGTTCCGGAAAAAGGCTGCATGGCGGTCAGCGCGCCGTTCACCCGGTTGCCTATCAGGCCGTTGAACTGCACCGAGGCATCGACAATGCCCTTTTCGACCGACGCCAGCTGCTCGGGCGGCGGCGCGACCGATTTCGGCGGGATGTTGCCGACCACGCGCCCCTCGGTCACTTCCTCGACCGCTTCCAGCCATCCCGGCAACACCTTCTGGCAGACAAAGTGCTGCGGCGGCCAGAAGCAGTTGACGATGATCCGTGTTTTCGCGGTCGCGAGCGAGCCGGAGGCCGTCAGCGCAGCGGTGGTCAGTGCGGCCAGGGTGAGCGTCCTGAATCTCATTTGTATCCTCCCAAAAAGACTTCTGGCGTTTTTGAGGATAATTGACCGTCACAACATATCAGTCCAATATTATGTTGGTATTATAATATGCGAAATTGATATGTTCATAGACCCAAGGCACCTCGAACAGCTTGCCGTCATCATCGACACGGGCACCTTGCGCGCGGCGGCCGACAAGATCGGAACGTCCCAGCCGGCGCTCAGCCGCATGATCCACACGCTCGAAGGCCGTGTCGGAGCGGCGCTGTTCGAGCGCAATCACCGCCCCTTGAGGCCGACGCCGCTGGGGCGGGAACTGGCTGACCAGGGCCGCACCATCCGCGTCGCGCGCGAACGCTCCGCCGAACTCGTCGACCACAGCATGAAAGGCTTTCTCGGCGTTCTCAAAATCGGCGCGCCGCCTTTTTTATGCGAGCGTCTGGTCTCGGAGGCGATATCGGATTTCCTGGCGAAGCGCCCCGCGATCCGTGTCGATCTCGTGCCCGACTATTTCCCCGGGCTTCATCTGCGGCTCTTCCAGAACGAGATCGACGTGATCGTCGGCCCTGCGAAATCCGCCGATCCGAGCTATTCCAACCTTCGCTTCGAGCCGCTTTTCGAGGACACGAATGTGATTGTCGGGCGCGCCGGTCATCCGCTGCTGACGAAAAAGATCACCGAGCGGGCGCTTTCCGCCGCCACCTGGGTCGGCCATTCGGACCGCAGCATGCTTCGCCACGACATGGAGACGGCGCTGCGGCTGATGGGGGTGCAGAACCTGCGTTTCGCCTTTCAGAGCGAATCCGCCAGCGCCGTGCTGGAGCTTGTCCGCCGCGGTGATTTTCTAACCATCCTGCCGCGCTATGCCGTTCATGCCGATGACGAGGACGGCCTGGCAATTCTGCCGGTCACCTTGCCGACATCGCACCAGACCATCGCGATCATGAGTTTCGCCGAGCGCGAGGAGGGCAAGCTGACCGGCGAGTTCAAGGCGCATTTGAGATCCTATGTCTCGGACCTTTTCGCCGCCTGATCCCATGGCGCCGGCTTTCCGAAGGCAAATGCACGCTTTTGGCGCGCAAACACGATTTGCTGATGTGGCGTTCATGGACCGCCGCATTATATTCGGTGGGCCATGCTGCAGACCCTCAAGCAATTGAAGCAGAAAATCTCGCCCGGCGCCGCCGTGTCGGCCGGCCTGCATGCGGGCCTTTTGGCGTTGCTGGTTTTCGGCCTGCCGGATCTGCACATGGAAGCCGAGGCCCCGCAGGTGATCCAGGTGCAGCTGGTGCTGGCCGAGCCTGAGGCGCAGAACGAGGAACAGCTGCCCGCCGAACCCGAAGCGCCGGAGTTATCCGAGACGCAGGAGACCGCATCGGCCGGCGAGCCGATCGAGGAGCTTTTGAGGATCCTTCGCCCCGTCTACGAATTCGGCGAGGAGGATGCGGGTACCGACGAGGCCTCCGACGGCGATGCGCCGGAGGACCAGGAGGCCGATGTCGCGTCGCCGGCCGAAGAGCCGCCGGAGGAACCCGAGCCGAAGGAGCAGCCGGACGAGGTGTTGGAGGCGGCGCAAGACGAGCCGGCACAGGACACGGAAGCCGTGGAGGAGCCCGAGGAGCCCTCTGAAACCGCCGAGACGGCGCGCCCGTCGCCCGATGGCGACAGCGCGGTTGCCACAACGGCGATGGCCGACATTCCGCGCGGCATCCGCGCCGGCGAGCTTTGCGCCACGGAATTGCGCCGCCAGCTTCTCGGAACCGTTCCGCCCCACCGGCCGAACCTCATTCCGGCCTACCGGCTGGATGAGGGAACCGTCATCCGGGTGCGCAAGGGGGCTTTCCGCACCGCCACCGGCTGGCACAATCTGAGATTCCGCTGCGAAATCGACGATGCCGCGACCCGTGTCGTCGCCTTCGAGTTCGAGGTCGGATCGCCCATCGCCCCCGAAGAATGGGCCGCCCGCGGCCTTCCTGCATCGTGAGGCCGGAATCTTTCTGATTATTCCGGGGCTTGGCCGGAAACCGCTATGCCCGCCCGGTTTGCGGGGGATTGGCAGTCATCATGTCCGCCGACACGAAAATTTTATTGCGCCAGCAGGTTGAAAAAGCGCACAGTGTGCATATATTGGTCTCATAAGGCGCACAACGTGCACTATAACAACAACAGCTGAGCCAGAAATCAGCACAGATAAGGAGACCGAAATGCTCCGACACATGATTGTCGCCCATTCGGCGATGAACAAACCGCGGCAGGACCTGAACGCCCATGCGAAGCTGCACGGCGCGCTGCACCGCACCAGCCGAATGATCACGGATTTCTTCCGCTCCCTGGTTCATTAGGGGATCGCGGCCCGGCCGCGCGCGTGCAGACAACTCCCGGCCAAGAACAGCAGGCCCGCCCGCCATTGGCGCGGCGGGCTTTTGCTTGGGTGGGGAATGGTTGTGCCGGGGGTGAATAGGGACTTTGACGGGTTGGGTTTCGTAGTCCGGATTGAGGGGAAAGCTGACCTTAGCCACAAAGGCCTTGCTAATAATATCGCCGCAAGAGCGGACATTTGAATATCAGGCCGCGTACTTTTTCCTGATGTTCTTTGCAGCTCGGACTGTATCCGTGACTTGTAGACGATACTGATACAACGCCCAACTGACTTCAAATTCGTTTTCAATCTTTTCGCGATTGTATGAGTTTAGCACCATCATCAGCGTGGCTTTTTTTGGCAGTAGCAGTGTTGCACCAAGCCACTTAGCTTCTTCCTCGGTGTTCCGATCATAGGCACGTTCACCATTGTCTTTAATAGGAGTATTCAAGTCATGACCCAAGATTATGTGTGCAAGTTCATGGGCTAAGTCGGAGTTTTGTCTCCGAGGATGATGGAAATCATTGTGGTGAATTTCTTTGTAGCAATTGTCGGAAATAATAAGACCGGAAAACGGATCCTTCGGATGGTTCGCCCAGTATCTTGTTATCTCCGCTGGCAGTACAGGATTGTCCTTGATGCCGAAAATAGGGATTTCCAAATGCGAAGCCAGTTTTCGGGGGCACATAGGCGCGTCAGGCGTCAGGCCGAGTTCCTCTCGAAACTCCTCCGCGTAACGTTCAGCCTCCGCTTTGAATCCATGCTTGAACTTATGGCCCACTTGCTCTGCGTTTCCTCATGTCTTCATAGAGCGTCTTGATCATCAGCTCCATTGTATGAGCGTCCTCACCTTCAATTTGCCTGTCAGCACGCAAGAGCGTCGTAATTTCTGCTATGGTGTCCTTTTGTGCTCGTGGTTCAGCTTTGTCCCTGTAGAACTGGCTAACATCGATTCCGGACCATGAAGCCAACGCGGCAAGGCTATCAACGTCAGGTCTCTTACCCTGACCCATACGTGTAAGCGTTGAGGCCGAGACATTAGATTTCTCTGCAACCTTCTTCCACGAAAACTCTTTACCCCGCCTGATTGCATCAAGGGCAGCATAGAAGCCCTCTGCATCAAAAAAATTCGACATGTGACCTCTAGTTTCACTGTTGCAATTTTTGAAGAATCGGTTATTCCTTCGAATTGCAAGATAGCAACGGATGTCCACCCTAGCAACAAGGAGATTTACGGATGGCACGTAGAGCCAACAGAGAAGTAACCAGCAAAAGAGCCGCGTCGGCCGCGAGCAAGGTATTGAGAAATCCAAAGTCGAGCAAAGCAGCAAAAACAGCAGCGGCATCGGCTCTCACCCAACGCCCTAACCGCAAGAAATGAGGGTACGACGAGAAGAATAACGACGGGAGCGGGCTACTACACCGCCCCACAAATATCTCGATGTTCAATAAGGAATTTCGGAAATGATTGAAGGACTTTACAAAGTACAGTTTCAGGCACCCTTGGGGATGGGGTATGGCGTGATCCACTTGCAAAACGGCACAGCAAACGGCGGAGATTCCGCGATAGCATATACCGGCAACTACAGCGTTGATGAGGAACAGTTCTCGTCAACAATTCAGATAAATCGGCACTCTGACAGCCTTCCGACCGTGCTAGGTGTTGATAATGCCAGCCTGAACATCAAGGGAAAAATTGATGGGAACACCATTGTTGGTGACGGAACTACCGCACAGGCACCAGGGGTAAACCTATCAATTCAACTAAGTTTGTTGAAAGCTGCTTGAAACAAGCAAAATCAGAATGGTGAAAGAAACAAAAAGATATGGCTAGATGCACGGCACCAGTGATGGGCCATAGATCAGCAGCCGCAGCAGCCAACTGTCCTGCATGCGGTGGCCGCTACGGTCGCTCCCGGAGTTATGGTGGATATGGCAGCAGCTACGGGTCAAGTGCGTCTACACCTTATTCCCCTATGAGCAATAGTAGTGGCCGGACAACCGGTGGTTCGGGCCGCCGCACAACAAAACCGCGTTGGTCGGGATCCAGCTCGGCAGCGTGGTATACGCCTGAACAGGTACTCGCGCTCACGCCGATTAGAGAAAACGTAGAAAGCTTAGCGGTTTCGCAGCCTGATCTCCGAGATGTATTCCTCTGCCATGCGTGGGATGACAGGCAAGGGTCTGCAAAAGAACTCCATGATTTGCTTGAAGCTCGAGGTGTCCGCGTTTGGTTCAGTGAGAAAGATCTCGGACTTGGGGTTCCGATGATGCGTGCCATCGACAAAGGATTGGTAAATTCACGCGTCGGGATTGTATTGGTGACACCAGCTATGCTGCGACGTTTGCCAGCAGAAGGGGTCGCGGACAAAAAGCTTTCCGCACTCCTCCGACGCGAGCGCCTCGTTCCGGTTGTTCATGGGACGACTTATGAGGAGCTTGAGCATGTCAGTCTCCTACTGGCTTCCCGAGCAGGGCTTAGCACTGCCGAAGAGCCAATGGCTGAAGTCGCGGCCAAGATAGCCGAACTGGTCGCCACTTAACGGTACTGCTTTCCAGGACAGGTTGTTTTCTTAATCCCTGTGCGAATTTCCGGTTTAGTGAAGATGCATCTAGAATCATACACTGCATTGAACGACCGCTCTGGGCCGTGAGCTACAAAAAATGCCGCTCGACTAACTCGCTTAAAAAATTGGCCGGAGCTCGCCCGCATCCATCTCCTTAACCACCTTCTCCTTATCCCCACCCGCCACAGGCGCGTCATGTCGCATGCCCGCCCCACTGACAAAACCGGTTGCGGTGCCGGAACACTGCCTTATCTTCGTGGGCTCAACACAGCCGGGAGGTGCCGCGATGGAAAGCCTTGCTGACGATCTTGCCACGCTGGTGCGCCAGCGGCTGGAGCCCGAACATGTGCAGGCGATGCGGGCGATCGGCGAGAGCGTCGCGCTTTCCGCCGGCGGGAAGGTCTTCGCGGTCGGCGGACGCCAGGACCATTTCCACTATATCGAGGAGGGCGCGGTCGAGGTGATTAACCCGATCACCAACCGTCCGTTTCCCGAGGGCGCGATGGGGCCGGGCGAATTCATCGGCGAGATCGACTTCCTCTCCGGCGGGCGGGCGCAGGTCGATATCGTCGCCGAGACCGATCTGCGCCTGTTGCGCGTGCCGCGCCAGGCTATGCTCGACCTGATGGCGCGGGTGCCGGAACTCGGCGACATCATCGTCACGGTCTTTGCCGCGCGCCGCCGCCACATGATCGAGAACAATCTGCTCGGCATCACGCTGCTCGGCGGCGAGGCCGACCGCGACATCCGCCGTATCGCCGATTTCGCTAACCGCAACCGCATACCCGCCCGCCAGGTGGCGCTGGGCTCCAAGGAAGCGGCCGATCTCGCGCAGGGCTGCGGGCTCGACCCGTCACGCCCCGCAGTCATCCTCGGGCCGTCGGCCGCCCTGCAGAACCCGACGCCGCGCCAGGTCGCCGCCTATTTCGGGATGGACCGCACGCTGTCGGCCGATCGCGTCTATGACGTGCTGATCGTCGGCGGCGGCCCGGCCGGCATCGCCGCCGGCGTCTATGCCGGGGCCGAGGGGCTCAAGGCGCTGGTGATCGAGGATCTCGCGATTGGCGGCCAGGCCGGCTCCTCCAGCCGCATCGAGAACTATATGGGCTTTCCCACCGGCATCTCCGGCGCGGATCTGTGCTGGCGCGGCGAGGTGCAGGCGATGAAATTCGGCACGCGCTTTGCCGTTCCGCGCCGCGCCGCGGCCGTCTCGGAGGAAGCCGGCGGCGTTTTCCGTGTCTCGCTGGAAGACGGCGAGGCGGTGCGCGCCCGCGCCATTGTCGTCGCGACCGGCGTGCAATACCGCAAGCTTGCCATCGAGGGCTTCGAGGATTTCGAAAGCGCCGGCATCTATTATGCCGCCACCGATCTCGAGGCGCGCTATTGCAAGGGGGCCGAGGTCGTCGTCATCGGCGGCGGCAATTCCGCCGGCCAGGCGGCCATGTTCCTCAGCCGCGCGGCGCGCCATGTCCATGTGCTGATCCGCGGCACGTCGCTCGCCGCCTCCATGTCGGACTATCTGCGCAACCGGCTCGAAAGCGACCCGGCGATCACGCTGCACACGCGCTCGCAGCTTTCGGCCTGCCACGGCGACGGCAATCTGGACTGCGTGACGATCCACGACGCCGGCGCGGGAAGGGACTGGCGGCTCGACACGCCCGCCGTCT
Organism: Allohoeflea poritis; assembly: GCF_027889715.1. GTDB lineage: Bacteria > Pseudomonadota > Alphaproteobacteria > Rhizobiales > Rhizobiaceae > Hoeflea_A > Hoeflea_A poritis. Next base: position 76,330 of record NZ_JAPJZH010000022.1, read on the forward strand.
TCGTCATGGTGGGCGCCGCGCCCAATACCGGCTGGCTGTCGGGCTGCGTCGAACTGGACGACAAGGGTTTCGTCAGGACCGGCGCGGAGGTGGGCGCCGCTTCCGCCCACGGAACCTCCCATCCCGGCGTCTTCGCCGTCGGCGATGTGCGCGCCGGCTCCGTCAAGCGCGTCGCCTCGGCTGTCGGCGAGGGCTCCGTGGTGATCAGCCGGGTCTTTGCCTATCTGCAGGAGAGCAGCGCGAACGGGCAGGGCTGAGCATCACGGCTCCAGCGCCTTTTTCACGAAACTGCCGTCCACGGCCCGCCTCATGTCCACCGGCCCGTCGAGCAGCCCGGCGCCGACGGCCGCGTCCTCGACGTTGGGGATGATGTCGGTAAGGAACGAGCCGGTGAGAACCTTGCGGTTCTGGCCGAGCGAATAGAAGACGACGCCGTCAAAGGCGGTCTTGAGCGCCTTCGGATCCGCGCCGACAGCCTCGGCGATGATCGCCCGCCCGCGCGCAAGGTCCGCCTCGTAAAAATCGAGCGATGCCTGCCAGGATTTGAGCAGCGCGACGACCGCGCCGGGCCGGGCCGCCGCGAAATCCTCGCGAACGACCAGCACGTCGGAGATCAGGCCGGGCTCGGCCCCGGCGGTGAACACGGTCTCGATCGTGTCGTCCCCGTTGCGCGCCAGCGACAGATAGGGCTCGTAGGTGATGGCAACCGGCACCTTGCCCTCCACCAGCGCCTTGCCGGCCTCGGCCGCCTCCAGCGGCACCGGCGTGACGTCGTCGATGGAAAGGCCGTTCCGGGTAAGTGCATATTGCAGGAGGATGTCGCCGGTCGAGCCCGGCTCATAGGCGATGCGCTTGCCGTCGAGATCGGTGACGAGGGCGATCGGCGGCGCGGCGATGATGGCGTCGCCCATGGTCGAAACGTCGAGCAGCGCGACGATGCGCACATCGAGCCCGGCGGCGACGAATGCCATGGCCTTGTGGGTGGCGACATTCGCCGCGTCCAGTTCGCCGGCGGCGAGCGCCGTGTCGATCGCGGCATCGGTGGAAAAGTTCACCAGCACGACATCGTCGAGCCCGGCCGCCTTGAACAGGTCCTGCTTGTCCGCGATATGCCACTGGCCGTAGCCGAGCCAAGGCTCCAGCCCCATGCGCACCGGCCCCGGCTCCGGTGTGTCGGGCAACTCGGAGGCGAGGCTCGCGCCCGCCAGCAGTGTCGCGGCCAGCGTGCCGCATAAGGCCTGAACGATCCGCCGTGCAATCATGTTCGCTCCCTGTCTGTCTGCCTTGTCACCGGTATTTCGCCGCCGTGATGAACTCGCCGAAGGTCTCGCACCACACGAGCACCGTGTTGTATTGATTGATGTCGATGCCGTCCGGCACGTCCACGAGGAAGCCTTCGAAGGTCTTGACGTCGCCGATGCGCGGCGAGGCGTCCTTCAGCGGCAGGAAATCGTCCTCGTGCTCGACGAATTGGCTGACGAGATAGACCTTGTAGTCGGGGCCGGGCGCAAGGCGCCCCTCATGGACGATCCTGTCCGGCGTCAGGCTGACCGTGCCTTCGCCCCAGTGCAGGAAGTCGCTGCCGCGCAGATCGCGGCTGAATTCGGCGGAATATTGCGCGGACCGGGCCGTTTCCTCAAGCACCGCGGCATCCGGCGCCGGCGGCGCGGTCAGGATGGGCAGGAAATAAATCCCCAGCGCGAAGCCGACCGCCAGCGCGGCCCCGTGCGAGAAGAGCAGAAAGATCAGGCGGCGCATGGATCCCCCCGTTTCAGGACTTTGAGGTGGAAACTAGCGCAGCGCCGTGTGAATTGACACGAAAAAGGGCGCCGAATCCGTTCAGCACCCTGTTTCGTTCATGTGCGACGATCCTTATGAGCCGAGTTTGCGGCTGACATAGTCGTCGATCTCGTCGCGTTTCGCGCCGATATCCGCCAGGTCGCGGTCGGAGAGGGACCGGAGTTCACTGGCCGAACGGCGGTGCTTGCGCCATGCATTGTATCTATCGAGGACAGACATTGTCTTTCTCCTTTCTCGATGTGTTCGAGAAGGAGATGGGGATCAATTGTGGCGGAAAAGGCCCTTTTTGATCATGGCAGCCATGCGGCTGGGGCAGGCCTTTTTTCGGCGATCGGCGCCGGGTCACGGTCACACTATTCGCCGGTTCCGTCGAAGGTGGAGGACCAGCCTTCCGGCCACAGGCCCGTTTGCTGCAGGAAGATGCCGATCAGCATGAGAATGATGAACAGGATCGCAACGACCAGCCCCTGCCGGGCGCCCGGCATCTTGCCGAAATAGGTATAGCCGCGGATCCTGTGTTTCGGGTCGTTGTCCATTTCGTTCTTCACTTTCGCAGATACCGCACAAACACGTGGCATGGCCCGTAGACCGGAGCGTCAAAATCGGTCAGGTGCGCGCAGCCCGCCTTTCGGAAGGCGCTGTGGGCGCGGACATTCTTCACCGATCTGCAAAGACCCGCAAGGGGCGCGTCCGTGGTTTCGGCAAGACGGGCAAAGAGCAGCTCCAGCGCCGCCGGTCCCGCGCCCTTTCCGGCCGCGTCCATCGCGCCGATGAAGATATCGATATCCACCGACCGGGGCGGAATGGCGTCGAGCCCGACCGAGGCCAGTGTTGAAGGATCGACGGTCTCCCAGCGCAGATATCCGATCGGCCTTCCGTCGCTCGCGATCAGCGCGTGATTGTCCGGCCCCGTATCGTCGAACTGCTCCAGCCGCCCGACCGGATCGCCCCACCATGTCGACACATGATCGCTGTGCAGCCATTCCGCAATCGTTTCACGATGGGCAGGTTTGACGGGAAGCAGCGTGATCATGAGCGGGTTTCTTTCCGGTAACCCCGGTCACACAACGTCAATGGAAGATTCCATCCAATTGGCCGCGACTTCGGCCACATCCTCCCATCCGGGTTCCATGAACAGGAAATGCGCGTGGTTCTCTGCAAGATGATAGGTGCCGTTTGCGCCGTATTTCTCCGCGATCTGCCTGCCGACGGCCGGACGCACGGCCCGGTCCTCTGCGCCGCAAAGAACAAGCACGGGGCAGGTCACCTTGTCGAAATCCACCGCCACGGCGCGGTTGTCGTCGAACATCCAGAAGAACATCTCGAACATCACCCGGCCGGATTCCGGGCCGAGCTTGTCGAATGTCTCGTGTTGGGTCTTCTCGTCCAGCCTGTTCCAGGCAAAGGGCGCGATGAGGCCGAAATCGACCCGCAACGGCGCTTTCCAGAACGGGCCCTGTTCCATGAAGGAACGGGCCACGGCCCGCTCGTCATCCGTCTCGGGCAGCATGCCCCAGGTCGCGTTCGGATTGATCAGAACCAGCCCGCTCGCCAGCCCCTGCGCCGCCACCTGCTGGGCGACAATGGCGCTGACGGCATGGGCGACGATGACCGGCGGGCTGTCCAGCGTCCTGACGAAGGCCGCGATGTCCTTCGTGTAGTCGAGTATGCTGGTGTCGGCGAAGGCGGGATCGGGTTCCGCCTTCGGATCGCCCCCATGGAAGCGCAGCGCCGGTGCGTGGCATGTCCAGCCGCGCGCTTCAAGGAACCGGCGGTAATTGTCCATGCACCAGGGGCCCGCAAAGGCCCCGTGGATCAGAACGACATTTCTTGCCATGGCGCTGTCTCCGCTGACGATTGCAGTGTTCGGCAATCACAATGGAGGATTTTTCAGCGCCGGTCACCGGTCATTTGAGCGGAATCCAGACTTCAACGGTCCCGCGCCCTGTCGAAGCATCGAAGCGCTGGTCGTAAAGTTCGAAATCCGGCGTTTCAGCAGGCTCAAGCCCCTCATCGGGCAGCGCCTTGTTCCAGATCGTATAGATCGTTTTCGCAATGTCCGAGATATGGCCGCTATGGGTGAAGACGGCATAGCGGGCCTTGGGGATCAGTATTTCCTGCATCCCGTCGGGCACGGCGATGTCCGGTCCCGCCTCATGACCGGCCAGATACCGGAAATTGCCGTTTTCGTCGCCGTCCCAGCTCACGCCGTAGGACGGGTTGTTTATGGCATCGCCCAGTTCCGTGTAGCGTGCCGCAAAGGCCTGCCACAGGGGCGGGATGGTGCTGGTGGTCTCGACACTGGCCTGTTTGCTCATGCCGATGACCCTGAAGCCGTCGCGTTCCCTGATCTCCGGTTTGGCGACGTTCACAATCAGATCTTTTTTCATTTTCAAAGGCTCCATCAGTTCAAGGTCCGCGATTGTCCGGGCCTGTCGCACGCTGCTTGGCAGCACCCCGAAATATCGGGTGAAGGCCCGGGTGAACGCTTCATGGGAGCCGAATTGCGCATCGAGCGCGATCGTCAGGATATCGTCCTTTCCGCTCGCCAGCCGCTTGGCCGCCTCCGAAAGCCGCCGTGCCCGAACATAGGTCATCGGCGAAAGGCCGGTGACGGTTCGAAACACGCGGGCCATGTGGAACGGGCTCGCGGCGCAACGTTCGGACAAGAGGCTGATCGACAGCGGATCATAAAGCTGTCTCTCGATCTGCCAGACGAGGCGTTCGGCGACACTCACGTTTTTCTCCCTTCGACATTCACGCGCAGAACATCGCCGGATTCACACGCGCCCGCTTGATCGATATTGCGAAGTTGCACCGCGAACCGGAATTGATCCCGGTCTCAACCCTTCGCCTGCACCGCCGCGCCGCTGGCCTCCAGGGAGCTGATTTCATCGCCGCTGAAGCCGTGTTCGGCCAGAACCTCGCGGGTCTGGCCGCCGAGCACGGGCGCGCCGAGCCGGTTTTCCGCGGGCGTCTGCGAAAACCGCGCCGGATTGCGGGTCTGGCGCAGCCGGCCGGCCTGCGGATGCTCGAGCTCCTCGACAATATCATTGGCGCGCACCTGCGGATGGCGGATCAGCTCTTCGCGCGTCAGCACGGGGGCGCAGGGCACATCCCTGGCTTCGAGCCGCTCGAGCCATTCTTCGGTGTTGCGGCCCTTGAGGATCGACTGGATCAGGTCGAGCCGCTCGTTCTTGAACCGCTCGCGGCCCTCGGCCGTCCGGAACCGCTCGTCCTCCAGGATGTCGGGCCGCTCGGCGGCATGGGCGAAACCCTGCCATTCCTTGTCCTGCATGACGGCGACGCTGATATAGCCGTCCGTCGTCTCGTAGATCAGGTCGATAAAGGACTGCGCGTTTTCCTTGTCGCCTTCCTCGCCGACAAAGGTGTGGCGGCCCATGTCCGAACTCCACAGGAACGACACGACCGTGTCGAGCATGGAAAGCCGCACATGCTGGCCCTTGCCGGTGCGTTCGCGCGACAGCAGTGCGGCGGTGATCGCTTGGCTGGCCTGGATGCCCGTCACCTTGTCCGGCAGGATGGTGCGCACCAGCCGTGGGCGCGCCTCGTCGGAGCCGGCCTGCACCGTCGTCAGGCCGGAAACCGCCTGGATCAGCGGATCGAACACCGGCTTGGCCGCATAGGGGCCTTCAAAGCCGAAACCGGCGATCGACACATAGACGATCTGCGGGTTGACGGCGCGGATCGCGTCCTCGCCCACGCCGATCCTTTCGGCGACGCCCGGCCGGAAATTCTGGATGATCACGTCAGCCTCGGCCGCCAGGCGCTTGAGCGCCGAAAGCCCGTCCGGGTGTTTCAGGTTGAGAACCACGGACCGCTTGTTGCGGTTGTTGTTGAGGAAGGACGCGGAAAAGCCGCCGCGCCGCGTCGCCACATGGCGGGCATGATCGCCGGACGGCGCTTCCACCTTGATGACGTCGGCGCCCTGGTCGGCCAGCGTGCGTGTCGCGAGCGGCCCCGATATCATCGAGGTCAGGTCAATGATCTTGAAGCCGTCAAGCGGTCCGGACATGGCTTTGTCTCCCCAACAGGCATCCAACGATATAGGGCGCCTGCTGCGAAGACCACAATTCTTCTTTTTCCGGCTTCATTTCCACCTTAGAGCGAGTTGTGGCCAGATTGAATCATTTGACCGCGGCGATTTTGGTTTCTGGCAAGGCGGGTTGCGCGCCGTGGTGCCAACCCACCACAAGCGCGAGCCAACGACGCCAGG
>NZ_JAPJZH010000023.1 GCF_027889715.1 Allohoeflea poritis
GCGCAAGCCATTTCCTCAGCTTCATACATATCGCCGCCGCAATCCTATGGATGCGATGAATGTCGATTCAGCCTAGGGATTGAAGATCAGAACGATATAGACCACGAAGATGACGAGATGGACGGCGCCCTGCAACATGTTGGTGCGCGTGCCGCCAAAGGTCAGCGCACTGACGAACATGGTCAAAAGCAGCAGCGTCATGTCCGTATTGCCGATGCCGAGCTGGATTTCCTTGTCGAAGAAGATCGAGATCGCCAGCACCGCCGGCACGGTCAGCCCGATGGTCGCCAGCGCCGAGCCGAGACAGATATTGACCGCGCGCTGCAGATAGTTCTGCCGGGCGGCATGGAAGGCGGCGAGCGCTTCGGGCGCCAGCACCAGCGCCGCGATTATGATACCGCCAAGGGCGGCCGGCAACTGCCAGGTCCCGATGCCGAAATCAACCAGCACGGCAAGTTTCTTGGACAGGAGCACGGCCGGAACCAGCGTCAGCACCAGCAGGACCGCGTGATAGGGCACCGAGCCGCCGCCCGAGACGCCGTGATGATCCGCAGTGCCGTCTTCATCGCCCGGCTGGACGAAGAAAGACCGGTGCCGGACGGTCTGTATGGCGAGGAACGTCACGTAAAGCACGATGGTGATGAAGGCGAACCATTCCGACTGGATCCGGCTGAGGCTTGGATCGGGCGTCGATTCGGTGAAATTGGGCAGGATCAGCGTCATCGTTGCAAGCGTGACCAGCACGGTCAGAAAGGCACTCGCACCGCGCAGATTGAACTCCTGTTCGCTGTGCTTGAAACCGCCGACCAGCAGCACCAGGCCCACCACGCCGTTCATGACGATCATCAGCACCGCCATCATGGTATCGCGCGCCAGCGTCGGCTGTGCCTGGCCGCCCAGCATGATCGCCGAGATCAGCGCCACTTCGATGGTGATCACCGCTATCGTGAGGATCAGCGTGCCGTAGGGCTCACCCAGCAATTCGGCGAGATGATCCGCGTGCCGCACGGCCGAAAAGGACAAAAGCAGCATGGTGCAGAAGAGCACGGCGAAAAGCACCGCGAAAACCGGCGGCGTAAACGAATCGCCGAACAGCGGTGCAAACGGCCCGTAAGCAAGGGCCGTGAGAACGAAACCCAGGATCAGAGCGAATTCGGTGCGGATGAATTTGAACATGTAGAGCGGGATCGGCCCCGATAAGTGCGTTCCGGTTGACGACAATTTAGCATTGAAATTTTTCGTTACAATGCCGGCTCATTTTGCCCGTCGCCATATTCGGAAAGCTCGATACCGCGCGATTGCGGCCCGAATCTGGCAGCTTCGCCATCCGGGGTCAGGCGAAAATCCGGCTCGCGATGAAGATGACAATGGCCGCGACAATCCACGACAATACCGTAAAGGTGCCGTTCCATCGCCAGGCGTGCGTTATGCCTGAGATGCCGGCGACACGGGACAGGAGCAACGAAGTTGCGCCAAAGGGCGAACCGGTGAGGTTGAGCGCCCAGCCGACGAGCAGCGACAGGCCGAGCATGCTGGGATCGAGCCCGAGTTCCGGGATGGAGACGAGCAGGCCGCCAAGGAAAGTCACCAGCATCATCGGCGGAAGACCGATGCAGGAAGCGAGCGGAATGAGCCCCGAAACGATGACATAGACGATGGCCGGGCTGAGATGCGTTCCCGAAAGCAACGAGGCGAACCAGCTTCTGTCGACAAGTGTCGCACCCAGAATACCGATATAACCGGCGAGTCCGAGCGTGGCTGCCTCCGGGCTTCCCGACGGGATGGCAACCCGCGGAAGCTGCCAGATCTTTTGCCGCAATGTGCCAATATCGGCAATGCTGCCGGTGACGGATTGCGCAATCATCCAAAGGACCGTCAGCGGAAGGGCGGAAATCATGATGGCCGAAACGAACGGAATCGCGCTCAACCGGGACACGAGCCAGGCAAGGCCCAGAAGCCCCGCTCCGACGCTCAGGAACCGCAGCAGCGACTGTACGGGAAAGGGCGGCGCCTGCGAAAGATCGACGCGAAACCCGCTTTCGGCAAACCGCATGCGCGCGCGATGGCCCGTCACACGGTCCTCCGCCCATCCGACCCAAAGCACGATGAAGGCGATGATGATGCCGACCAGCGCGATGGTGCCGGCCCGCGAACCCGGAACGGTGGTCAACACCACCGCCTGTGCAATCGCCGTCGGCGCCCAGATATTGAACCAGGAGAACCCGCGGCTCAGGGCACTGATCTGCCGCCGCAGGCGTATCCGCGAAAGCCCGGGCGGGTCGCCCTCCGCTTCGGCTGCCCGCACGCCACGCAGAACCAGCGGTCCGAGCAGGCTGATCGCGCCGAAATTGAGCAGCGTTCCCAGGAAGTGACCGCCGATATGGAGAGCAAAATAGCGCCGGCCCGGCGGCTGGCTGGTCAGATACTGCCCGATTCCCAGCACGGAGCGGGAGCTGAACGCACCGTCACGCAGAGTGAGGATCAGCATCATGAAAGCGGCGAGATAGGCCGCCCGCGACATATCCTCCACGACCGGTTCGAGCGCCTCCCCGCCTCGCATAAGGAACGCCGTTCCCGAGACCAGCAGCGCGATTACCATCAGCACGCGCTCGCGCGTGCCGAACCGGCTGATACCGAAACCGCAGAACAGCACGAAAAGGATTGCGGAAGCGCCGTGCGCCGGACCATGGTCGCTCAATGCTGCCCAGATGACCGCAAGGCACAGCGTACAGCAAATGATGGCAAACGGAGCACCGGGCATGCGGGCGACCGGCAGGTCGGACACCGCTTCGCCTTGATGCTCAGTAGCCAATGGCGCATCCATCCTTGCGCGGATCGGAAGCCCCGGTCAGGACATTGTTGCGCCAGTCGATGGCGATCGCCTGGGAGCCGCCGACCGGCGCGGCCGGATCGACAATCGTGTGCCCGCGCCGCACGAGCTCAGCGCGAACGTCATCGCCGATCGCGTTCTCCATTTCCACTTCTCCGGTAAAGGGATCGGCCATGAAGCGCGGCAGGTCCATCGCTTCCTGAAGATCGCAACCGAAATCGAGATATCGGGTCAGGAACTGCAGATGCCCGAAGGCTTGGTATTGCCCGCCCATGACGCCGAAGCAGAGACTGGAACGCCCGTCCTGCGTCGCCATTGCCGGTATGATCGTATGCAAAGGCCTCTTGCCGCCGGCGATCCGGTTCGGGTGCCCCGCCTCAAGGGTAAAGCCCTGCCCGCGATTGTGCAGCACCACACCCGAACTCGGCGCGGTGATGCCGCTTCCGAAACCGAAGAACAGCGTATTGATGAAACTGCAGGCGTTGCGGTCCTCGTCGACGACGGAGATGTAGACCGTGTCGCGGTGCCGCGGCAGGGTTATGTCGGGTGCCACGCTTGTCGCGCGTTGCGGATCGATTTCGCCGGCCAGCTTGCGGGCATAGTCCTCGGACAAAAGGTGCTCGACCGGAATATCGCTGAACGCCGGATCGCCCACATAGTGACTGCGCGACGCATAGGCCAGCCGGCATGCCTCGATCTCCAGGTGGATCCGGTCGGCCGTAAGCGGGCCGCCGGGATCGATGTCCATCTGCTTGATCATGTTCAAAAGAAGCAGCGCGATCACGCCCTGCCCGTTCGGCGGACACTGGTGGATCGTCCGTCCCCGGAACTCCGATGCGATCGGTGTGACATACTCGCCGGCTGCCGAGGTAAAATCCTCCATCGTGTGCAAGCCGCCAAGGCTCTGCAGGTGCTCGACAATGTCGTGGGCAATCCAACCGCTGTAGAACGCGTCTCGGCCGCCCTCGGCAATCGCCTTCAGCGAATTGGCAAGCAGCGGCAGTGTGAGCACCGAACCGACCTCCGGCGCCGTACCCTCGTTCAGATAAATGCCGGCGGTAACCGGATCGCTGCGCAGGAACTCCGCCTGGCCGGCGAAGTCGCGGTGCACGCGCGACGAGATCGGGAAGCCGTCCTGCGCATATTCGATCGCAGAAGCAAGAACCTCGCCCAGTTGCAGGCGCCCGTGGTCGGCCTGCAGACGCGTCCAGGCATCGATGGCGCCCGGCACGGTCACCGCATGCGGCGAATGACGCTCGATCGAGGTGACGTCCTGCGCCTGCAACGTTTCGGGATCGGCCGCCGCCGGGGCCTTTCCGGACCCGTTAAATGCGATCGGCTCGGCTGACCCTTCGGGGGAATACATGCAGAAGCAGTCGCCGCCGATCCCTGTCGATCCGGGCTCCACGACGCATTGAACGGCGCAGGCGGCGATGGCCGCATCCATGGCATTACCGCCCTGCTGCATGATGCGGATGGCCGCTTGTGTGGCCAGCGGATGGGACGTGGCCGCCATGGCCTTCGTGCTGTGAACCGGCGAGCGCCCCGGACGCGACAAATCTCTCAAAGTCACCCCCACGTGAAATTGGATGTTCAAAATCAGACGCCTGTGCGGGCGCGGGCAAAGGCAGCCTTTAACTCCGCCTTATGCGGGCGCTTGTCAAGCACGCGGCCGGCGCCACCGGCACACGCGGCCCTAACGAATGTGTGTATAGCCGTGAATGGCAATCCGCCCCTGTGGGCCGTAGTTATATCGGCGGAACATCCAACGGGAGACACACCATGTCCTTACGCACAACTGCGATCGCCCTGACCCTGCTTGCCGGTAGCGCCTTCCCCGCCTTTGCCGGCGACCAATATGTAGACAGCTCCGGCTACGCGGTATCCGGTTACGACGTCGTTGCCTATTTTGATCTCGACCAGAACCCGATCGGCTCTGCGCAGCCGGCCGCCGTTCGCGGCAATGCCGCCTACACCGTCGAGCACAATGGCGCGAAATGGGCGTTCTCGAGCGCCGAGAACCGCGACAAATTCGCCGCCAACCCGGACAAATACGCCCCGCAATATGACGGCCACTGCGCCTACGGCGTGGCCCAGGGCGGCAAGGTTCCGGCCAATCCGCACCTTTGGCGCATTGTCGACGGCAAGCTCTATCTCAACATCACCAAGAATGTCGTCGGTTTCTGGGAAGAGGATGTGCCCGGCAATATCACGACCGCCACCACCAATTGGAACACGCTGGAAGCCAATGCGGCCTCGGATCGCGAAATTCCGCAATATGACGGCGTAATCGGACCGGTCACCAACTGACCGTTCCGGTTCCCGAGGTGCTCCAGCCGACCCTCCTCGGCGAGCACTTGAAGCCCCCGGATCCCCTCCCGGGGGCTTCGGTTTGTCGAGAGCGGGCTGTGATGGCTACCACGTCTCCCCAAACGGCCTGATATCCATTTCGAACGTCCAGGCGTCGGGCGACTGCCGGTATAGGTTCCAATAGGCCTGCGCGACCGAGTCCGGGTTCATCAGCGTATCCGGTGGCAGCGAATCGGGATCGTGACCCGCCTCGCGCATGCGCTCGCGCACGAAATGCGTATCGACGCCGGCATCGATGACAAGATGCGCCACATGGATGTTCTGCGGCCCCAGCTCGCGCGCCATGCTCTGGGCAAGCGCCCGTTGCCCGGCCTTGGCGCTGGCGAAAGCGGCATAGCCGCTGTTGCCGCGCATGCTGGCCGTCGCGCCGGTGAAGAAGATCGCGCCTTTCTTCCTCGGAACCATGTAATCGGCCGCCTCGCGGCCGCACAGGAAACCGGCGAAACAGGCCATTTCCCAGACCTTGCGGAAAACCCGGCTGGTGGTCTCGCGTACCGGGAAGCGCACATTGCCCCCGACATTGCAGATAACCACCTCAAGCGGGCCGATGTCCCGTTCGATGGCGGCGAAGACGTCCTTGACGCAATCCTCATCGCGCGCATCGAGCCTGAACGCATGCGCGGTGCCGCCCGACGCCTCGATTTCCGCAACAAGCGGCGCGAGCTTGTCTTCATTGCGGCGTCCGATACACACGGCAAAGCCTTCCGAGGCGAAGCGCTTGGCGATCGCCGCCCCGATGAAATCTCCGGCGCCGACAATGAGCGCGACAGGTTTGTTGTCCGGCATAAATCCTCCCGATATGAAAAGCATACCTTGGACGACAGTAAAGCATCGATGCGCCCCGCGGCCAGCCATGACTGCACTTGAGACGAGCGGCGGCCTCTGCCAGTGTGCACCCGATTACTTTCGCTCGTAACGAAAATCTCCCGGAGCCCGACATGACTTTCGAGACCATCAAGTTGGAAATTGAAGCCAACGTCGCAACGATCACCATCAACCGGCCAGATGACGCCAACGCGCTGAATGCGACGATGGCGATGGAACTGATGGACGCATCGGTGCGGTGCTCGGAAGACCGGGAGGTCCGCGCCGTCCTCATAACCGGCACCGGGACAATGTTCTGCGCCGGCGGCGATCTGAAGGAAATGCATGAGCGCGGCGACGACAAGCCGGCGCATCTGATCCGCATGGCAAGCGTGCTGCATTCGGCAATCACTCGCTTTGCGCATATGGACGCGCCGGTGGTGATCGCGGTCAACGGAACGGCGGCCGGCGCCGGCTTTTCCCTGGCCTTGGCAGGTGACTATGTGCTCGCCGCCGAGGAGGCGAAATTCGTCTCGGCCTATACCGCATCGGGGCTGACGCCGGACGGCTCATCCACCTATTTCCTTGCCAAGCATGTCGGCCTCCTGCGGGCCAAGGAACTGCTGTTCACCAATCGCCGGCTGACGGCGGCGGAAGCCTGCGACTGGGGTATGGTCAACAAGGTCGTTCCGGCCGCACGCCTGATGGAGGAGGCGCAAGAAGTGGCAACCAATTTCGCAAGCGGCCCGACCAAGGCTTTTGGCGGTCTCAAGCGGCTGCTGCTGACCGCTTATTCCGACACGCTCGAAACGCAGCTTGAGCGGGAAACGCAGGGCATATCCGGAATGATGCGCACCCATGACGGCCCGCACGGCCTGGAGTCCTTCCTCGGCAAGAAAACACCGGAATTCAAGGGGCACTGAGACATCAAATGACGGTTTTCCGGTTGATTTCGGCAAGCGGTCTTGAGTGATCAGGCACGCTAGCCGCGATACAGGACTTCGCCCTGAAAAAGCCGTCGCGCGGTGCGGTAGAGCGTCGCCCGCTCGATGTGCACACCATCCGGTGTTTGGCGCATCTCGGCGTCGACCAGCGTGACGCCGGACGGGTGTCCGATGCGGATTTCATTGCCCCTGCCGCCCGAAACAAGCTCGGCAGCGATTGTGCCCGGGATACGGCACGCGGCCGCAAGGCAAAGAGCGCCCGTGATCGGGATGGCCCGATGCGGGCGGCCCATCGAGATCATGCGGCAAAGAATATCCTGATCTGCCGCCTGCAACACCGCCCCCGACAACAGTTCTGCCTCCGCAGGAGAACCGAGCAACGCGATTTTTGGCTGGCTGGCCTGCACTTCAGCTTCTGCAAGATCGGTGGACATGCCCATGCGCACGGAGGCGGCCCGCCGGATCCGCTCCAGCCTGTCGAGCAAGCCGGCATCACGCTCGATCTCGTCCGGACTCTCGGCACCCGAGAGGCCGAAATCGGATGCCCGCACGAAAACGCTCGGATTGGCTGCGTCGACGAGACTTGCCTCGACCGAAGCATCGCCGTCTGTTTCGATCATTTCGGCCGCCTTTCCGCTCGGCAGAATGCCACGCGTTCGGGCACCACCAGGGTTTAGAAAGTCAAGCCGGATCGGGGATCCGCTGCCGGAAACCCCGTCTATCCGAAAATCGCCATCGACTTCAGCGCGCCCATGCGAAACCTGGAAATGGGCGTGAATGATCTTTTTCGTATTGGTGTTGTGGATGCGCACCGTCATCGGTCCGTTATCGGGATGCGGGACAAGGCCCTCATCGACCGCAAACGGTCCAATCGCCGAAGTCATATTGCCGCAATTGCCGGCATAGTCGACGCTCGCCTTGTCCGGTGAAACCTGACAGAAAAGAAAGTCCACATCGGCCTCGGGATGGGTTGGCGGTCCGATGACGCAGACCTTGGACAATGAAGAAATGCCGCCGCCCATACCGTCCAGTTGGCGGCCGTATTCATCCGGCGAACCCATGGCGGCAAGGAAGATATCGACCCATTTTTCGCGATCGGACGGCAGGTCGCCGACATGGAACATAAGCGCCTTCGACGTGCCGCCTCGCATGAATACACATCTGGTCGCTTGCAGTGGCATGTTTCGCGAAAACTCCGTGCGGTTCCGTGCTTAAAAAAGGCCATCATAACCTGTCTGGAACGGCACCGAAATCGGACATGGAGACAATTCAGCGGCAAACGGACTGTTGCAGCGTATAAGCGGCGGAACTTGGGACAAGAGGCCGCCTTCCTTGTAAGATGATATCCCGGGTTCCATTTAGATAAGGCGAAAGGGCGAAACCGGACCAGAGCGGTTATATGGCGGATTTGAGCGCGACATTGACCAACTTTCCGGCGGGCGGCGGCGCGTTCAAACTGGAGCGCCTGACGATCGGCGTGTTCCGCAACGATCAGCCCACGCACCGGCTCGGTCTCGGCGCCGACAAAACCGAGGGCATTCCCCTGAAGGCTGATCAGGGCTGGATTTTGCCGCCGGGAGCCACCGGTGTCTGTACCTACGATATTCCGCTCGACGTGATGATGGTGGAAGTCGCGCCCCGCGTGCTTTCGGAAGTCGGCATGGCCGACCCGACCACCATTGCGCCCGTGGTCGGCGACATCGATCCCCTGACGCTTGAACTTGCGATGGGTGCGGAGAAATTCAACGAGGGTGGAACGCTCTACCGGGAAACCATGCACCGGGCCCTGGCGGTGCAGCTCACCAACACGCTGCAGACGGTCGAAGGCCGGATCAGATCGATCGAGGATGTGCGCCTGCGCCGGGTGGTGGAATACATCCATGACAATCTGGCCGAGGACCTGACGCTGGAATCCATGTCGAACCTGGCGGCCATGAGCGGCTTTCATTTCAGCCGGGCATTCAAGACGGCCACCGGCAAGAGCCCGCTGCAATATGTGATTGCCGAACGCATTGAACTGGCAAAAGTGCTGCTGAAGACAACCGGTCTTACGATTTCCGACATCTGCTTCCGGACCGGTTACAACGACGTGTCCCGCTTCGGACAGCATTTCAAGCGCGCCACCGGCATGACCCCGGGCGATTTCCGGGCGCAATAAACGCGCAAGGCCATAAAGCAAGATTCGCATAGCAAAGCGCAATCTTCGCGCGTTTTTCCGGCCGTCTCCTCCCCCATCTTGGTCTCATGGCACCGGGCACCATCCCCGCCACGCAACCCCCGGTGCGTTGAAGGAGAACAATGATGAAATCGCTTGTCCTTACAGCAGTCACGACGGCCCTGCTCGCCGGCTCCGCACTTGCCGGAGACATCCAGACCCGCACGGTTTCTTTCGAGAACGAAGGCTCTCGCCTCTCCGGCACCCTGTATCTGCCCTCGGACCATGAACCCGGCGACAAGCTTCCGGTTGTCGTCGTCACCGGCGCATGGACATCGGTTCAGGAACAGATGCCGGCCAATTACGCCCGCGAGATGGTCGAGCGCGGCTTTGCCGCCTTCACCTTCGATTTCCGCGGCTGGGGCAAATCCGGCGACCTGCCGCAGAACGTGCGCTTCGTGGAAAGCCCTGAGGCGAAGACCGCCGACATTCGCAAGGCATTTGAATATGTCGCCAGCCTTCCGGAGATTGATGCCTCGCAGATCCACGGCCTCGGCATCTGCGCCTCGTCCGGTTACATGGTTGACGCCGTCGCCGGCAACCCGCTCGTCCAGCGTGTCGGCCTGGTTGCACCCTGGCTGCAGAACCACGAGATCGTCGAAACGGTCTATGGCGGCGAGGAAGGTGTCGCCGGCCTGATCGAGGTCTCGCGCGCTGCCGAGGCCAAGGGCGGCGAGATCATCCCCGCGGCCGGCCCCGAGGGTGCTGAAGGCGTGTTGATGCCCATTGGCGGCTACTACTACGAGGCCGATCGCGGCGCGATACCGGAATATGACGACAAGTGGAACAATGCCGGCTGGGAAGGCTGGCTGACCTATCATCCGGCTGACAATCCGCAGCGCCTCGACAAGCCGCTTGCCGTCGTTCACTCGGAGGCCGCGGCCATCCCGCAGGGCGTGCGCGCGTTCCTCCAGGACTTTGCCGGCGACGCGACCATGCAGTGGCTCGAAGGTGTCAGCCAGTTCGATTTCTACGACAATCCGGAGGATGTCGAACGCGCCGCGGACACGATCGCCACCTTCCTCTCCGAAGGCGACGCGCAATGAGCCGCGCCGTCAAATCCGTCGTGCTGGCCGCAGCGCTTTTGACAGGAGGCAAAGCCATGGCCGCTTCGCCCGAGGACAATATCAAGGTGGTCCAGGATTTCTTCGCCGCCTATGGCGCGAACGATCTCGACGGCATTGCCGCCGTGATGGACGAAAATGTGAAATGGCACATTCCCGGCCGTCACCCGCTGTCGGGAACGAAGCGTGGCCGCGACGAGGTTCTGGCCTTTTTCGCCCGGCTTGGCGTCGCCGGTTTCAAGGCGGAGCCAATCTATTTCGGCGCGGACGAGACCTATGTCGTCGACATACATCGCGGCTGGTCGAATGCGGAAGGCAAGCCCAATGTCGATACCGTATGGGCACTGGTCTACCGCATCGTTGACGGCAAGATCGTCGAGGCGACCAACCTTTCCGCAGATCAGGACGCCGCCAACACGTTCTTCTGGTCGCAATACCGGCTTGCGCCGGTTCCGCAGCGGCTGGCCGACTGATCGCATTGCGGGCCGGTTGCCGGCCCGCAACACCTGAACAGGCTTCCAAAAAAGGAGTACATAAGATGGCTGCGAAACTCATCGCGACAGCCGCGGCGGCAACTATCGTTGCCGGCGTCGCCCTGGCCGATCAGGCCGAAATCAGCCGTTCGATTACGGACATTGCCGCCGGCGCCGACCGCCACGACTGGAGCCGTGTCCGCGACGCCTTCGACGAAACCGTGACCACGGACTATACCAGCCTGTGGGGCGGTGATCCCGTCACGCAGCCCGCCGATGAGCTGGTGGCCGGCTGGTCGGGCTTTCTGCCCGGTTTCGACCGCACGCATCACATGGTCACCAACCACACCATCACATCCATCGACGATGACAACGCGACCGCCGAGGCGGACTTCACGGCAACGCACCGCATCGACGACAAGCTCTGGACGCTGGGCGGTCGCTACAGCTACGAGCTCAAGCAAACGGAGGACCGCTGGCTGGTCACCTCCATGACCATGACGGCCCTGTGGGAGACCGGTGACCGCGGTCTGGTCGGCATTGCCGGCGAGCGCGCCGCCAAGGGCGACTGAGCGCAGCACTGGAATTCGGGAACAAGGAGACAGCCATGTTTCGGGCCTTGATACTGGGTGCCGCGCTATTCGCAGCAAGCTCTGCCTTTGCGAATGATCCCCTGCCGACGGCGATCGACTGTTACCAGACCGCGACCAACAGCAAGGACATAAACGCGTATATGGCCTGCTTTGCGGAAGACGCTGTGATGATCGATGTCGGCCGCACCTTCGAGGGTCAGGACGCAATCCGGACCTGGGCCCTGCGCGAAGTCATCAAGGGCGGCGATTCCTTCAGACATCGCGAGATCCTGGAAGCCGGCGACGGCTATGCGAAAACGGAGGTCAACTGGGCTACATGGGTCGTCCATTACTTCTACTGGTGGGACAAGGACGGCAAGATCACGAAGATGTCCCTGCAATATGCGGATTAGGTTCCTTCACGGATCAATCCGGCGGCGGCGCACATGCGTTGCCGCCGCTTTTTTCAAGCCTCAATTGCCCCATGACAAATCTTCTTGCGGCCCCCTAATTGTATTCGGAAATCAAAGGTGGGCTGGCCTGAAATCCGATAAACTTTCGGCCTAAGCCGTTCCGTTTCTCACGGAAGTCCAATTTCGCCTCACGGCCGCACCCACCAGATCAAGGCAACCGCAACAGGCGGCAATCAAAACCTTGAAATGGAAACACATCATGAATTTCGGAAAAATCACTCTGCTTGCAACCCTTATCGTTCCGGGCCTCGCACTGGCGCAGGTCGCCCCTGGCGACTCGCTCGGCACCTCCGAGGCCGATATCCGCGCGAAGCTGGAAGCGCGGGGTTACGCCGTAACCGAATTCGAGATCGAGGACGGCGAGATTGAGGTCGAGGCGACCATGAACGGCAAAGCCTACGAGATTGAGGTCTCGAGCAAGGATGGTAATGTCCTGGAAGTCGAGCTGGACGACGAGGACGACTCGAAAGACAGCTAAGAAATCGCGATGCGCCGGTCCGGCAAGGATCAGCGCGTCGCCTGCCCACCGATGAGCCCGCCCATGTCTCGCACCACCGTCTTGTGGATCCTGTTCTGGCTGCAGGCAGTCTGCTGCGCATATTTTTTGATGGATATCGCCTGGGACCTGTTTTGGCCGCAATCCGTCAACCAGCTCGCGGAAAGCGACCTTGTCGAGACCATCGTCACCATCGCGCTCTTCTTCAGCCTGGCTTTCTCGGTCAATGAGCTGCGCCAGATCATGAAACGCAACGACCGCCTGGAAGACCAGATCAAGGTAGCCTCCGGCGCATTTACCGAGGTGATGGAGGCACGATTTGATGCCTGGTCCCTGACCAGCGCCGAACGGGAGGTGGCGATTTTGGCTATCAAGGGTTTCTCCATAGCCGAAATGGCCAACCTGCGGGAAACGAAGCAGGGCACCATCAAGGCGCAATGCGCCTCGGTTTATCGCAAGGCCGGCGTGTCGGGGCGTGTTCAGCTCTTGAGCGTCTTCCTCGACGACCTGATGGCCGATAATCTCGTGAATCCGTCCGCGCCTTCGACGATCTGAGCAAGGCTGCGAATCGATTTCAGTCTTGACCGCGGAAGCTGACAACGTTCGGCATTCAAACAAAACAACGTGGTCTATTGATCGGCGATGAGTAGCTGCTCGATCTTCGATGCGACGTTTTGCAAAGGCGGAACGCATCGCTTGATGACATCTTTCATGCTCATCGCCTCCGTCAGAACAATGGAATTGATGCAGGCGACAACCTCGCCGTCCAGCATGATTGCAATACCGACGCCGCGCGTGCTCTCGGAAAGGCTCTGATCATTCTCGGAAAATCCCTGCTCGCTGTAGCGCCTTAGTTCGCTCTCCAGTCTGGAACGCGCATTGGCATCAGTTGCGCCAACGAAGGCGGCATCGAGGATTTGTGACCTTTTATCGGCGTCAACTTTGGCGAGATAGGCGCGGCCCAACGCTGAGTCTGTCACGGAAAGGCGCGAGCCGACGGGCCGGTTCAGCGCAAGGGCGCCCGGGGGGCGGCTGGTTTCCAGGATGACCATTGCCTCGCCGTCAAACACGGCCAGATCGGAGGGCCAGGGCATCATGGTGCGAAACTCGTTCAGGACCGGGGTTGCCAAGGCCACCAGGCGCTGCCCCTGATCGTATCCCGAGCTGAGTGTCAGCACCTTGGCCGTGACAACATAGCCATCGGTCTTCCGGTCACGGGCAACGAAACCCGCATACTCCAGAGTCTCCAGGTTCCGCACGATGGTCGATTTCGAGATGCCGGTGGCACCGTGAAGCGTCCCTACGCTCGCCACCCCCAACCGGTTGATTTCGGTGAGCAGGTTCAAGCCTCGAACGAGGGCATTGATCGGCGGGTAACTCTTCTTCTTTTCCAATTCTCAGGCGTCCTTTACGGGGACGTCATTTCGCACGGGAAGCGGCGGGCTGTAAATGATCAAGATTTTCAAAGGTTCCGGCCCCAGCGACAAGACATGATGGTCAAGTTTCGGGGGCAGCCGTACGATCGTTCCCGGTGGACAGTCAATGGCGGGCTCATCGGCCAGTGCGACCTGAGCGATTCCCTGGAGCACATACATCGCCTGATATTCCGTCTCGTGATGGTGCTTGTACGCCTCCCCTCCCGGTGCGATTTCGCCCAGCACCATTTCGAATCCCTCACAGAAGGATTTTTCGCAAAGGCGAATATTGACCGTTCCCGCATGGCCGGGAGGGCCATATTTGGCCAGGTCGTTTTGATGCTCGATAAAACGGTACGGAACGGAGACTCGGTCAGTCATAGGAACACCCGGGTTAGTTGCGGGAAGGCGACGATGAGAAGGATTATGGCAATCATGCCGAACACGAACGGCATGGTGCCGAGGAAGATATCCGCGAGCGTGATATCGGGATTATCAAGACTGGATTTGACCACGTAGGCCGACAGACCCATGGGCGGTGTCAACAGGCCGATCTCGGCCGCAATGACGGTGAGTATGCCGAACCAGATTGGATCGGCCGCCGGGAAAGCACTGGCCAGCGGAAGGAAGATCGGGATCATGATGAGGATGATCGAAATCGCGTCGATCAGCGTCCCGAGGGCGATAACGATGAGAATGTAGATCAGTATGAGGGCAAGAAAGGACAGCTCGGCCGCCGAGACCGTGTTGGCCAGGGCGTTCGGCAGGCCCATGATCGACACCATGCGGCTGTAGACCGTCGCTCCGATCACCAGAAGCGAGATCGAGGCCGTGATCTGTCCGGCCTGCAGCAGGGTTTCCCAAAAGGAAGACCAGTTCAACCGACGGCGCAGGAGCGCAATGACCAGCGCACCGGCGACACCGGCAGCACCCGCTTCGGTCGGTGTAAAGAACCCTCCGTAAATGCCGCCCAAAACCAAACCGATCAGCACGATCAGCGGCAGGAGCAGCATCAGGGCCTCAAGATTTGTCAGCTCTTCGCGATCATCCGCTTCGGTCCGTTCGCTGAAGACGCGGCGCGGAGAGAACCGCGCCATGCCGACAATGATCACGCAGAAAACCGCCGCCAGCAGCAGCCCCGGCACAATGCCGGCGACGAACATCGCCCCGACCGATTGCTCGGCGACCAGCGCATAGACAATCAGAAGAAGGCTGGGCGGAATCAGCATGCCGAGAACCGAGCTGCCCGTGACCACGCCGACGGCAAAACGCCGTTGATAGCCGAGACGGAGCATTTCCGGCACCGCAACGCGGGTAAAGACAGCAGCGGAAGCGATGGAAATTCCGGTGACAGCGGCAAAAGCTGTGTTGGCAATGACCGTGGCAACGCCCAGCCCGCCGAGAATTCTGTGCAGAAAATGGTTGGCTGCGCGGAAAGTGTCGCGGCCGATATCCGCCTTTCCGACAAGGAGCCCCATCAGGACGAACAGCGGGACAACGCCGAAGACATAGGATGAGATCGACTCGGTCACCGCCTGCGTCAGAAGCGTGACCGACAGCGCGAACTTGCCCTTGAATATCCACAGACCCACAAAAGAGACGGCAGCCAGAACAATCGCCACATGCATGCCGAGATAGATCAGTCCGACAATGGCGCCGACGGATAAAAGCCCCAGCTCCAACCCGCTCATGGTCGCGCACCTTCCTGCGAAAAGGCACGGGACAGATAGCCCACCATGTGAATGAGAAACTGTATGCCGGCTGCAAAACTGCCAAGGACGATCACCGCATAGACCGGCCAAACCGGCACCACGAAGAGCCCGTAGACGCCCGCATGTTCCCCGGCGGTCCAGGCGTCACGCAGTTTGAAGCTCACGCCATAGACCAGCACGGCGAAGAACAACGCGCCGACAAGCGCATATACGGCCTGAAGGAGCGCTTCAATCCGCGGCGATCTGTTGCGCAGCCCGTTTGTCAGCAATTCGGTGCGCGCCAAAGCATGCGCGCGCACGGTCTGCCCCACCTGCAAAAAAACCACGGCAACGATGGAAAGACTGATCATTTCGGCGACGCCCGCGATCGGCTTTCCCAGAAAGCTGCGGCTGACAATATCGGCGCAAATCAAGGCCGCCATGGCCAGAATGAGAACCGACCCGATGCCACTCAGACCCGCCATGAGCCGACCCAACCAGGAAGCTTTGGGCGCTTCGCTCATGCCTCGACCAACTCCCAGATCTCTTCGACCTCGGTACCGGCGGAGATGAAGGTGGCGGCCGCCGGGCATCGCCAGCGCAGTTGTGACTTCAAATCGTCAAGCCGCTCGGTGTGCCCTCCGACCCTGCCCGAGATCGTCAAACGAAGCCGTACAAAAGGTGCCGCAAGCTTCTCGGTGCCCGTGTACCCGCGCGGATCGAGATATCCCACAGCCTTCAAAGTCATGCCGGAGAACGAGATTTTCAGTTCCGCAGCGATCATGTTCATGATGACATTGCTGCAGGCGACATAGCCCGCCAGAAACGCCTCCAGCGGCAACATCCCCTCATTGTTGCCATGCCGCTCGGGGGGCTCGTCGCAGATCAACGTGAACTCGCGCGCGGCGATATCGGCGCGGGTCGCATTCGGGATATTCGCGGAGACACGAATTGGGATCTGCATGGGTGCGGCAGCCATTGTTCCAACTTTCACTTGGTTCTCGGGGACGTCCCGGGCTCTGCGCCCGGGACAGGAGGAAGACTATTGGCCCCACGTGCGGACAAGCGCGACACCGTTGTCCGCCTGTTTGGCAATCCATGCGTCCAGGATTTCCTGGGCAGGCAAACCCTTGGCCTCGGCGCGGACGACCCAATCCGCAGCGAGGTCCGGCAAGGCTTGTGCCCAGCGCGTCCGCTCTTCCTCAGGCAGGCGCGATTGCATCGCGCCCTGTTCCACCATCTTGCCCTCAGCCATCCTGGCGAAGCCCTGCAAGGCTTCCGATACTTTCAGGCGATAGATCTCACCGGCTTCCAGAAAGGCGGTCTGCACCTCCTCCGGAAAGCTGTCCCAGGTATCCTTGTTGATCGTCAGGGCGCCTACGAATTGCGCACCGAAATCGACACGCGTCAGCATCGGGGCGACCTCATGCAGCTTGTTGGGAAAGATGCCGGATGAGAAATTCAGGAGGCCGTCATAAACGCCGGTCTGAATGTTGTTGTAGTGAACCGAAAAATTGCCGTCGACCGCGGTGGCACCGACCCCGTTCAGCCAGTTGGCAATCGTGCCCGCTCCGCCGATCTTCCGCCCCTTGAGGTCGTCAATCGATGTCACCGGAAAATTCGTGGCAATGTAATGCGTGTCGAGCCCGATCGGCGCGATAAACACCTGTCCATTGTCTTCCCAGGCCTTTTTCAGCGCGGGATGCTCGTCATGCAATTCGCCGATCATCCGGGTGACCAGTTCCAGATCATCGCTGCCGAAGGGCGTCATATAGGTGATGTTCTGCAGGATCAGCTTGTCCTGCTCGAAAATCGCATAGACCTGTCCCATTTCGATGAGGCCTGATTCCACCGCCTCGAGCACACCGCCCACCTTGGCCACCGTACCGCTGTAGGATTCGATCCAGTTGATCGTGTGCTCATCGCCAATGCGCGCATTCACTTCAGGAATGAACACGTCGGATATCAGCTTGACCCAGGGCACGACCGGCGGCGAACCGGATGCGACGTTGATGTTGAAGGTTTCGGCCTGCGCCGGCTGGGCGACAAATCCAAACGATGCCATGGCCAAAGCCGCGATGCCTGATTTGAAAAGATTCACGATTGCTTCCTCCCGATAATTTCGCTCTGCGAAATACTATTTCAAAAAATTATTGCATTTGAAAACCGAGTTTGCAACCCTGCCCCGGAAACCAATATTCAGACCAAGGGCAAGCGCCTGTTCAGAAGGGAAAGAAATTCATGGAACTCGACCCGAAGCGCACTGCGATTATCTCGCTGGATGTGCAAAACGACCTGGTAAACAATACAAAGGGCGTTCTTGATTCCGGTATGCTCGACCGGATGGCCGCGATTCTCGATGCAGGCCGCAATGCCGGGTCGGAAATCATCCATATCACCGCTTCGGTGCGGCAGGATTTCAAGGATATCCCCAAAGACAGCCCGCTTTGGATCATGGTCCGCAGTCAGAAATCGATGGTCATCGGCACCGAAGGGGCGCAACTGCACCACAGCGTCGCGGCACTGCCGGGCGAACTGGTGCTCAACAAAACCTGCGTCGATCCGTTCCTGACAACCAACCTTGGCCAGGCGCTGAACAATGCGGATGTGAATACGCTGATCATCTTCGGGCTTTGGACCAACTATGTGGTCGAAGCCACCGCCCGCCACGCCACCGATATCGGCTACCGCGTTTTCGTCGTCAGCGATTGCTGTGCGGGCAATGATGAAGAAAACCACAAATGGGCGATGGAAAAGATGCTGCCGACGCTTTGCTACGTAACCACCACGGATGATGTCGTGGCGGCGCTTGGCGCCAGACCGGACGCATGCCCCCGGTTTGAAACTTACCGTTCTGCCCAGGCGACATCGGCATCCGACGGCAACAGATCGGGTGCCGGGTCGTCGGGAAGATCCTCGGCCCCCTCCACCCAGAACGGCGTACGGATCGCCCGTAGCGAGCCTTCGCTCGGATGCTCTATGTCCTGAAACAGACCGACATCCGCCAAATGCGCATCGCTCAGGAGATCATCGAGCGAATTGACGGCTGTGCAAGGAATGTCGAGATCGTGCAGCAGCGATATCCAGTCTGCCGTGGTTCTTTCCGGCATGACCCTGGCAATGACCGCATAAAGCTCACCCACACGCTCGGACCGCTGCGCCGCATCCTGCACCCAGTCCGCTCGCGCCAGTTCATGCCTGCCAATGGCCTCAAGAAAACGCATCCAGTGCCTTCCATCATAGGGCAGCACGGCCACGTAACCGTCCCTGGTGGCATACGGCCTTCTGTGTTCTGAAATGATCCGGTTGTATCCCATGCTCCCCTTGGCGGGCCTGAACCTTTCGCCGGCGAGATGCTCCGCAAGCAGGAACGACACCAGGCCTTCGAACATGGGCGCCTCGACCACGCATCCCTTGCCGGTCTTTGTTTGCCTTACAACGCCAGCCAACACCGCCATAGCCAGATGAAGTCCGCCAATCTTGTCGCAAAGAATCGTGGGCAGGAAACGCGGGTTGCCACTCGAATCGGCGTTCAGATGCGCAATGCCCGAGGCGGCCTGTATGATGTCGTCATAGGCGGGCCGGTCCGCAAACCGTCCACGGCTGCCATAGCCGGTTGAGACACAATAGACGAGCCGCGGATAGGCCTCACGCAGGCTTTCGGGGTCCAGCCCAAGCCTCTTTGCCGCTGCGGGCCGCATGTTGTGAACAAGGACATCCGCCGCCTCCAACAGGGCTGTCAGGCGGGCGCGATCCTCCGGCTGTTTCAGGTTCAAACCAATCGCGCGCTTGTTGCGATTGAACGCCAGATGCCCGGCACCCATACCTCTGGATCGGGAAGGCTGGACATGTCGAAAGATATCCCCGCCCGGTGGTTCGACCTTGATGACATCGGCCCCGAAATCCCCGAGATACTGGGTGGCAAACGGTCCCAGGACCACCGAAGTCAAGTCAAGAACCCGAACGCCTTTCAAAAGGTCATACACAGCACATCCCCCATTTGATCATTTGCCGCAAAGATTCGCGCAATATCGGCGATGCAGGCGGTCCGTTCCGGAGCAAGGGTTGCAAACAAACCGAAGCGGCGCAATGATTTTCAAAACGATATTTCGCCAAGCGAAATGACAATGACAAGAGCACAAAACTGTCTCTGCAACAAGCGGACAAGCTTCACCTCGCGGCCCCTCATTCCGGGAGCCGCGCAGCCCTTTCGCGATCCGATACACTTGGCCCGCACCGCTCGGGGCTGGCATTCAGGACTGCTTTTGCGGCCTGTCGCTCACGGCGCTTCCCCTTCGGAACGGGTCAGCCAGAAATAGGCACCGACCGGATCCTGCATGAAGAAACCGAATTCCGCCGCCGCTTCGGCAACTGGACCCTTTAGGCACACCGCACCGAGGTCCTCCGCCAGACGCCGCGCTTTGTCCGGCTTCGACACACGGACGCGCGGCGTCCATCTCGCCGGTGCATCCGGTGCAGCCACACCGGACAAATGCACCGCAACGGCCTCGCCCGAGGGTCCGGTTATCATGCCGGCCGTCGGCGTGGCGGCGGCTGCTGACTCCGCATTCCAGCCCAGGACCTGCGCATAAAAGGCGGCCGGGAACGCAGCGGCACCCGAAACATAGATCTCGATGCCGAATTGCCGCCGCGGGACAGGATATGAATGGCGGGAAAGAGAAATGCCGAAAAGCGCGCCAAGCGGATCGCGCAAGAGGGCATTGCGTCCGACGCCGGGAACTTCGAACGGCTGCCGGACAATCGTTCCGCCGGATGTTTCGGCGCGCGCGGCCGCGGCGTCGACATCAGGCACTTCGACATAGGCAATCCAGCCGCTTGGTACCCCTTCGGGCGTCTCCGCGAAACCCGCGCCAGCCTCATTGTCTCTCAAGGCCAGGACAAAGTCTCTTTCTCCGCCACCCCACGCAAAGTCCGTGGCCCGTTCCGTCACAAATGCCCACTCGGCGATACGTTCGAAGAACGCCATCGAGCGTTCCTTGTCGGGCGTGAAGAGATCGTGCCAGACGATATGGCCGGCTTTTTCAGTCGTCATCGCGCTGCGCCCATCTGTTTTTCTGCTTCATGACATCGCGGACCATCTTTCCGAAGGCCTTGTCCTTGGCTCTGCGTTCGGCCAGGCTGGCCGAGTTGAATGCATCCTCCGCCACGAGTTTGCGCCAGCGGCCGAGACGCGCGGCGTCGATCGTACCCTCCTCGATCGCCCGCAAGACAGCGCAACCCGGCTCTGTTTCATGCCGGCAATCCTTGAACCGGCATTGCGTCGCCAGAAGGTGAATATCCGCAAAGACATCCTCAATTCCGGAGGCCGCGTCCGTCAATTGCAGCTCGCGCATGCCCGGTGTGTCCAGCACCAGGCAGCCATTGGGCATCGAATGGAGTTGCCGCCGCGTTGTCGTATGCCGACCCTTGGCGTCGTCTTCCCGTATCGGCTGCGTTTCAATCGATTGCGTGCCGGACAATGCGTTGGTCAAGGTGGATTTTCCGACGCCGGACGATCCTAGAAAAGCAACCGTGGCGCCGGGTTGGCACCAGCTGGCAAGTTTTTCCGACGGCTCGCCGCCGCGCGCATCGAGCGCGACGACCGCAACCCTTTCCGAGACCATTCCGGCCTGTTCTATATAACGTTCGGGAGACGGGCATTGGTCTGTCTTGGTCAAGACGATGACCGGTGTGATTTCGGATTCAAAAGCCAGGGCGACATAACGCTCCAGGCGTCCGACTTTGAAGTCCTGATTGCAGGACGTCACGACGAAGGCCGTGTCGATATTGGCGGCGATCAGTTGCTCTTGTCGGCCCGTTCCGGGAGCGCGTCTCTTGATGAGGCTCTTTCGTTCCAGAAGCCGGCTGGACTTCAACCGGTCACGATCGAGCATCAACCAATCGCCGACGGTTGCATCCGGCCTCGGCGGTATCGTCTGATCGATGCCTTCGCCACAGACGTGCATTGCATTGCGATGCACTTCGACAATTCGGACCGGCGGCGTGTCGACCAGTTCGTCAATGTCTGTCTGTCGCGAAAAGAATGGCTGCCAACCCAGTGTTTCAAGGGGCGACGGGAGGGGTTTCGATCTGCCTTCAGCCAGACCGGACGGAAAGAAGCGGGAATAGTCACGAGTCATTGTGGATGGATTTCCATGTCTCGGGCCCGGGCACGGCCCGGGCTTACAGCGGTAAGGTGTCGTGAAATTGCAAACCACAAGCGTTCGCGACCATTCACAGGCAGCGTGTGTCGGTTCGTGATTTGCCTCGGGAGGGCTTTTGCCTCCCTACCTTACCGGGGCATGAAATCTCCATTTCAACGAATAGGGAGGTAGTAACTTCCCGCCCAATAATCAACCGCCTTCAGGGCCTGTTTGACCCGGATTGAAACATTTTATGGTGGATCGGCAACTTGCCATACTGCCAGGTCCGCCAATGAAAGCAACATCCGACCGGCTGCCACAGGCCGGTTCTCAACGACCTTGCCGGTTGCGAACGGTCGACGAAATTTCCAATGGCTATCGCGCCCGCGCCTGCTCCAGCGCCTCGACAAGATCGGCTTCGGTAGCGTGGGTCTTTTCCGCGTTGCGTTCGTGGACAAAACGCCAGACTTCATCGCCCGAGCGGCCATAGACAACAACCGTCGGGATGCGGTCGATATTGCCGAAGGCCTCGCGGATATCATCGGACCCCTTCAGCAGTGGGAACTGCGGCGCCGTGCGCTCGATGAAGCGGGCCATGCGCTGCGGGTTCTTCACCCCGCCGAAATCCTCGTAAAGATTGATGGCGATGATCTGCGCATCATCATATTCACCGCTTGCCGCAAGACTGTTGAGATGCCGGAACTCATCCGTGCAGGGCGGGCACCAGGACGCAAAGAAGGTAACAATGACCGGGCCTTGTCGCGCCGGATCGAAATCCGCACCCGCGGCAATGGAAGGTGCGTTGTCGACAAGCGCGCGCAGATCCTGCCAGGAAGCCGGCCGGTCGGATGCGGAAGCACCCGCCAGGGCGGTTGCGGCGAAAACAATGGCAAGTATGATCCGTTTCATGAAGCAACCCTACCGGCCGCGCCCGCGCCGGCTCAAATCAAAACAGCATAAAAGCCGCGTGATCGGCCAAAGGAAGACACCATGAAGATCCTCATTATCGGCGCCGCCGGAATGGTCGGCCGCAAGCTCGTGGCGCGGCTCTGCGCAGATCGCGGCCTCGCCGGCAAAGCCATCGATTCCATGTTGCTCTACGACATTGTCGAGCCTGAAAAACCCGATGCACCCTGGGTCGTTGAGACCGGGGTCGGCGATCTGTCCGATCCGGGCGAAGCGGAACGTCTTGTTACCGGGCGGCCCGACGTCATTTTCCACCTCGCGGCCGTCGTTTCCGGCGAGGCGGAAACGGATTTCGACAAGGGCTACCGCATCAATCTTGAAGGAACGCACCGTCTTTTCGAAGCCGTCCGCGCCCTGAACGACAGCCCGCGCCTGGTTTTCGCCTCCTCGATCGCCGTGTTCGGCGCGCCCTTCCCCGAGAAAATCGGCGACGAATTCCTCAACGCGCCGCTGTCCTCCTACGGCACGCAGAAAGCCTGCTGCGAACTGTTGCTGTCGGATTACAGCCGCAGGGGCTTTTTCGATGGTCTGGCCATCCGGCTGCCCACCGTGGTGGTTCGACCCGGTCGGCCCAACAAGGCGGCGTCCGGTTTCTTTTCAAACATCCTTCGCGAACCGCTTGCGGGTCAGGAGGCCGTTCTGCCCGTCTCGCGCGAGGTGCGCCACTGGATGGTCAGCCCGCGCGCAGCCGCCGGCTTCCTCGTCCATGCAGCGGCGATTGACACACAGGCGGTCGGGCCGCGCCGCGCCCTGACCATGCCCGGCGTATCGGTCACCGTCGCCGAGATGATCGAAGCGCTCGACCGGGTCTCGGGCGAGAAGCGTTCGGCGCTCATCCGCGAGGAGCCGGACGAACTGGTCAATCGTCTCGTCAGCGGCTGGCCGCGCGATTTCAATGCCGAAAGGGCAACCGAACTGGGATTTACCGCCGACAGTTCGATCGACGACATCATCCGCACCCACATCGAAGAGGAAATGGGCGGGAAGCTGGGCTAGAGCGAGTTGTGATTAGATTGATTCATTTGATGGCGGAAAATCGGTCCAGTCGGCTAGGCGCGTCGCGCAGCGCGATGCAGCGCATCGGGCAAGCGGCGCAACGACGCCGATGGGCCGATTTTCCCCACCCTTTTGAGGAAGAAGCCATTAGACAACAAAAGTGAATGGGCCGGACGATTTTGGCCTCTGGCGTCGTTGGCTCGCGCTTGTGGTGGGGTGACACCACGGCGCGCAACCCGCCTAGCCAGTGACCAAAATCGCCGCGGTCAAATGCGTCAATCTAATCACAACTCGCTCTGGCGTCCGGTCAGGTTCAGGGTCGGATCGTCCAGCGTCAGTTCGAACCGGTCCGGCACCAGCCCCTGGTGAAACCAGCGAACAAAGCTGTAGATCGAAAAGACCGGCAGCCCGGTCAACTTCCTGATGTCCCGCGCATAGGGCGTCATGTTGGTGCATTCGAGCACGATGGCGCCGATATTGTCATGCGACGTGACCAGCGCGCGCGCCGCATCCAGCAGGTCGAGCCGGCAGTCGGCAAAATCGATGCTCGGCTGATCGTCCAGGATACCGTGGGTAAAGGCGCGGCCCTTGTCGGTGCCGACAATCGGCGTGTCGAGCGGCGCATTGGCGGCACACAGATGGGCCTCCGACAGGTTGGTCTCCGAGATGGTGATGACGCCGACGCGCTTGCCGCGCGGCAGCATCTGCTGGACCAGCGGGATCTGCATGAGCGACGACGTCGCAACAGGCACCGGCACCGCGTCCGAGACCCTGTCCTGGATGAGAGCGAGAAAACCGCAATTGGTCGTCAGCCCGTCGCAACCCGAGGCGACGAGATCCTTGGCTGCGGCGATGAAATCATCGACCAGCTCCAGCGGATTGTTGCGCACCACCTTGTCGGGCGTCGCGCCGCGCACGATCCGGTACTGCACCGGAAACGGCCAAGTATAGGCGTTGGCGATGTCGCCATGAATGCGCGGAAACTGCGTTTCAAGCATCATGATGCCGATCGTGGCGCCATAGACCGTTTTTCCACCGAATTCGACGGACATGCATATTCTCCCTGAAAAGGCGGATCAGTCCGCCGGGACGTAAAGTTGCGAATAGGCGATGCGGACGGCTTCCGTTGCCTCCTCGCGCCTGCGTTCGATATGGCCGCGCATTGCCGCGACGGCGGCCTTTTCATCCCGCGCCGCCAGCGCATTGAGAATGATCCTGTGCGCCGAGAGCTTCGCGCCCTTGTTCCTGGCGATCTGCTTCTTGGCCAGGATCATCTTCAGATCGACCAGCCGGACATACCGTATCCGGTCATTGATGTTGCGCAGCAGCCGCACGAGTTCGGAGTTCTTCGACAGCTGCGCAAGACGGATATGGAAATCCTCGTCCATCTCCAGAACCTCCACCGTCGAATCGCTGGTGTTGTAATGCGGTTCTGTGTCGTCAAGATAGGCAAGGACCGTTGCGATCTCGTCATCCGACGCCCGCTCAACAGACCGTCTGAGCGCCTCGCACTCGATGGCCTGGCGGGCTTCGTAGAGATCGACGATTTTCTCGGGACTGAGCGAACGGCAGAAGAACCCGCGCCCGTTCTGGAAAGTCAGGAATCCTTCCGCGACAAGCCGGTTCAGCGCCTCCCTCAGCGGCGTGCGGCTGGCGCCCAGCGCGGTCGACAAAGCGCTCTCATTGATGCGCTCGTCAGGCTTGAATTCAAAGTTCGCAGCCATGTGCCTGACCCGGTCATAGACCCGGTCGACGCTGCTGCTCGCCTTGCTCATTTCCGACACCTCGCTGGTCATCGTCCGTGGGGACCATGCTGGGATGACATATTTTCGCGCCCGTCGCAATTTTTTTGTCTTCACATCTGCATTTTATGCTGTATACAATTCTGTATGAAATCCAGCAATGGCCTGCGCAGGTGGATCTGCCGCCGGAGCGAAAAAGGAAAATCGAAGCGTGACGAACACCCTCAACGGCGCCGAAGCCATGGTGCGCATGCTGGAGGCGCACGGCGTCCGGCACATATTCGGGCTCTGCGGCGACACCACCCTGCCCTTCTACGATGCGCTCTACCGGCTTAACCACGGCATCACACATGTGCTGACGCGCGACGAGCGCTCGGCCACATATATGGCCGACGCCTATTCGCGGGTGACGGGGCGTGTCGGCGTGTGCGAAGGACCGTCCGGCGGCGGCGCGACCTACATCATCCCGGGTCTCATCGAGGCCAGCGAATCCTCCTACGCGGTGCTTGGCATCACCACAGACATATCGGTCGCCTCCTACGGCAAATACCCACTGACCGAGCTCGACCAGGAAGCCCTGATGCGGCCGCTGACCAAATGGAACACGGTCATCCGCCACGCCGATCACATTCCGCGCATGGTGCGCGCCGCCTTCCGGGCCATGACCACAGGGCGGCCCGGATCGGCACATCTGGGCCTGCCCTACGATATCCAGTATGACGCGGTGGACACCGACGATGTCTGGGCCGACGGCAAGCTGCAAAGCTATCCGGCCTATCGCGCCGCGCCGGAGCCCGGTGCTGCCGAAGCAGCCGTCGATGCGATCCTTTCGGCGAAGAATCCGCTCATCGTCTGCGGCGGCGGCATCGTCATTGCCGGCGCCATGGATGAGCTTGACCGCCTGGCCACTCGCCTCGACATTTCCGTCGCCACATCGATCTCGGGCCAGGGTTCGCTTGCCGACACCCACCCCAATAGCCTTGGCGTAGTCGGCTCGAACGGCGGCACCGACGAGACCTGGGAACTGATGGAAGCAGCCGACCTGGTGGTCTTCATGGGCTGCCGCGCCGGCTCCACCACAACATCACGCTGGGAGGCACCCAAGCCCGGCGCCCGCATCGTGCATTTCGACAGCGACCCGATGGTGATCGGCGCCAACTACCAGGCCGAGGTCGGCGTCTGCGGCGATCTGAAATTGTCGCTGGCCGCCGTCAACGCGGAACTCGACCGGCACGGCCAGGGCTCGGACACTTTCGGCGGCGCGGAAGTCATTGCCGATATCAAGCGCCGCAAATTCGCGATTTTCGATCGGCTGGCACAGAGCGACGAGCGTCCCATCAGGCCGGAGCGGGTCATCGACGCAATGATGAAAGTGCTGCCGGAAGACGCGACCGTTCTGTCCGATCCCGGCACAAGCTGTCCCTACTACTCGGCCTATTTCCGTCAGCCGAAAGAGGGACGCTATTTCATCACAAACCGCGCCCACGGCGCGCTCGGCTATTCCCTGTCGGCGGCACTTGGCGCGTGGTACGGGCGCCCCTCCAGCAAGATCGTCGCAATGATGGGCGACGGCTCCTTCGGTTTTACCTGCGGTGAACTGGAAACCGTTTGCCGCGCCCGCGCGCCGATAACCTATATCGTCTTTTCCAATGCGAATTTCGGCTGGATCAAGGCCAGCCAGTACGCCGACACGGACGCACGCTACTACAATGTCGATTTCAACCGCACGGACCAGGCCGCCGTGGCTGCGGCCTACGGTGTCAAATCATGGCGTGTCGACGATCCCCAGGACCTTGAAAACGTTCTTCGGCAGGCGGTCAATCATGACGGCCCTTCACTGGTCGACATTGTCTGCCAGCCGCTCGAGGAAGCCAACGCGCCGGTGCGGCGCTGGATGGGATAATGCGACGTTTCATCGACCTGCTATTCGATACTTTCCGGCTATCCGCGCCGCGTGGCGGCGTAAAGCCGCAGTTCGTCCAGCAGCACGTCCAGAAACTGGCTGCCCAGCGACGACAGCGGCCGGGCCCGCGACGTAATCACGGCCAGATCGAGAAGCACCGCCGGCCGGAAAGGTCGGGTGACAAAGCCGCCTTGGTGATCGAAATTCAGCGAGAACGGATCCAGCAGAGCAACACCCATACCCTCCTGGACAAAGCTGAGCACATTCTTGAAAAGATGCGTATGCACCTTGGTGTGCCAGGGCACGCCGGCATGCTGAAACGCCTCGCGCGTACGCCGATGGGTCATGTGGTCCGGTCCCATCACGATGAAGGGCTCGGGGGCCAGCAGATCAGGTGTCAGAACATCGTACCGCGCCAGCGGGCTGCCCTCGGGAAGCGCAAGCAGGGTCTCCACCTGGACGACATGACTGTCGAAGGCATCGTAGGTGAGCGGCATCTCGCAAACACCGATCTCGAAGAGACCCGCCAGAACCCATTCCTGGATCTTCGTCGAATATTGCGACTGGAAGGAAATCGACATGTCGGGCCGGTCCGCGGCGAAGCGCGCGATCAGTTTCGGCATGAAGCCGAAGGACAGGGCATGCGGCGAAGCCACCTGCAACTGGCCCGCCTGCTTGTTCTGCAGGTCGGATACCGCCTGCGCGACATGATCCAGACCGCGAACCACCGTGTCGACTTCCTGGAAGAGCACACCGGCCTCCGGTGTCGGCACCAGCCGGCCCTTGGAGCGCTCGAAGAGTTTCAACCGGGTTTGTCGCTCCAGTTGCGACAGGAGATTGGAGATGCCGGGCTGCGAGATGCCGAGTTGTTCGGCGGCACCGGTCACGGTGCCGGTTTCGACGATGGCGTGAAAAGCCTGCAACTGACGGAAGCGAAGCGACATGCGGGAACATATCACCTGAAGTTATGGGTTGTACATATGTTTGTATTTGAAATGATGAACTTCGGCTGGCAATCTGTGCCTTTGAAGCAAGGCGATCCGGCTCGGGCGGCAAAAGCCGCGAAGATGGTTTTGAGTTGACGGGAGCAGCATGAGCGCAGCCAAGCACATCGTTGTCATCGGCGCCGGGATCGTTGGTGTGTCCGCGGCGATCTGGCTCACAAGGTCGGGGCTGCAGGTCACGCTGATCGACAGGGCCGCGCCCGGCCAGGGCACGTCCTTTGGCAATGCGGGTGTTCTTGCGTCCTGTTCGGTCGTTCCGGTGACGGCGCCCGGCCTCGCCTTCAAGGGGCCGAAACTGCTTCTCGACCCCTCATTCCCGCTCTTCCTGCGCTGGTCCTATCTTCCCCGGCTCGCGCCGTGGCTGCTGCGTTATCTTCGCCACGCCAACGACAACGATACGCGCCGCATCTCCAATGGCTTGACGCCGATCGTTGGCGACAGCGTCGAACAACATAAAGCGCTTTCTGAGGATGGTGACGCAAGCCGCTACATGATCCCCTCGGACTACACGTTCGCCTATGCGGACCGGGCGGCCTTCGACGCCGACGCCTATACCTGGCAACTGCGCCGGGCCGCCGGTTTCGAGCCTGAGATCCTGGAGGGCGGGAGCGTACAGGAATACGACGCCGCGTTCGGCCCGGCGGTCGGGCTGCTCGCCGTCATGCACGATCATGGCTACATTACCGATCCCGGCGGCTATGTCGCCGCGCTCGCCGAAACCTTCAAGGGCATGGGCGGACGGTTTGTCACCGCGGAGGTCAAGGATTTCGACCTCAGCGGCGGCGCCGTGCGGGCCGTCCTGACGGATCAGGGCCGCTTCGATTGCGACCATGTGGTCCTCAGCGCCGGAATCTGGTCGAAACCGCTTGCCGCCAAGCTCGGGCTCAAAGTGCCGCTGGAATCGGAACGCGGCTACCACATCGTGTTCAAGCAACCGGCAAACGGCCCGAAATCCCCGGCCATGGTCGCGGCGGGAAAATTCGTGGCGACACCCATGGACGCCGGACTGCGTTGCGCCGGCGTCGTCGAATTCGGCGGTCTTGAAGCCGGCCCTTCGAAGGCTCCGCTCAGGCTTCTGAGAAAGACAGTCGAAAACACATTTCCCGAACTGACCTATGCCGACAGCGAAGAATGGCTCGGCCACCGGCCCGCGCCGACGGACAGCCTGCCACTGATCGGCGAGATCGGGCAGAGCGGCGTGTATACTGCCTTCGGGCATCATCACATTGGGCTTACGGGTGGGCCCAAGACAGGGCGGCTTGTCGCCGGCCTCATAGCGGGCGACAGGCCGAATATCGACTTGTCCGTCTACAACCCGAACCGATTTTAACCACCGTCAAATGCTTCAAACCGGGAGGACCCAATGAAAGCATCAATCAAGAAACACGCAGCAACGCTGATGGTCTCGGCAGCACTCGCCGTTACCGCAAGCGCAGCCTTCGCGGAAAAGTGGGATATGCCGCTTGCCTATTCGGCAACCAATTTCCACTCGGCGACGGCCGCTGAATTCGCCAAGTGCATCACGACCGGCACCGGCGGCGCCATCGAGGTGGTCACCCACCCGTCCGGTTCGCTCTTTAAGGGCGCCGACATCAAGCGCGCCATCCAGACCGGCCAGGCGCCGATCGGCGAACGTCTCCTGTCCGGGCACCAGAACGAGAACGCCGTCTTCGGCGTTGACTCGGTTCCGTTCCTGGCGACCTCGTTCGACGATGCCGCCAAGCTCTGGAAAGCAGCCAAGCCGACGATGGAAAAGATCCTCGACGAGCAGAATCTTGTGCTGCTGTATTCCGTACCCTGGCCACCGCAGGGCCTTTACTTCAAGCAGGAAGTGAACTCGGTCGCCGACATGGAAGGCATCAAGTTCCGCTCCTACAACAATGCCACGGCACGGCTTGCCGAACTGACGGGCATGCTGCCGGTTCAGATCGAGGCCGCCGAGATTTCGCAGGCCTTCGCCACCGGCGTTGCCGATGCAATGGTCTCGTCCGGTTCCACCGGCTATGACCGCAAGGTCTGGGAGAGCCTGACGCATTTCTATGAAGTCGACGCCTGGCTGCCGCGCAACTATGTCATGATCAACAAGGATGTGTGGAACGGTCTTGACGAGGCCCAGCACAACATCATCAAGGGCTGCGCGGAACTCGCCGAATATGCCGGAACATGGCGTGCGGTCGAATACACCCAGTTCACGCTGAACGGTCTTCGCGCCGGCGGCATGACGGTCGGGCCGGCAGGCGAGAGCCTGCAGGGCGAACTCAAGGAAATCGGTGCGACCATGGCCGCCGAGTGGCTTGAAAACGCGGGCGAAGACGGCAAGGCCATCATCGACGCCTACAATTCCATGCAGTAGGTTTGGTCACGGCCGCATCCCGGCCGATTGATCAACAAATCTGCCCGTCGCATTTCCTTGCGGCGGGCGTCCCGGCATCGTTTAGGAGGAACAGTGCCGTTGTCGAACAAAATGGAGGGGTAAATGGCCGCACTCAGACAATTGCGCAACGGCCTCGACTTCATCTATCTGGCGTCCGGAGTGCTTGCGGCATTTTTTCTCATCGCCATTTTGATGCTGATCGTTATCCAGATGCTGGCACGCTGGACCGGGGAAGTGTTCGCCGGCGCGCCGGACTATGCCGGCTACTGCATGGCCGCCGCATCGTTCTTCGCCTTTGCCCATGCGCTGCACCGCGGCGCCCATATCCGCGTCTCGATTGTCCTGAATGCAGTTCCGGACGGTGTGCGAAGACTGCTTGAAATCTGGTGCTTCGGCATCGGTGCGGCTACCGCCTGGTATTTTTCCTACTACGCCTATCGCTTCGTCTACTGGTCGTGGAAGTTCAACGAGGTCAGCCAGGGCCAGGATGCCTCGCCGCTGTGGATCCCGCAAATGTCGATGGTCATCGGCGCCGTGATCCTGGCGATCGCGCTGACCGACCACCTTGTCCATGTGGTGTTTGTCGGCGACCACCGGATCGAGACCGATCTGGTCGAGCAGAGCCACGGGGAGTAGAACCATGGAAGATTTTTCAGTCATCGTCCTGTTCCTCTTCGTCCTGTTCCTGCTGCTTGGCACCGGTGTGTGGGTGGGCCTTGCTCTCATGGGTGTTGCCTGGGTCGGCATGGAACTGTTCACGACCCGGCCCGTCGGCGATGTGATGGTCACAACGATCTGGACCAGCTCGTCGTCCTGGACCCTGACCGCCCTGCCGCTCTTCATCTGGATGGGCGAAATCCTCTACCGCACGCGATTGTCCGAGGACATGTTCCGCGGTCTCGCGCCATGGATGGCGCGCCTGCCGGGCGGTCTGGTGCACACCAATATCGTCGGATGTACCGTCTTTGCCGCGGTCTCGGGATCGTCCGCCGCCACGCTCACCACCGTCGGCAAGATGTCCATTCCCGAGCTGCGCAAGCGCAATTATCCCGAAACCATGGTCATCGGCACGCTCACCGGCGCCGCGACGCTCGGCCTGATGATCCCGCCCTCCCTGACGCTGATCGTCTACGGGGTGACCATCAACGAATCGATCACCAAGCTGTTTTTCGCCGGCATCCTGCCGGGTCTCGTCCTGGCGCTGATGTTCATGGGCTATGTGGCGATCTATTCGAAGGTTTCATCGAAATGGGAGCCCAATGAGGAACCAAGGCTGAGCCTGGCCGAGAAGCTCAGAAACTCGCGTTTCCTTGCGCCGGTCATCCTGCTCATCGTGGTCGTCATCGGATCGATGTATCTCGGCTATGCAACGGCAACGGAAGCGGCGGCTTTCGGCGTCATCGGCGGACTGATCTTGGCTGCAAGCCAGGGATCGCTGTCCTGGAGCACCTTCACCGCCAGCCTCATGGGCGCGACCCGCACATCGGCGATGATCGCACTGATCCTGGCGGGCGCCGCCTTCCTGTCGCTGGCCATGGGCTTCACCGGCCTGCCGCGCGGCCTTGCCGACCTTATCGCCACATTGGAGTTGTCGCGCTTCGAACTGCTGATGGTGTTGCTCGTCTTTTACATCATCCTCGGCTGTTTCCTCGACGGGATATCCTCCGTGGTGCTGACAATGGCGGTGGTCGAACCGATGGTGGTTCAGGCCGGGATCGACCTGATCTGGTTCGGCATCTTCATCGTCGTCGTCGTCGAGATGGCGCAGATCACGCCGCCCATCGGCTTCAACCTGTTCGTCATGCAGGGCATGACCAACCATGAGATGAACTTCATCGCCAAGGCGGCGATCCCGATGTTCCTCATCATGGTGCTGATGGTCTTCGTGCTGATCGTCTTTCCGGAGCTTGCCACTTACCTGCCCGACAATCTGCGGCCGGGCCCCAACGCCTGACCGGTCGGCAACGCCGCAATTTAAAG
The DNA here is from genome assembly GCF_027889715.1 of Allohoeflea poritis. Lineage (GTDB taxonomy): Bacteria > Pseudomonadota > Alphaproteobacteria > Rhizobiales > Rhizobiaceae > Hoeflea_A > Hoeflea_A poritis. The sequence continues at coordinate 32,456 of NZ_JAPJZH010000023.1, forward strand.
GCCGGTGCCGTGCGCCGGCCTTTTTTGCTTGCATCAAGGCGGTTCCGGAAAAGCACTGGATCTTCAGGTGCTCGACGACCAATCGCCACATGTGATAGGTGTTGGCCGTCCTGGCGGACGGCATGGCAGCCTGTTGATATCGTCATAAATTCGTAACAGCGTGAATGAGCAGCACAGAGCTTGAAGTCAAACTCGAGATTGGCACCGATGCGGTACGCAGGCTGCGAGAGAAATCAGCGCTGCGGAAAATGACGATCGGCAAGCCCGTTCAACGCGAATTGCGCTCCATATATTTTGACACCCCCGATCACAGCCTTCGAAGCGAACGCGCTTCGCTGCGTTTGCGCTGGGATGGCCGGGGCTGGATCCAGACCCTGAAATACGGCACCGGCCTGAAGAATGGCCTGGCCAGCCCGCAGGAGATCGAGGGGCCTGTAGACAAACCGCAGCTCGACCTGGAACGGATCAAGGACCCGAAGGTCGGACCCTGGCTGAAAAAGCTTGCTGCGAAGGCAACCCTCGCCCCCGTCTTCGAAACCGATATCAACCGCGACATTCACATGTTGAAATGCAGCGACATCGGCACGGCCGAACTTGCCATCGACAAGGGAAAAGTCCGGAGCGGCAAGAAGTCGGAAGGCATCAACGAGGTCGAGATCGAGCTGAAATCCGGTCTTGCGCACACTTTGCTGACCATTTCCGAAAAACTGTTCGAGGGAGAATGCGTGTCGCCTTCGGGCGCCAGCAAGGCCGAACGCGGCTATGCGCTCCTCGGCAAACGAAAACCCGCGCCAACCGCGAGCGGCGCCTTTGCGCTTCACCGGCCCGAGCTGCGCGCTGACATGTCGGTGGAGCAGGCATTCAAGGCCATTGGCGGGTCTGCGGCTGAGCAGATCCTCGGAAATTGGCGCATCTTGCACGCGCTCGACGATTCGGAAGTGCCGCACCAGTTCCGCATCGGATTGCGCCGGCTGCGCACAAGCCTTCGCATTTTCGCCGATGTCGCCGCCGACAAGGACCTGAAGCGGCTGTCGAAGGCTGCACGGAATCTCGGACGTGTCGTCGGCCACCTGCGCAATGCGGATGTGCTTGTGCAGGATATTGCCGAACCGGCCATCGCCGCCCTTGGCAAGGACAAGTGTCACGAGGCCCTGCTCGATTTTCTGGCCGAGGCGCGCATCGGCGAGCGCCAGAACGTGCGCGCGCTCGTAGCCGGCAAGGATTGGACCCGGCTGAAACTCAACTGCATGCTCTTTGACCAGGCGGTGGAGCGGGCACTTCACAGGGCTCCCGACCGCATCGCCACCCGGAAATTCCAGGCGGTCGCATCCGAGGCACTCGAAAACACATGGCAGGAAGTCAGGGATCGCGGCAGGGGATTCGCCGACCACAAGATTTCCGAGCGGCACGAGATGCGCAAAACGCTGAAGACCATGCGTTACGCGACCGACTATCTGATGCCGATCTATCCCGGCGCGGATGCCAAGGACTTCTTACGCAGGCTGCGCGGCCTGCAGAATGTGTTCGGCTATCTGAACGATGTCGCGATGGCCGACGAACTCTCGGCAAGGATCGCCGCGGACCACCCCGACAGGTCTGATCTGAACAAGAGCGTCAGGCTGATCTGCGACTGGCACGCCGGACGCGCGAAGAAACAGATGCGCAAGGCGGACGACCGGTGGCGCGAGCTGCGCAAGAGCAAAAAATTTTGGCGCTGACGCGCGGGAGCCTCCCGCTCCGAAATACCGCGGCCCCCTTACCCGTAACGACCGGTAACGTAGTCATGGCAAAGCTGCGTCCGGGGGCGGACGAAAATGTCCTTTGTGTCGCCCTGCTCTACCAGCTTGCCCAGATGGAAGAAGGCAGCGCGTTGCGAAATGCGAGCCGCTTCCTGCATATTGTGCGTAATAATGACGATACAGTAATGCTCGCGCAATTCCTCGATCAGTTCCTCCAGATGCGCAGTCGAGACCGGATCGAGCGCCGAGCCGGGTTCATCCATTAAAAGCACTTCCGGATCGGTCGAAATGGCGCGCGCGACGCAAAGGCGCTGCTGCTGGCCGCCCGAAAGATCCGTGCCGGGCTTGTCCAGACGATCTTTCACCTCGTCCCAGAGACCGGCCCGCTCCAGGCAGCGCCGAACCAGGGCGTCGGTCTCATCGCGCCGCCGCACCAGGCCGTGCAGAAGTGCGCCATAGGCAATGTTGTAATAGACCGAGCGCGGAAAGGGATTGGGCTTCTGCGCGACCCATCCGAAACGCCGCCGCAGGAAGGGCGGATCGACATCCGGCGCGTTGATGTTCTCACCGTCAAGCAGGATCTGCCCGGTCATCCGTGCTTCCCGGATTTCATCGTTCATCCGGTTCAGGCAGCGCAGCAGCGTGGATTTACCGCATCCGGAAGGGCCAATAAACGCCGTGACCTCCTGGTCGTAGAGATCCAGCGTTATGCCGTCGAGTGCCTGTTTTTCGCCATACCAGAAACTGACATTGTCGACACGGATCTTCAGGCGGTGGGTGACGTCGTGACCGGGATGACTGCCCACATGGAGCTGTTGATCGATAAGGCGGCCTTGCGCAACGACGGTCTGCATGATTGTCCCCCTGATTGCCATGGAACGGGCATGTCCCGCGCCCCATTCTGGCTAACAACGGGACCGGGGATCCGGCTTGCGATGGATCAAGCTTCCGCCAGATTTCATGAAACCTTCACAATGGACCGAGCCGACCAGCAAAACCGTGGACCTAAGCGCGAAGACAAAAGTAATTCACAGCAAACTCTCGCCCCAAACGCCTGATGCCGGGATCGATCGAAGTAAAACCGAGAACCCGCTTTTCTTTTGGATTCTCATGGACCATAGTGCACACGGGCAGAGGACTCAGTCGAAGGGAAACTCAAAAGATGAAGTTTTTCGCAGGGTTAAGCACATTTGTGGTCCTTGCTCTGGCGCCGGCGCACGGTACGGCGCAAGACACGTCCAATGACAAGCCAAATGTGACGGTCGCAACGGTTGCAAGCCAGCAAAGCGGAGACAGGGGTAGCTATGTCGGCCGGGTTCAGGCCGTCAGCACGGTCGATCTCCAGGCACGTATCGAGGGCATCCTGGAGCAGCGCAATTTCACCGAGGGCGGTCTGGTAAAGAAAGGCGACGTTCTCTACGTCATCGAAAAGGGCCTTTACGAGGCAAGTGTCGACAGCGCCAAGGCGACCCTGGAGGGCGCACAGGCGACGCTGAAGAACTCCACGGTTGAGCTTGAACGGCAGAAATTCCTGCTGGACAAGGGCGACGTGGCGCAATCGGCCTATGATTCAGCAGCCGCCACGGTCGGCGTGGATCAATCGAATGTCGATCAGGCCAAGGCCAGCCTCGATACGGCCAATATAAATCTCGGTTACACGGAGATTCATGCGCCGATCGACGGGCGCATCAGCAAATCCAATATCGACGTCGGCAACCTCGTCAACTCAAACTCCGGCACGCTGGCCACGATTACCAGTGTCGATCCGATCTATGTCAGTTTCTACATGGGCGAAAGAGACCTGATCGCGGACCGCGAGCAGGGTCTGATCGGCGCCGACTCTGCAGCGCTGAAAGTAAGCCTGACAATGGCGAATGGCGATGCCTATGCGTCAACCGGATCGGTCAGCTATGTCGGTACGGCGGTCGAGGAAGGAAGCGACACGGTCGAAATCCGCGCGACCTTCGACAATCCCGACAACATCCTCATACCCGGCCAGTTCGTCAACGTGGTCGTGGCGGAAGCCAAACCGCAGCAGGTTCTTGTCGTGCCGCAATCCGCCGTCCAGCTCGATAGCAAGGGGCACTTCGTCTATCTGGTCGATTCCGCCGGCAAGATCGAACGCCAGGATGTGAAGCTTGGCCGCCAGACCGCGGGCCTTTGGGAGGTGTCATCCGGGTTGAAGGAGGGCGAGAAGGTCGTGGTTCAGGGGCTGCAACGCGTCAGCCCCGGTGTTGCCGTCAACGCAACCGAATTGAAGCAGTAGGCGGGCGCGAAGAACATGTTGTCGAGATTCTTCATCGCCCGCCCGAAATTCGCGCTGGTCATTTCGCTGATTTTCTCCCTCGTCGGTGTCATCGCGATCGTTCTCATACCGATCGCCGAGTATCCCGACGTTACGCCGCCCCAGGTCGTCGTCACGGCGAACTATCCCGGAGCGGACTCAAGCCTCGTCGAGCAGATGGTGGCGATACCCATCGAGGAACAGGTCAATGGCGTCGACAACATGCTCTACATGTCGTCGACCAGCTCCAATTCCGGAAACTACACGCTGACCATAACCTTCAGGGTCGGCACCGATCCCGACATCGCTGCGGTGAACGTACAAAACCGGGTATCGCTCGCCGAACCGCTCCTGCCGAATTCCGTGACCCAGCAGGGCGTCTCGACCATGAAGCAATCCTCGAGCATGCTCCTGGTCATCAACCTGATTTCGCCGGATGAGACGCGCGACGCGATATATCTCAGCAATTACGCCTCGCAGCACATCCAGGATTCGCTCTCCCGGCTGTCCGGTGTCGGCAGTGTCTCCCAGTTCGGCCCGCTCGACTACAGCATGCGCGTGTGGATGCGCCCGGACCTGATGACCGCGCTCAACCTCACCGCATCCGATATCGCGAACGCCATCAGCGCCCAGAATGTGCAGGCAACGGCGGGCCAGATCGGCGGCGCGCCATTTGCGGGGCCGACGGATTTCCAGTTTTCGTTGCGCGCCCAGGGCCTGCTCAAGACGGCCGAAGAATTCGGCAGGATTGTCGTCTCGGGCAACGCGTCCGGACAGCTCGTCCGGCTCAGTGACGTGGCCAATGTCGAACTCGGCGCCCGCTCCTACGCAGCATCGTCTGCCCTCAACAACAGGCCGGCCACGTCGATCGGGGTCTATCAGGCGCCCGGCGCCAACGCGCTCGACGTGGCGACCAGCGTGTACAACGCGCTCGAGGAGATGAAGGGCTCCTTTCCTTCCGGGGTCGAATACGAGTTGCTGTACGATGTGACGAAGGCGGTGCGCGCATCGATCCAGGAAATCATCATCACCTTGTGCATCACCGCCGGGCTTGTCGTTGCCGTCGTGTTTCTGTTCCTGATGAGCTGGCGCGCGGTGCTTATCCCGGCCATCGCGATCCCGGTTTCGCTTCTCGGCACGCTGGCAATTCTCTATCTGCTCGGCTTCAGCGCCAACCTCATCACGCTCTTCGGCATCATCCTCGCCATCACGCTGGTTGTGGACGACTCCATCGTCATCATCGAAAACACCGAACGCATCATGGATGAAGAGGGGTTGGAGCCGCGCGAAGCCACCATCAAGGCGATGGACCAGGTGACCGGGCCGATTATCGCGACGACCTTCGTGCTTCTGGCCGTATTCGTACCGGTCTGCTTCTTCCCGGGCATAACCGGACGGATCTATCTGCAGTTTGCGCTGACGATCACCGTCGCCTTCAGCCTTTCGGCGGTCAACGCCTTGACCCTCGCGCCCGCGCTGTGCGCGACCCTGCTGAAACGGGGCAATCGAAAGCCGAAGAGCTTCTTGCGGCTGATACCGGCGGCGGTGGACAAGACGCGCGACGGATATGTCTGGCTCGTGCGAATTCTTCTGAAGAATGTCTGGGTCTCGCTGCTGATCTTCGTCTTCGCGATTGTTGCGACCGTCTACATGATGCGCACGACGCCGACAGGGTTCATTCCCCTTGAGGACAAGGGCGTGCTGTTCGCCAATGCACAGCTTCCCGATGGTGCGTCGCTGCAGCGCTCGCGCGAAGTCGCGGAAAAGATGACGACGATCATGCGCGGTGTCGAAGGCGTGAGCGACATCATTTCGGTGTCCGGTTTCAGCCTGATCTCCGGCTACGGATCCAACTACGTCACGCTGATTGCGGTGCTCGCGCCGTGGGACGAACGCAAGTCCAGCCAGACCCAGTGGTACAATATCCTCGCCAATCTCAACCGGGAGCTAGCTGACGTTCAGGAAGCGATTTCCTTTGTCTTCCCGCTGCCGCCGATAGACGGCCTAGGCATTTCCGGCGGCATCTCCGCGCAGATCCAGGACAACAACAACGCCAGCGTCGAGGATCTGGGATCGGTCACCAACGCCATGCTTTCGGCCGCCAGCGCCGATCCCGTATTCCTGCAGGTCTTCAGTTCGCTGTCGACGGGCTCGCCGCAATACAACGTCTCCATCGACCGCGACAAGGCGGAGGCGCTCGGGGTCAACATCAGCGACATATTCACCGCGCTTCAGGCCAATCTGGGCTCCATGTTCGTCAACAATTTCCTGCTCGAGGGCAAGATCTACTGGGTGGTGCTCGCCGCAGAGGCCTCATACCGGCAGACGCTGGACGACATTGCGAACATTTACGTAAAGGGCGCCTCGGGAGACATGATCCCGCTGAGCACGCTGATCGGTACCGAACCGATCCTGGGACCTCAGGCCATCACCCGCTACAATCTGGTCCGAACCGCTGCCGTTCAGGGCCTGACGAGCACCGGCCACAGCACCGGCCAGGGCATCGAGGCGTTCGAGACGATTGCCGCGAAGACCCTGCCCGACGGCTATAGCGTGGAATGGACGGGGGTCTCGCTGCAGGAAATCGAGGCCGGGTCCTTCGTCATCTATATTTTCCTGCTTGCCTTCACCTTCGCCTATCTGTGCCTCGTGGCCCAATACGAGAGCTGGGCGCTTCCGATATCGGTCATGTGCTCGACCGTCTTTGCCGTTTGCGGAGCATTGATACCGCTCTTTCTCATCGACGTTCTCAACAACAACATCTACGCCCAGATCGGCATCGTGCTGCTGATCGGCCTTGCCGCTAAGAAGGCCATCATGCTCGTCGAGTTTTCCCGGACCCGGCGCGAAGCGGGCGAGAGCATCGTGGAGGCCGCGATCAGCGCCGCGCACACACGGTTCAGGCCGGTGACCATGACGGGCCTGTGCTTTATCATCGGGGTCCTGCCGCTGGTCTTCGCAAGCGGCGCCGGATCGTCCAGCCGGATTTCGATCGGTCTTCCGGTCTTCACCGGCATGGTCATCGACAGCACGATCGGCCTGTTGATGATCCCTGTGCTCTATGTGGCCATCCAGCGCCTGCGTGAGCGCCGCGGCAAGACGCCGCCGGCCACCGTGAGCGAGGAAACGGCGACTTAGAGCGAGTTGCGATTAGATTGACGCATTTGACCGCGGCGATTTTGGTCACTGGCTAGGCGGGTTGCGCGCCGTGGTGTCACCCCACCACAAACGCGAGCCAACGACGCCAGGGGGCAAAATCGCCCGGCCCATTCGCCATTGGTTTTCAACATCTACTTTCCTTTCGAGGGTGGGGAAAATCGGCCCATCGGCGTTGTTGCGCCGCTTGCCCGATGCGCTGCATCGCGCTGCGCGACGCGCCTAGCCGACTGAACCGATTTTCCGCCATCAAATGCATCAATCTAATCGCAACTCGCTCTAGGTGACCGGGCCTCACATCGGCCGCGGGTGATCGCGATAAACCGCCTGGATTTCGTTGAGCACGTCATCGCTCAGGACAACGTCCTTGGCGGCGATATTGGTGCGAAGCTGTTCCATCGAGGTCGCCCCGATGATCACCGATGCCATGAACGGACGGCTCAGGCAGAACGCCAGGGACATCTGCGCCAGGTCCAGCCCGTGTTTCGCGGCGATGTCGGCATAGAGCGCGATCACCTTTTCGGATTGCGGAACATAGCGGCCGTTCAGGTTGGGCTGCATGGACAGCCGAGAGCCCTCCGGTATGTTTCCGTCCAGATACTTGCCGGAAAGAGCGCCGGCCGCCAATGGCGAAAAGGCCATCAGCCCGACCTGTTCATGGATGCTGACCTCGGCCATGTCGAGATCGAAGATCCGGCAGATCAGGCTGTATTCATTCTGCACGGACGCGATACGGGGCAGCCCGTGCTTGCGGCTGACCTCGAGGAATTTCATCAGCCCCCAGGCGCTTTCGTTCGACAGGCCGAACGCACGGACCTTGCCTTCCTGTTGCATGGTCGCGATTTCGCCGAGAAGGTCGGCCACTTCCTGGTCGATGTCTTCGGGTTGCAGTGTTGTAGGGTCATAGGTCCAGTACTTGCGGAAGTGATAGGACCCGCGGTTCGGCCAGTGCAGTTGGTAAAGATCCACATAATCGGTCTGCAGCCGGCGAAGGCTTTCATCCAGCGCTTGCCGCACCATGGCGCCGTCCACCCGGGCACCGCCGCGCACATCCTGGTTCCCCTCTCCCGTGATCTTTGTCGCCACGATGAGTTTGTCCCGGTCAGCCCTGCCGTTCAGCCATGTGCCGATATATTCTTCGGTCCGGCCCGTCGTCTCCTTCAGGCGTGGCGTTGTCGGATACATCTCCGCCGTATCAATGAAGTTGACACCCTCCCCGACGGCGAAATCCAACTGTTCATGCGCCTCGGCTTCCGAGTTCTGCGAACCCCAGGTCATTGATCCGAGGCAGATTTCGCTCACCGTGATACCGGTGCGGCCGAGTTCGTTGAAACGCATGGGCAATCTCCAATGAAAGGTAAGACGGACGGTCTGCTCTTGCAGGCAGCCTCCGGTGTCGGGTCGGTGCCAGATCCTTAACGCCTTAAGGAAAGAAAGAGAAGACATGCGATCCGTCTCACCGGATGCAAAGAACCGCGATCCCTTTTGAATGCCCAGCTTTAGGTCTATTTGCCGGTTTTTGACGTCTGCGAAATACGGCGCAGGCCGGCGGGATTCTCACGGCTGATTTTCAAACGACTCCGAATGTGACCACCACGCGGGGCCGCCGCCCCGAATTTTGACGGAGTTGTGATGTCAGATGCATGTCCGTGGTGGTGCCCGTAGCTCGTCAGAGCATACCGTCACGCTGGTAATCAGTGACTGGAGTGAGAGTTGATGGGTAGAACAGCAAGAAAGATACAGCGCCGGCCATACGCTCCCGCGGCGCGCGCCGCGAAGCCTCGCAACCCGGCACGCCTGATGGCGATTGCCCTGGTCGCGGCTTTTGGCGGTGCCGCAGGCGCAGTGCTCGGAGCGGCTCTGTACAACACGACGCAAAGCAGCCAGCAACAGCCCGCAGACCCGGCAGGAGCTGTTGAAACAGCCGCGTTGGACAAAAAAGCAACCCCGGCGGCGGGGCCCGACATGGAGCAGACCGCCGCAATTGATCAGACCAAACCGGACAAAACAGCCGGAAACAAGCCATCCGCAGCGACGGCCGGCAGCGCGCTGAACGCCGAGGCCGTTGCACCCGATAGCGCGACGACCGGTTTCACCAGCGGAACGCAGATTGCATCCGCGCGGGCATTTCTGCCGGCGGAGCCCAAGTCGCAGGACCGGTTGCCGACCATTGCTTCGGCCCGCTTCGACAGTTCGTTTGGCTCGCTTGAAAAGCAGGAGGTCGAACGGCCAAAGAAAAAGAAGAAGATGACGCTGCCGAGCCTCATGGAAGAAAGCATCATACGGGTTGATAAGGCCGAAACCGGATCGATCGTTCCACCCGAGGTGGCGGTCGAAGTTGCCGAGACCGAAGCCGAAATCGCCGAGATGGAACAGAAGATGGCGGCGCTGGACTCGGAGAACTTCAACGTCCTGCGTCAGCCGGTTCTGCCTGAAGCATCACCGGCGATCGGATCCGGCATGGTCAAGAGCAAGGCCCGCAAATGGGTCAATCTGCGGGCCGAGCCGAACAACACCGCGCCGATTGTGGATATTGTCCCGGCAAAGGCCAGCATCCTTGCCGACCAGAACTGCACGCGTTGGTGCGGGGTCGTCTACAAGGGTCAGAAAGGCTTCATCTACCGGACATTCATCATCCGGCCGGAGCGCAGCAGCCAGCCTTCGCTGCTGGCGTCAGCGGATTCGGACTTCAAGCCGAAACCCAAGGCTCAGGAAGCGGATGAGGAATTCGGCGAAACCGCCAAATCCGTGGCGGCCTACCCGGTTTCGGAAGCCGAAAAGCTCGGCTACCGGAACGGCCGCGCCACCAAATGGGTGAATATGCGGGCACGCCGAAGCAGCAAGAGCAAGGTGCTGGCCATTGTACCGCAGAACGCCGAGCTGATGGCGGAAACGAACTGCCGTTGGTGCCGCGTCGTCTACGGTGACAAGAAGGGTTACATCTACAAGACCTACATCAAATACACCGACAAGAAGGGCTGACGCCGCTTCTGCCCTTCCGTGTTGCGTCGGGCGGACATTGCCCTTCGGCCGGCCTGGATTTGCGTTAGAACGAGTTGTAATCAGGCCGGCTGGCGGCCGCGCCAGATACTGGCAATCAGGATCGCCAGCACCGCAAGATCGATGACGATGAAGACCCACATCAGCCACACGGCAACCGCGACGCTGCCGAGCGAGATATAGGCGGCAAGGACGCCGACCAGCGTAACGATAAAGGCCAGATAGCGGATCGTTCGTATCCGGTAATAAAGGCCTGCGCCCAAGGCGATATAGACCAGCCCCACCGGGATCAGCTGCATCGTATCGCCGCTCCAGCCGCTGACGATCCAGGCAATGCAGTGCAGGATGCCGTTGAGGACCAACAGTTGGCCGCCAAGCCGAAGAGCGCCGGGAAATGCTTGCATGGTCGGTCCCCTATTCCGTCGGGCAGGGCGTGCCGGCGGCAGCCCATTTCATCAGCGCGTCCATGGATTCCTGGAGTGAATGCGGCGCCGGCTCGCGGTTGCCGCCCGGGTCCCACGCCCAATGCAGGATCAGATCGTGGTCCAGATGTTCCGCCAACTCGCGAACCGTTCTGCCGCCATTGCGCTCCGGATCCTTGAGCTGCTCGCAGATATAGACCGACGATTTGCCGAACCACTCGGCTTCCACCGGCGCCAGTTGCCAGACCATGGCGACCCTCGGCGCCGCATGCGGCGTGTCGTTGGAAACGGTTTCCATCCCGCCGGCATCCGTATGGCAGGTTCCACAGGGCAGCGTCTCGGCGCCGATACGGCTTTCACCCGCATTGATGTTCATTCCGTGCGGCCGGGTCTTGCCGTAGCTCGGCCCCGACCACATCGGTTTGTTGTCCGCCCCGACATGGCAGTTGGAGCAGCGCGGATGCGAGGCGACTTCGTAGAAAAGCTGCCAGCTAGCCAGCCCCTCCTGCTGCGACACCGAACCTTCCTCGAAATCGTTGATCACACGGTTGGTGCCGACCTGTTCGGCGGCGAGCGCCAACGACGACAGGGCTGCAATGCCCGCAATGGCAGCGACAATTCTTCTCACGGCACCGGTCCTCAAACGAAATCGATATGTTTGTTAAACGGCATTTCACGGATGCGCTTGCCGGTGGCGGCGAAAATCGCGTTGGCCAGGGCCGGTGCAGCCGGCGGCACGGGAGGCTCGCCAATGCCGCGGATCTTGCTGCCGTTTTCCAGACCGCGAACCTCAATTTCCGGACACTGATAGAGGCGCATGCCCTCGAAGGCGTGGAAGTTGTCCTGCTCGGCAATGCCGTCCGAATAGGTAATCTCGCAATTCATCGCATGGCCGAGGCCCCAGATGACACCGCCCTTGACGAGATTGTCGAAGTTCACCGGATCGACCACACGGCCGACCTCCGCCGCCACGAAGACCTTGTCGATCTTGATGCCGTCGTCGGTGTCGGTGACTTCAACGACCTCCGCCGTTGCTACGCCGAATGACATGCAGAACGCGACGCCGCGGCCGCGCTTCGGCCCGAGGTCGCTGCCCCAGCCCGACATCTCGCCGACCGCTTCGAGAACCTTGCGTGAGTTGTCATGCCACATCAACCGGATCCGTTCCTCCAGCGGATCGGCGCCGGCGGCGACGATGAGCTCGTCGAGGAAACAATCGTGGAAGAAACCGTTGCTCGACGCACCGACCGACCGCCAGGAACTGATGGGGGCGAGTTCCGGTGCACGGTAGCCGGTCATCCGGTAATTGGGGATCGCGAAAGGCTGCTCCCATGCGCCGGCGATAATCTGCGTGTCCGGCCCGGGCAGGGAAAGACCCTGACGTCCCATCTGCGAGGCGATCACGGAAGGCATGGCAATACCGAGGTCATAGGTATCCACCTTGCCGTCCTTGACGACGCCACGGCCCCGCGCCATGGCGATCTGCCTTGGAAAGTCGTGGATCATGTCCTCTTCGCGGCTGTAAGTCAGCTTGACCGGCGTGCCTTTCATTTCCCTCGCGATTTCGACCGCCTGCTTGACCACCTCGTCCTCAAGGCGATGGCCGAAACTGCCGCCGACATAAAGCACGTGGACATACACGTCATCGAAAGCGACACCGGTCAGCTTCGCCACGTTGCCTTGCACGAAGCGCGGGATCTGCGTGCCCGTCCAGACATCGACGCGATCATCCTCGACCTTGACGATGGCGCTGATCGGCTCCAGCGGCGCATGGGCAAGATAGGGTGCACGGTACTCGGCCTCGATCACGTCCGCACCGGCAAGCGCTGTCTCGACGTCACCGTCGTCACGATTACGGGCTTCGATCTGCTCGTCATTGAATGAATTGCCGAGCGCTTCCCAATGACCATCCATTTCCGGCGGATAGGGTGCCGGACCCCAATCGAATTCAATGGCATTTGCCGCCTGGATGGCGCGCCAGGTGTTGTCCGCGACAACGCCGACACCGCCGGTGATCGGCACGATCTTCTTGACGCCGCGCATATTTTCGGCCGCGCTTGCATCGAAACCGTTCATGGCTCCGCCCTGGCGCGGGTTGAGCTTGACGGTCGCATGCACCATGCCGTCGACCTTGAAGTCGACGCCGTAGGGCAGCGTGCCGGTCGATTTGGCGACGATGTCGTGACGGCGCATCGGCTTGCCGAGCAGACGCCACTCGCTCGGATCGCGCAGCGTGACATTGGTCACCGGCCGGATGGTCGCTGCCACCGGGGCAAGCTCCACATAGGTAAGTTGCGAACCGTCCGGCAGTTGCACGGCGCCTTTGGCGGTCTTCAGTTGACCGACCGGCACCCCGGACTTCTGCGAGGCAGCCGCCTTCAGTGTCTCACGGGCGACGGCACCGGCCGTGCGCAGCTTCTCATAGCCATCCGGAACGGATGTCGACCCACCGGTCACCTGCATGCCGAGGAACTTCATCAGCACGTCCATGACGCCGCGGACCGATTCGGCCATGAAGCTTTCATCGGTCGAGCGGAACGGCGCGCCTTCCTCTGACAAGGCCGTATTGTAGTAGGCCGGGCTCGGCATGCCGGGATCGACCCGGACCTGGTCCAGTTCGATGTCGAGCTCCTCGGCGATCAGCGCCGCCTGAACCGAATAAGCACCCTGCCCCAGATCGGTGCGCGGCGTGATCAGCGTCACGCCCTCGGCGTCGATCTTGACGTAGGGCGTGATGACCGCCTCGCCCTCTTCGAGATCCGCCATGAGCGGATTTTCGCCGGGGCGCTTGTACATATATGCGCCGAAGGCGACGCCGCCGGCAACGGCCACGGAACCGATGAGGAAGGTGCGGCGTGCAATTGTCGTTACGCGTCCCATATCATGCACTCCTCAGGTTCTTGGCGGCTGTCTTCACCGCCTCGCGGATGCGCGGATAGGTGCCGCATCGGCAAAGATTGGCCGACATGGCGACATCGATATCCGCGTCGGTCGGATCGTCATTGGTTTCAAGGAAGGAGGCCGCCGCCATGATCTGCCCGGACTGGCAATAGCCGCACTGGGCAACCTGATGCTCCACCCAGGCGGCCTGCACCGCGTGCAGCGCATCGGGCGTGCCGAGCCCCTCGATGGTCGTCACCTCATACTCGACCGCGCCGACGGGGAGTTGGCAAGACCGAACGGCCACGCCGTCCACATGGACGGTACAGGCACCGCATTGGGCTATGCCGCAGCCATATTTCGGCCCTGTGATTCCAAGTTCGTCCCTCAGGACCCACAGAAGCGGCATGTCTTCCTCGACATCCACCTCATGGTCCTGGCCGTTCACGGTAAGTTTCATGGAGTAATCTCCTTTACAGATGGCTGCGGAACCGATTATTCAAAAGCCGATCGGTCGAATTGGGGCCGCCAAGACCCCAATGACCGATCGACCTTGCTGGCCCCCGGCTGTATAGATATTGACAACACAACATAATTTGTCAAGTTGTACGAATGAATGAAAAGGAAAGAAATATTGTCGAGAACGCCATCGGGGTGATTTCCCGCTACGGCGTGCGCCGCACGACCATGAGCGACATCGCCACGGCCGCCGGCATCTCGCGCCAGACGCTCTACTCAAGCTATGCCAACAAGGAAGAGATCCTGGCGGCCGCGATCTGCTATTCGACGGACCGGACCATGGAGGCGCTGGAGGCCGACTGGGGCAAGGACGGATCGATTGCCGACAAGCTCGATGCCTATTTCCAGCACTGCGTCATCGCCTATTACGACATGCTGAGCCAGATGCCGGATGCCGAGGACCTGGTAACCGGCTACAACACCGTCGGCAAGGCCGAGCAGGACAAGGCCATGCAGCGCAAGGGAGAGGTGCTGGCCTCTCTCCTTGCGCCCTACAGGGACAGGCTGACCAGGGCCGACATGACGCCCCAGGACCTGGCGGATATGGTGCTGAACGCTTCGTCCAACTTCAAATATGTGGCAAAGGACCGCCCGCATCTGCTGCAGCTGATTACTTCCCTGCGCAAGGCGGCCCTTTCGCTCATCGGTGAGATTTAAGCCGCGTTCGGTGCCGTCTCGACCGGCCGCCACAGCGGCACGACGAAGAGCACCAGGAATCCGACATTGTAGAGTGCGTTCATCGGCGCACCGGAAAGCACGGAGCCCAGCCCGTCAATGACGAACCATGTGGCGGCGGCGGTCAGGATCATGCTGCGCGCCAGGGCCGGATCGCGCGGCAGCAGCCGTGTCGCCGCCATCCAGATCATGACACCCCAGCCGGCGATGACGCCGCCCGTTATCGCCCAGAAGAACCGCGCTGCCGGGTCCAGTTGCTCCGGCGTGCCGTCGAGCGGGAAAAAGGCGAGGTCGGCAAAAAAGCGGGTGATCTCCGAAGTGGCAGGAAACGCGCCAATGGGCCCCAAAAGCCCGAATCCCACGAGAAACGCGGCACCCGCCTTGAGCCAGTTCTGAGCCGTTTCGATATGCATTGCCTCATCTCCTTGCAATTGACATGGGCAATGGGATAGCGGCCCGGCTGATGCGTCTCAATTACCTTGGAGGTAAGTGTCTGACGTAAATATGCCGCTATAGTGAAACGCGGACCGAACCGCTCATTGGGAACAGAAACATGCAGAACGCATTCGGCGACACATTGAAGGAATGGCGCGGCCGGCGCCGCATGAGCCAGCTCGATCTCGGCCTCGCCGCCAATGTCTCGGCCCGGCATATCTCGTTCCTGGAGACGGGACGCTCGCGCCCGAGCCGCTCCATGGTCCGGCTCCTGTCGGAATCGCTGGAACTGCCGCACGGCGCCCGCAACGCCTTTCTCGGCGCCGCCGGATTCGCTCCGGCCTATCGAAAGCGCGACCTCGACGATGCCGACATGGCGCATGTGCGCGCCGCCGTCGACTGGACGCTGGAGCGGCACGATCCCTTCCCGGCCATGGCGCTCGACCGCCACTGGACCGTCGTCAAGGCCAACCGGTCCGGCGGCCTGCTGCTTGGCGGTGCCGGCGTTTCTGAGGGCGACAGCCTCCTGGAGGCGCTGACCGATGCCAAACGCATGCAGGCTGTGCTGGAAAACTGGCGCGAGGTCGCCGAGCACATGATTGTGCGCCTGCGCACCGAAAGCGCCCATCTCGGCGGCGATGACGTGCTCGACGCAACGGTTGATAGGCTGGAGTTGGCTCTGGGACCGCGAACCGGCGGCAATAACCATCCGCTGCCCGCCATCATTCCGGCCCGCTACCGTGCAGGCGACAAGGTGCTGTCATTCTTCTCCACCATCGCCCAGTTCGGCTCAGCAGAGGACATCGCGCTCTCCGAACTGCGCATCGAGCTGCTGTTTCCCTCGGATGACGAGACGCGAACAGCATTGTTTGACATCTCAAGATCTCAAGCCGAAGCAAAATAAGTCGCTTACTTCGAGGTCCGGCAGCGGCTCAAGTATAATTGAACCGCATCAAGTGTTCAGCGCTGCAGCAAACGCAAATCAAAATAACCTACATACTCAAGTAGTTTACAATCGCCGATCACGCAAAAATTTGCTTCTCGAAACAAAAAATTTTTCTTGTTTTAGTTGTGCGGATATCCAAAAGTAAATTACTTTCAGTTGAGAAGCTTTTCTCACATTTAGGGGGTGCTGAACATGAGCCGATTCAACGAGATTATGGAGACCGTGTTTAGATGGGAGGGCGGATATGTCGATCACCCAGACGACCCGGGCGGCGCCACCAACATGGGTATTACACACAAGGTCCTGGCCAAATGGCGGGGAGTTCCTGCTGTCTCCAAGAAAGAAGTCAGGAACTTAACCCGAGAAGAAGCCGAGGAAATTTTTCGATCACGCTACTACGATGTCATCAAGGGAAGGAAACTGCCCGAACCGATCGACCTGATTGTCATGGATGGTGCCGTCAACCACGGCACCAAAACTATGGTTCAGTTTCTTGAAGAAGCGTTGGGGGTAGAACAAAACGGAAAACTTGGAAACAACGACATCAACACGCTCAAAGAGGCGACGGGGAATGAAGATGATCTGATTGCACTGGCCGTGAGTCTTGCCGATGCCAGAAAACAGAGATATCTGACCCGCCCGCATGCCGTGAGGTTCATCAAGGGCTGGACCAATCGACTGAACGACGTGATGGCGGTCGCACTTCGCGACAGGCGTGGAACCTGGACCTTCGCGCATGGCTACGATGCGGAGGGCATGCCGGGCACCAGCCTCGATCCCGACCCGGTGTCATCGGTAATTCGACCGGTTATCGAAGATGACGAGCTGCAGGCCGCATTGGTAACCTGGGGAGACTATACTGGCGAAATAGACGGGCTCTTTGGTCCCATGTCTCTCGCAGCCGCTGACCGGGCTCTTCAGAGAAACTCGGCGATCGTCTCCGGAAATTGGCACACCTGGTCGAACGCCAGAAAGAAAATTGCTATCGGTCAGTTGGTGTGCAGGGATCTAGGCATCGACGTCGGCCGCATCGACGGACTGTTCGGTCCACTGACCGAGGCTGCCTTTGTTGCATTCAACCGAATACTTCGAAACATGCCACCGGACAAATGGCGTGACGAACTAGAGCGCGGTGGTGACACACCCGCATTCGAACCCGTACTCACCGAGATGAACACCTGGCCGAGACGGGATGAGCTGGTGAACTTCTTTGGCAAAGAATGCACACCAAACGACCATAGCGAAGGTTGTGGCAGAGGTACCGTCAAGCTCAAACGTCTTGAACTGCCCTTCCCGATGCGGATCGCCTGGGATTTGAACACGACCATCAGCGGATTTTCCATTCACGAAATGGTTCACGACAGTGCTGCCCGGGTGCTTGATAAAGTATACCAGCACTACGACGACGATGGTGTTGAAGAGCTTGGTATCAACCTGTTTGGAGGTTGCTACAACTGTCGCAAGATCAGGGGCGGCAGCCGTTGTTCGACTCATGCCTGGGGCATCGCGATCGATTTCGATCCGGCGCGGAACCGGCTGAAATGGGATCACAGATTAGCACGCCTGGCGAAACCCGATGCCGTCAAATTCTGGGAGTTATGGGAAGCTGAAGGCTGGGTAAGCCTTGGCCGGGCCAGGGACTACGACTGGATGCATGTTCAGGCTGCCAGGCTTTAACGCGCAAATCTTGCGGAATGGCACCATGGTATGCGCGGCGATCGGTGAATTGACCCCGGCTTATCCCGCCAACAACCGCTCCACATAGGCAGGCACCACCTCGGTTGCCTTGCCGTGGATGGCCTCGTCGAAATGGGAAATGCCCTCAGACGGTTCGAGGTTGAGTTCGACCGTCCGGGCGCCGGCGCCGCGCGCCTCGGCGACGAAGCCTGCGGCCGGGTAGACATTGCCGCTTGTGCCGATGGAAATGAAAAGATCGCACACACCCAGCGCCGCGTAGATCCGCTCCATCTCGTAGGGCATTTCGCCGAACCAGACGACATCCGGACGCAGGCCGCCCTCCCTGCCGCAGTGTCCACACGCTTCGTGCACCATAAGGTCGCGGTCATAGGGCCCGCGCGCGCCGCAATGATGGCACAGAGTCTTGAGGATCTCGCCATGCATGTGAATGAGGTTCGTCGTTCCCGCCCGCTCGTGCAGCGGATCGATATTCTGCGTGACCGTCAACACTTCGCCGGGATAATCGGCTTCCAGCCGCGCCAGCGCCGCATGCGCCGCATTGGGCTCCACGCCCCGCGAATTGTTGCGGCGGCCGTTGTAGAAGTCGAGCACGCCCTGCGGATCGCGCGCGAAGGCTTCCGGCGTCGCCACGTCCTCGATGCGCACCTTCGACCAGATGCCGTCCTTGTCGCGAAAGGTCGAAAGTCCCGATTCGGCCGAAAGCCCGGCGCCGGTCAGGATGACGATGCGTTCATATCGATGTGCCATGCGGCGACTTTAGGCGAAGAACGACCCGCCGCCAGGTCGAAATCCTTTGCCGGCAAGGATCCGGAGCCTCCGTTCTATATCAGACGTGCCCTTCGGGCCGAGAAGACCACGCATTGCGGGTTCTTCCGCCACTCCATATAGCGCGCCTGCAGGTCCGGGCGGCTGTCCGGAAGATCGGTTCCTTCCCAGGCGATATCGCGCAGTCCCGCCATGCCGAGCTCGCGTTCCAGCACGTCTCGGTCCCAGCGCCAGACCGGACAGCTGAATTCGCCGATCCGGAACCTCGATTCGGGCCCGCTCTGGTACTGGATGGATATGCCCGCCTCGGCCTGCGCCAGCGAGTGATCGCCTTCCGGGTCGAGATCCGGGCTCAGGGTCACCAGCGCACAGCGGCCATCCGCCTTCAGGTTGCGGGAGATGAAACGGCCCATGCCCCAGATGCCTTCCGGCGTATCGGCATAGTGAAACACATAAAGGCCGGTGACGATATCGACCGGCGGCAGCGTCAGCCCGGAATTGCGCAGATCCGCCCTGACGAAGCCGATCCTTTCCTGCTCGTCGACCGGCAGCAATTTGCGCTTTTCCTCGGCCCGTTTCAGCATCTCGCCCGAGATATCGACGCCGATGACGGACTTCGCGCCCATCTCCAGCAGCTTCCAGCTCAACCGCCCGTCGCCGCAGCAAAGATCGATCACCGACTTGCCGGCGGGATCGCCCATCGTCTCGAACAGCGTGTGGGTCGAGAAGATGTCGAGATCGTCCTGCTCGTCGACCGATGAGATCGTGTTGAGATAGGCATCGGTGTCAAGGTCGTAATCGGCCATCGTCAATCCTCCATTGATCGCAATATTTGACTGTGAGATGGCGACGAAACGGGCGTTTACAAGCGAAAACCGGCAACCATTACCGCGAATTAATCTTGCGGCGGCTGCGGGGCGGAAAAGGCCGGATCTTGGTCCGCGCCAGCTGTCGATGGAAAGCGCTCCGCCCCGGGCCAACCCTGCCGTTTATGCCTAACAATCCATTAAAATACTCAATAAAATCCACACGTTAGACTTACCTGAATCTTGATTCGATTGCGTCACACTCCCTCGAGGAAGGGATGTTGTGATGTTTCGTATAGTCACGTCGATAGCGATATGGATGCTGATGGCGCTGGCCTTGACGGGCCCGGCAAAGGCCGCCTCCGTATTCGCGCTCAAGATGACCCTGGCTTCGCCGGGTTTCCTGATGGTCACGCCGCGCGTGCCCGAGGTGCGGTTTTCGGCGCCCGGCGCGCAGAAATACTGCCTCGCGCTCGCCATCTATCACGAGGCGCGCGGCGAGCCGCTGTCCGGGCAGCATGCCGTCGCCATAACGATCCTCAACCGGGTGCGCTCCAGCGCCTATCCGGACACGGTCTGCGGCGTCGTCTACCAGAACGCCCACAAGCGCAACCGCTGCCAGTTTTCCTTTGCCTGCGACCGGCTCAGCGACTTTCCGAAGAACACGGCGGCATTCGCGCGCTCAATGCAGGTTGCGGAATTCACCGCGAAATTCGATGCCGGCATGGACGGCGCCACGGTATCCGGCACGCCCCTGGCGATGCTGCGCGGCATGACCCACTATCACCGTCATGACGTGCGGCCGGTCTGGTCGAAGAAGCTCGAGCGCCTTGCCCGCGTCGGCGACCATGTTTTCTTCCGCAGCGAGCGCGTCGTCAGCCGATATCGCCCGGCCAGGGTGGCCTCGATCAGCCGCTAACGGAACGGCACCGTTCGAAATCTTGACGGCTGAGATGAATTGAGGGGCGTGCCGCAATCGCGGCGCGCCTTTTTGATTGCGGCAAACGGGATCTGATCAGTTCGACGCCACCTGATCGAGCAGTTCTCGCACTCTGGCGACCGGAACGCCAAGATTGGAGCCGCCATATTCGGGCAGGATCGCCGTATTCACGGCCACCACATTGCCATAGACGTCGAGCACCGGCCCGCCGCTTCCGCCATGGGTGGTTTCGGCGTCATAGGCGATTGTCTCGCGCGAGACGCCGCCGACGATGCCGCGGCTTGCCAGCGGCATGATACGGCCCGCCACAGCCAGTCGCTCCGCAACGCTCCAGAAGCCGGTTTCACCGGTTTCCCGCAACGCCTCGACAAAGCTCTCGCCGGCCTGGGCCAGCATGGAGCGCAGCCCGGTGGGATAGCCCATCAGGATAATCTCGTCTCCCGGCGCCGGCGGCGCTCCGGCGAGGCGCAGCCCCTTGGTCTGGAAGACCTGCTCTGTCTGCCGCAGCAGCGCGACATCCGCCGTCTCGCTCGAGCGCACAAGTTCGACCGGCACGGCATCCGACAAGCCCGGAATATAGGCAATGAAACGCGTCATCACCGGCTCCAGGCCCTGCGCCAGCATCATCTTGACATTGGCGTCATAGTCCCAGGGCGCGCCGACATGCTTGTTGGTCACGATCAGCCCGTTGTCGCCGATCACGAAGCCGGTTCCGGTGAACTGGCGCTCGGCCACCGGCCCGGTGCCGTCGAGTGACAAGGACGGCAGGCCGCTCGGCATCGGAATCGGCTTTCCATTGGCGTCGACGACTATGCGCAGCATGCGGTCGCCGTCCTTTTCCTTGAATCCCCACGCGCCCTGCAGGAACAGCACCGATGACATCGACGTGGCAACGACCTTGGCGCTCGCTTCCGAGCGGCGCTCGATATCGGTCACGCGCTCGGCCGTCGTCGCCAGTTGGCCGCGCAATTCCTGGCTCAGCGCCTCCAGATCCTCCGACCGTAGCGCCTCTTCCTGCGAACGGGCCAAGGAGCTTGAGAAATTCTCCAGTTCCGCCACGCCGCTTTCAATCTGCGTATTTTGCAGCGTATTGATCTTGCCCTGCTGGTAGACCAGCCAGGCAAGGGCAACGATGGCAAGCACAACGGAAAACCGGAACAGGATCGTGGTCTTGCCGGCAAGTCCCGAAGCCGCCTGCCGGCACGTACGTGCAAGGCGCTTCGCCAATGGCTGGCGGCTGCTGCGGAAATAGGCGAACGCATCGCCGAAGATGCCGCCGACACTCTCGCGCATCGGATGCTTGCTGTCATAGATATGGCAACGCGACATCGGGCCGTTATTGCCGAACTCGATCGTGTCGTGCTGGTTGAGCCCTTTCGACGTGACCGGCTCGCCATTGACCCAAAGTTCCGCGCCCTCGGCCGTTTCGATCTCGTAGCCGCTCTCGGCTCGGAATATCCGGGCCGCCCAGCCTTCACGGGCCGCGTCGAACTCTTCGGCCACATGCATGTGGCCGTACGGCCCGAGCCGCAGATGGACCGAGGGCTGCCACAGCCAGGTGACGGTCCCGCGGCAGTGCCCGGTCATATGCTCGAGCGCCAGGACCGATTGCGTCTCGCCGAATTCCGTCGCCGGCGGTTGTGCCGGATCGTCCATGGTCTTTTTTTCATCCTCGGTCATGAAAACAAACATAGCGTAGAGCGAGGCGCTGTTAAACAAACGCATCAGGACACGCGCATCCGCCTGTCACCGGATATGAACTCCACCCATGAACCCGCCGGTATCATCGCAATGATTTCAAAAGGTTGCAGGCACTAACAATATGGTGATCTCAAACGGTTCAACTTGAACAATAAGGTGAAGGGCCGGAATTCGGCCTGATACGCACGCTTTGGACCTTCATTGACCGGCGTCAATGCACCGCCATGCGCGGGGATGCACTATTATGGTCGCAAGGGGAGACAATGTCCGAAACCGCCGTTCACAAGAAGCCGTATTTTCGCCGTCTGGCGGAAGCTGTGTTCGTCGATCTCTACCGTCAGTTCCGCTGGTCGTACCTGCCGCCGCTGATGGTTTATTTCGCCGCCGGCATATCGGGCCTCACGGCCATTGTCGGCACATTCTTCGTCAAGGAATATCTCGGCCTTTCGGCGGCTTTCCTGGCAGGCCTGACCTTCTGGGCCGGTATTCCCTGGGCGCTGAAGATGCCGATGGGGCACCTGGTCGATCTCATCTGGCGCTGGAAGGGCGCGCTGATCTTTCTCGGCGCCGGGCTGGTCACCGCCAGTCTGATGATCATGTTCGCACTGATCGCCTACACCGATGACATGGTCGCGATCATGCCGATATCGGCCTGGTATGTCCTGAGCGTCCTGCTCGCCCCGAGCGGCTATGTCATCCAGGATTCGGTCGCCGATGCCATGTCGGTCGAGGCGGTGCCGCGTCACGCGCTCGATGGAACGCCCCTCGGCGAGGCTGAGACCAAAGCGCTGCACACGGCCATGCAGACGCTGGGCCGCATCGCCCTCATCGGCGGTCTTGTCTTCGTCGCATCGCTCAACATCTTCATGTTCGCCGGCGTCGAAGAGATGAGCCAGGACGACAAGGCGGCCGTTTATGCGCGCATTTACCTGACCGCGCTGGCGATCCCGGCGATTTCGGTGTCGGGCGTCTTTCTCGCCTCGGTAATGAAGGCCCGGCGGCGGCGCGAGCTGCGCCGGCGTGGCATGAGCGCCGAGGAAATCGATGCCGCCGTCGACCGGCCGGTCGGCAAGGTCGAGGCCAACTGGTGGTATTTCATCGGGGGCGGCCTTTTCGTCGCCCTGACGCTCCTGGTGGGGCTTTCCAACATTGCCTTTTCCCAGGAGATCGTCTTTGCCGGCTCCATGGCCATCGTCCTTGTTCTGATGCGGCAGCTGATCGCGGCGCTCGACAAGGCTCATGCGCGGGCGCTGATCGGCACGGCGATCATCATCTTCGTCTTCCGCGCCGTTCCGCTGCCGGGCGCCGGCGCCACCTGGTTCTCGATCGACGTTCTCGGCTTCGACCAGCAGTTCCTTTCGGTTCTCTCCCTGATTGCCTCCATGCTGACACTCGCCGGCATGATCATCCTGCGCCCGCTGATCGCCACGAAGACGATCACCGATATCGTCGTGCTTCTGACCATCGCCGCAGGCGTTTTGTCTCTGCCCAATATCGGGCTCTATTACGGTCTTCACCATTGGACCGGGCCTTTGACCGGCGGCGTGGTCGACGCCCGGTTCATCGCGCTCATCGACACGGCGATCGAATCGCCGCTCGGCCAGATCGCCATGATCCCGATGCTTGCCTGGATCGCCAAGAACGCGCCCTTCGAACTCAAGGCCACCTTCTTCGCGGTGATGGCCTCTTTCACCAATCTCGCTTTGTCGGCAAGCAGCCTTTTAACCAAATATCTCAACCAGATTTTCGTCGTCACCCGCGAGGTGCGCGACCGCGCCACCGGTGAAATCGTCACATCCGCGGATTACGGTTCGCTCGGCTGGCTGCTGATCGTCGTCGCCGTCACCTCCGTTGCCGCACCGCTGATCACCATAGCAATTGTTCAACTCACCGTTTTCCACACCGAGGAGTAGCGGCCGAAAGACGACAAATGTGTACGCGATTGACTTCGCTCAACACGCGCATGTGCAGGACCTGCGATACTGGGACGCGATACACAAGGCCAGAAGAGAGCCTAGACGGATGGCACCCGATACGGTTTCGGCCGGTGACGGCCCTGACACATCGCTGAAGCGGACGCTCACCCTGCCCTATGTCGTCTTTTACGGGCTGGGCGTAACCGTCGGCGCCGGCATTTATGTGCTGATCGGCGAGGTGATCGGCCGCGCCGGCGAGTTTGCGCCCCTGTCCTTTCTGATCGCAGGCTTTGTCATGCTGTTTCCCGCGGCCTGCTATGCCGAGCTGACCGGCCGGTTGCCCTTTGCCGCGGCCGAGGCGCATTTCGCTGAGGCCGGTTTCAACTCCAAGACGCTGTTCCTGATCGTCGGCCTCGCCGTCGCCTCGGTCGGCATCGTTTCCTCGGCGGCAATCGCCCATGGCGCCGTGGGCTATCTGATTCAGGTCATCGACCTTCCTCCGACGGTGCTCCTGGTCGGCGTGGTCTGTCTGACCGGTCTCGTTGCCGGTTTCGGCGTGCGCGAATCCATCGGCCTGGCGGGCCTGCTCACGCTGATCGAGGTCACCGGCCTGATCGCCATTATCGCCGGTGCCGCCTTCTCGGATGCCGACTTTGCCGGCCAGGCGGTCAAGATGGTTCCGCCGTCCTTTTCCTCCGTCATCTGGTTCGGCATCATCAGTTCCAGCCTGCTCGCCTTCTTCGCCTTTATCGGTTTCGAGGACATCCCGTCGATTGCAGAGGAGACCGTCAATCCGCAAAAAACGCTGTCGCGGGGCATCTTCATCACGCTTGTTCTGAGCCTGGCGCTCTATGTGCTCGTGGCGCTCGCCTCCCTGGCCTCGGTGCCGGCAGCCGAAATCGCCGCGACCGAAGCGCCGTTGGCCCTGGTCTTCAGGGAAACCACCGGGCTTTCGCCGCTGACCATCACGCTGATTGCCATCGTCGCCACGGTCAACGGCATCATCGTGCAGATCCTGATGGCTGCACGCATCCTCTACGGCCTCGGCCGCCGCGGCGCCCTGCCGACCGTCCTGGCGCGGGTCCATGCCAGGACACGCGCGCCGGTGGTCGCAACGGCCCTCGTCACCATCATTGTTTTGATACTGGCGCTCCTGTTTCCCATCACCCGCCTGGCCGAGTGGACATCGGCCATCACCCTGTCGATCTTCATCACGGTCTGCGCCGCGCTCATCCGCATCAAGCGCCGTGGCGCTGAAGCGCCCGCCGGCACATTCATCATTCCGGTTTGGGTGCCCTATTGCGGCATCATCGCCTGCGCTGCACTATTGATTTCGGGCCTGCTTGCCGGCTGAAAGGAGACCGCACGCCATGCTGCCGGAAACGACGAAGGCGATGGTGCTCGACCGCCCCGGCGCCAAGCTTGTGCCGGCGGCGCTGAAAGCCGTCGCCAAGGGCGGCACCGATCGAGACGGAGATCCACCGCTATAAGCTGGCCGAAGCGAACCGGGCGCTTGCCGAGCTGCGTTCCGGCGCCATCACCGGCGCGGCCGTGTTGCTGCCGTAACAGGTTTCAGCGGCGCCGCAGCAGCAGATAGGCATCCATCAGCCCCTTGCCCTTGATCTCGACGCTGCCGCGCTTCTCGAAGGCGAATTGTCCGTCAAGCGCCCGGTAGACCGCCTCGCTGACCTGGATCGCACCGTCGAGGCCGGTCGATTCCATGCGGCTGGCGACATTGACCGTATCGCCCCACAGGTCATAGGCGAATTTGCTGCGGCCGATGACGCCCGCCACCACCGGACCGGTGTGCAGACCGATGCGCAAGGAGAATGACAGGCCGTCATCCTTGTCGAACCGGCCGATCGACGACTGCATGGCCAGCGCCAGGTCGGCGATCCGGCTCGTATGATCCGCGCCGCCGGCCAGGCCACCGACGACCATATAGGCGTCGCCGATGGTCTTGATCTTCTCCAGCCCGTGATCTTCGGCCAGCCGGTCGAAATGGGTGAAGATCGCATTGAGCGTTGCGACGATCTCCTCCGGCCCCTTGCCGCTGGAATACGCGGTGAACTCGACGATATCGGCGAACAGGATGCTGACATCATCATGTTTTTCCGCAACGGTGCCCTCGTCCGATTTCAGCGATCGCGCGGTCTTCTCCGGCAGGATATTCAGCAACAAGCTGTTGGACCGCTCCCGCTCGCGAATGGTCGAGCGGACGAAAAAGCCGGCAAAGACGAAGACCACCACGGACGCCATGGACAGGTTCAAGAAAAGAAACATCACCTTCGTCTCATCAGGGACCCGTTCGCCGCTTGCGGCAAAGGAGGCGTCAAAAGCCACTGTCACGGCTATGTTGATGACATAGAGAGTGAGCCAGATGACTGACTCTTTCACCGAAAAGTACATCAGCGCGATGACCGGACCGCAGAGCGCCCACAAAATCACCAACCCGGAATCGAAGACGCCGCCGATCCGCCACTGGATGAGCGCCGGTATGTAAATGATGCAGACGATCTGCGAGTAGGCGGCGATCAGATGGTTTCCCGTGACATGCGACAGGAAAAGCGCGGCGCCGACGATCAGCACGAAAACCAGCGGGAAGCCGGAAATGACACCTGCGCCGAAAATCGAAAAATACATCACGGACCAGGCAAAACCGGCGATGCAGCAGCATATCGAGACGAGGAATATGGCGAACTTCTCGGCCCGCAGCTCGGCCGGATCGTCCGGGTCATAGGCGAAAGCTTCGTTCAGTTTCATGCATGTGCGCCTGTTGATCGCAACCGCGCCTGAAGCCGTATGGCTGGAACCGCGTCTGCAGGACCACTGAAAAACTCAGGGCCGACCTGACTGGATATACCAGCAACCCGGCTTCCACATCCATATCTCGAAGAAGCATAGTGTCGCACACCGGGGACAAAGCCCGGCCTGCCCGCGACACTTCCCGCAAACCATTGAAATCGCGTGTCGGATACCCATCTGGACAAAGCGGCGCGAACAATTCAGAGTTGATGACGGCTCCCTTCCGGAGCCTGGAATTTCGTCCCTACCCCGCAGCATGCACGCCGCCATGCCCGCTATGGAACGCACCGATGGATTTCAAGGACTATTACCAGACGCTCGGCCTTGAACGCGACGCCACCCAGGACGACGTCAAACGCGCCTACCGCAAGATCGCCCGCAAATACCATCCCGACGTCAACAAGGAACCCGGCGCGGAGGACAAGTTCAAGGAGGCCGGCGAGGCTTACGAGGTTCTGAAGGATCCCGAAAAGCGCGCCGCCTATGATCAGTTGGGCGCCAACTGGCAGGCCGGGCAGGACTTCCGGGCACCGCCCGACTGGAACGAGGGATTCGAGTTCTCCGGCGGCGGCTACACGGAAGCCGACGAAGCGGCCTTCAGCGATTTTTTCGAGTCCCTGTTCGGCCGCGCGCGCCAGACAGGTGCCGGCGCACGGCACAGCCAGTCGTTCCACGCCCACGGTCAGGACCACCACGCCAGCATCACCATCGACCTGCAGGATGCCTATGAAGGCGCGACGCGGACAATCTCCCTGCGCGCGCCGGAAATGGATGCCGACGGCCATGTCACGGTCAAGGAACGCACCATCCGGGTGAAAATCCCCAAGGGCGTGACGGAAGGCAAGCACATCAGGCTTGCCGGCCAGGGAACGCCGGGGGTCGGCCAGGGCCGCGCCGGCGATCTCTATATGGAAGTTCATTTTCCCGAAGACGGGGCCTATTCCGTCGAAGGGCGCGACGTCTATTTCGACCTGCCCATCACGCCCTGGGAGGCGGCGCTCGGTGGCAAGGTCAAGGCGCCGACCCCGAACGGCAATGTCGAACTGAAGATTCCGCAAAACGCCCGCGCCGGGCAGAAGCTGCGCCTGAAGGGGCGCGGCATACCGGGCAAGCCGGCCGGCGATCTCTATGCGGTGCTGCAGATCGCGGTGCCGCCGGCGAAATCCGATGAGGATCGTGCGCTCTACGAACAGATGGCGCGCCAGTTGAATTTCGATCCGCGCGCAAAGCTGGGAGTGTAGGACGATGGCACAAAAACCCGCAAAGGCGATCTCCGGCGAAGTCATCGAAGCACTCACGCTCGCCGAACTGTGCCGATCCTGCGGCGTGCGCGCCGAATGGGTGGTCGAACTTGTCGAAGAGGGCATTGTCGACCCGCAAGGTCGCGCGCCCGCCACATGGCGGTTCTCAACGGTCAGCATCACCCGGGTCCGCACAGCCTGGCGCCTTCAGCACGATCTCGGGGTCAACAAGGCCGGCATAGCCGTCGCGCTCAATCTGATCGATGAGCGCGAGGAATTGCGGCATATGCTGCGGCGCGTCGCGCGCGCCGCATCCGGTTGATCCGCCGATGTCTTAGACAGCGAGGCGCCCGCCAGTGGCTTCCTCCGAAAGCACCCAGAGCCGTTCCGCCGCTTCCGGATCGATCGCATAGGAGCTCACAAACGACATGCCGTCATTGGACAGGCCGTCAATGGTGTCATCGACCGTGCATATCCGGCAGTCGGCAAGATAGGCGCCGCCGTGACCCTCCAGTTCGGGCGCGGTTGCGGCATAGGTCTGTGTCGCTGCACCGCTTTCGACAGTTTTAAGCCGCATCTCGCCTGACTCGGCCCGCTGGCGGAAACCCTCGATCTCCTCTTCGCTCATGTGGCGCGCGAGATCGGTCGGGATGGCGCCGGGATGGATCGAGAACGCTTCGACGCCGTGGTCCTTGAGGCGCCCATTCAAGCCCACCGCAAAGAGCGCGTTGGCGGTTTTCGATTGGCCATAGGCCTGCCATTTCTCATAGTCCCGGTTCTCGTAATTGACATCCTCGAAGACGACCGGCGAGAAACGGTGGCCGGCAGAGCTGACGGACACCACGCGCGCCGATCCGGATTTGATCAGCGCCGGCGCGATCAGGGTTGTCAGCAGGAAGTGGCCGAGATGGTTGGTGCCGAACTGGCGCTCGAAGCCGTCTTCGGTCTTGCCCTTCGGACAAGCCATGACGCCGGCATTGTTGATGAGGATGTCGAGTGCGCCGTATTTTTCCAGGAAACGCTGCGCAAAAGCGCGAATGCTGTCAAAGGAGGCAAGTTCCAGCTCCTCGACCGCGATATCCTGGTTGCCCGTGGCTGATTTGATGTCCGCGAGCACACTCTGCGCCTTGGCAAGATCGCGGGCGGTGATCACGACCCGCGCCCCTTTCGACGCCAGGGCACGGGCAGTTTCAGCGCCGAGCCCGCTGGACCCACCTGTCACCAGTGCCAGTTTTCCTGTCAGATCGATGCCTTCAAGCACCTCGTCGGCGGTCGTATCGTGTCCAAAAGCGTCGCGAGCATGCGTGTTCATGGGGTAACTCCGGATTTGATGGTGGTCGCTGCAAGGCGTATATAACAAAACGACAAAAATCGTCGTTTTGTCTACTTGGACATGCGAGCACGGATTGTCAACCAGTGGGCAACCGAATTTGCGCGCCAGTGGCAAAACGGATCGGGGAATGTGCGGGAAGGCCGCGCAGGCCGCTTATGAAACCTGAAATTCTTCCGAACGCAGCTGCCGCGCCGCGGATGCATAGCCGCCGCCCGAGCCGTCGATGAAGTGCATGTGATCCCGGTCGAAAGCCGAGGGCACGACACAGGTGATCAGAGCCTCGTCCTGCATCTCAAGGCCATAGCGGATCGTTCCGTCCTTGCGGTTCTTGTCGAGAATGCGCGTCAGGGCATCGACCGCCTCCGGTGGGCAGTCCACCGTCATCATCAGCCCGTCGCTGAATTTGCGGAAGTCGGAATTGGCGGCGATATCGGCACGGTAGCGGTCGGGCAGAAAATCGCGCAGTGGCAACGCAGCCTTGAACAACGCCCAGTAGAACAGCGTCTTGAACAGTGTCGACATGTTCCGCCACACGCGCGGGCCTGCACCCCTTCCGATGCGCGACTGCAGCCCGATCGACCCGGCCGGCCATCGCACATCGGGCCCCGCCTCAGGCACCGGATTGACAGCCCGCGCATTGGCCAGCGCCGCGATGATGCGGGCAATCGCCTTTTCGAACTGTCGCGGCGCGGCGCCGGGCGCCGGTTTGACGATCAGCGACACGATCTTGCCTTGCGTCGGCAGGACCGGACCCCATTGGCACGAAAGGCCCGTAAGGTCCGGATCACCGCTCGCAGTGGAAGCGGCAACCGCAGTCCTGCCGGCCTTCAGTTGTTTTTCGGCCCATTCCAGGCCACCGCCCGTGAACATGGAATAGCGGACATGATCGGAGGCCTGCCAATAGGCCGCGCACACGTCGGCTCCGGCCTTGCGTATGTCGGAAACACCGGTCATGCCGACACGCAGGTCGAGCCCGAGCTCGCGCTTCACCCAGTGCCGGACCTTGTCCAGCGCCTCGGCTGCAGCGCCGGCCTGCTGCGGCGATACGGCAAATTGCGCACCGTCGCCGCCAAAGACGAAGAGCGGCAGGTTTCCGCCGAGCGCATTGGAAACGGCGCTGATGGTCGCCGCGCCCGCAAAATTGACCGTTTTATATTGTCCGGCGGCAATTGCCGCCGTTGAATTCACCACATCGGAGCTTCCGATCTTCCAGTCCGCCGGAAGCGGGACATAGAGCGACCCGTCGGCCACCTGTTCGAATTGCGTCAGAACGGGGTATTGCGGACGTCCAGTCATCGATACGACCCAACCCCCTGTTTCGGATCAGCGGGAAACATCAACGGCCAAACAACGGCGCACGCGGCGCCGTCGTGGTGGGGTCCGAAACCAGTCCGGACCCCATTGTTCATGATGCGCCTGCACGTCAGTTCGGCAGCACCACCTGGTCGATGACATGGATCACACCGTTGGAGGTCTCGATGTCCGCCGTGACCACATTGGCCGCGTCGACTTTCACGCCGTTCATCGCATCGACGGAAATTTCGCTGCCCTGAACGGTTTTCACGTCCATCTTCTTGCCTGCGATATCGCCGGACATGACCTTGCCCGGAATGACGTGGTAGGTCAGCACGGCGATGAGCTGATCCTTGTTTTCCGGCTTCAAGAGATCTTCGACGGTGCCCGCGGGCAGTTTTTCGAAGGCTTCGTCGGTTGGCGCGAAAACGGTAAACGGCCCTTCGCCCTTGAGCGTATCGACAAGGCCGGCAGCCTGAACCGCGGCGACGAGCGTGTTGAAGTTTCCGGCGGAAACGGCGGTGTCGACGATGTCGGCGGCCTTCGCCGCGACGGCGCCGAGTGCAAGCGATGCGACAGCAAATCCAGCAAGGAGGGTACGTCTGAACATGGTGTTGTTCTCCAGTAAAAGTTGGGATGTTTGTTGCCGGCACCCACTCATACGCGCGCCCCGCCACGACGGATCAGCAGATATCGAACCATGCGATCAACTATTTGTTACCTGGATCCGGCCGGGCCTTTCGCAGCGGACAGATGCAACAACAACTGTGTTGTTCTCCAGCACGATTGTGTGCTCAAACTGCGAGCCTGCGATCAATCGTTCCCACGGAACACGTCCACATATGCACGCTGGTGATGAAGCAACACACTCCGGAAAAACAAATCGTACGATTTGCGTTCACGCACAAAACGGCATCGATGTTTGCCTTCAGAATCTTGAAGCAGCTGGCCCGAAACAAGCGCTATTGCCTCTATTCGCGGAACAACAGCCCGCAGAATGCGCATCTGGTCCAGCCGGCATATGAGGGCAAGAGCAACATATTGAAACGCTTGCTCGGAAAAGACCGTATTCTCCTGCTCGGTCCGGAACGGGAATACGAGATGGACGAATGGCTTCGCCAACGTTTCCTTGAAGGAAAGGTCGCCAACATATGTCAGATCCGCCACCCGCTCGACATGATGGTTTCGCAGTATTTTTCGCATGGGTGGATCCATCCCGATACGAACTTCACCGATGAAAAAACACGGATGCGCAGGCGCTTGCAAGCCGGCGAATGCAGCGTTTTCGACTATATGAAGCTGGAAATGAACGACGAGTCCCACTTCACGGGATCATACATCATAAAAAAGTTTGACGGGCTTCTGGAGCAAGGGAAAAGAGCCAATACGACCATACTCAAATATGAAGACATGTATTTCACATATGGGTATTGGGCGGACAGGCTGAATGACGCTCTGCCGAAACCGCTGAGAAACAGGAACCTGCTTGAAAGACTGGCTCCGGATTTCGGCGAGCCCGCAAAACGTCTGGCTTCCAGGTTTTACGATGATCCGCTCGAATATGTTTCCGAATACAGGATCGGGCAGCAAAACCACGTTCGATCCGCAAAGCCGGGTGATCATGTCAACTTTCTGAGCGGGGATCAGATAGACATGCTCATGGAAGTCCTGTGCGAAAACCCCATCATTCGCCAATTCTATGGCAACAAAAGCGAGAAAGCGCCGGCTGGCGGCGACCGCTCGTCACCGGCTGTCTGACACAACCGGCCTCGGCGATGCCGGGTTCACCGTGTCGGGATCGCTCATCGATCGCCGCGCCCCGATAGGAAAACACCTATTTCTTTGTCTTCAGGACCGCTGGCCAGTTGCGATCGCCCTGGGAGATGAAGCCGGGGATGTCCCGGTTCCATTTGCTCTGCACCGAACGATTGTAGTTCAGGTACAGCTTTCCGCCGACGATGCGCCAGACCTTCGGATCGCCGCGAACCGCATATCCCCGCGCAGTGCCCCAGGCGCAATGCCCGCCATATTGCGGCGCGTATTTCCTCGGATTTGCATCGAAGGCGGCCTTGTTCCGGGCATTGGCGAACCGCCAGGCAACACCCTTGTAGTTCGAGACGATGTTCGGATCGCCGGCCACGGGTTTTCCGGAAGCGAAGTAGGAGACCGCGTCAAAGCCCTCAAGCGCCAGCGCACTGCCGCCCCTGGTGAAGATTTCCTGGGACAGGGCCACAGCCGGCTGCAGAGCAAGAAACAGGAAGGCCGCTATTGCGATGTGCAGTTTCCGACGCATTTAATTCCTCCACATCTCCTCGTCCGAACCCGATCTGCCAGCTTGGTGCCGGCTGTGCCTGGCCGTTCCAATCCCATGCATGAAGAGGGCACGAGCGTTTTGTACAAGCCAGCACGTTCCGCGCAGAATAAAGCCCATGATACGTAACGTTGAACAAAACTTGTCGTGAATAAAGTCCTGACGGAAGGAAAGGCCCGCGAAGCAACGGCGTGCATATCACAGTGAAGCGCGGCTGAGTTAAGTCAACGCCCCATCAGTCATTGGGAAATCTGCCGACATGGGCGGAGCGTACCTCGCGATACCGCGCATAGGCGTCACCCAACGCGCTGCGATCGGCAGCAGATGGCTCGAACAAACGGCCGGTCAGACTGTGCTCAGCTGCCGCTTGCACGGATGGATAGTCGCCAACGGCAACCGCACCGAGCCAGGCCGCACCGCGCGCGCCGAACTGACTTCCCTGCGGCACGTGCACGGGTTTGTCGATGAGATCGCAGATCATCTGCACCCATCGATTATTGCCGGCGCCGCCGCCGGTCAGCAGCATTTGGCTGCCCTGAAATGAAAGCGCCTTGAGCAGGTCCGCCATGGCAAAGGCCACACCCTCAATGACCGCCCGGAACATGTGCGCACGGGTGTGCCGCGGCGCTAGTCCCGTAAATTGAGCGCGCGCGCGCGGATCAACGATCGGCGCAATAATGCCGCTGTCCGACAGGAATGGAAGATAGCTCAGGCCGGAAGCGCCAATTGGCGTGTCGTCCAGCATGGCATCAAGACGCGTAAAGCGATCATCACGGTCCGCAAGGTCAGGGGCAAGCGTGGCAAAGGCCCAGTCGAGATTGTGCGTGCCGGCCGCATTGGCCATGGCGCGGTACCACCCCTTACCGGGCAGCGGGAACAAAAGCCCGATACCGGGCGGCTCGAACACCGGCTGATCATGCACCACGCCCACCATGCAGGCCGTTCCGAGCACGGCCAGCGCCGAACCGGGTCGCGCGGCGCCCGCGCCGATCATCGTGCTGGGCACGTCGCCCGCGCCGACAGCGACCGGCAGACCTTCGGGCAAGCCGGTCTGGTCTGCTGCCTCCGCATTCAACAGCCCGGCAACGCTTTCGCTGTCTGCAACCGGCGGCAGAAGGCCGGCGCAGTCCTGCAGACCAAAAAGGGCGATCATGTCATCGGACCTGGTGCGCTGACGCGTCGAGCCGGGAATGACGGCAGCCTCCGTGCGGTCCGTCGCAATTTCCCCTGTCAGGCGAAACCGCAGGTAGTCCTT
Organism: Allohoeflea poritis; assembly: GCF_027889715.1. GTDB lineage: Bacteria > Pseudomonadota > Alphaproteobacteria > Rhizobiales > Rhizobiaceae > Hoeflea_A > Hoeflea_A poritis. Next base: position 66,576 of record NZ_JAPJZH010000023.1, read on the forward strand.
GAAACTGATCACGTAGTGCGCTTGCCGAAGAACCTCCGGCTCATGGCGCGCCAGCCAGGCCAGCACCGGAAGTGTGCACCCCGTTTGAAGCACGCATCCGGAGGAGGCGAATATGGCGTCATGGAAGCTCGGGTCTTCGGCGCTGAGTTCGTCGATCAGCGATTGAGAACGGCTGTCTTCCCAGGTGATCGCCGCGCGCAGCGGCTGGCCCTCACCATCGAGTACCCAGGCACCGATCATGGCCGAGGACAGACCGAGACTGCGTATCGCGCCGCGCTCGACCCCGGCGTTTTCGAGAACCTCGCGCAGAACGGCGCAACTGGCCTCCCAGGCTTCATGCGGATCAATCTCGCTCCACCCCGGTTGCAGACGGCTGACCGCTGTTCGGCGCTCGGCGACAGCGATTTCGCGACCCTGTGCATCGAACACGGCGGCCTTTGTGACGGATGTGCCCGCATCCAGGCCAAGGTAAAGCGGGGCGCCCGACTCAGCCATTGCGCCGCCCCTGCTGATAGATGATCGCGGCGGCGGCGATCACGAGCCCTTGCATGATAAGCTTGCCCGGTTCACCGACCCCGAAAACCGTGAGCAGGTTTAACACCGTGACAAGCAGCGCGGTGCCCAGCACGGTACCGACCGCGCCCCCTGCCCCGCCGCCGAATACCGCCCCGCCCAGAATGACCGCTGTAATCGAGCTGAGCACATAGTCGGCCCCGAGATTGATGCTGCCGACACCGATCAGACCCGACAGAAGCACGCCGCCGCTGGCAGCGAAAAAACCGCAAAGCGTGTGGGACGCCAGCAAGGTCCTGTCTACCGGAAGCCCGCTGAAAAGCGCCGCAAAGGGGTTGTCGCCCGCTGCATAGATGAAGCGGCCAAGCGCAAGCCGGCGCATGATGATGAACGCGGCGATCGCAAAACCCAGCCAGACCAGGCCGGCGACAGGCACGATGCCGACACGGCCCCTGCCCAGCCATTTCACCAGATCGGAAATGGACGAGCCCGGAGCCCCGCCCGTGTAGAGAAACCCGATACCCGTGATAATCGCAGCCGTACCCAATGTGACGACAACTGCCGAGGCGCGCAGCTTTGTGACCAGGACACCGTTGGCAAAGCCTATGAACGTTCCTGCCGCGAGCGCGACAACGATCGCCACGAAGGGGTGATAACCGCTCCACATGGCATGGGCGAGAATGAGATTGACGAAGGCGATATTGGCGCCGACCGACAGATCAAGCGACCGGTTGGCGACCACGAAAGTCTGCCCCAGGGCGACGATGCCGATGGAAGCAGCCTGACGAAGCAGGATCATGAGAAACGGGAGCGACAGGAATTGCGGCTGGGTGAAAGCCGCAAGCACGCCGACCGCGATCAATCCCCAAAAGGCCGGCGGTAGGTTGCGCAAGGAACGCGTCACAGTCCTGCCTCTTTACGACGGAAGAGGCTGACCGCAGCAATCAGCATCGCCCCTTTGAAAACAAACTGATAGTAGGGCGATATGTTGGCAAGGTTCAGACCGTTGTTGAGCAGGCCGATAATCAGCACGCCGGCGATGGTCCCGATGGGTCCGCCCACGCCGCCGGACAACAGGGTTCCGCCGAGCGCGGCGCCCAAGATGCTGTCCAGACCAAGGGCAATGCCGACATTCGGGTCGCCCGACGCCAGCCGCCCGGTTAGATAGGCGCCGGCAATGGCGGCACACATGGCGGAAATGACGTAGGTTGAGATCCGTATGGAGGGAGCATTGATGCCGTTGATCCACGCTGATTGCGGGTTCTCGCCGGTGGCGTAGAGCCTCACGCCGTACTTCGTGCCATGCACCACCCATATGGACAGCGCTGCTGCGGCAATGATCCAGTAGAACCCTGCGGGAAGACCAAACAGAGTGCCGGATGCTGCGGTAACCAGAACCTGAGGCGCGATGCCGCCGGGTGTCGGCAGAAGGATGAGCGCAACGCCCTGCACGATCGAACTAGTTGCAAGGGTCATGATGATCGGGTGAACACGCAGATAGACACAGCCCACTCCATTGACCAGTCCGACCGTCACCGCCGCGGCAATGGCCAGGGGCAATTTGAAAACATCGGGAAAATCCAGCGTGAGAATGGCCGTGGTAAGCGAGATAACCGCGCCGACGGAGAGATCGAAACCGGCGCCGAGAAGCACAAAGGTCTGCCCAAGCGATACGAGAAAGAGCGGTGCGAGCTGACCTGCAAGATTTGCGATGTTGGTCGTTGAAACAAACCGTTCGCCCAGAAAGAGCGAAAGAAAGAGCAGCATGAGCCCCAGAATCATGAAGGAAAGCAGCGCCCCGCGCTGGCGGAACCAGAAGGCATCCTGCTGCAGACGTTGCGCAATGCTGCGATGTGATTCCTTGCCTATCATGGTCAGGCGGCCTCGGTCTGGCCGCCATCGAGGCTGGTGGGCAAGGCCGCCCGCAAGAGAGAATCTTCCGTCGCTCCCTCGGCAGGCACATCGCTGACAATGCCGCCATCCCGGATGACAAGCAGACGGTCGCACAGGCCGATGAGTTCGGTTAGCTCACGTGACGTGACCAGAATTCCATTGCCCTGCTGGGCGAAGGCCCGCAATTGCCGATAGATTTCGCGCTTTGCGCCGATATCGACGCCGCGCGTCGGCTCTTCGCACAACAGCACATGCGCTCCGGCAAGAAGCCATCGCCCGAGCACGACCTTTTGCTGATTGCCGCCGGAAAGATCGCTCACCGGGGTTCTTGCATCCGGTGCCTTCACCGCAAGCCGGGTCATGATGTCCCGTGTAAGCTCTCCAAGTGAGGGTGTCAGTGCAAACAGGCCGCCACGCGCCACCTGCGCGCTTTGCATGTTGTCCGCGATATCCAGCGAAAGAAACAGCCCGTCATCCTTGCGGCTTTCCGGAACCAGACCGATGCCGGCGGCGATGCGCTTGCGGGCCTCGATATCCGAAATATCCTTGCCTTGAAGGGTCAGGGATCCGCCGCGCCTTTGATCAAAGCCGGCCAAGGCCCGCATCAATTCCTGCTGGCCCTGAGCCTCCAGGCCGGCCACTCCGACAATCTCGCCGGTGCCGACTGTCAAATCCACTGGCCGTTTCATCGCCTGACCCTGGTAGCCTTTGGCCTCCAGGAGCACGGGGCCGATGCTGGCCGCCCGGGCCTCGAAAAGTTCCGCTATGGGACGCCCGACCATACCTTCGATCACTTCATCCTCATTGGTCAGGGCAGTCGGGACGCACCGGACGAATTCGCCGTCTTTCATGATGGTGATGTCATCGCACAGCGTAAAAATCTCGGCCAGCCGGTGGGAGACGTAGAAGATGGTTTTTCCCTCGTCCTTCAGCCTTTCGATCAGGGCAAAGAGAACATCGACTTCATGCGACGCCAGGGCCGCCGTCGGCTCATCGAAGATAAACACGCTCGCGTCGGCAAGTACGCCTTTGGTGATTTCCACCATCTGCTGCTGCCCGACACCGAGCGAACCGACGCGCCGGTCCGGCGCGATGTTGAGCTCCAGTTCCGACAAAGCCTGTTCACTGCGTTGCGCAAGTTCGGCCCTGGTCATTGCATGACCGATATCGCCTTCCCGACCGAGGAAAAGATTCTCGGCCACCGAAAGGTTTGGCAGCAGCGAGAACTCTTGGAAGATGGTCGAAATCCCGGCATGACGCGCGTCGAGCGGATGATGCAGCTTCAGGTCTTCGCCATCCTTGACGATCCGGCCCCTGTCAGGGCGAACCACGCCCGACAGGATCTTCATCAGGGTGGACTTTCCCGCCCCGTTTTCACCAACGACAGCATGGCACATGCCGGGCAGCCCGGTGAGCTGCATATCCTTCAACGCATGAACCTGGCCAAAGCTCTTGCTCAGGCCAGATACTGCGATCCGTGGGCGATCAGCCGTCACCGGATGACACGGTGTGCGTTTGATGTACGCAAGATGAGCCGTTCCTCAGGATAGTCTTCGAATATCGGCTGCCGGCAAGGCAAGACCGCCTTGCTGTCCTTACTGGCCGTACAGCTCTTTGAGTTTATCATCGGGCAGGATTGTGCCAACCCAATAGGAGTCATTGAGGTCCGGGCGATAAAGCTCTTCGAGGTTGTCGGCGGTATATGGCTCGGCGATCACCTGGTATTCTGTGTAGATATCGTCCCCATTGAGAACGCCAACTGCTGCTGCGACACCTTCGGCGACCATCCAGGTCGGGTTCTGCGGAGCGATCGAGTCAAAGCCCTTGTCCTTGTTCTCGACCCAGGCGCCAAAGAAGCCATTGTTCGCCTCGCCCGTCATCGGGACGAGGTCGCGGCCAAGCTCATTGAATACCTCGATGCAGGCCTGGGTCATCGCACCGCCGGACGACCACACACCGTCGATCTGCGGATGCGCCAGTGCAAGGCTCTCGCAAGCCTGACGGGCCTGGTCATACGCCCATTGGGCGTAAACCTCGCCGACGACTTCGATATCGGTACCTTCAAATGCGCCCGCAGCGCCATTCCAGCGATCGGTGTCGACGGAGATGCCGGCGATCCCGCGCAATGAGATGATCTTGCCTTTTCCATCGAGCGCATCGACCAGGAACTCACCGCCATCGCGCCCGAACTTCACCTGGTCGGCCAGGATGCGGACGGTGGCCTTGTCCGTTTCAGCGTCCGCGGCGACGATGATGACGGCAACGCCGGAATCATAGGCACGCTCCAGGACGGGCACGATCGCCACCGGCGACGTGGGATTGATCACGATAGCATCGACACCCTGTGCCAGCATGTCTTCGACATCGGCGACCTGCTTGGCGGGATCGAAATTTGCATTCGTGACAATGTACTTCTCAATTTCCGGGAACTGGTCTGCCCGCCATTCAGCCTCTTCAAGCAGTTGAATGACCCAGCTGTTTCCCGTGAAGACATTGGAGAAGCCGATCGTGTAGCCGCCGTCGCGGCGGCTTTCGTATCGGGACGTATCCACCAGTTTCGCGCCTTCGGCGGGCCCGAGGCCAGGATGCAAAGTGACGTCGCTGGAGGCTGTGCCGGCTGAGGCGAGAAAAACGATGGTGGCGGCAGCAAGAATTCCGGAGCGTTTCATGATGGTCCCTTTCGGCGTCTTGATGTCGGCTGTTTACGCGTTACGGCAGCGCGACTGGCAAAAGTCTCGAAAAGAACACTATCCATCGAACTCGAAATTGTAAAGATTTTCTTTCTTGATATTTTTTTTGATAAACTATTGTATTTTATGGAAAAAAATTTGGGAAATATTTTCTTCCTGTCAGGAAAGCGATTGTCCGGGCTTTAAACCCGCTTTTATCTTTTGCAACAGGTCCTCGCGATCGAGCGCAGCGCTTTGGCCGATATGGAAGGCCAGCAAACCGATCACATAGTGGTAGGCGAAATGCGAAATGGAGGGCGTGTAGATGTCGATTTCCTCAAAAACCGATATCTCCAGATGATGGTGCGCCTCACGCGAAAGCGGCGTGTGGGGCGCAGTCATGCAGATCACCTGCGCGCCCTGCTCGCGCGCCATGCGCGCTGCATCCAGGACCTCCTGCGAACGGCCGGTATGGGAAATGCAGATGGCTACGTCTTCGGGCTGAAGCAGGCTTGAGGATATGCGCGCGAAATGCGGATCGGCATTGTAGGTCGCATCGAAGCCAAGCCGCATCAGACGCATGGCCATTTCGTTCGCGATGAGGCCGGAGATGGCAACGCCGAAAATCACGATGCGCCGCGCCGAACGGATCGCACCGATCACGTCCACCAGCGCTTCCGCGTTCAGGCGTGAGAAAGTCGAGTTCAGCGCAGAGACAACCTGCTGAAGATAAAGGTACTCCAGGCGCCCCTCGGCAAGCTCCGCCTCGTCTAGCGCCTGCACCGATTGATGGTAATAAGGGCTCTGCGCGCTTTTCGCCTGGGCAACGGAGAGCTTGAGCTCCCGAAACCCTTCAACGGCAAGCGCGCGGCTGAAGCGTGTCAGCGACGACGGCGAAACCTCGGCCGCTTCAGCAACCTGGGTAATGGAACTGCGAAGAAAGAAATCCGCGTCCGACAAAATAAGATCGGCAATGCGCTTTTCCGCCTTTTTCAGGCTCGGATAGGTGGTCGCTATGCGGCTGAAGATATCGTTCATGGCAATATACTACTCAACAGGACCGCGGCACGCGTCGGGTCAGGCAGCACGATTTTTATTCTGACGCGCCACAGATTTCGTTGACTGCGTCGCACATGGACTGAACAAAGATTTCCATCATGGCCTCGCCCTTTTCAGCCGTCGCAAGCGTCGCATCGCCGAAAACACCGCTTTGGCTCAGTTCACCCATCGGCCTGCCGCCCATGAAGTAGCCCTTGTCCGCGGGCGGATACTCCCGCACGGCTTTGGACATGTCGACAAGCTCCGGCGCCACGGCGAGCATCAACGATGTTTCAAACTCGCAGGCATGCACAATACCGTTCCAGGTCGGACTTTCGCAATGCTCGCCCATCACCGTGGCGAGATCGGGATAGAAGAGGCGCCACACTTTGACATCCTTGTGGTCCCAGAGACGGCGTGCCGCCTGCTTCATGGTGGATGCGTTGGCTTCGTGCCCATTGATCAAAAACAGGTGCCGCACGCCATGGCGCGCCAGACTTTCCGCAACCTGGACGACAACGTCCTCGAGCGTTCTTGATTCAAGACTGACCGATCCAGGATCATCGCGCCAGACCCATGAATAGCCGAAGGGCATTGCGGGAAGCACGGTCGCACCGGTGATTTCCGCCACCCGCTTCGACAGGGCCTCCGCAAGTATGATGTCCACACCCAGCGGTAAATGCGGGCCGTGTTGCTCCGTCGCCCCCATGGGTAGAATGGCAACCGGACACTGCTTGATGCGCTCTGCAAACGCCGCACGTGACAGGTGCTTGGCTTCAACGGTCATAACGGTGCACCTCGTCGCTCAACGCCGGACTTTGCCTGCACTCAAGCTCTCAACACAAGCTTGACGCTTCTCTGAATCACGGCGACACCGTATCAAAGCATGACCAATATGCAAAGTTTTTCCATAATTGATATTCAGTCTTTTCAATTGGCCGCACTTCAGTTAGCTAAAGTTTGAAAATCTTTTTCATAGGAGTCAGCGACATGACGTTTGTACGAACCGTCAACGGCGACATCAACCCTGGCGACATGGGTGTAACCTACTGCCACGATCACATCTACTGCGTTCCTCAGCTTTGGAAGGAAAAAGGAGATGACGATCTTCTGCTGGATGATGCCGAAGCATCCAGGGCCGAGCTACAGCTCTTCGCCAATGCGGGCGGCAGGACCATTTACGACGCCACCGCCATCGACTATGGCCGGGACGTCGCCACGGTCAGGCGCATCGCCAACGAAATCGGCGTCCAGATCATTGCCACGGCCGGATTCAACAAGTCGCTGATGTGGCCCGGCACCATGAACGACGGCAAACGGACCTTCAATGAATGGATCGGCTCTCTGTCACGCAAGGAACTGGCGGAACACGTAACGCGCGAAGTCACCACCGGCATGGACGGCACCGACATCAGGGGCGGCGTGGTCAAGTTCGGGACCGGCTACAACACTATCTCCGAGCTTGAAGTCAAAACCGTTTACGCCGCGCTCGATGCCCACAAGGAAACCGGCGCACCCATTCACGCCCATACAGAGCTTGGTACCATGCCTTTGGAGCAGCTCGATCTGCTGCATCAGGAGGGTGTCGATCCACGCTACCTGACGATTGCGCATCTCGACCGGAACCCGGATCCGTGGGTGCATCGGAAAGTGGCCGAGACCGGCGCATTCTTCTCCTTCGACGGCATAACCCGCGTAAAATACTATCCCGAGAATGTGCGGACCCGCTGCATTCTCGACCTTGTGCGCGCCGGCCACGAGGATCAGATCATGATCGGCGGCGATATCGCGCGAAAGACCATGTTCGCCAGCTATGGAAAAGGCGGCCTCGGCATGGGCTTCATTCTGGAAAAATGGCGCCCCCGCTTCGTCGAGGAGGCCGGCGAGGCCGGCTTTGACGGCGAAAAACTGCTCGAGAAATTCTTTGTGGCAAACCCTCAAAGAGCATTTGCGTTCTCACAGTAACGACGAATGGGTCGCCGGGGTCGCGTCCGGATAAAACGCGGCCCCGGCCAGCCCATTGAAATTTTTTACCTGGCGGCGGAAGATCGCCACGACCTGTCACCTACAGCAGAAGAACGCGCGATCTCGTGATTGTCGCGCGGGCAGCTGCAACCAGTTGACATCGGAACCTATTGGAACCACCGCCGGAACAGATATCTGAAGCTGAGGATTTGCCGTCGCCGTTTGATGGTCATTGCGCCAGCTTTTTCGCAAAACTTCGTCACATACCGCCACAGAAGACACACATCCGGAATATCGGCAAGCAGCGTATTGAGCGATGCTAAGGCATGGTGCTGGATGTGTCCGGTCATGCCGAGATTACGGACATGCACATGTTCGCCCGGCGCGATATCCAACCTCGCCTGCCCGATGATCTGACCGCACCACATTGCACTTTCTGCGATAGCCCCGGGGCGATTCCTTATCTGATTTTGGCCGCACGTCATCTTGGGGCTTGACGCGATGAAATCATCAACTAACATGTTAGCATTCTAATAGGCAAAGTAAAGACGATGCACAGCCGAACCAGCG
>NZ_JAPJZH010000024.1 GCF_027889715.1 Allohoeflea poritis
GTGAAACACCCCTGCGCCAATGGTACTTCGTCTCAAGACGCGGGAGAGTAGGGCACCGCCAGGTCCGCAAAAAGCAAAAACATATCTTCTCTTTAAAATGTTCGAGCCAAGCCATTTTCAGCGCCGATTAAGGTGCAAGTTTCGCTTCGGTTCGAGCGCAGGACACAAAAGTTGACGCGGGGTGGAGCAGCCCGGTAGCTCGTCAGGCTCATAACCTGAAGGTCGCAGGTTCAAATCCTGCCCCCGCAACCAAAATCAACCCGGTATTCCAATAGGATGTCGGGTTTTCTGATTCTTGGACACTTCTCAATTTTGGTATGGGTACCAAATGGGTACCACTCGAAAATCAAAATTAAGCCAAGTGCGAACTCAGCCCTCAAAAGGCAGAGGTCACAGGTCCGAATCCAGCCGGGTGCTGCAAAAATCTAATAAATTCAAGAGATTGAAGATATGTTTGAGAGTTTGTATTTCTGAAACAAGAATGGGTCACCTCATGATTACCACGTGAATTCATGAAGGCCGCGAGTTCAAGTACTGCTTGCAACCATCTCAGGGCAAAAAATCCAACCAAGACATGGAGAATTCGATGCCAACCCAACGGTCCGACCGACCGAGAGGCAGCCATTGTTGATCCGTCTTCGGATATCCATTGCCTTGCCCGGATATTGTCCTACCGAATGGTAGAGGAAGTAACCGGACCATCAGGAAGCGGGCTTGCGTCGTTCATGGAAGCTCCTCGATCTAATATCCAAGATTGCCGGGTAACCACAGTCTTATGCCGGGAAAGGTAACGACGATCACCAGTGTCAGCAGGTTGATCAGGAAAAGCAGTGCATTGGCGCTCAGCAATGGGCGCAGACAGCACCCGGCAATCTGGTCAATGCCGCACTCAGTCCTCATCTCTCAATGTTCTACTGCCTCATGATGGTCTCCAGCGAAGGTGCGAGCTAGCGGATGATAGGGAACTTTCAGTCCGTCTATGACATCAAAATGATGCCTTCCCCGATCTTGAACGAAACTTGTAGGTAGGCCCTTGCTGGCCCAGACTTCGGCCAAACATCGAGATTGACGGACAAATTCTGGCCGTTCGTCGTCTCCAACCCAACATGTTAGTTCTGGCCCTGCAACAGGATCATGCAGCACGGGACTTTCGATCTCGGCCTCCTTCTGGTCGAGTTTTAGCAAAACGTTCATCTCAGTCAGACGAAGCGGTCTCAAGTCATGCAGCCCGCTTATGGAGAGCACACGATCGATTCTTGAGAGCACACCCGGCGGGAGAGGGGTGTCGTCGCAGATCATTCGGGTGACAAGATGTCCGCCGGCAGAATGACCTGCCAATCTGACCGGGCCGTCGAACTTCTCAGAGGCACCTTCAATCGCGTGGCCGACTTGTCGGGTTATATCTCTAATCCTGGCTTCGGGCGCCAAGGTATAGCTGGGTATTACGACGGCCCAACCAAGGCTCACAGCGCCAGCGGCGAGGTCGGACCAACTGGATTTGTCGAATTCAGACCAATAGCCACCGTGAACAAAAACCGCCAAGCCAATTGGTTCGCCATCCGGGCGGAAAATGTCCATACGCTCGCGTCTGTGATAGCCGTATGGAACATCCGGTATAGTGAAAGCACTGGACCGATAATCGGCTGCACGCCTGGCCCATAAATCAGGATAATCCTCGCCTTTGTCGATGTAACGCGCATTTGAAAACGCGTCGTCCCAGTTGATCTTCGCAATGCTCATGAGAATGCCTGCAGACCGGTCTGACCGCGTCCAAGGATGAGCGCGTGGATATCGTGCGTGCCTTCGTAAGTGTTGACCGCTTCAAGGTTCATGACGTGCCGGATTACGCCATACTCATCCGAAACACCGTTGCCACCGTGCATGTCCCGTGCTTCGCGAGCGATCGCCAAAGCCTTTCCGCAGTTGTTTCTTTTGACGAGACTGATGAGCTCGGCAGAATTTTCATGGGCGTCCATCATACGCCCCAGCCGCAACGAGCCGAGCAATCCAAACGAGATGTCAGTCTGCATGTCGGCGAGCTTCTTTTGGATAAGTTGCATTGCCGCAAGTGGCTTTCCGAACTGCTTGCGTTCCAGTGTGTAGTTGCGCGCGGCATGCCAACAGGCTTCCGCCGCACCCATGGCGCCCCAACTGATGCCAAATCGTGCCCGATTCAGGCAGCCGAACGGTCCGGCTAGCCCCTCAACATTTGGGAGAAGGTTCTCTTCGGGGACAAAGACATCGCTCATCTGGATCATGCCGGTGACAGATGCGCGCAGTGAGAATTTTCCCTCGATCTTGGGTGCATCGAGACCGCTCATACCCTTTTCGAGAACAAAACCTCGGATGCGCGCTTCATGCGCGTCGGACTTGGCCCAAACCACAAAGACATCGGCAATCGGACTGTTGGTAATCCAGTTCTTGGCGCCGGACACAAGATAGCCGCCGTCCACCTTCTTTGCCCGTGTGATCATCGATCCCGGATCAGAGCCATGGTCTGGTTCGGTCAGACCAAAGCAGCCAACCCACTCGCCGGAAGCCAGTTTGGGTAAGTACTTGCTGCGCTGCTCTTCCGACCCGTAGGCAAAGATCGGATGCATCACAAGTGAACTCTGTACGGACATGGCCGAGCGGTAACCGCTATCGACGCGCTCGACTTCTCTCGCAACCAAGCCGTAGGAGACATAGTTCGTTCCAACCCCGCCATAGGCCTCGGGAATTGTCGGGCCCAGCAGGCCGAGTTCACCCATTTCCGTCATGATGTCCCGGTCGAACACTTCGCGCCGATTTGCCTCGATCACACGCGACGCCAGATTGTCCTGACAATAGGCGCGCGCTGTGTCGCGTATCATTCGTTCTTCATCTGACAACAGGTTTTCCAGGAGGAACGGGTCCTCCCAATTCAAAGCCTCCGGCTTGGCTCGCGCAGTTTCCGGCGTTACGTGAACGCTTTCGATGGATTTCGAGTTTTGCATCGCGCTTCTCTCCCTTATGGCTGTTTCGCAAAAGCATATATTTTAAGTTTAAAAATTTCAAGCTTGAAATATATTTGGTTTCGCGTTATGAACACAGCGTTCGCAACTGATCGTCCAAGGGGCACAGCATTGAGACAATGGAGGAAACCATGCGTATAGCGTGTTTGGGTGGTGGGCCGGCTGGGCTATACTTCGCTATCTCCGCTAAACTGCGCGACCCTTTGCAAGAAGTCGTCGTCATCGAGCGAAACCGGTTCGATGATACGTTCGGGTGGGGCGTGGTGCTATCGGACGAAACTCTTGAAAACCTTGCCGCAAACGATGCGGTCAGCGCCAGAACCATTGGTGAAAACTTCGCGTACTGGGATGACATCGCACTCCACTACGAAGGCCAGACACACATTTCTTCCGGTCACGGATTTTGTGGGATCGGGCGCAAAAAACTCTTGCTCATTCTTCAAGAGCGCGCACGGGAGGTCGGCGTTGAACTGCGCTTCGAGACCGAAGTGGACAGTGCGGAGGAGTATCGAAAGAGCTTCGATGTGGTCGTGGCGTCGGACGGTCTGAATTCAAAAACCCGCGCTCTGTACTCCGATGCGTTCAAACCCGAAATCGACCAACGCCTATGCCAGTTCATCTGGTTGGGCACACATCAGAAATTCTCGGACGCGTTCACGTTCATTTTTGAAGAGACCCAGCATGGCTGGATCTGGGCTCATGCCTACCAGTTCGACGAGGATACAGCCACGTTCATCGTCGAGTGCTCTCAGGAAACTTTTGATCAATTTGGGTTTGCGCAACTGAGCCAGCAGGAAAGCATCGAGATCTGCCAGACCATTTTCAAGGATCACCTTGGTGGCCATGAACTAATGACCAATGCGAATCACATCCGTGGTTCTGCTTGGATTCGCTTCCCGCGGGTGCTGTGCGAAAAATGGCACCATGACAACGTCGTGCTGTTGGGGGACGCCTCTGCAACCGCACATTTTTCGATAGGCTCGGGCACAAAACTCGCGTTCGAAAGTGCGATCGCACTCGCGGAATACATCCACACGGAAAGCAGTCTGGAAAAGGCATTTACCCGATATCAGGAAGAGCGCCGGCTGGAAGTCCTGCGCCTCCAATCAGCAGCCCGGAACTCGCTTGAGTGGTTTGAATCGGTCGAGCGCTATCTTGGTATGGATCCCGTCCAACTGAACTACTCCATGTTGACGCGATCGCAACGGATCAGTCATGAAAATCTGCGGCTTCGTGACCCCGAATGGCTGGAGCAGGCAGAACGCTGGTTCATGCGCGAGGCTGGAATGAAAGCTGACGCTCCCGTTCTACCGCCCATGTTGGTTCCGTTCCGCTTGCGGGAAATGGAACTCAAAAACCGCATCGTAGTTTCGCCAATGGCGCAATACAAGGCAGTCGACGGGTGCCCGACCGATTGGCATCTCATCCACTATGGGGAACGCGCAAAAGGAGGTGCTGGGCTCGTCTACACCGAAATGACCTGCGTTTCAGACACGGGCCGGATCACGCCGGGATGTCCGGGGCTTTACGCGTCGGACCATGAGATCGCCTGGAAGCGCCTCACTCGGTTCGTGCACGCAGAAACCGATGCGAAAATCTGCTGCCAGATAGGTCATTCCGGACGAAAGGGCTCCACCAATATAGGCTGGGAGGGGATGGACACACCCCTTAAAGCCGGAAACTGGGAATTGATTTCAGCCTCGGCAATTCCGTGGACGGACAGAAACTCGGTTCCGATGGAGGCCACAGAGACCGACTTGCAGGAAATCAAGTCTCAGTTTGTTGCCGCTGCCGAAATGGCCGATCGCGCTGGTTTCGACATGATCGAGCTTCACGCCGCGCACGGATATCTGCTCTCTTCCTTCATCTCACCGGTTTCCAACGTTCGGTCCGACAAGTACGGCGGCAATCTGGAATGCCGTTTGCGTTATCCGCTCGAAGTCTTTGCTGCAATGCGCGACGTCTGGCCTGATAACAAACCCATGTCGGTCCGAATTTCGGCCAATGACTGGGTCGGAGACGATGGCATTACGCCACAAGACGCGGTGCACATAGCCAGAGCCTTCGGCGCGGCCGGTGCCGACGTCATTGATGTTTCGGCCGGACAGACGACTCCAGACGCAAATCCCGTATATGGCCGCATGTTCCAAACGCCGTTCAGTGATCGGATCCGCAACGATGCTGGAATCAAAACCATTGCCGTCGGAAACATTTTCGAGGCGGATCACGCCAACTCGATCCTCATGGCTGGCAGAGCAGATTTGGTTGCCGTTGGACGGCCCCACTTGGCTGATCCCTATTGGACGCTTCGCGAGGCGGCCAAGATAGGCGATCGCCAGGCATCATGGCCTCTGCCCTATCTGGCCGGACGCGATCAGGCGTGGCGCCTCGCCGACCGCGCTTCAGAGGCGATACGCGTATGATCTTTCTCACTCGAGCAATCTGTCTGCAACAAAGAAAAAGCTCGGGCAGTGCTCTTGCCGGAACCAGACATAAGCCGTGCACACCTCACCTTCGTGCACAATCTGAGATTGGAGCGTTGCGCGCCCGCAAAGGTACGCCAGACGCTGAGCGCGCGGCGCATGTGTGGCTGACATTCCCAAATCGTCAGGAGTAATCAGGATGCTCGGATCAACGGCCCATACCGACACTTTCGCGCGTGATAACCTGCCAACCCAGGATCAATGGCCCGATCTGAATTTGGACGGTTTTGACTATCCGGATCGACTGAATGTCGCCACCGAGCTGACCGATGTTATGGTTGAAAAGGGGTTTGGCGACAACATCGCGTTGATCGGAAACGGGCGGCGCCGAACCTATAAGGAACTGGCGGATTGGAGCAATCGACTAGCTTATGTCCTTGCGGACGATCTCGCCGTAAGGCCGGGCAATCGCGTACTCATCCGTTCCGCCAACAATCCGGCGATGGTTGCGTGCTGGTTGGCCGCAACCAAAGTCGGTGCAGTTGTCGTCAACACGATGCCGATGCTGCGTGCCGGTGAACTGTCAAAATACGTCGCCAAGGCTGAGATCACACACGCCCTTTGTGACACACGCCTGATGGATGAAATGACGGCTTGCGCCCTTGAAAGTGACGGTCTCAATACGGTGGTGGGCTTTGATGGCACATCGAACCACGACGCGGAACTCGATCGTCTGGCGCTTGAGAAGCCGGTGCAGTTCGATGCTGTGAATACCAGCCAGGACGACGTCGCATTGATCGGCTTCACGTCAGGTTCTACCGGCGAGCCAAAAGGGACGATGCACTTCCACCGTGATCTCCTGATCATAGCAGATGGCTATGCGAAGGAAGTGCTGAAGGTCCGGCCCGACGATATTTTTGTCGGCTCTCCGCCGCTTGCCTTCACTTTTGGATTGGGTGGCCTGGCGATCTTTCCGCTCCGCTTCGGCGCCACGGCGGCGTTGTTGGAGATGGCCTCACCGCCAAACATGATCGAAATCATCGAAAGATACAAAGCCACGGTTTGCTTCACGGCACCGACGGCTTATCGGGTGATGATGGGAGCCATGGATGAAGGTGCTGACCTTTCATCACTGCGCGCCGCCGTTTCTGCCGGGGAGACGCTCCCCGCGCCGGTGTACGAGGAATGGAAACAGAAGACCGGAAAACCCATGCTCGATGGGATCGGTGCGACAGAATTGTTGCACATCTTCATCACCAACCGATTTGAGGATCACCAGCCGTCATGTACGGGCAAGCCGGTGACCGGTTACGAGGCGAGAATCATCGGCGAGGATGGTGAGGTGGTACCGCACGGTGATATCGGCCGTTTGGCTGTACGGGGTCCGACAGGCTGTCGCTATTTGCGCGGCGAGCGTCAGAATGAATATGTGCAAGACGGCTGGAACATCACCGGTGACGCATTCTGGCAGGACGAAGATGGGTATTTCTATTTTTCCGCGCGCAACGACGACATTATCTTATCATCCGGTTACAACATCGCCGGCCCCGAGGTAGAAGCTGCTTTGCTATCACACGATGCGGTTGCCGAGTGTGCGGTCGTGGGTGTTCCCGACGACGAGCGAGGCAGCATTGTGCAGGCTCATGTAGTCCTCAATGCAGCTCTTGAGCTCTCCGACAGCCTCGCCAAAGAACTACAGGATCACGTCAAGGCGACGATCGCACCATACAAGTATCCCCGCTCCATCGTTTTCGCGGACGCTTTACCGAAGACAGAAAGCGGCAAGATCCAGCGTTTCAAACTGAAGCAATCATCATGAGCAAACAACCCTACGATCCCGGTTCTGAAGGCGCCCAAACCGACTTCTCCGACTCGATGTCTTACGGGGACTATCTGCACATCGATAACGTGCTGGCGCAGCAGCATTGTCTGAGCGATGCGCATGACGAGATGCTCTTCATCATTCAGCACCAGACCGCAGAACTCTGGATGAAGCAGATACTGCACGAAATGTCTGCTGCAAGGCAAGCGCTGAAAGCAGGCGACACCGCTAATATGTTCAAGATGCTTGCACGTGTCAGTCGCATATTCGAACAACTCAACAATCAGTGGGATGTCCTGCGTACAATGACTCCCGCAGATTACACGCGTTTTCGCCGATGGCTTGGACCGTCATCGGGTTTTCAATCCTATCAGTACCGCATGATCGAATACGTTTTGGGAAACCGAAATCCCAACATGCTCAAGCCCCACGAGCATCGACCGGACGTCCTTCAGGCGCTGACCGAAGAACTCGAACGCCCGAGTTTTTATGATGAGGTTATCCGTTTTCTCTTTAAGACCATCGATGGAGATGAAAGCGCAGCGCCGGAACCTCAATTGGACTGCCCACATGTGGCAATTCCGGAGGTGCAAGCAAAATGGAAACTGGTTTATCAGGATATCAATCGATACTGGACACTGTATGAACTATCCGAAAAACTTGTTGATCTGGAAGACTACTTCCGACGTTGGCGATTCAATCACGTCACCACCGTTGAACGAGTGATTGGTTTCAAACGTGGCACCGGCGGCACGTCTGGCGTGAAGTATCTGAAACGCATGCTCGAAGTCGAATTGTTTCCCGAACTCTGGCGCCTGCGGGGAGATCTTTAATAATGCCGCTTCCCAGAAAAGAGCTCTTCGACATCCCAAGGAACGTGATTTATCTCGATGGAAATTCTTTGGGGCCACTGCCAAAAGGCGCGATGGAACGCGGGCAGGCGGTGATATGCAACGAATGGGGGCAGCAGCTGATTCGGGCATGGAATAGAGCTGACTGGATCTCATTGCCGCAACGTGTGGGCGACCGCATAGGGCAGCTCATCGGTGCCCCAAATGGCAGCGTCGCCACCGGTGACACGCTTTCAATCAAGGTCTATCAGGCTCTGGCGGCCGCATTGAAAATGCGCCCGGATCGCAAAGTCATCTTGTCGGACACCGGAAACTTTCCAACCGATCTGTACATGGCCGAAGGCCTGATCCGGACCATCGACAAGGGACATGACCTTCGCTTGTCCGCGCCAGAGGATGTCGCTGGGGAAATCAACGCAGACGTGGCCGTCGTCATGTTGACACACGTCGATTACCGTACCGGGCGCATGCATGACATGGCAGCCATTACCGCGGCTGCGCACGAGGCAGGTGCGGTCATGATTTGGGACCTCGCCCATACCGCCGGCGCAATGCCGGTGGAAATAGCACGAACAAACGCCGAGTTTGCGGTCGGTTGTACCTACAAATATCTCAATGGCGGACCTGGTGCTCCAGCCTTCATTTATGTCCGCCCGGACATCATTGAAAATGTTGAGCCAGCCTTGGCGGGGTGGATGGGTCATGATGCGCCATTCGCTATGGAACTGGTCTATCGACCCGCATTTTCCACAGAACGACTTCGCGTCGGAACTCCGCCGGTAGTGCAATTGTCACTGCTCGACGCGGCGCTGGACGTTTGGGATCAAGTCGACATGAACGAGATCCGTCACGCGTCGCAGGAGTTGTCGGAGCTCTTCATCTCAGAAGTTGAGACACGATGCCCCGAACTCTGTCTCGCCTCACCACGAGACGGCGGGATGCGCGGCAGCCAGGTTTCTTTTACTTTCGAAAAGGGCTACGCAGCGATGCAAGCATTGATTGATCGCGGTGTCATTGGTGACTTCCGCAGTCCTGACATCATGCGTTTCGGCTTCACTCCGCTTTACCTTGACAAACATGATTGCGTGGCCGCCGCGGAGATCATCGAAGAAGTGATCTCGAACGAAGTGTGGCGCGATCCGAAGTATCAGAAGAAAGCGAAAGTGACCTGAAAGTCCTTTTGTCACGCGTGCTCGAACAGCCGCGAGACAGATGTCGGCAATAGTTGAAACACACCCATGGAGTCGCGAACATGAAATCGGAGATCATTCACCCTGATGGCTGGGCGCCGGCGATAGGATACTCAAATGGCATTCAGATGCCTGACGGTACTTTGCACATTGGCGGTCAGATCGGCTGGGATAAACGTGGCAAGTTCCCCGACGGAGGATTCGTGGATCAAACGGAGCAAGCGTTGTCAAATATCGCAGAGATTGTACGGGCGGCAGGCGGCGAGGTAACCGATATAGGTCGCATGACATGGTTTGTGAAAGACAAAGCCGAGTACCTGGCCAATCTAAAAGAAGTCGGCAAAGCGTATCGCAGGGTATTCGGAAAGCACTTTCCAGCCATGTCGATGCTTGTGATCAATGACCTCATCGAGAATGAGGCTCTCTTGGAGATCGAAGCGACAGCCTATATTCGACGTCCCTAGTCTAGCTTGATTTCGTACCACGGTCGCCAGTCCACTAATGAGCGAACAGGATGGGGACGGCAGATGCAGCCAGGACGTCCTTGGTCACACCGCCAAAAAGCTCTTCTCTAAAGACACTGCGTTGAAAAGCCCCCATGACGAGCAGTCCAGCGCCGCATTGACTACAATAGTCGAGAATGGTCTGTGCAATCCCGGCTTCGGAGAGGGGTAATCGCGCCATCTCCGTGTCGATTCCATGTCGTGACAATGCAGTTTCGACATCCATTCCTTTTAGAGGGTGACCCAGATTTCCAGTCTCAACCGTTATGATATGGACCCGCTGCTTGGTCTCGAGAATCTGCATTGCATCGTGCAGGGCCCGCGTCGCAGCTCGTTGACCGTCCCAGGCCAAAACGGCGTCTTTGTGGATTGCTTCCGGGCGAAGGTTGCGTGGAATTGCCAAAACGGGCCGTCCGCTGGCGACAGCAATCCTGTCAGGATGCAAGCTCAGCCGTTCACGACCCTGAACCACGTCCCGACGGCCGACGACAGTGATGTCGTATAGACGCGCATAATCGGCAACGGTCGCATCCGCATCACCTTCGATCGTGATCCAGTGCAGCATATCACCGGCGATTTTTCCTTTGGCTTGCTCTTCAAAGCGGGACTGCCACTTCGTGTGGTTTTGCGTCTCCAGCTCATCAAGTGTCTGGCGCAAACTCTCCGGTATCCACGTTTCCTGGCTCAATCGTGCTTGCGCGCTGCGATGTGCCAACAGTCCTGTGACATGTGCGCCGTATTTTTCATGCATCATCAAGGCCGCATGCAACGCCGCGTCCGAAGATTCCGAACCGTTGTAGGCAACAAGGATGTTTTTGATCATGTGGGTCTCCGGCTCATCCTGCTAACCTTCGTCGACCGGTAGATGCGAATACCACCACGACGGCCAATATCATGAAGGTTGCTGCTACCGGGCTCGAAACCAGAAAGAACGGATCCCCGCCCGTTGCGGCAAACGCCTGGCGTGCGCTGTCTTCGATCTTCCCGCCTAGGATAAACGCGATGACAAACGGCAGTGGAGAGATCGCCAGCACGCGCATTCCATATCCCAGCAACCCGAAGCCCAATGTGAACCACACGGCTGCCATATCGGTTTCCTGGACATAGATTGCCGTCAACGTCAGCATCAGAACGATCGGCAGGAGGATCTGTTTTGGGACGCGAGTCATGATGCCCATGGAACGCATAAACAGACCGCCGATTGTCCAATTCATGATGTTGGCGAGGATCATGGCTGTGAAGAGTCCAAACGCAATCACCAATTCAGGATTGACTCGCTCCGCATCGAACTTGAATACCGATGGCCCGGGATTGAAGCCGCCAATACTTTCGGCTGCCAGGATCAGAAACACAGCCGCTGTGTTGCCCGGGATCCCGAGCGATAGCACGGGGATCAGGTTAGCACCTGAAACTGAGGAGTTCGCCGCCTCAGTCGCGGCAACCCCCTGCGGAGCTCCCTCGCCGAAAGCGGGTTCGTCTTCCTTGCGCCTCTTGTCGTACCGTTGTTTGCCCACCGTGTAGCCAAGGGTTGCGGCCAAGGTGGATCCGATGCCAGGCAACGCACCGATAGCCGTTCCAATAACTGCGGAACGCGCGATGTAGGGCATTAGTCCGCGGATGTTCGCCAATGAAAGACTCTGGCTGGCGTCTTCGACAAGCTTTGTCTCCAGACGCTCAGCATCGCGTTCTCGCCAATACTGAGCAAGTTCATGGAAAACGGCACCGACAATCAGAACGCCTAAAATTGCGGCGGCTAGAGGGAATCCCTGACCAAATGCCGGCATTCCCATTGTCAGCCTGGGGTAAAAATCCTGACCGGTCCCGACATATGCAACAAGCAAACCAAGTCCCGCGGAGACCAAACCCTTTGCTGGTGAACCACCGACGGCAGCAGCGATAAAGGAAAGAGACAGGATCAGAAGAGCGGTTTTTTCCGGAAGATCGAGATAGCTCTCCACCAAAATAGCCAGAAAAGGCGCGCACATGATCAAGACAATATCCGAAAAGGTATCTCCAGATACCGAAGAGAAATGTGCAACCCGTAACGCTTTCGTTGCCTGACCCTTTTGGGTCATCGGGTAACCGTCAAGCGTTGTCATATACGCGTCTGGCGTCCCAGGTGTATTGAAGAGAATTGCGGGAACGGCGCCACCTATGGTGGCTCCTTTCATGATGCCGATCAAAAAACCCATTACCGGCAGAAGTGCGTCCGGTGTGAAGCCAAACACCGATATCAGGATCGGCAGCGAAATCGCCATAGCGATTGGGCCTGCCAGTCCTGGCGTTGCTCCCACTGCTATTCCCAGGAGGAAGCCGCAGAATATCATCACCAAAGTAACGGAGATCGAAACGCCAAGAACAGAAAACAGTTCCGGGCCCTGAAACACCGCAAGCACTCCTGACCATACGTATTCGAGCGGGGTCATCAAAAATCGCCGTTGGGAGGCAGGAGCAAATCATCAAACGGAAAGTCGTAGATGGCAATCATGAATATGACTGCGCAGACGGCAGACAATGCCGCTCGGATACTGAAGCGCCCCTCCGCCAGCGAAATGACTCCGGTGATCGACAGGACGCCTCCCAAAAAATAACCGATATACTTCCAAGGCGGTGTGTCACGGAGCAGCCGGTACTCTAGATCCGAACCGGTTATGAGATTGTTGATTTCAACTGCTGCCGGCCCGGCAAAGCGCATGATCAAGAACCCGGCTGCAATTACCGCCGCCATTAACGTGACGATCCCCAGGTTCAGCGGATCGATTTGTGGTTGATCTGACGCCTTGCGCTCAAAAACGAGCAACAGTGCTCCTCCAATCAAGAGAAAGATCCCTGCGATCATCGGAGCCATTGAATCGCCGATAAGGGTTTGACGGCGAACTCTTTCAATAACTCCGGTGGTCGTATCGAGCGGGATCCAGACGAAGACCAGCAACAGCGAAAACACCACAATGGCCCAGCCGAGGATCACGTTAACGCGGCTGGAATTTGGCACAAGCACCTCCCGGCTAGGACGTATCTGACAGAAGAGATTTTCCGGTTCTGGGCCGGCCTCCTGCCTTCCGGTTTACTCGGAGGCAGCGGTGAGCAATTCACCGGCCTTTTCGTATTCAGACTGGAGCACCGCATCGAGTTCCTGACCGCTAAAGACGGTTGCACCGCCAAATGCTCTTTGGACAAGCCCGCCGGCTTTTGTTTCCGGGTCTGATACAACAGCTGCAATCGCACCTGCGATCGCATCGCGCGCCGTTGTGTCGAGGCCGGCAGGTGCCACGAAGACAAACTGTCCATCAGAGTTGAATGGTACGCCCAGGGTCTCCATGGTCGGCGCTTCCGGCGTCTGATCCAGGGGCGCGGACAGGGCGGATGCAAGGTTAACGAGTTCTCCGGTCTCGACGCCTTGTGCCTGGATCCCCGCCATGAAACCAACATCCAGATCGCCCGCGTTTACACCGTCCATGACCGCACGACCACCCTGTACTTCAACGATGTTGAATGTGACGTTGTTTGCTTTGCCAAGAAGATAGGCCAGATCGGCAAGACGGGGGCTCATTACGCCAAACCGAACCTGCTCACCGCCTTCGGCGGCAGCGACCATGTCCGCAAAACTGGCCCAACCGCGATCTGTTTTTGCCACGATTCCCATCTGGAACCCAGCCGTCGTCGTGAGGCCCGCGAAGTCGGCCGGTGTCATACCTGCTCCCGGCGCTGCTGCCATGTTGTAGCCAAACGTCTCGGTCACCGCGATGCCGATTACGGTTCCGTCAGCAGCAGCGCCCTTAAGCTGATTGGCCATATTGAGACCGCCCTTACCGGTCACATTCTCCGGAATGATCTCCCAGCCGTGGCGTTCTTGAAGATCTTCAGCAATCAATCGTGCCTGAGTGTCGGCACCGCCACCTGCCCTGAAGGCAATCATCATCTTTATTGGTCCCGGAGGAATCCAGTCCGCTGCGTTAGCGGACACCGTGACCGCAACCGTCAAGACCGTGGCGGCCGCAATTCGCAGAAATTCTCGCATGCTGTTTCTCCTTGCCAACCAAAGGTATATTAAGGCAATAGAAAGTGGATATGTCAACGTTTTAAGTTGACCTATCTACGAGTTTTTGTCTATTTCAACGTAAGCGCCAAGGGGGTTCAATGTGGCCGAAGCGGTCCGAGAAATGAGCGAAATTCCGGCCGAGCAGCATCTCTCCTTCCCACTGGCGAGGCTGAATGCAAAGCTCACGGCTCAAGCCAACCGGCTTCTGCGCAAGCACTCGGACTTGTCGCTAAGTGAATGGCGTGTGGTTGTTTTTTTAAGTTCCCGTGGAGAAGGCAGTCTGGCGGACTTCATTCGGTTCTCGGGACTGGATAAGTCACAAATGAGCAAGATCACGCAGGATCTGATTCGGCGCGGTCTCGTGCATACACGCCAGTCTGAGGTCGACCTCAGGGTACAGATTCTCTCTATCACGCCAAAGGGGGAGTTGGCCTATCAGCAGGCATTGCCGCATATGCGTAGCAGGCGCGAGCATCTGATCGCGGCCCTTAGCCTTGAAGAACAGGCGCAATACTTCTCAATTCTGAGCAAGATCGAAGCGGCATCTGAAGCCTATGAGGCTGAACTGTGAGCCCAACGCGTCTTACAGCCATTTTGTCGACCGGGCATCAGATGCGCGTGCCTCGCTGTGGCGATCAGCAATCAATGAGAATCACGCTATCCAGATCACCTTGTCAGCTTCGGAAAGATGATTGCCCAGAATCCATCTCCGGTCTGCAGTCCATCATCAGAAACCCTGGCGACCAGAGGCGTCGTCTGACTTCGTCTTCGATGCGACAACGCCATGCCGAGTTCTCTTCAGATCGATTGATAAGCCTTGGATCGGCATTCAATTCAGGCGTACCTATTATCGCGCGAGCTTCGTCATGAAAGGAAAAGGTATGAAACTGACAGTTCTTGGATCGGGCTCCCCGGAAGCCTACATCCGTCGTGCATCGTCCGGATATTTGCTGGAGGTAGGCGAAGACAAGATTCTTTTTGATTGCGGCGGAGGTGTGTTTGACAACTTGGTCCGGTCCGGTCGCCTTCCCTCCGATATCACGCACCTGTTCTTCTCGCACCTCCATACTGACCACATGATGGACTATGCCCGCCTTGTCCACGCGGCGTGGGACGAGGGCGCAAAACCGCTTTTGGTTTGGGGTCCCAAACCGATTGCGCGGCAATCCGAACTTCTCTTTGGGCGGGAAGGTGTTCTGTCACCAGATTTGATTGCACGTACAGAACTCGCGCCAAGCCAACAGGTGTGGGTTGCGCGCGGCGGAACACTCCCGCGTGCTTGGCCTTCTCCCCAGGTTACCGAGATATCTCCCGGTTTTGCTTTTGAGGGCAATGGCTGGATGCTCAAGAGCTGCGAAGTCCCGCATGCGCAACCGGCCTTTGACTGTATGGCGTTCTCGGTCGAGAGCGGCGATAAGAAGTTTGTCTATTCCGGCGATGCTGGCATCTGTGATCCACTCAGGAAGCTGGCACGTGATGCGGATTTCCTGTTGCACTGGTGCTACTGTCTGACCGGCGAAGAGGTGCATCCGGCGATCAAACAGAACTCGCCCAATCCGGCTGAAATAGCGCAGATGGCAGAGTCGTCAGGAGTCAAAAGACTTTTGATCTCGCATTTCCGAATCCACATGGATACGGAAGAGGGTCACGAGAGAACCCGAAACGACCTTGAGGCGAATTTCAACGGACCGGCCAGCGTGGCTGAAGATCTGGAGGTTTACGAGATTTAGTGACCGGCTAACAAGAGGGTCGGCCAAGTCTACTACGCGCTGTTTGTGCATTTTTTTCAACAGATCTCTTCAAGGTCTGGGGACTGTTCAGGCCGACTTTGGTGGCGCAAGGAGTTAACCAAGACGGAACCGGGCGTGCACTCGATCAGGAAAACGCAAGGCATATAACCTGAAGGTCGCAGGTTCAAATTCTGCCCCCAAAACCAGATTTGGCCCGCTATTCCAACAGGATAGCGGATTTTCTGATTCTTGAGCATGCTTCTTTGTTTGGTGTGGGTACCAAAAGTGTCCCGGAAATCCCCTGAAACGCAGGTTCTGCGGGCGGTTCGAAGCGGGCAGATCCCAGGTCATCCTCCCAGCATGGCTTGCGGTAGCCAAAGGCTGATTTGCGGGTACATGATCAAGATAACCAAAGTCAGAACATCCATCAGTAGGAACCATAGGATACCCGCGAAAATCTTCTCCAGCGGGACCTTGTCACCAACAACACCTTTCAAAACATAGACATTCAGACCGACAGGCGGAGTGATTAGGCCGATTTCCAGAAGTTTGATCATAATGACGCCAAACCAAATGAGATCATATCCCAGGTTTTCGACAACCGGCACCACCACCGGTAGCGTTAGCAACATCAGGCCGAGCGGATCAATGAAAGTCCCAAGGACAATGTAGACGACGGAAAGACTGAGAATAATCCAGAAGGGATGCACATCGCCGAGCGCCGCAGCCAATTCCGTCAATGCGCCGGCGACGCCGGTGAGCGCGATGAAGCCAACAAATATTTTCGCGCCGATGACCAACGCGAATACACTTGCCACTTGCTTAGCTGTTTCGATCGATGCGAGCTTGGCTTTGCGTCGATCCAGCCGGCGGGCCAGAAAACCCAACCCCCAAGCGCCAGCGCAACCAACGGCCGCTGCTTCGGTTGGTGTCACAATACCGGCATAAATACCGCCCATTACCAGGATGAACAAAACGATGATCGACCACGTGCCTTTAAGTGCACGGAAACGCTCACCCCAGCTTACCGCTTCAACCCTCGGCGCCAGCTCAGGATTAATTGCCGCGCGAACCCAAATCATCGCGGCGTAAACAAGGGCCGAAAGAAATCCGGGGATCAGGCCGGCAAGGAGCAACTGCCCAATGGATTCCTCGGTAAAGATTCCGTAGAGAACCATGAGAATCGAGGGCGGGATCAACGAGCCGAGCGTACCAGATGCTGCCACCACGCCGGTCGCCAAACCCTTGTCGTACTTGTACCTGAGCATTTCTGGAACGGCCAGTTTACCCATCGCCGCGGCAGTGGCGAGCGACGATCCAGACACCGCTGCAAACATGGCACATCCCGCAACAGATGCGATCGCCAGACCACCGTTAAGCCGGCTCAACCAAACCCGCGCTGTATAATAAATGTCCTTTGTAAAACCGGCATGGAAGGCCACGTAACCCATCATCAGAAACAGCGGCACCGCAATAATTGGAAAGCTTGCAACAAAGGAGTAGGGTTCGAATTGCATAAATGAGAACGCCGCTTTGAAGCCGCGCTCGAAATCAAATTCTCGACCCGGCCGCCAGCCGATTGCAACGATCGTTCCGAGGAACCCGACGAGCCCCATCCCAAAAGCGATTGGGACGCGCAGAGCGACCAGCGCGAGCATCGAAGCCAATCCGATAATTCCAAGCGTAAGTGGATCCATGAGCGTGGCTCTCCCTAGTCTAGTTCAATATCCAGGACGCGATCCTCTTCGGACTTGCTTGCCTGGGACCGGCCGGAAATGAGGGCGGTGATATCTGAGAAAAAATCGACTACGAGGCGGACGACGAAGAGCACGACGCCAACAAATAGGACGAATTTAAATGGTGCATGCGGAACATTAAGGGGGCCCTGGGTGTAGGAGCCGACCGCATAAGCCTCAATGAAAGCAATCCAGCTTGCCCAGGCGAGCAGACCAAAAAAAGCAATCCCGACCGCAATGCCAAATATCTCCAAGACCACTTTCGCCCGGTTGGGTAGCCAGTCGGAAAATATCGTCACGAAGACGTGCTCTCTGGAAGCTTGAACCGCGGCCAGGGGCAAGAAAGCCAGAAAGACCATCAGCTTTTCACTTATTGAAAGATCGTCCGGAATTGGCGTGTTGAAAAAGTATCTGCCCGTGACCGACACACATGTCAGCAACATGATCGATATGAGTGCTGCCACGGCCAACCAAATTGCGAACTTATCAATTCTCCGAAGCGTCCGATCCATCTATCTCCTCCCGGTTTTCCCTCCCACCTGCATTATTTTCCTTTAAAGACAGGCTCCCGCTTTGCGGCAAAGGCACGTTTGGCTTCCTTTGAGTCCTCCGAGGATTGCAGGATCCCAGCTGCATTAGATGTCATGACCATCGTCGTTTCGAGCGAGCTATCGAGAGCCGCACGCATGATGCGTTTCGAGATCCACTGAACCAGTGGCGGCTGTTTAGCGATCCGTTGGCAGAGATTGCGTGTGAAACTCCTCATCTCCGAGGATTTGACAAGGTGGTTGAGCAGCCCCCATTGATAGGCAGTGTCTGCTGTGAGTTCGTTCGTGTAGGCAAATTCAAGCGCTCGCCCGAGGCCGACCATCTTGGGCAAATAGTAACTTCCGCCATTTTCGATTATCTGTGCAACACCATGATAGGCCATGAAATGCGAATTCTCACATCCGATGCGGATGTCGCAATGCAGCGCCAAATCCATTCCCACACCTGCGGCGGTCCCGTTGACCATCGCGATGGTTGGCTTGCGAACATTGGAAATTTCGCAGATCTTTCGGGTGAACCCGTGGTAAAAAAATTGCCGGGTGTCATCGACGTTTTCGGGATTTGCGTAGTCTATGCCACGCGTTCCGATGGGATGCTGACCCACCTCTTCGCCGCTTTTGGGACCCTTGAAATCGGCACCTGCACAAAATGACTTTCCCGCACCGGTCAGGACCGTTACGCGAACATCCTTGTCATCGTCTGAGGCGTGCAAATAATCGACTACTTTGGATACTGTCGCGAACTCTTGATGGTTACCCAAAATGGCGTTTCTGCGATCAGGCCGGTTCAGCGTTATCCAGGCCAGACCGCCTTTTTCTTTCGAATATTTTACATGCTCAACTTTGTCGGCTTCACTCATCCCGGTTACTCCTTGAATGCAGAACGGTCACGGAAGGATTGTTAGGCAAGTCGGCCACTGGTAGGTGCCGCCCAGATCAATTGTTTTTAAGCTTTCAATAACAATGATCACCGGATTTCACCGCGATGCGATGAGTGGCCAAAGCTCATCTGCACCTTGTTTTGCAATTTCATTGCCGAGCTCAATCGCCCAGTCGGATTCGCTGCCGAACTGATCTCGCCAGCCCCAAATACGTCTGGAGTAGCGGCTGAGAACATATTCCGCGGTGTAACCGGTCGCGCCATGTGCTTGGTGGGCAATGGTTGATCCGAGCGAGGCGGCCTCGCCGACTCGAATTTTGGCCGATGCACATTCCAAGAGGAGTGCCGGATCATCGTCGTCTTTGATCGTATCGAGTGCATCTGCCGCCGAGGCGACGGCCGAGTTCGCTGCTGCTACCTCGCACGCCAGGGTCGCAAGGTTTTGCTGGACTGCCTGAAACTTTGACAAGGTCCGTCCAAATGCAGAGCGCACTTGGACATAATCAGTGGTAATCTCTAACATCGCTTCCAGGGCGCCGGCCATTTGTGCGGCATAGGCCACCGCACCCAGGAACTGAGCGCGGCGCCTGGAGACAATATTTGGTCCTGCGCTAATGGGCGTTACGCGGCTTAAGTCAATGTCGCCAATTGGATCGGGCGATGTTCCGGGTTTTACCTGAACGATGCAGTCGTCCGGGCGGACAACCACCGCTCGAATGCCCTGCGGGCTCGTAGCCATTACCACCAGTTGATCGCATTGCGAAGCAAAGTTAATCGACCTAACTGTCCCGACCAACCGGCCGTGTTGTGTTAAGTGAATCGAGTCGCCGGGGTGCTGTGGGGCCACCGAGAGCGCCAATTCAGACGGCGCAGAGCCCGACATTGCCAGAAGCCAGTTTGAAAGCATCGTCTCGGCCAAAGGAACCGGGGAGGCGTGCTTTCCACCTATCTTGAGGATCGCGAATGCCTGCATCAGCGTCAGACCCGCTCCACCGAGGGACTCGGGCACCAATGCAAACGTAAGACCATTTTCCACTAGCAAGGACCAAAGCCGTGCATTGGTTTCAGAACTCTCTGCGACCACGCCCGCTGATTGATCATAATGATCTTGGAAAAAACGATCAGCGGCCTCGGTCAGCAAACTATCAAGCATTACATGTCATCCAAATGGTTCCGCAAAAATGGAATTTTCAGTGACTAATCCATCTTTGGATAAAAAGTAAGACCTTTTTATTGAAAGTATGCAAAAAGGTGGTTTATGTCTGATGAGGTTCACACGGGGGGCAACTCGCTGCCGCCGCGTGAGATCGCTTTGGCGCGCTGTTTGTTTGGGTGAAAAACGCCCCACAGGCGCGTTTGATATTGGAGTGACTACGCTGTTGAGGTCGTCCGCGGGCCCGATCAATACAGTATTTGCTCCTGAAGAAGAGAGATAGGTACTCAATGCGACAACCCAACATGTCCTTCGGTGATTTGGTTGAGTTGCTTCTGGATGACGCCAATGATGGCGAAGTTTTCGCGACCATGGGCTTGTTGTCAAATGGCTGTACGGCGGTGCTGGAATATGCCCGACCATACGCCCTAGATCTTGATAGCTTGGCAGCCTCGCGGCGCAGGTATGAGCACTTGGCAACGATTAAGGCGGACACGGAGGCCGCGCCAACACACAATCCCAAAACAGGCAAATTTGTTTGGTCGCGCGGTGACAATCGCTTCGGATGGCAGTGTTACCTGGGGGGATTTTACGGCACCGGGTGTCGCGTCGCCCATTTTTTGCCGGCGCTTAAGTGGGATCTTTCCATGCTGCCGGCCGTGTAGATCTGCAGGAAGCAATCCAGAGCTGGCACTGATTGACAAAGACAGGGCTTAAGAAAAGGGAGAGAAGCTGTATGACATCAAACCATCTGGCCTTTATTGCTGGCGCATTTGAGCATCCCACACGCAAGGCGATTGATAAGACGGTTGCCCAGTTACATGCCGAGTCCGCACTGGGTGCGCTGGCGGATGCCGGCCTAACCAAAGAAGATGTTGACGGTTATTTCTGCGCTGGCGATGCGCCTGGCTTGGGCGGCATGTCGATTGCCGAGTACCTGAACTTGAATCTGACACATACCGATAGCACGGAGACTGGAGGTTCATCATACCTGATTCACGTCGGACATGCTGTGCAAGCCATTGCGCAGGGTAAGTGCAAAGTTGCGTTGATCACTTTGGCTGGACGCCCTCGTGCCGATGGCGCGACGATGGCTCAGGCAACTCCGAGGGCATTGTTGCCGCCCGAAGAGAGTTTTGAAAGGCCCTACGGTCCGGTTATTCCGGCCTTGTATGCCATGGCAGCAAAGCGGCACATGTATGAGTACGGAACGACGTCGGAACAACTGGCGTGGATCAAGGTCGCAGCGTCACATCACGCCCAGCACAACAAGCATGCAATGCTGCGCGACGTTGTGTCCGTAGAAGAGGTCATAAATTCGCCGATCATAGCGGACCCGATTCACCGGTTGGACTGTTGCGTGGTCAGTGACGGCGGCGGCGCGGTGATTGTTGTCTCGCCAGAGGTTGCGCGCGACCTGGGGGACCGTTGCGTTGGCATTAAAGCGCACGCTGAAGCAGTCAAGCACCTGTCGGGCGGGTATTTTGACTTGACCTTCACCGGCGCTGTGGTCACTGGCCCCAAAGCATTTGCCGAAGCTGGCATTGTTCCCACTGACATCGACTACGCCTCAATTTACGACAGCTTCACGATCACGGTTCTCGAAACTGTCGAGGATTTGGGTTTTTGCCAGAAAGGAAAAGGAGGTGCATTTGTTGCAGATGGAAACCTGATTTCCGGCGTTGGCAAACTACCTTTCAACACAGACGGTGGGGGGCTGTGCAACAACCATCCAACTAACCGCGGGGGGATGACCAAAGTGATCGAGGCAGTCCGGCAACTACGTGGCGAGGCCCATCCCAATGTGCAGGTTAATAACTGCGGTTTGGCACTGGTTCACGGCACCGGCGGTGCAATCTCAACAAGAATGGGCAGTGCAACCCTGATTCTTGAAAGGAACGACGCATGATGCAGGATCGAACTTACCCTGATCCAACACCAAACCTGGAAACCGAGCCTTTCTGGGCTGCGGCGAAGGATGAAAAGCTACTCCTCAAATACTGTAGAACTTGTGGCAAGGCCCACTATTATCCCCGAGCGGTTTGTCCACTTTGCGGAAGCACCGAAACGGAATGGCGTGAGGCATCCGGCAGGGGTGAGATATACAGTTTCACCCAGTTTCGCCGGGCGCCCGTTCCCTATGTGTTGGCCTATGTGACGCTCATAGAAGGGCCGGCCATGCTTACAAACGTCGTCGACTGCGAATTTGATGATCTGAAAATCGGCCAACCGGTGGGCGTGACCTTTCGCGATACACAGGCTGGTTTCAAACTCCCGGTTTTTCGCCCGGTTTGACAATGGCAACATCGTCGCCCTTGTCTTGATGGTTGACATAGGATCAGGGCAGGGCGGATCAGTTCAGGCTGGACCGCCATGAAGCGTTTGGTGTGCGCGATTGCGTAATCCTGCCGAAGATAGCGGCATCGCGAAAATCCGACGCTTCTTCGGGTCGTAGCGTTTTAGAATTTGAATTCGTGCCCGCAGGCACCCGTTGGAAAAGACAGCGCCACGTGAGTCAATTTCGACGAGATGAGGATGTAATTGATCACCAATCGACGCCAAGTAATATAAACCCTGCCAACGGATGAAGTTGTTGATCGGCAATCTCCACGCCAAGCTCAGCACTTACCAAACTGGGTTCCCATGGGCGTCCCAACATTATTATCGCCATGCGATATTATAGCCATGGCGATATCACCTTGATGAAGTGCGGCCTGAACGGACGTCGAAGAGAAAGCACCCAGTTTCGACACTACAGTCGTCAAAATCGATCTTTTACCAGCCAGCTCCGCCAATTTGCGGGTGCGACCCGTACGGTTAATTCCGAAGCGAAAGCCCGAACCGACCACCACATGTTTGACACTCAGCCCGCTGAATAGGATCTCAGCAACTAATTCTTGGGGTATCATTGAGCGGAATAGTTCATCGAACCGTGGCTGAAACAGCAACTGGATATTCTGGCACTTTGCAAAATCAATTTTTGCTCGGCTACAGCTGCTGATGTCCCAAGTGGAATCCGTCGAGATTGCCGATGGCCAACACCGCACCGCGTAGGTGATCCCCGACATTTGTGGCATCCTCGAGCACTACCAGCTCGGGTTTCTCAAGGCGGTTCATTTCGCGGGCGTATTCCCGTGGACGGGAATTCTGTTCGTCAGCATTTGCTATTGAAGCCATTTTGTCCGCGGTTCCATCATGTTTGCCATGTCTCGTTCGATAATGGGATCCATTTTTCGGCATGTTGCCGGTCGAGAATTCAGCAATCCAAGAGATGCCAAGGCCTTGTCGTTAGCGGCCGGACGATCGTTTTGCATCTTGAGCGCCGAGACTTGATCTTTTCCCAACTACCTTTTCGAGAACAAAGGACGGGTCGAGCGGTAGATGTTCGTTTCGCCAGGCTACGTGGCCATCCGGCCGGACCAACACAAACCGTCGATCATAAATGTTGGCGATATCGGGCTGATCAACGAGCAGAACTTCAAATGGTATGCCAAGTTCCTTGGCCTGCACGGCAAATGCTTCCTCGGCGGCGCGCCGATCAACATCGGTAAATGTCAACAACACAAAGCCGCCGCCAAAAAAGTCGATCATTGAGCGACCGTCCCGTAGCCAAGCATGTGGCGCTCGCGCACCCGGGCGACTTGTCTGATTGTATATTATGGCTTCTTCGTATTCTTTCGCGATAAGGTCGGGATCTTCGCCTTCTTCATATATAATAATATCTGAGTTCATATACCGATTGCCAAGATGCATGTTTAGCGAGAACCATTCTCTGCGCAAGCCTTCATCAAAATACTTCCGCAGCCGGCGGCGTTGTTCCCGGCCCTCGTCGCTTTCCTTGAACATCTCCTCGGTCGCTGCCGCCGCTTTCATCGTGTTGAGGTTTCCGGTAGAAAACTGCGTAAACCGCGCTGCAATGGGAATTCGTTCCTGATCATAAGATCTTAACAGGGCTTCCTTGTCGCCCCAGCCTTGCAGTATCGCAGATAGCTTCCATGCCAGATCAACCGCGTCACCAATTCCCGTATTCATGCCCAGGCCGGCGGTGGGCGATGTACGGTGGCAAGCATCGCCACATAGTATCACGCGACCGGAATGGTACCGATCTGCTACCAACTCTGATCGAATCCACGGCATAATGGAGATGACAGTCAGGTCGAATTTTTTTCCAACCATTTTGTAGGCGAATTCGGCCACTTCCTCCTCGTTGTAAAGGGGTTGCGGGTTCTTGTCGCCGATTATCGACATTCGCCATCTGTCGCGGCCGTCTATGGCTACGATTGTTCCCCACGCCCCATCAGGCCCCACGAACATGTAACGATATCCCGGCGTCTTATCATGGAGATCGTTGAAACCTTGTGCTTCGAATATCACGTTGGTTGTGTAAGTGAGGACTCCGGCGCCGTGCATTTCAATGCCGAGCTCGTCTCTTATTCCAGAGTTGCCTCCGTCACACCCGACCAGGAACTGCGCAGAGATTTGCTTGGTCTCACCAGTCTTCAGGCACGAAATTTTGGCGACCACATGATCGCTTTTCTGTTCATGCTCCAAATACTTTAAACCATAGTGGATCTCGGCGCCCTTTTCTCGCGCGAATTCTGTCAGGACAGGATCAAAGAAATTCTGCGGACAGCGCTCCCGTGTCACCGGGCTTTGTGCCGGGGGGATTTCACGACTCATCGAAGGCATTATTTGTCGACCTATTTCAAAGCCGGTCATGGTTGTGAGGAAAACATTATCCTGCGGATAGTCGCGATTATAACCAGCATTGTGGACCCGTTCGGTGAGACCCCAGCGCCTCATATACTCCATCGTTCGAATGCCCACCATATCCATCTTTGGTTGTCCGGCCGTGCCGTCGTTCATATCGACAAGTGTTACTTCATGGCCGCGGTTCGACAAATCACCCGCTAGGGCAAGCCCGACCGGCCCCGCTCCTACAACAAGGATTTCTGTTTCAACTTTGAATGTCATCGGCTTCGTGCTCTTTTTTGTTGTGACAGGGCCAATCATCGACTTAGCCTGCTGATTGATTGAGTGGTTTCGAACCAATAGCTAACTGATCTCATCGGGTGCGTTAGATGGGTTTAAGGGAACAGTTTCCCAGGTTTGGAGCTCGGTCTTCGGGTTGGAAGTCAAAGTCATCATTTGCAGGCCCCGTTGCGGGATTCCGCAAAATCTTGCGTTTACGGTTTTACACTTTGGCAAATGGTAAGACCAAGGTCAATGAACCTTGAATAACTATGTCTTGATTCCGACAAGCAAATTGTCAGCCCGTGCTCATCTGCCGGCTTTTATGCTCGCCATCAGCGGCCGCCTTGTTGATTGGCGTCGCCGCAAGTCAACAATACAGCTAGAAAGGACGTGATTTTTGCCTTCTTGCCAGCGCCTTGCCGCGCCGAGATCCAAGTCTTTTCGATTGATCGAGCCACCG
Source organism: Allohoeflea poritis (assembly GCF_027889715.1). Taxonomy (GTDB): domain Bacteria; phylum Pseudomonadota; class Alphaproteobacteria; order Rhizobiales; family Rhizobiaceae; genus Hoeflea_A; species Hoeflea_A poritis. The sequence continues at coordinate 25,303 of NZ_JAPJZH010000024.1, forward strand.
GGAGCGTTTTCCCTCCGATGAGTTAGCAATCGGCCCGAAAGTGAATATCCGGGTTGGAGAAACACCGGCTGGCTTTAGCATGGCACGTTTAATCAGATTGTGTCCCGGCGCGCCCAAGACCCATTTGTAAAGCCTTGGAGGTGTGTCCATCGTGACAATCACATCTGCGGACCGGCCGGTAAGATGCCGCTTGGGAAGCAAAGTTCCTGGTTCGAATTCGAACGCCCAGTTCTTTCCAAAGACCTGTTCCAAAAAACCTTTTAATCGGGCCGGCATCGCACCCAACCATGTTGGGTAGGCGAACACGATATGGGCAGCAGAACGAATCCGGTTTCTGGCGTCTTCGAACACCGGGTCCAACGGTCCTGGTCGGCCAGACGGGGTTGCGTCGAAGGGCATTTGCGACAGATCCATGAAGTCAACTTCGCAGCCTGAATCGCGTACACCTTCGGCATATGCCTCGGCCAGGGCACCACCGTAGCTCTTGATCGTTGGAAAACCGAAAATAATGAGAATCTTCGAGGGAGCGCCCATGCTACTTCACCGGTTTTTGTCGAATGGCGCCGTTCGCGGCTACGCGCCCGAAGATCACGGACTTTGAAAGCGAAGAGCCGCTCATATATCCACTGCCGTGAAAACCGCCGACGCATTCACCAGCCGCGAATAAACCCTCTATCGGATTGCCGAAAACGTCCAACACTTCCATGTTCCGGGTTACCCGTAAGCCGCAATAAGTCGCCAGCATAGCCGTCGTGCATGGATAGATGTAAAATGGAGCTGAATCGATTTTGGAAAGCGTACCCCAGCCGCGACCGAGGCTGGTTCGCCCGAAGACGGTATCACCGCCTGCATCGACGTCGCGATTGTATTTTTCAATGGTTTTGGTAAGCACGTTGCCATCCAAGCCTACCAGCTCGGCGAGCGCTTCGATGGTATCGGCTTTTTTTACCAATCCCAGTTCGAGCGCTCCTTCGAAGTCGTTCGCATTCGGCGCTTTACGAGATTGATCCATGATTGACTGATCCCAAACTTGGAACCCGATGGAACGTTGTTGATCGAGGCAGATTTCGCCAAGTTTTTTGTAAGAAATCGACTCGTCTGCAAATCGTTCGCCGTTCAGATTTACCGCCACGGCGCCACGGTAAATGGCAAGACGCAACAGTGCTTCGCTCGCCTTGGGAGGATTGTCTTCGGGATAGTTGTTGAGCGAAACGCCAAAGGTTCCATTTAAGAACGCCGTATCGACAAAGTCCGCGCCTAGCTTCCACGCCATCAACAATCCGTCGCCGGAATTTCCTTCGCCCCCCAACCGTAAAGCCCGCGCCATGCTCGGAGCGAATTTGGCGATCAGTTCGGCATTTCTGGAAAACCCACCGGTGGCGATCACAACGCCAAGTCGTGCGTTGACAGTTTCGCGCAATCCATTGTGGTCGATTGTAGCGCCGCTGACACGGCCATCGCCGTCAACGTACAAATTGGTAGCCGAAGCGTTGTTTAGATAGGTGATGCGGTCATCATCCAACACACGTTGGTGCAGGGCGTCCATCAGCTGCTGCGGATCTGTTGCGTGGGTGCGTGGTACAGATTGATTGGAGCTTAAAGTGACGGGATGAAAAACGACCCCGTTCGCCAACAGCCAGTCAAAGGCTTCAGATTGATGTTCCATGTAGAGCGATACAAGCTGCGGATCTGCTGCGTTTCCGGACGCCGCCATGATGTCATCGGCCATGGTTTGAGCGGTATCTTCGAAGCCTGCAGCTCGCTGGGCAGCAGTGCCCGCAAATGCAAATGATCCGCTGCTTTGAACCGTGCTTCCGCCATATTCGGCGTTTTTCTCAACAAGAAGCACTTTGAACCCTTGACCGGCCGCCTCAAGAGCGGCGCTATGGCCCGCAAGACCGCCTCCCAAAACCAGAAGTTCACACTCTTCCAATGCATGTATGCGTACGTCGTTCGTCATAACACTCTCAGCCCTACTCATTGGCGTCGGCCTTTCACAGTTTGCCGTGCGTTTCTCTAGAGTAGACAAATGGTATTACCATTTAATTTGGCGGATATGGATTGTCAATCAAGCTTAACATCGAACCACCGAATGTTCCGACATTGGTCGGGCCCGCAGTGGTGCTTAACTCGAGTTTTAAAAGCAATGGCTGCACTCGAAAGACGACCGGCGGCAGGCGATCCGTGATTGGAACTGAACTATTCTTGTGGTTTGTCCCATACCGGGTGGTCGCCGACCGCACTACTCTCAACCCTGACCTCCAATGCACCGACGCCTTCCGCGAAACTTGCCACGAGATCTCCCTCCTTGATCGGGCCAACGCCGGAAGGGGTTCCGGTAGCGATGACGTCACCGGGATAAAGTGTCATCACAGCCGAAGACATCTCAATCATGGTTGGGATGTCGACAATCAGATCGCGGGTGTTGGCTTTTTGCCGCTCTTTGCCGTTTACGGTGAGACGAATGCCCATTTCTTGCGGATTTGTGATCTCATCGCGGGTGACAATCCAAGGTCCAAGCGGGCAAAAGGTGTCATAGGACTTGCGCATGACCCTTTCCTCTTTGCCGCGGATCACAACATCGATCAGACAGGAATAGCCGAAAATGTGCTCATAGGCTGCCTCCTTGGCAATTCCCCTGCCGCCCTTTCCGATAATAATCGCCAGTTCGCATTCGTGGTGAACCTCTCGTCCCTCAACAGGCGGAAGTCGGATCGGTTCATTGGGTCCGCTGAGGCTGGAATTTGCTTTCAGGAAGAAGCCTTGCCCTCCCGATGTATACTTTGAAATCAATCCGACTTTCGATGATTTCTGTTCCTCAATGTGGGCTTGGTAGTTAGCTGGAAAGGCGATCACTTTGTTAGGCCAATTGATCGGACAATCCAGCGTAACATCCTGAAGAGGAACACGCGGCGCACTATCAGGTAACTCCAATGATCCAATTCGTGAATTGCTGCGTTCGATGAATTGGATCATCGCGGTGTCCGGCCAACGCTTCGGGTTCAAGTGCTCCAATTCGGTTAGGTCAACAACGTCATTGCTTTCTATGACCCCGACACGTCCGCCGTTAAATCGAACAACTCTCAAGAACTGTCTCCTTATCAAACATCAGTTTCTTCGCGCCAAAGTCCGAGTGTTTTCATGACCGGGAAATCGTTGACTTGAAAAAGCAGACAGTCGTCGGAATCTGATCGATTGGCGTGTGCGTGCTTTGCCCAAGGCGGAACTGAAAAGAAGTCGCCTTGAGCCCATTCGAACACATCATCGTCGACGACTGTTTGGCCATTTCCGCGCACCACGTGGTAGACTGAGCTTCCGGTATGTCGATGCGGTTTTAACGATATCCCAGGTCTGAGACGCTGAAAGAAAGTCCCTATGGTCGGATTGGCCGGGCCACCTGTCAGCGGATTTGAAAACTCAAGGATGGTATCGTCGTGCGGATCTGGTTCGAGCATTGCCGCATTGTGTATGGCATCTTCCATGCGTGCCTTGGGGTATGCCAGAAGCGGATTGGGGCGCTCCAAACGGGATGGGTATGTGGGCCGCATTATCCCGCTGCCGTATTCGCTGAACGATGCCTGCGGATTATTCAAAACCGGCTGGCGCGGCGCATCGGAACCTTCATAGAAGACAGCCTCCAAGCTACGCACCAGTGAAATATCCAACACGTCGAGCCAAATCATGGGTTCATCACCGAGATGCTCGTGATCGTGCCAAGCCCCATTTGGCGTGAAGACCAAGTCTCCCTCGTTCATCTGATACTGCTCACCATCGACAATTGTATTGGCACCCTTGCCGTGCATGATGAACCGAAGGGCGGAAGCTGTGTGTCTGTGGGCGGTGGCGACTTCTCCGGGATTGATAAATTGAATTGATGCCCAGATTGTTGGTGTTGTCCCGTATTCGAGACCAGGATTGCCAAGTCGAAGCGTTCTACGGACCGAACCATGCTCGAGCTTGATGTCACGCCCGATACGATCCAGATTTTCCATGATATCGGCGTGTTTCCAGTGGCAGGGCACCATTGTCGGTTTCGGCACGGGCGTAAACAGCGGCGGGTCATCGGCCTGATGGATTGAGAAATTGAGCGCTTGTAAATCGGCTTGCAGGTTCTTTCGAGCGTCGCCGTCATTGGCGGTCATGACATCAGACATGCGTTTCTCCATGGTTTTTATTGAGCCGGCGACAGATCGCGGGCGTTTGGTTCAAGTCAGCAACTGGAGCGCTAAAGAATTTAGATGTAATAGTTTTGGATCTTGGGAGTGGCCAATATACAAGTACGAATGCTAGATGCGGTATTGTGTTTGCGTATTTCATTGCATTATACGGAAGAATATCTTCCCCCTGTGACTCTAATGTCTTCGCCCGAGATGAATCCTGTTTCAGGCGATGCAAGAAATAATACGCAATCAGCTATATCGCTGACTTCACCTGGCCGCTTTATTGGCGTGTGTTCTTTGGCCCGGCGATCAATGTCGGCATATGTGGGCATATTCATCACCCGATCTGTCCGGATGAGCCCAGGCGAGACAGCATTGACGGTAATGCCCTGTGGCGCCAGTTCGATGGACATTGCGCGCGTCAGTCCGAGTACGCCGGCCTTGGCCGCCGAATAGTTTGCCTTTTTCCTCTCACCCAGGCTTGCCCGTGATGCGATGTTTATGATGCGACCGTAGGACGATGGGATCATCCGCGCCACCACGGCCTGCGAAACGAGGAATACGGAAGTCAGACAGACATTGAGCACGGAATCCCAATCCTCCTGAGACATCTCCAAAAAACTTCGGTCGCGTGAGAAACCGGCGTTGTTGACAAGGATTTGAGGCTCTCCCAATTCGGAAACTGTCTGGTTCACCGCATCAGCGATTGACTCTGCTTTCGTTACGTCGGCTTGAAACGCGACCGCTCTGCCACCCAAGGTTTCGATCTTATGGACCGTCTCTTTCGAAGCGGCTGTGTCAAGGTCCCAGATCGCGACTTTCGCACCAGCGCCAGCCAGTGTTTTGGCGATACCCTGACCGATGCCGGCGCCGCCGCCGGTCACGATCGCTACCTGATCTTGCAACCTATGTGGCAAGGTGAGGGATCCTTTCATTATTGATGAAACTTGGCTCGAACGGCTCAAATATGAAGTCCAAACCACCAGTAATTCTCTCTAATTCACTGACCCGGCCGATCAGGAATCGAAGATCGCTTTCCTCCGCAATATCCGAAGCCAGGGTCAAAAACTTGGTAATCACTTCGTCATCGGACAGGGGATTGCTCGGAGACCCCTTGGGCGCATTGCATGCCGTCTTTCTGGTTGTGCCATCGACAAGTTCAATTTCGACACGGCACTGATGGTAATGGTCCAGCTTGAGGTCCTCCCTGATCTCGATTGAGTTCATCAGACGCTCAAACCGGGGATCGGAAGCGATATCGCGCGCGCTTACCGTGTGTTCAGGCAGAATTACATCATGCTCACCAAGCGCTAGAGCAATGCAGTATTCGGCGTGGAAGCGTGCTTCCATTGGGGTAGATGGTGGCTCGTCCTTTTTTACACCGGCGATGATGTAGGGCGGAAGGAAGACACGCGCTTTGATGATCAGGTTCGGATCAATTCCAGATTTTCTGAGTTCAATTGAGGCGTCAATTGCAGAATGAATATATCCGCAACACGCATGGAACTTCCGCCTCGGTGCCGTCAATGCCCAGGTCTGGGCGGTCAAAGCAGCAGAATCGAATCTGCGTGCCAATGTTGCAAACAGTCCAATGGGGCTCTCCAGTAAGGCCGGCGGACCAGTCAGACCGCCCATGGCATATCTGGCGGCGCGTAATCCAACGCTGCCGGGCCATGAACCGAACAACAATGGCTTGGTGGATCTGCCCTCTCCGAAAATCACCTCCGCAGGGCACCAACCGGCGAGGGCACCCGAAATGGCCATGGCTTCAGCGACCTGAGCGCGATCGCCGCCCAGTAGCTTTGCACAGGCCGCGGCAACACCGATCGTGGACGGAATGCCCGGCGGCGTCACACCTACATCCTCATAGGACTTCATGGTTGGATAATAAGCATTGTAAATTCGCGCGGTCGCCTCTATCCCAGCGATTATGGCCGAAAGTACGTCCGTACCGGCGCTTTCTTGCTCTTGTCCGAGTGCGAGCGCTGTGGGCACCACTGCAATGCTAGCGTGCCCGGCAATCAGGTCATTGAGTTCGAAGACATCTCCCATATAGGCGTTGACTATCGCCGCGACATCGGTGGGTACTTTTCGCGAAGACCCGATGACCGAAGCGCGGCTTGGCTTATTGCCAGCGACGCCTAATTCGGCGGCAAGGAGCCTGCGGGCATCGTCATCGCGGGAACCGGCGGCAATGCATCCAACAGTGTCCAGAATACAAAGCTTGGCCTGGTCGCGTACATCTGCAGGGCAGGACTTTATCGTCAGTGAAGAACAAAGCCCCGCAATTTCCCAAAACGGTTTGAATTTGCTTGGATCAGACAAGTTGAGGGTCCCTGAGTATTTGTTCGGAGGCGCGCAGCCCTGTAACCGCCGACTTGACCAAGCCGCCGACATAGCCCGGCTTTTCGCCACCTTCTAAACCACCGGTGCAAGCACCTGCCGCATAGAGGCCGGGTATGGGTATGCTGTCTTTTGTTGCCGACAGCACCTGGCTGTTTGCGTCGATTTCAATACCACCCATCGTATGCGTAATTCCGGCAATGATGGGTGCCGCAAAATACGGCGCTTCTTCAATCGGCCAAAGATTTTGGGGCGTGAAACTCCGGCATGGCGTTAAAGAAGAGCCATCGTTCTTAGCGATAGCGCTATTGTGGGAGATTACCGTTTCGCACAGATTTTCTGCCGGCAAAGCAATCCTGTCGGCCAGCTCTGACAAGGTATCACTTTGGATCACCGCGCCCTCCAAATCCAAAAGATTGGGATTTGGGGGAATAAAGCGTGCCCTGCCTGGACCTTCCCAAATATTATGATCAAAGATCACCCAAACTTTATCCGGATCGGGTTGCCTGGCTACCGCATTGGCAATCGACACACCGCCCAGCCCTTCGTCGCAAAAACGCCGGCCGTAAGCATCCACAACGATTCCGGCCAGCGCGAGATAATCGAGCCAAGGGTATGGCCAGTAGCGACTGTCTTGAGCGCTTGGAGCTGACTGCAGGTGGCCATAGAAACCGCTAAGGTCGGTCACTTTGCCGCCAAATGCCGAAACCATTTTTAGTCCATCGCCGACACTTTGCCCGGAGTTCCTTTGCAGCAATCTTTCGGGCAATGCCGAGATGTTCTCGCGCAACAGGTCGCTGTTTGACTGGAAACCGCCATCGCAGATTATGGTAGCGCCGGCGAGTATCGTGACCGATTGGCCATTTTCTTGAAGGGCCGTCATGCCTAGGCAGCGACCGGCATCTCCGACTAGCTGCTGGCCATGGAGACCTCTATGCAGTTCCCCACCCAGATCCAACAGCTGTCGTTCAAGCGTTCTTAAAAGGACATCGCCGGACCGCCCTTCCGTGCTGCCACCAATGCGGTTTATTGCTGGCGGCGCGAGTACAAAATTGTGCCATGGGTCAGGGCTCCCTTTGACAAAGCGAATCCCCTGGTTTTGTAACCATCTCACAGCGCGGATGGCATCGGTTGCAACTGCTTCAGCCAGGTCTTCGCGTGCTGAGTAGCCGGTCTCCTCCAGAATGCGGCCTTTCAAGAGTGCCGGATCGCTGAGGATATCGGTTAAGCAGACATGGAAGACACCACCGGACATCCGCGTGTTGCACGGATAACGTTCATCTTTGCCTTTTTCTGCAACAAGGACCGACTTCCCAGCCTGGGCCAGTCTTAACGCGCAGGTGATTCCGGCAAGACCGGCACCCATCACGACGGCATCTACGGTAAGGTCGGTCATTTAGCGTGGCATCATTGTATCGGCGACGAGAGCGACGATTTCGATTAGGAGGCGGACGATGGCAAACGCGGCAACGGCCGATAAGGCCGCCAATGGTAATACCAGCATCGCACCCGTGTGGAAAAACAAGGCGAAACCGGTCACCAGTACATAGCCGGCGGCAACCCATTCGATTAATGGCTTGTTTTTTATTGCGAACCGAATGGATGGGTAGTCTTGATCCAAATCTCACCTCCTTATCTGCCGGTGGGTTGTTACGGATTGCCGATCGATAAGCTGTATCGTTATAATGGTAATACCATTTTAAAGACACCACAATATGATAAGAAAGATTGGCTTAAAAAACCGGCAAATCTCGTACTTTGAAGGCTAATTACACTCCAGTGGGTCGCGCAGAAGCGAAGTCGCCTTCTGCGCAGTCATTGGTCAGGGCTTTACTTGCCGGACCCTTACAGCTTGCCGTAGATTTCCCGGCGCAATGCAGCTTCGTATGCATCGATGTCATCGCCCAACTCGTCGACAATTGTCTCCCACTTGGCCAAGTTTTCGATGAATGCGCCGACGATCGCATCGGCGTCAGCCACACCGGCTTCAGATGCCGCTGCAACGACCCGTTGTGTTTCTGCTTCAATATGCGCATCGATGACGTCGCGAACTTCCTGCCCAGGTTGGGTGACGTTGAATCCCAGTGTTTCGGCATCGTTGATTACTTTTTCGGATTCGTTCCGGTAAGCAAATGCAGCCTTTGCGACACCTATTGGAGCGGCATCCAGCAGGACGGCGCGCTGCGTATCGGTAAGGTCTTCCCACATGTCCTTTCTCAGATTCAGCATTGGGCCACCAAACGTAGCGCCCGATGCGGTCAGCAGAACATTCTTGGCCACATCTCCAAATGAGCGGGTCACCAGCCAACCTGGCGAGCCGAGCGTGCAATCGATCTGGCCCCGTTGAAGGCCTTCATAAACCTCACTTATGGTCATATTCACAGGCACGCCCCCGACCGCTGTCGCAATTCCGGACAGCGCGGCGGTTGAGCGAATTCGTTTGCCGTTGAGGTCAGAAAGGGTTGTCAGCGGATCAACACATAAGAAGCTGTAAGGTGCTGTCGAGTAGCCGCCGAGAAACTGCACATTCCAGGATGCAAGCTCAGCAAGACAGCCCTCGCAATTTAAGAGCACTGTTTCGGTAAATGCCGCTGCCGCGACACGCGGATCACCACCTAAAACACTGAGTGAAGCGATAGTGTTCAGGACAGGCAAGTCGGTTGGATAGTAGATGGTCGAGACCATGCCCCCATCAACAATACCATCTCTGATCCCAGCAAGTGTCGTTTTGGTGCCAACAACTGCACCGCCGGCCATGAGTTGGTAGTCAATTTCATTGCTGCTTTTCTCCTTAGCAGCTTCCAGAAACGGAATGATGCCTTCGCGGACAAGCACGGATTTTGTCGATCCGTAGGCGCCGTAGGTGATCGTCTCGGCTCCGACGGAAAGCACAGAACCGGCGAGCATCGTCGCAGCAAGGCCAAATCGGCTGATTATAGAAGTCATTGGTTTTCTCCTCCATTTTTTTGTGAATCAGTCGCTCATCACGCTCGGCAAAAAGAGCGTAATTTGCGGAAACAAGATCAGCAGAGAGACGACGATGAGCTCGGCCAACAGGAACCAAGCGACACCTTTATAGATCGTGCCCAAGCTGATCGAATTTCCCACAACCCCCTTCAGGACAAACACGTTGAGGCCAACCGGCGGCGTAAGCATGCCAATCTCCATGTATTTGACGAGCAAAATACCCACCCAGATCAAGCTGACATCCAAAGCGTCAAGTATTGGTAGAAGTATTGGAAGTGTTAGTAGCATAACACCCAAGGGGTCCAAGAACATGCCAAGAACAAGGTAGACAAGCCCGGTCATTATCAGGATCGTCGAAACATCGAGGCTCAACCCGACGACATATTCGGTAAGCTGAAAGGGGATGCCTGTGAAAGCAAGGAAACGCGTAAAAAGCGAAGCGCCGATCGCAATCAAGAAGATCATCGCCGTGCCGGTCACTGCATCGCGTAGGCTGTTTGACAACACCGACCAGGAAAAGCGCCCTTGCACTGCGGCAACAAGCGTTGCGATCAATGCACCAAGAGCTGCCGCCTCGGTCGCACTGGCCAGGCCGCTGTAAATGCTTCCAATTACGCCGATAACGAGGATCGGCAGTGGCCAAATCGTCACAACCAGGGAAAGCCTCTCTCTAAGGCTATAGGTCTCGTGTACAGGCGGTGCCAGACTGGGATTGAGCGAGGATCGGACGACAATCATCACCGCATAACAAAGGGCCGTTAAAAAACCTGGCAGGATACCGCCGATAAGGAGCTTTCCGACCGGTGCCTGCGCAAATACGGCATATAAGACAATGAGTATGCTAGGCGGTATGATGGCGCCCAGGGTTCCGACCGCTGCTGCGACGCCAGTTGCCAGACTGGGATTGTACCCCAACCGCAGCATCTCTGGAACGGCAATCCGGCCCATTGCCGCCGTGGTCGCTAGACTTGATCCCGATGCGGCAGCGAACCCCGCGCCCGCAAAATTGGTGGCGACTGCCAAACCCCCCGGCAGTCGGCCAAGCCACGCCCGCGCAGCGTCGAAAAGGCCCGCAGTCAGACCAGAGTGCGATGCGATACCGCCCATCAACAAGAACATTGGAATTGCCGACAAAGTCCAGTGCGCGGTGAAGTCATACGGGATCGATGCCAGTGCCCCGAACGCTGCCTGCTCGCCACGAATCCAGAAAATGCCAATGAAAGATACGGCTGTGAGCGATAGTGCAATCGGTATGCGAAGAAACATCAGAAGCAAAAGAGTTCCAACGCCGAGCAGGCCTATCTCAAAGGGTGCCATCTTCTTGAAGTGCCTTTGTTTTTATTGATGCGGCGGGGTGGAAGAGGGTCGCAAGAGCTGACCGGCCAACACAAATGCGAAAGTCGCAAAGCCAACAACGACGAACCATCGCGTCGGCCAAACGACAAGGTACGTCGTCATGACCGGAACCGCCTCACCGCGCTGTGTCTGTTCGATCGCAATTTCCGAACTTGCAAAGCAGAGCAATGCAACGAGCAAAAGGGAAACCGAACCGGCAAAAAATTGTATCGCGGCTTGTGTCTTGCGACTGTTGAAAATGTGAGATGATATCTCGACAGTCGCATGTTCCCGGCGGCGTTGCACTTCCGCAAAACCAAGAAAAACAATGGCCGTCATGTAAAAGTGGCTTACAATCTCAATCGTGCCTGGCAGGGGTGAATTTAACAGCTGTCGGGAAAGTGTGTCTGCTGCGACATGCACCACCATCACCGCGGTAGCCAAGGTGGCAACTGCCATAGGTAGTTTCTTAAGCTGTTTTGCCGCTCGCACTCGCAGCCTCCCTAGCAGAGCACATTGCCGTCCTGAATAAACAAATAAGCGCAAATGGTCAAACCATTAACTATGTGGAGTTGGCGATTGGTCAGTTTTGCGTTGAAATGGAGCAGTCAAACAAGCAGCAACCGTCACTGATCTTGACAGCATATGCTGGCTTAAAGCAGGGTTAGCAGCTGAGAATCATGAGCAAACCAGGTGGGCCATTTTGGAGATTCAAACTGGATCATGATCGATAGGGATGGAGATGACGGATACCGCACCTAAGCCAAGCTACGAGCCGATTACACGACAACGCACGTTTGAAATAATCGCGGACCGAATTCGCGAGTCACTGATTTCCCAAGAGCTGCGACCCGGAGATAAACTGCCTTCCGAGCGTATATTGGCGGAACAATTCAATGTTAGCCGACCGGCTGTTCGCGAGGCTTACCGCGTCTTGGAAATGGCCGGCATTTTGCAGATGAAGAAAGGTGTAAAAGGCGGTGCGTTTATTACCCAGGGCAATCAGCAGCTCCTGGTCGACAATATGTCCGACTTGCTCCGCGTTGGAAACATTTCGCTGGAGTCGATGATTGAAGCCAGAATTTGGATCGAGCAAGTAGTTGTTCGCGTTGTCTGCGAACGCGCTTCGCCCGAGGACATTGACAGGCTTGAAGAGAACGTTGTGCAGGCCGAAAGGTCGTTCCTGGCTCACGATTACGAAGCCAAAACGCGATTGAACATCGAGTTTCACAATCTGATGGCTGAGGCGACAGGCAACCCTGTTCTGGTCATGATCATGCGAAGCCTCACGGATGTGTTCATGTTTTTTGCTCGCCGCTTGGGTCCTGAATCGACACGTTCGACTTTCGAATCGCGGCAAAGACTGCTGATGCATCTGCGCAATGGCAACGTTGAGGAAGCCATCGCAGAAACAACCCAAAACCTTCTTTCTGTGCAGGATCTGTACGCCTCTATGGCGGAAGAACTTCGGCTGGCTTCCGGTCGCGACGAGAAATCGAGCAACTGAGCCAATCTGGCCCGCTTGCTCTCAAGACTTTTCCAACCTTCGGAACAACATTGTTGCAACGCGCGAAGCGGTTTTCCGCATCGCGCGAACCGTTTGGTGCACTTTTTTTTTAGGGTAGCTTTCACAGTCTTGCACTTGACCGGTTCTTAAAAGTCCGCCTATATGGCTTTTGTGAATAGGAAAAAGGACAGACCAATCGCCATACAAAGATAAAACGCTCCACATAGGGCGTGGCAATCATCTAGTTAGACAAGTGTTTGGGCGTCTCGATTGCGAGGTGCGGTTTCACTAAGTGCCGAATGTTTGTCAGAGGAGGAGAATCCATGAAGTTAATGCAATTTGCCGTCGCTGCCGCTGTGGCTGTCGGTTCCATCGCAATCACAGCGCCAGCGAGCGCGGAAGCTGAGTTTCGGATCAGTTACGCGGACTTCGGGGCAAACCGGGGCCCAAGGGCAGCTGAACTGGTTCGTTGGGCAGACGAGATCAACAAACGCACTGACGGGCGTGTTGAGATTGAGTTTTTCTGGTCTGGATCACTCATGAAAACAAAGGACATCTGGCAAGGTGTCAAGGGTGGCGTTGCGGAGATGGGAACTGTCATCGCAGCCTTTCATCCCGCCGAGTTTCCGGTTTGGGGTCGTGCAACGGGCGCAATGAATGAACCCGATACATGGGTTGGTATACGTGCTTGGACAGATCTTGCGACCGAAAGTGAGCTATTTGCCAACGAGCTTGAGAACAACGGGATAAAGGTATTGCTGCACAATACCGGCGGTCCGATGCAACTGGTATGTAAGGACGTCGCACCGACCACGGTCGAAGAGCTGCAAGGGCTCAAAATCGGGGCTTCTGGCGCGGTGAACGCGCTGTTGTCCGGCGTTGGCGCTGCATCCCAGGTCATTTCCACCAGTGAGACTTATGTGGCTCTTGACCGCGGTGTTGTCGATTGCAACGTTTTTGCATCGGCGTTTATCACGTCCTACAAACTGTATGAAATCACCGACAATGTTGTGGCTTGGAACATCTATACTCCGTACACATACGGGGGTGTGGTCAACCTTGAATATTGGAACTCCCTTCCGGCCGATATCCAAGAGGTGATCGAAGAGGTCAGTGCCGAATACAGAGATCGCCTGGCAAAAAGTGTGAACGAGCAGGCCACCGAGGTGCTTGAGCAGGTTCAAGCGGGAATTGATGGGCACACCATGAATGTGGTGGAAATGAGCGCTGAGGAATTCGACCGCTTGCGTCCTTACAATGATGTCTACCTGCAAGAGTGGCGTGAAAAACTGGCTGAAGCCACGTCTGCGGAAGCAGTTGCTGAGTTTGAGGCGCTTCATGCCGAACTGATGGAAAAATACCGTATGGAAAGAGACGAAAAGGGCTATCCTTGGGAGAGGTAGGTCTTGGAATACCCAAACTAAAAAACAAAAAACATCCTCCCAAATTATTGGGGCCGGATTTATCTGGCCCCAATTTTTTCAACGCAGCTGCAGTGGCACCATCGGGCGCTACGGTGGGGTGCCGCTTCAAATGACATCATCAACAGAGACCTTTGACTATGTCGTTGTTGGCTCAGGTTCGGCGGGCGGTATCGTTGCCTCCCGATTAAGTGCATCTTCCAAGTACTCGGTGGTTTGCCTTGAGGCTGGCGCCCGCGGATCCGGTTACATTTGGACCAAAATACCGGCTACGGTTTCCTTTATGATCGACGATCCCAGGGTGAACTGGTGCTACAAATCGGATGCGTCGACCGGCCCGGCAAATCGTGCTTTGAACATTCCACGGGGGAAAATACTTGGTGGCACCAGTGCCATCAACGGAATGACCTGGGTTCGCGGTCAACACGAGGACTACGATCATTGGGCACAGATCGGGAACTTGGGTTGGGCATTTCAGGATGTACTGCCCTTCTTTAAGAAGATCGAGAGCTATCCGGTCGGCGATCCAAAGCTACGCGGCCATGTCGGCCCTATTCGGGTTACCAGTGGTCAGAAGATCACGCCATTTTATGACCTGTTTCTGGAGACTGCGCGCGTCGCTGGGATACCGGGAAATCGTGACTATAACGGCGCTGACCAAGAGGGCGCGACTATTGCGCAAGCAGCATCTTATAAAGGCGTGCGCGAGAGCACGGCCAATCGCTATTTAGATCCAGCCACACGTCACAATAACTTGGAAATCAAGAAAGGCGCCGAAGCAACGAGGCTGTTATTTGAAGCCGGCAGATGCATTGGCGTCCTGTACATGCAAGGCTCCCACGAAAGGAAGGTACTGGCCCGGAATGAAGTCGTCGTTTGTGGCGGTGCCGTCAACAGTCCAAAGCTATTGGAGCATTCCGGGATTGGCGACGCGGAACGTCTATATGACTTAGGAATTGATGTCATAAGCCATCTGCCTGGTGTTGGCGAGAATCTCAGCGATCATTTCACGCCCACGATGAAATACCAGATCACCCAGTCTGGCCAATCAGCCAGTGAGCTGATGCATGGTTGGCGCAAGTATCGCGAAGTGTTGCGCTATGTTTTGTTCAGACGTGGTTTCCTAGCACAGTCTTTTGGCGCTATGCGCGCCTTTTTCAGAACCCGGGAAGATCTGACCCGACCAGATGGCCTTATGGTGATTGCACCGTTCATGGTCGAGAATTTTGAGGGTGGCCGTAAGATATCAAAGGTCCCCGGTGCGAGCTTTTTCACGCATGTTCTGCGACCAGAAACGCGCGGCAGCATCCATGTTACATCGCCTGATCCGAAGCAGCCACCAGCCATCCGGGAGCGTTTCTTGGAAACCGAGAACGACAAATTGGGTGCAATCGCTTGCTTTAAGAAAGTTCGCCAACTGACGGAGACCAACCCGATCGCTTCAATCCTGGGCGCGGAGTTGCAGCCGGGTCGCCAAGTTGAGAGCGATGACGAGATCCTGCAGTTCATTCTTGAAACCGGCCAGACCACCTATCACCCCGTTGGCACATGCAAAATGGGCCAAGACCGCGACGCGGTCGTCGATGAGCGGTTGCGGGTCCATGGGGTGCATGGATTACGTGTTGCCGATGCCTCAATCATGCCGACGATAACTTCCGGCAATACGGGCCTGCCCTGTATGATGATCGGTGAGAAGTGCGCGCACATGATTATCGAAGACCGCGAACGGAACGCATGATGAAAAGGTGTAAGAGACGATGACCGAGACGGTTTCTTTGGCAACCGAGCAACAGGTTCGCGACGATGTAAGAGATTGGATCGCTCTAAACTGGAACGTCAAATTAAGCCTTTCCGAATGGCGGGAGCTTCTGGCGGATTCAGGTTGGGGGGCACCGAGCTGGCCGGCAAGATGGTATGGCAAAGGCTTGCCAGCCACCATGAACAGCATTGTTGAAGAAGAGTTCTTCAATGCGCAAGTTGTCGGTGTCACAAGGAAAGGCGCCAATCGTCTCGCTGCACAGACAATTCTAGCCCATGGAACCGACGCCCATAAAAAGCGGTTCTTGCGTCCCATGTTAACGGGCGCGGAAACATGGTGCCAACTGTTCAGCGAGCCGGGCAGCGGTTCTGACCTGGCTGGGGCGATGACCCGCGCTGTTCGCGATGGTGACCGGTACATCGTCAATGGTCAGAAAGTATGGACCTCGATGGCCCATATTTCAGATTGGGGTATTTTGCTTGCCCGTACCGATATGGATGTCCCAAAACATCAGGGCTTGAGTTTCTTCTTAATCGATATGCGCCAGCCCGGGATCGAGGTTCGACCCTTAAGGCAAATGAATGGGCACGCTTCTTTCAATGAAGTCTTTTTCGACAATGCAGTGGTCAACGAGAACGACCGTTTGGAGGATGAAGGCGATGGTTGGCGGGTAGCGACCACGACATTGTTGAATGAGCGCCGCAACTTCGATGTCGCAAGCAAGAAACACACCGGATTTGACAGGCAAGAACAGATCTACGTCGAGGAAGCCGAAGAAATCGCGGTCGCACTAGCGCCACACAGTTGGTATCCGCAAAGGGAGGGCAGGATCGATTTGCTGCTTCCTAGAGCAATTGAGCGTGGCAAGTTTGGTGACGCGGCCCTGCGTCAGGAAATAGCACGACTGTTTGTGCTGCAACGATGCCGGGAAATGGCGTCGCAACGTGCCAGGGCGGCCATTGAGGCGGGCGGAACGCCCGGACCGGAAGGTTCTGTCGGTAAATTAGCCGGTGCCCGCGTTTCAAGGGAATGCGCTCGGGTACACACGATCATATCTGGAGCTGACGCCATGCTCGATGGCGTAGATTCGGAATTGAACGGCACAGTCGCGGAGATTTTTCTTTCGACACCTGCCAATTCGTTGGCCGGGGGCACCGATGAAATCCAAAAAAATATCCTGGCTGAGCGTGTTCTTGGCATGCCAAAGGAACCGAGAAATGATGTTGACCGTCCATTTAAGGGCGTCCCAAAAAATGCTTTGTAATCAATAATTTAATGTACTATCGAAAGCCTCAGTTAATGTTATCCGATAATAATAAGGGTGCGCTTTTCATGATGAGCGCGATGGCGGTTTTGACCGCCGCTGAAGCAATACAAAAAACGATCGGCTCGCAGATCCCATTGTTTCAAATGCTGTTCATCCGATCCATTATGGGTTGTGTTCTACTAATACCACTTAGCTACGTAATCGGACCTATTCAGTTCCCTGCTGATGTACGTACAAATGCGATTCTCTTCATTCGCAGCTTGGGTGACGTTGGCGCTTCTTTTGCATATCTGGCGGCGATAATCAGCATCCCTTTGGCAAATGCCCGCGCCATCGTGCAGATACTACCCTTGGTGATGTCCCTTTGTGCGTTCTTTTTCCTAGGTGAACGTCTCGGCTGGCGACGCATAAGTGCGATTCTGGTTGGATTATTTGGTGTCCTACTAATTGTTAAACCTGGTTCGGAAGGTTTTGGATTACCTGCGTTACTTGTGCTGTGTGCTGTTGGCTTTTCTGTAGTTCGCGATCTCGGCACCCGCTTTGTAAGACCCGATATCAACTCATTGACCGTGGCTGCATATGCGACGCTGATGGTTGCGGTTTGTTCCGGGATCGCGTCGGCATTCACGGCCTGGGACCCCGTGAGCGTTACTCAGATCGGTCTGATCTTCGTGGCGGCGATTTCGCTGCTCGCTGTATACCTCTTCTTGATCCTCGCCATGCGATACGGGCAAATTACATTTGTCGCTATGTTCCGGTATACGGGACTGCTCTGGGCCATCTTTGCCGGGTTCATTGTCTTTGGTGATTGGCCCGATTCGCTCACTTTTGTGGGTGCCATGCTGATTGTTGGATCGGGTGTTTTCGTGGTCTACCGGGAACGCCGTCTGGGACAAAACACAGCCTCTCGATCCCGCGATCCCCTCACATAAAGCGATAAAGACGGAGTTTGAAATGCAGTACGTGTTGACTGAGGAGCAGAACGCATTTCGAGAAATGATTCACCGGTTTCTGGAAGTGCATTCGAGCAGTTCGCGAATTCGAAGCGCGTCCTTGACTGAGTTGGGATGGGACAGGGATGTGTGGCAACAGCTATGTGCCGAGTTCGAGGTTCCTGCGACCTGTGTCCCGGAGGCCTATGGAGGTCATGGATTTGGACTGACGGAGCTAGCGATCCTGGCGGAAGAGATGGGCAGGGCGCTTTATTGCGGCCCATTTTTCGGTTCGACGGTTCTGGCTTCACTTGTGATTTCAAACGGCGCGACCGATGAAATGAAAAAACTGCTGCTACCGGAATTGGTCAAGGGCAACAAACTGGCGGCGTTGGCGATCGCAGAGACATGCGATCGATGGCGGGCTGCCGACGTAACCATGGTCGCAACCGATGACGGCGACCATTGGCGCTTGAATGGCGAAAAACTGTTCGTTGTTGATGGGCTTGGTGCCGATTTCCTCATTGTCATTGCGCGCTGTGCAGCCAAAGGAGAGATTGGCATCTTCAAGGTGTCCAGCCGGGACCAATCATTGTCACGGTTGGAAATGCAAGGAATTGACCGCACTCGCCGGATGTCCCGAGTGCGGTTCAACAACACCCAAGCCACGAAGATTAGTCGCGCGGGTGATGTCGGGGATTTGGTCGACGATGCACTGGACCAGGCGACGATCTGCTTATGCGCAGAGATGGTGGGGGGCGCTGAACGGCTTTTGGAGTCTGCAATAGAATATTCAAAGGTGAGATTTCAATTCGGGCGGCCAATTGGTTCGTTTCAGGCGCTCAAACATCGGGCAGCAGATCTTTTTGTCGACATAGAACTGGCAAAAGCTGCCGCACGTTGCGCGGCTACCGCCGTCGATGACGGCGATGAGAATATCTCCGAGCTGGCCTCGATTGCCAAAGCTGCGGCTTCTGAAGCTTACATGAGCGCCGCATTAGAGACCGTTCAGTTCTATGGTGGGATCGGGTTTACCTGGGAAAACGACACCCACCTTTGGTTCCGGCGCGCCAAAAGCAGCGAGGTATTTCTTGGCACCGCTGATTGGCACCGTGAGCGGTTTATCAAGCAGATCGCCGCATAACGCTCGGTCACTGCAGCCCAGAAAGGAGGTTCGACGAATGAAAGGAATTGTCTTCCTTGGCAATCGTGAACTTGAGCTTCGTGAGTTCCCGGATCCTATTCCAGGTCCAAGAGAAGCAGTCATTGAACTCAAAGCTAGCGGCATGTGCGGTTCAGACTTGCATGCATACCGCCGTCAGGCAGCTGACAAACTTGTTATTGCCGGTCATGAGGCCAGTGGCGTGGTCGTGGCTGTTGGTGCCTATGTCGACCCAAATCGGATAAAAGTCGGTGACCGTGCCATCGCGCATATGGGATTTGGATGTAACAGCTGTCGGTACTGCGACGAAGGCTGGCCGCAGAACTGCACAAATCAACATATTGCAATGGGTTTTCATGCCGACGGCGCTCAAGCCCACTATGTCAAAGTGCCAATGGAGAATGTTGTAAAACTCAGCGATGAGTTGAGCTTTAAATGCGGCGCGGCAATAGCCTGCGGCACAGGCACTGCCTTTGGTGCAATAAAGCGGTCTGGGCTTCTGGCCGGGGAATCCCTTGCCGTGTTTGGGCAAGGCCCGGTCGGTTTGAGCGCGACGCTCCTAGCAAAAGTAATGGGCGCTACCGTTATCGCGCTGGATGTTTCTGAAGAACGTTTGTCCATGGCTCGAGCATTTGGGGCAGATCATGTTCTAAATCCCTCCAATATGGAGGCCGACAAGGCCATCCGAGACCTGACCCGCGGTTTCGGGGTCGATCGGAGTATGGAATGCAGCTCAAATTCAGAGGCCCGCAGGCAGTCTGTCCGATGCCTCAAGCCTTGGGGAACTGCTTGTTTTGTCGGTGTTCACGGCGAAATGACGATCGATGTGAATGACATCATTTTGAACCAAGTGAGTATCGTTGGTTCACTGACGTTTTCCCGAAACATGCTCCGGGAATGCATGGATCTAGTCGCGGATCGCGAAATCAATCTGGAGGCGCTTTTCACCCACACATTTCGACTAGAGGACGCGGTTGATGCGTATGCATTGTTTGACAAACAACAAATGGGGAAAGGCGTATTCTTGCTTTGAAGCTAGCCAAGAAGAGCCTGCAGTCGGATGAAAATGAAAGCAGCGGTGCTCAACGAGCCGCAAACACAGCTAATCGTGGAAGATGTCGAAATAGACGCGCCGATGGACAATGAGGTCCTGGTTAAAACCGCATATTGTGGTGTTTGTCACAGCGATGTCAGCCGAGTGGACACCCCGAAAGACGACTATGCCGGGCCACCAATGCATGGCCCTACCGTTCTGGGGCACGAAGCTGCCGGCGTTGTCATCGAAGTTGGAGCAAAAGTGACCGATGTGAAAGTCGGCGATCACGTGGTTGCCTGTAACTCGTCGTTCTGTGGCAAATGCGAGTTTTGTCTGACCGGACGCACAAACCTTTGCATCAACAAACCCAATCGCACCTTGGAGCAGCCGCCCCGAATTCGGCGTGGTGACCAGCGCTTGTATCAACAGGCAGGAATCGGCGGATACGCTGAGTTTATGTTGATGCACGAAAACAGCGTCACGACAATTCGTGACGATATGCCACTTGATCGGGCGTCATTGATTGGTTGTGGTGTCATTACCGGCATGGGAGCGGTTTTCAACCGCGCAAAAGTGTTTCCCGGTGCGAAAGTAGCGGTATTTGGCCTTGGTGGAATTGGAATGTCTGCGCTGCAGGGATCTTTCATAGCTGGCGCGCTGCAAATCATTGCAGTCGATATCAACTCCGCTCGCTTACAGCAGGCGACCGCATTTGGTGCTACCGATGTCGTGAATGCAAAAGAGGTAAACTCGGTCGACTCGGTCAAACAACTGTCTGGTGGTGGCGTTGACTTTGCCTTTGAGGCTACCGGTTCGGAGTTTGTGGCGGCTGATGCTTTTCACTGTTTGAAGGACGGCGGCACGGCAATCATGCTTGGTGTAGCAAAGAAAGGAGCCAAAGTCGCGGTCGATGCCGCTCAACTTCGGCGGGAAAAAGTCCTGACCGGCAGTTCAATGGGTTCCAATCACTTCAAACTCGACATCCCACAATACATCGAATTCTATCGTCAGGGGCGGCTAAAACTCGACGAGATGGTGACCCGCGAATTCGCGCTGGTAGACATTAACGAAGCGTTTGATCTGCTTCGCAATGGCGACGGAATGCGATCAGTTATAAAGATGTGATTGAATACGTAAAAGGTAAGACCAAAATTCTTGACACGTGGGTATTTTTGGTTAGACCTTGGTTGGTGCGCGCTCATGACCTTTGTGATGCTCAATTCTCATTCGCTCTCAGCGATGGACCAACCGTGGATTGACTGTGGCATTTGGTCTTACCGATATTAAGGCCGGTAAATTGTGCTTGGTATCATATCGATGGCAAAGAATCGCGCTGGGTGGGGTTCGGTTTTGGGGTGGGTTGGCTCACCGTTTGCACACATGGACAGTAGAAATTGTTTTTGAATCTGAGTTTTGACCCGGTTAGGCTACCGCCAGAATGCGACGAACTTCGAAAGGAGGTTCGCTCATTTTTGGCGCAAGAGGTGTCTAATGGCACCTGGGATCCGTCGGACCGATCGACAGTCAGGAAAATTGATAGGGATTTTGCGCGCCGGGTGGGGCGCCATGGCTGGATCGGGATAACCTGGCCGACAGAGTATGGTGGTGGCGGCAAGACCTTCCTTGAACGCTACGTATTGCAGGAGGAGATGATTGTTGCTCAGGCTCCTGCAACCTCCTTTTCTACGGCAGACCGGCAAAGTGGGCCTATCTTGCTGAAGTACGCGAACGAAGCGATCAAGCGTGAAATAATCCCCAAAATTGTCTCTGGTGACGTATCGTTTTGTATCGGCATGTCTGAGCCTAACTCGGGCTCGGATCTTTTTGCGGCAAGTGCGCGCGCAAAACGCGTCGAAGGTGGCTACGTTGTCCGCGGCACGAAAATCTGGACGTCTTATGCCCACGAATGCCAGTACATGATTGGGCTATTTCGAACTGCCGATGCTACGGAAACCGATAGGCGACACGGGCTGAGCCAGTTTCTCGTTGATCTTTCATTGCCGGGAATCTCCGTTAATCCGATCGTCGATCTATCGGACAAGCACTCGTTTAATGAGGTCGTGTTTGACGACGTGTTCTTGCCGGAAGACCGGCTGATCGGAATCGAAAACGAGGCATGGAAGCAGGCAACAAGTGAACTTGCCTATGAGCGGGCAGGGCCCGATCGTTTCTTAGAAACAGTGTTTGTCTTGTTTGCGTTGGTAGAGGTATTGGGTTCGTCACCGGCTGCCAGAGAGGCCGAGGGTATTGGACGATTGGTTGCGCAGTTGCATACGCTACGGCGTATGTCGGTATCAGTCAGTGGGATGCTTGCCAACGGCGCAGAGCCCACCTTACAGGGCTCCATTGTGAAGAACCTGGGTACGATCTGGGAACAGGAACTGCCGGAAAAAGCGCGTGAGCTAGCAGCTTTCGTAGACCGGTCAACGGCTACTTACCAAAAATTCGAACATGCCTTGCGGGATGCAACGTTAATTGCCCCGAAGCTAACCATTCAGGGTGGTGCAACTGAAATACTTCGCGGGATCATTGCTAGGGCACTGGGCCTTCGCTGAATCCAAACGCGGAAACGAAAATCCAGGTAGAAAGATGCAGAACCTCGATACTTACTTGTGGCCCAAGTCCGTGGCATTGATCGGCGCTTCGCCCGAGGAAAACAATGCAAAGGCGGGCATCCGCGGCCGGTTGACCAGCGTCCTTTTGCAACACGGCTATGACGGGGAAATTTTTCTAATTTCGCGGAGTAACCATGAGATTTCTGGGCGAAAAACATACCGGTCTATTCTGGAAGTACCCAGCGATGTTGACCTGGCGATTATCGCGACACCGGCTCAGTACGTCGTCGATGAAGTCAGAAACTGTGCGACTGTTGGTGTGAAATCTATACTGGTTGTCTCGTCGGGATTTGCTGAGTCCAAAGAAGATGGAGCGGCAGAACGCCAAAAGGCTATCGAACGGATCTGCAGGCTAAACAGAATCAATCTGGCTGGCCCCAATTGCCAGGGATTTGTGAACACACTCAATGGCCTGTTTGCTACTTTTGCAAAACCTTATGACAAGCCGAATTATGCCATTGTGCCCGCATCCGGCCGATCAGGTAGGGTGGCCATAATTTCGCAATCTGGTGGCATCGGAAACGGGTATTTTGTGCACACCCGCTTAAAGGAGATGGCTGCCAGCTACATTCTAACGACCGGCAATGAAGCCGGCGTGAACCTGTCTGAACTGATAGAATATGTTCTAGATCGGGGAGAAACCAGCGCGATCCTTGTTTTGATGGAAGACATCAAGGACCCCCAGACATTTATTCGAGCAGCGGACAAGGCGCTTAAGATGGGGGTGCCGATAATCGTTTCAAAAATCGGCAAGTCCGAAGCAGGGCAGCGCGCAGCTGAGTCGCATACTGCGGCTTTGGCTGGAGGATATAGTGGCACACAGGCGGTTTTTCGAAAATACGGTATCATCGAAGCTGACGATATTGGTGAAATGGCCGACATCGCCAACGGCTTTTGTCATTTCGGGAATTGCCTCCCTGCAGGGAACCGGGTGGCAATCTTAACCGGTTCAGGTGGTGGCGGCGGCCTTATGGCAGATGCTGCGTCCGGAGCTGGCCTTGTCGTACCTGAACTTGATGTTGAAACCCGAAGGTCATTGGATCGGGTAATACCCGATTATGGAACTTCGCAAAATCCGGTTGACGCCACCGCACAGGGCCTTCGTCTGGTGCGCTATTCGGGCCTGATAGAGCGAGTCATGCCTTCCAGCGAAATTGATGCTGTCCTTTTTGTTGCATCGACGCGCGATACGCTGACATTTGAGCTCGATGCTGAGAGGCTTACGGAAATCTCAGCTGAACTGCAAAAACCGGTTCTCGTGTGGACGTACACGGTACCGTTTCCGCATATACAAGAAATGTATGGAGAAGTCGGTCTGCCGCTATTCACAGACCTGCGAAACTGCACGCGAACGATGCGGGAAATGGCTGATTACCACGCGTTCCGGACATCCTACCTCAGCTGTCCAGTTGAGCCGTCACTGCCCGGTTGCGACAAGACCAGTGCGGCGTCGCTGCTGGTGGGAATGAGCGGTGCCTTACCCGAGTTCCAATCAAGACCGATCCTTGCAAGTTACAATATCTGCGAAGCAGCAGATCTCCTGGTCGATTCGCCCGAATCTGCAGCTGAAGCGCAGGCTTCGCTGGATGTCCCGATTGCTCTTAAGGTCCAATCACCCAGTATTCTGCACAAATCGGATGCCGGGGCGCTAAAGCTAAATATCAAAGGTCCGGGTGCCGCAGCTAAAGCCTATAGTGACATTGTGGCGAACGCCAAAAAGTATGATCCCGATGCTAAGATTGCTGGTGTCCTTGTTCAACCAATGATGCCCGACGGCGTCGAAATGATACTCGGCATCTCCCGAGATGAGACATTCGGGCCGATGTTGATGGTTGGTTTGGGCGGGATTTTTGTAGAGATCCTCAATGACGTGGCGTTTGCTCCTGTACCTTTGAGCCGAAACGAAGCGCGCAGAATGTTGCGTCGTTTAAAAGGATTTCCGCTCTTGTCGGGCGCACGCGGTACGACTCATGCCGATCTTGACGCGCTGGTTGAAATGATGGTTCGCCTCGCTAAGCTCGCCGATGATTTTCGCGATCATATTGCGGAGATTGATCTCAATCCGGTGATCGTGCACCCAATGGGCGAAGGTGTTTCGGTGGCAGACGCGATGCTTGTTGTTGACGGCAGTTTTGGCATGTCGAAGCAAGACCAACATCGGACAACTCACTCCGCAGCGTAATTCAACCGTATGAGCGCGTGATCGAGCTAAGGCGCTTCGCGCAATATTTGGATCTGGGTTTATTGAGAGGCAAAGGCAATGAATGAACGGGTAAAAACGCCGGAAGGTAGACCTTACTATAAGGAGATTGGAACCCGCCCTATTCGACCCGATGGTGTTGAAAAAGTAACTGGTTCCGCACGATTCGGCGATGACTTTACATTGCCGGGGACATTAGTCGGCAAAATCTTGAGATCGCCGCATCCTCACGCGCGTCTGATTTCTGTTGACACATCCAATGCAAAGAAAATCGCCGGTGTAAAGGCGATCGTCACGGGGTCTGATTTTCCAGATCAACCATTTGCCTACACCGGTCCAGCGGTGCTCGAGCGCAACATGTGGCACGTTACGCGCAACGTGATAGCAAGAGAAAAAGTACTGTATGAAGGGCATGCGGTTGCTGCAGTGGCCGCCGTTGACGAAAAAACGGCGTCCGCAGCATTGCAGGCGATCGCGGTCGAGTACGAGATCCTCCCACACGTAACGACACTGGATGAAGCATTGGCACCAGATGCAGTGCTTTTGTTTGAGGATATGATCACGCGCGGCGTCGAACCGGCACCTGAGAAACCTACAAACATAGCCAGGCGCGCGAATTACGAGAAAGGACAGATCGATACGGCTTGGAGTTCGGCTGATCTTATCGTGGAGCGGAGCTATGAGACCAAGCCGGTTCATCAAGGGTATATCGAGCCTCATGCTTGTCTGGCCCACTATCATCCGGACGGTCAAGCCGATCTTTATACATCGAGCCAGGGCCACTTCCAGATGCGGGCCTTAACGGCCACTTTGACCGGGATGCGATTGACTGACATCAGAGCTATTCCGGCAGAGATTGGCGGCGGCTTTGGTGGCAAGACGGTCGTGTATCTTGAGCCGTTGGCGATGATGCTTTCCAAGATGTCGGGATTTCCGGTCAGAATGAAAATGACTCGCTCAGAAGTGTTCAAGGCCTCTGGACCGGCAGCCGGTACAAAAGCGCGGATTAAACTTGGAGCAAAAAAGAATGGCACGCTGGTCGCCGCTGAAGTTGAAATGTATTATGAAGCCGGCGCCTTCCCGGGGTCTCCGTTTGTCAACGGCGTCCTGTGTTGCGTTGCGCCTTACACGATTCCCAATGTCCGACTGACAGGATGGGACGTAGTCGCAAATCGTCCGAAAGTTGCTGCTTACCGTGCGCCCGGGTCTCCGCAGTCGAACTTTGCGTTTGAGAGTACGGTTGACATAGTCTGCAAAAAGTTGGGTTTGGACCCGATCGCATTTCGAAAGATGAACGCTGTGCAAGTCGGGGCAGAACTGCTCGGTGGCCGACAATTAAACCACGAGGGATATCTGCAGCTACTGGAGGCGACTGAAAGGCATCCGCAATATGCGACCGAGTTAGGGCCCAATCAAGGGCGCGGGTTTGCTGCCGGTTACTGGCCAAACGCTGGAGGAGAATCCGGTGCGACGGTCTATGTAAATGCAGATGGCACCGTTAATATCGCTACCGGTAGCCCCGACATAGGAGGCTCTCGTGCCTCTATGGCTCAAATGACGGCTGAAACACTTGGTATCTCCTATGATCGGGTTCGTAGCGCCGTCAACGATACGACGTCGGTTCCCTTTACTCACGTTACCGGTGGTTCGCGCGTGACCTTTGCGACCGGAAAAGCGGTGGTCGCAGCGTGTGAAACAGTGATCGCTGACCTACGCGCCAGGGCCGCAAAAATCTGGGATGTCGATGTGGACGCAGTAGACTGGAGAGAAGGGGCGGCGCACCCGTCATCTTCAAATGTGGGGGATTTTGATCCTTTAACTCTTGGCGATTTGGCAGCAAGGGCAACGGAAACCGGCGGACCAATTGGCAGTTCCGGTGCGCTCAATGCAACTGGGCACGCCCCAGGGTTCTCTGCGGCGCTTTGCGATGTTGAAGTTGATCCCGAGACAGGGCACGTAAAGATTATCCGTTTTACCGTCGCGCAAGATGCCGGGGTGGCGATCCATCCGTCCTACGTTGAAGGGCAGATGCAGGGAGCGGTAGTTCAAGGAATTGGCTGGGCGCTTTCGGAAGAATACATCTATGGTCCTGATGGCCGGCTGCAGAACCACGGATTCTTGGATTATCGGATGCCGGTAGCGTCCGATCTGCCGATGATTGACCCCATTGTGGTCGAAGTGCCGAACCCAGATCATCCATTCGGGGTGAAAGGCGTCGCAGAGGCCGGAATGGTTACGGCGATGGCTAGCGTTGCCAATGCCGTTGCGGACGCCGTTGATCGGCGAATGACTTCGCTTCCGATTTCGCCGCCCAAGCTCGCCAAAGAAATCGCAGCGGGCAAAGCAGCAATGTGAACGCGGTCTTTGTTACCATCATGTGTGTGAGGGAAATGGTTACATGCAGTATTCCGCACCCGAAACAATAGAATCGGCGCTCAAGCTACTGGAAAGCGATGACGATGCTCGAGTCATGGCGGGAGGCACGGATTTGATTGTTCAAATGACGTCTGGCATGCGGTCACCAAGCCACGTTGTTGATATTAAGCGAATACCCGAACTTTGCGGTGTCGTGCAAACTGCTGACGGCGGTTGGAAAATTGGCGCTGCTGTGCCGGGCGCTGAACTGAACGAACATGTGGAACTTAAGCGAGACTGGCCGGGATTTGTGGAAGCGACTGATCTCATCGGATCAATGCAGGTGCAGGGGCGGGCGACCCCTGTTGGGAACTTGTGCAATGCGTCTCCAGCTGGTGATGCAGTACCCGGCATGGTTGCCGCCGGTGCCACTGTAACCGTCGCTGGATCAAATGGGTTCCGTGATGTTGCCGCGCACGATGTTCCTGCCGCCCCTGGTAGAACAAATTTGGAGAAGAATGAATTCGTCATCGCCGTGAACCTGCCGCCTAAACCTCCAAACTCCGGTGATGCTTATTTGCGTTTCATCCCACGAACGGAGATGGATATTGCTGTGGTAGGAACTGGGGTATTCTTGGCATTTGGTGAATCCGGTCATGTCAGGGAGGCTCGTATTGCGCTCGGAGCAATCGCGCCGACGGTTGTTTTTTGCACGGAAGCTGCCGACGCCCTTATAGGCTCTCGTTTGGAAGAAGAAGCCATTGAAGCAGCGGTGTTGGCTGCACGAAACGCTTGCAATCCGATCGACGACAAGCGCGGTACAGCCGAATTCAGGGTCCACACTGTTGGGGTCCTCATAAAGCGTTCGATTGCGATAGCTACTCAGCGTGCCAAGCGACAAGTTGGGATGGATTAAAATGTCGAAAATGCACATAACCACGTCAATCAACGGTGACACAACCGAGTTTCTAGCCGAGGCGGATCAGACCTTACTTTCTGCTTTGCGGGACAATCTCCGGCTTACCGGCACGAAAGAGGGTTGCGGATCAGGCGATTGTGGGGCGTGCTCCGTTAGAGTGGACGGCCGTGTGGTGTGTTCCTGTCTGATGCTTGCGCCCGAGGCGCAGGATAGAGCTATCGAAACAATCGAGGGAATGGCTGACGGCGACAATCTGCATCCGGTGCAACGGCGCTTTTTGGAGGAAGCGGCACTGCAATGCGGATTTTGCACACCTGGATTCCTGATTGCCGCGCGAGATCTGCTTGATCGAAACCCCAATCCGACCGAGACGGAAATAAGGTTTTGGCTAGCCGGAAATCTGTGCCGCTGTACTGGTTATGACAAAATCGTTCGAGCGGTCCAGAAGGCGGCGGAGGATGTTCGCGGTTAAGCGGCGGCAGGAAGCGGCGCGACCCCGAACTGCTTTGCCCTTCCGTTAATCCGAAACAACAATACGCCCATTGTTGAGAACTACGCGATCATTGGCAAGGGCTCGGAATGCGATGGTGTTTCCATCTTGCCAACTATCGATCCGAACAGTGTCACCTGGAAAAACCGGGCTGGAAAAGCGGGCTTCATGCGATATGAGTTTTGAGCCGTCTAAGCCGCAATAGGTTTTTAAAATCCCAAAAGCCGAAAGTCCGTAGCTGCAGAGGCCATGGAGTATTGGTGCGCGAAACCCGGCCGCGGACGCAACTGCCGGATCCGCATGCAACGGATTCCAATCTCCAGACAAGCGATAGATCAAAGCCTGATTAGTTTGTGTTGATATTTCAAGGACGTTGTCGGGTTCTCGGTCAGGGAGCCTGGCAGGGTTCGGAAGTTCATCAGACTGCTTACCAAATCCACCATCTGCTCGAGCGAGAGTTGTTGATGTTATGGTTGCGATGTTTTCACCAGTACTTTTTTCAGCAAGCTTTCGCTCGTTAAGTACCAATGCGCCCCGGTTTACGCCCTTGTCGACAACACTAACTATTCGTTGAGAGCAAATCACAGTCCCTGATGTTGGCAGCGTGCGATGCATCTCGATGCGTTGACCGGCATGAACCATCTTTGAGTAGGTCACGCCTGTGGAAGGGTCGGTCGCCCAGTTTGAGCGCATTCCGATAGCAACCACTTGAGTGGGCATCGTGGAAAATCGTTCATGGCCCTCGTAGACGAAGCGCAGCGCTTCATTGTCCTCTGGATCTACGCCAATTCCAAGGCCGAGCGCATACAAAATGCTGTCGCGTTCAGTGTAATGGCATTCCAGATCCGGAAACGGATAGTTTAGTGTAGCTTCATAATTCAGCGCCAAAAGCGAGCTCCTTCTCAAAGACTGTGACACGACCGAAGATCGTGGTCGCAGCGGGATTGCATCATCGACCACAAACAGCTATGAACCATTAAAGGTATAAAAGGTCTTACCAAAAATGAAAATGCTAAATTCCCAAGTTATTCTGGTCACCGGCGCAGGTCAGGGGCTTGGCCGAGAAATTGCAATCATGGCCGCCAAAGAAGGTGCAAGTGTTGTTGTAAACGACATTGGCGCCAGCCTTGACGGAAAAGGAAATGACCGAACCGCGGCGGAAAAAGTCGTTGGAGAGATTGAGGAGCTCGGCGGGATCGCGGTGGCGAATTTCGACTCGGTTTCTGATTGGAACTCTGCGCACGCTATGGTCAGCCAGGCGGTGGATCGATTTGGGCGCTTGGACGGTATTGTCAACAATGCGGGTATCCTGCGGGATTCGATATTCCACAAGATGCAAGAGCAAGATTTCGACGCCGTAGTCTCCACTCATTTGAAAGGGACGTTTAACGTTTCTAGAGCCGCGGCCGAACAATTCAGGGCGCAAGATTACGGCCGCATGGTTCACATGACCTCGACATCTGGTCTTATCGGTTCGGTGGGGCAAGCAAATTATTCCGCTGCGAAAATGGGAATCATTGGATTGTCCACCAGCATCGCCATTGAAATGGGTCGTTACAATGTGACGTCTAACTGTGTGGCTCCATTCGCTTTCAGCCGTATGACTGGTTCAATCCCAGTAAATACGAAAGACGACGAGGCCCGGATGGAACGCATCAAAACCATGGAGGCATCCAAAGTTGCCGTCTTGGTTGCTGCACTGCTTTCTAAGGATGCGGCCAAAGTATCCGGGCAGGTGTTCTCTTCTCGAGCAAACGAAATTTCACTGTACAATGCTATGCGCCCCTTTCGCACCCTCCACAGGTCGCCAGGATGGCGGGTACCAGAGGTCGTGAATACTGTCTTTCCTGCGTTTGAGTCCGACTTTTCACCTCTCGAGGTGACGGGAGACGTCTATCGTTGGGACCCAGTGTAAAGCAAGCATGTCTTGTCAGCCGGCATTGCTGTTTGATCAGGCGGAAGACGAACCGGAAAAATGCCTCTTTCCCACAAGCCGATTTAAGTGAATTGGGCAGTAGGCATAGGCCGTGGTCTGACTGAATGTGTGGAAGACATTCTTGCGGAAAGCGACCGTCCGGAGCTCACTTCTGCCTAGATCGTATCTGGCGGTCGTGGTGTCGGATCAGGAGAAAACTTGCCGTTGATCGAGGACCTGTCGGACGTCTTTGGCGCAATTGGTATCGAGGATCGTGCAGAAATGTATATGGGCTCAAGCCCGACCTAGGCATTATGGGCTAGACGCTCGGTTTAATCCCCGAAATGAAAGGTCTCCCACTTGAGGGTAATAAGCAGCCCACTAACCACTCACCGGTAGAAAATGGCGCGCATCTTTGATTGCTTGTGCGGACGCCTTGCTACCGAGTGTCACTTGTGGTTAAAGGTAATACCAATAACAGTGACAAATTCTTACGTCCAGTTCAGGTGGGATTTTCCGTCGTGCATTCCCAAAAAACGCCAGCCGACTGGAGAATGCTACAGGGTTGGGAGAGGATGAAAGAACAATGCAGCTTCCAAGAGACGTGGATGATACTCCCGAGCCTTCGACACTTGCTTCCTCCCAAGTTGTGCGATGGCGCAACTGAATGGCGGGCGGGCTCCATCGGGCGCGCTCGCCGGT
>NZ_JAPJZH010000025.1 GCF_027889715.1 Allohoeflea poritis
TTAACAGGCTAACGCGGATTGGATGACCAGCATCAAGATGGCAGAGCTTTTCAACCGGAACCTGTAGCCTGTCTGCTTGGCAGATCCATGCTCAAAAAGAGCCAATTCGATCACAAAATCCAATCAGAAAGCATTGGGGCAAACTTACCAGCACTTGTTTCCGCTCATGAACACATCTGACTTGTGACCATCACACCACCCTTTACCGGGCGGCATATCTCCATGTTCGTGTGATTCGATATCAAGCCACCTTCAGAACATTGCCTCAGGCAGCACGGTTGCAATTTCCGGCAGGAACCAGATCAGCGCAACGCCGATGGCCTGCAGGATGATGAACGGAACAACCCCCCGGTAGATGTGCCCGGTCGTGACCTCGGCCGGTGCGGCGCCCCGCAGA
This sequence comes from Allohoeflea poritis, assembly GCF_027889715.1. Classification (GTDB taxonomy): domain Bacteria; phylum Pseudomonadota; class Alphaproteobacteria; order Rhizobiales; family Rhizobiaceae; genus Hoeflea_A; species Hoeflea_A poritis. Next base: position 398 of record NZ_JAPJZH010000025.1, read on the forward strand.
TAGAAGAGCGAGAAGCCAAAGGGCGGCGTCAGGAACGAGGTCTGAAGATTTATCGCCAGGATGATCCCCAACCAGATCGGGTCATGGCCCAACAGTATCAGTGTGGGCGTGACAATCGGCAGCACGATCACCGAGATCTCCACAAAGTCGAGGAAGAAGCCGAGAATGAACACGATCACCATGGTGACCAGCAACGCGCCGGTTGCGCCTCCGGGGAGGTTTTCCAGCCAATGCGCTACACGTTCTTCCCCTCCCAGACCGATAAACACGAGCGAGAACATTCCCGCGGCAAGGATGGTCGCAAAGATCATTGAGGTCATTGTCATCGTCGATGTGAGTGCCTCGTTGATCATCTTTTTGGCAATAACGTTTCGCAACGCGGCCAAAAGACCAATCACTCCCGCAATCGCAAGACAGATGTAAATGACACCCGCACCCGTTCCGACAAGGCCAACATCCGAACGCTGAAGGCGGACCGGAAACACGCCGGCTGCGATTGCCAGGAGGACCAGCGCGGTCGCCCCGCACAGGATCATTCGCCGGTTTTTGCCCAGCCGAGTACCCGCCATGAGCAGCGCTCCGACGGCGCCAACGGAAGCCGCCTCGGTTGGCGTCGCGATTCCCGACAGGATCGACCCCAGAACAGCCAGTATCAGCAGGATCGGCGGCACCACGGCGCTTAGCACCTCGGTCCGGTCGGGTCTTGGAACGTCATCACCCGCCGGCGGCATGTCATTCGGTCTGAGCATGCCGCGGCCGATGATGTAAAGCAGGTACAGACAGACCAGCATCAATCCCGGCAAGATGGCCGCGGCAAAAAACTGGCCAACCGACAGCGCCTCGACCGAGAACTTGCCCTGTTCATACTGCGCCTGCTGATAGGCGTTCGACATAACGTCGGCCAGGATGATGAGCAGCGTTGAGGGTGGGATGATCTGCCCCAGCGTCCCTGCCGTGCAGACGATGCCGGATGCCACCCGGGGATCGTAGCCCGAGCGCAGCATCGTCGGCAACGCGATTAGCCCCATGGCCACAACCGTGGCCCCGACTATACCCGTAGAGGCCGCCAGAAGCGCACCCACCAGAACAACCGAGATCCCCAGCCCGCCACGGAGCTGACCGAACGCCCGGCCCATGGTGTCTAGGAGATCTTCCGCGATACGGCTTTTTTCGAGCAGCGCACCCATAAGGATGAACAATGGAATGGCGATCAGAACCTGGTTCGAAATCAGGCCAAATACCCGCTGCCCGAAGGCGCCGAGGAGTGAGATGTCCATAACACCGGCGAACCAGCCCAAATAGGCGAAAATTACGGCGATGCCAGCAATGCTGAAAGCCACCGGAAAGCCAGACATGATCGCTATGATCAAAGCGACAAACATGAACAGGTCAAGATACTGTGTCATTGCACCCCCTTCCCGGCAAGAAGTCTCAGAAGAATGGCAACGGACTGGATGGATACCAGCAGACAAAAGGCCGGTATCAGCGTTTTCAATAAAAAGACCGCTTCGATGCCACCGACGGCCATGGGCCCTTCGAGAATCTTCCAGGAATTCCTTACTGAAGGCCAAGACCACCACGCCAAAGCGCACATCGCCGGTAGCAGCAATATTAGGTGCCCGATTATGTCGATTCGCCTTTTTGTGGTCGGAGAAGCCGCGGCGTAGAATATGTCAACACGCACGTGCTTATCGACAAGAAGCGTGTAACCCGCCGCAAGCATGAACAATGAAGCGTGCAGATAAAGTACGCTTTCCTGTACCGCGATCGAGTTAATCCCGAATACATAGCGCCCGAGCACGATGCCGAACTGGATCAGCAGCATCAACAGAGCGAACCAGCGTATGACCATCGCCAGCCGCAAATTTATGCTGTCCAAAAAATCCGCAAGCCGCAGCATATGAATCCTCCCCCATATGTTTGTGCGGCGCGTGGGCACCGATGGTCCCACGCGCACTTGTCTCAGTAGCCCAGGACTTGGGCGCGAGCGTTCATTTGCCCGTTATCCGCATAGGTCATGTAACTGCCGACGCTGTCGCGATAGGATACGAAGCTCTCCGTAATCTGCTGAACAAGCTTGTCGTCATCCTGACGCAATTCGTCGATGACTTCGGCAGCCGCCGTCCCCATCGCTTCGATGACACTGTCCGGGAGACGGCGCACCTGGACGCCTTCTTCGTCAACAAGGTTCTTCAGCGAAATGGCGTGTTTGGTCGTATATTCCGTCCAAACGGGGTTGTAGAGGCTTTCACAGGCATTGCTCACAACCTGTTTCAGGTCATCGGGAAGACCGTTGTACAAGTCAGCGTTGATGCCACACTCCTCTGCCGAGGACGGTTCGCCTACTCCTGGCCAGTAGTAGTATTTCGCGACTTGATGATAGCCCAATGCACTGTCCGTCCAGGGACCGATGAACTCGCCTGCGTCCAGCGCGCCGGTCTGAAGTGCCTGGAACATTGCCGGACCCGAGAGCGCTTCGGCAGCCATGCCCAGCTTGGATGCCATTTCCGATGCCAGACCTGTAGTCCGGAACTTCATTCCTTTCAGGTCATCGACCGAGGTTATCTCGTTGCGGAACCAACCTGCCCACTGCGGGCCGGAGTTGCCGCACAGGAAAGGCTTGATGCCGAAACGACCGTACATTTCATCATAGAGTGCTTGACCGCCGCCATGGTAAAGCCAGCCGACTTGCTCATCGGCGCGCAGCCCGAATGGCTGAGAACCAAAGAGCAGGATGCCCTTGGATTTCGAGCCCCAATAGGCCGGAACGGCATGATACAACTCAGCGGTGCCTTCGCTGACCGCGTCGAATACACCGCGACCGGGCACGAGTTCGCCGGCGGCAAACAGTTTGACCTCGATACGGCCACCCGACAGGGTTGTGATCCGGTCGGCCAACATCTGTGCCGCGACACCGGGACCGGGCAGGTTCTTGGGCCATGCCGTGACCATTTTCCACTGTCGTTTGTCTTGAGCGATCGCCGGTGTGGCCAGCGGTGCCGCTATGGCGCCAACGGCGCCGGTCTTCAGGAATCTGCGTCTATCCATTTCTTGGTACTCCCTAGTTGGTTGCAGGCAGATGGTTTAATTTCCGAGGATCGCAGGTAGTCGCAAGCCACATTTGCGGGCGTGCTCTTTGGCGATATCGTAGCCGGCGTCGGCATGACGCCAGACACCGGTTGCAGGGTCATTCCACAGAACGCGCTCAATGCGCCTGGCGGCATCTTCGGTGCCGTCAGCGCAAATCACAACGCCGGAATGCTGACTGAAGCCCATGCCGACGCCGCCGCCATGGTGCAGAGACACCCAAGTCGCCCCCGAGGCAGTGTTGATTAGCGCGTTCAATAACGGCCAGTCGGATACCGCATCCGATCCGTCCATCATAGCTTCGGTCTCCCGGTTGGGCGATGCAACCGATCCGGAGTCAAGGTGGTCCCGTCCGATGACGATAGGAGCTTTCAGTTCACCGTTCGCCACCATTTCGTTGAATGCCAGACCCAACCGGTGACGATCACCCAGACCGACCCAGCAGATACGCGCCGGCAGACCCTGAAACTCAATACGGGCGCGCGCCATATCCAGCCAATTGTGCAGGTGTGCGTCGTCCGGCAGCAGTTCTTTGACCTTCTGGTCGGTTTTGTAGATATCTTCAGGATCGCCCGATAGCGCCGCCCAGCGGAACGGACCGATGCCTTTGCAGAACAGCGGCCGGATATAGGCCGGAACAAAGCCGGGGAAGGCAAAGGCGTTCTCCAATCCTTCTTCTAACGCCATCTGGCGAATATTGTTACCGTAATCAACGGTCGGCACACCGTCGTCATGGAAGGCGACCATCGCCTCGACCTGCGCCTTCATCGAGGCGCGCGCCGCGCGTTCAACCCCTTTGGGGTCCGTCTCGGCCCTGGCGCGCCACTCGGCCACGGTCCAGTTCTGCGGCAGGTATCCATTCACCGGGTCATGGGCACTGGTTTGGTCGGTAACGATATCCGGGCGCATTCCACCGGCCTTCATGCGGCGGTATATTTCGGGGAATACGTCAGCGGCGTTGCCAATCAGCGCGACGGATTTAGCCTCACCCGCCCTGGTCCAGCCATCAATCATCTCCAGCGCCTGATCAAGGTCGCGGGTCTTTTCGTCCACATACCTGGTGCGCACGCGGAAATCGGCGCTCTTTTCGTCACATTCGACAGCCAGGCAACAGGCACCGGCCATAACCGCCGCCAAGGGTTGCGCGCCGCCCATGCCGCCCAAGCCACCGGTCAGGACCCATTTGCCGGTCAGATCGCCGCCATAGTGCTGACGTCCGGCCTCGACAAAGGTCTCGTAGGTGCCCTGAACGATACCTTGCGAGCCGATATAAATCCAAGAGCCCGCCGTCATCTGACCGTACATCGTCAGACCCTTGCGGTCCAACTCGTTGAAATGGTCCCAGGTGGCCCAATGCGGCACAAGATTCGAGTTGGCGATCAGCACGCGCGGTGCATCCTTGTGGGTGCGAATGATCGAAACCGGCTTGCCCGACTGGACGATGAGCGTTTCATCCTCTTCCAGCCCCTTCAGGCAGTCGACGATCAGATCGAAATCCTTCCACGTCCGCGCCGCACGCCCGATGCCGCCATACACCACCAATTCATGCGGGTTTTCGGCTACATCCGGGTGCAGGTTGTTCATCATCATGCGCAGCGGCGCTTCGGTCAGCCAGCTCTTCGCATTCAGCTCCGGGCCGGTGGGAGGGTATATGTCGCGTGAGTTCTTGCGCGGATCACTCATGTTGCATGTCCTTTCTGGTTCATTGCGCCCGACACGGCGAAGATCGCTGAGTTTGCAGGCATTGCCTGACAACGCCGTCCGAGGGCACAGACGCGGTTCTCGCGGCGAGCCCAATTCGGAGCGCCGCCCTGACCGGCAGCCGGTTGATATACAAGTCGTTGCCGGCCGATCGGCATCCATCGCCCGTCAGCCGTGCCAAGATGCATCCCGGTACAGGAGTGCCGCCATGCCGTTGCACTATCGCGATGGGATTGCCCCCCGGCTGAGTCGAACAGGTTCATAAGGCACCCGCGAATATCCGGCTGTGGAGTGGATTGGCACCGATGAGATAGGAGAGCTCCGCCATATCTTCGACGTCCCAGATTGCCAGGTCAGCCCGCATACCTTCGGCAATCACGCCACGATCTTCCAATCCGAGCGCGTGTGCAGCATTGAGGGTTGTGCCTGCCAGCGCCTCGCTGGGCGTAAGCCCGAACAGCGTGCAACACATATTCATGGCCAGAAGCACAGAACCCATCGGTGAGGATCCGGGGTTCCAGTCGGTCGCGACAGCCATCGGAACATCGTGCCTGCGGAAGGCGTCGATAGGTGGTTTTTGGGTCTCTTTCAGTGTGTAGAACGCGCCGGGCAGCAACACCGCAACACTGCCTGCATCAGCAAGAGCGCGGGCGTCGGCTTCGGTGGCGTATTCAACATGATCGACCGATAGCGCCCCGTATCGTGCCGCCAGTGCGGTCCCTCCCAAATGACCCAACTGCTCCGCATGAAGCTTGACTGGCAGCCCCAATGATTTTGCATGATCAAACACCCTGCTGATCTGGTCCGGGTTAAAGGCGATACTCTCGCAGAATCCATCCACCGCATCGACCAGATTTTCGACATGGGCAGCATCCAGCGTCGGGATGCAGATGGTATCGATGTAGGTGTCTGGGTCTATGCCCTTCGGGGATGCATGCGCACCCAGATATGTAGTTTTCACGTTGATCGGCCGCTCCTGCGCGATCCGGCGCGCGACCCGCAGCATCTTCAGCTCGGTCTCAGGCTCCAGCCCATAGCCTGATTTGATCTCGACTGTCGCAACACCTTCGGCAATCAGCGCGTCAACCCGGCGCAGTCCCTGCGAAAGCAGGTCCTTTTCGCCAGCTTCGCGGGTCGCGGATACAGTAGAAACGATACCACCACCAGCCCGGGCGATTTCTTCATAACTTGCCCCTTCAAGCCGCATCTCGAATTCGCGGGCACGGTTGCCGCCGTGCACAAGGTGGGTGTGGCAATCAACGAGAGCCGGCGTTGCCAACCGGCCATCATAGGAAACCGCGGGGATTTCCTGAAACTCTTTCGGAAGTTCCGTGATTGCACCGACCCAGGCAATCCGGCCGCCTCGGATCACTATTCCCGCTTGCGGGACCAGTCCGACACCGTCTGGTCCAATCATGGTTGCCGCTGAAACATTCGTTATGAGCCGAACGTCTTCCATTTTTCTTCACTCTTGTATTATGTCTGCAATAAATTTATTATGTAGCTACATAATTGTCAACAGACCAAGAGAAAAATGCACGCTATTTACGCAAAACAAGCACTTACGCCGAAAGGCTGGGCAAGTGACGTTGAAATTAAGGTTGGCCCAGACGGCCAAATCACCAATGTTACAGAGAATTCGCCTGTTCGCGGGCAGGTCCGCGACCTCGTTCTGCCAGCGCCAGTTAACCTGCATAGTCACGCGTTTCAGCGGGCAATGGCCGGCTTGACTGAAACCCGCAGCACTGACCCGCGCGACACTTTCTGGTCCTGGCGCAAATTGATGTACCAGTTCCTGGACCGTTTGACGCCCGAACAGGTCGAAGCGATCGCCAATCTGGTCTTTATGGAAATGCTGGAAGCCGGCTACGCTGGTGTTACCGAGTTCCATTATTTGCACCATTCAGTCGGCGGCGCCGTCTATAGTGACCTTGGCGAAATGTCGGGCCGTATCATTTCGGCGGCGAAGCGGACCGGGATCGGGCTCACTCTCCTGCCAGCGCTGTACACCTATGGCGGATGCAACCGGCGGCCTCTGGAAGGGGGGCAGCAACGGTTCGGCAACGATCTGACCCAATTCAGCAACCTGTACGACGCCGCGCGCGCGCAAATTGCAGACGCGCCCGATGATTTTGAAATCGGAGTGGCGCCTCACTCACTGCGAGCTGTATCAGCGGAGGATTTTGCGTCAGTTGTCGAAAGCTTCGGAAACGGTCCGATCCATATGCACCTGGCAGAGCAGGTAGCCGAGGTCGATGAAGTGCAGGCCGCCCTTGGCGCCCGCCCTGTCGAATGGCTTTTGGACAATGCGCAGGTCGACAGCCGCTGGTGCCTGATTCACACAACACAGATGACAGATGCGGAAACCGCCGGCCTTGCTCAATCAGGCGCCGTTTCGGGTCTCTGTCCTATCACCGAATCCAGTCTAGGTGACGGTGTTTTCAACGGAGTTGAATACAGTGCCCAAAGTGGGCGGTACGGTATCGGTTCGGATTCAAACGTCCATATCGCTTTGTTCGACGAGCTGGCAACGCTGGAATATTCCCAGCGTCTAAGAGATCGTTGCCGCGCAGCGCTGGCCACCCCAGAACGGTCCACAGGAAGGGCGTTATTCGATGCTGTTGCCACCGGCGGCGCGCAAGCCAGTGGCCGCGACTCGGGACGGATCGAGGTTGGCCGGCAGGCGGACCTGATCGGCCTCAGTACAGACAATGAATGGATATGCGGACGGACCGGCGACGCCTGCCTCGACAGCCTGATCTTTGGCGGGCGGGGGCGTGAGTGCATTACCGACGTATGGAGTGCCGGACGCCACGTTGTAAAATCGGGTCGCCACGTCAAGCGAGACGCTATAGTAGAGGAATTCAGAAAAGTGATAACGGAACTGGGGCAGCATATATGATGACCGGAGCCCGACTATCCTGGAAGGAGGTACGCGACAGGATTCATCAACGTATCCTTTCGGGAGATTACGCCCCAGGTGACCGACTGCCCCGTGACGCGGATATTGCCGAGGAGTTACATTGTGCCCGCTCCACGGTTCAGCGCGCCATGCAAGACCTTTCCGATGGGGGAATTGTTGAACGTCGCCGCAAAGGCGGCACCCGTGTGCGATCCGATCCTGTCACTCGTGCGACACTGGACATTCCGGTCACCCGGACAGAGGTTGAACAGAAAGGTGCTCGTTACGGATATCAGTTGATAAGCTCCAAGACTGCAATGACACCCCGATCGGTGACGGGAAATTTTGAGCTTGCTCAGCGCAAGGAGATGCTCCGTGTAAAGGCGCTCCACCTTTCGGACGGTCGGCCTTATATCCTCGAAGATCGCTGGGTCGACACGACGACTGTTCCGGAAATCCTCGATATTGATCTGACCACGGTCAGCGCAAATGAATGGCTGGTCCAGAACAAACCCTACAGCAGATGCGATCTACGATTTTATGCCGAAAGCGCAAGCCCAGAAAGCGCCGAACTCCTAAACGCCAAGATTGGCGACGCATTGTTTGTCATTGAACGAACGACCTGGATCGACGAAGCACCCATCACGCTGGTCAGGGCGCAAACAGCACCAGGTTATCAGCTATTGACCCGAATATGATCGCTATAGGAAGGCGATCCGCTGGGGACGTCTTTTCCGTATAAGGCAATCCGCCAAATATGAGGTAGCTCGTTCGATGCACCGGATCTCGAGCCAGTCAAGGGCTACCTCACATCGATGAATGTAGAATGCAAGAAATTTCAGAAGAAAATTGCGGGCATCACCGGATACTTTTGTCAAGGCTAAGGACTCATTGATCAAAACGCTGTCTCATTGAAACCATCCAGATAAGCGTCCATCTGAGATGAAAAATGGAGAGCTATCGCGTTGGAAACAAACCGAACGACATCAGATTTCGTCATTAATCATGGCTTGCGGCCCGAACACCGCGCGCCCGCCGCTCGGGGATATTGGAGAGCATTTGCAACGAAGCTGCGCTATCCACTGGGTCCAGAAGCAAAGGCTGTGGCTTTCATAGAGGGCGTGCTTGATCCGGATTATGCAATCAGCGCGTTGTCCGATACAGGCGCATTTCTCGGCGTTGCCGGATTCAGATCGCATAGCGGATCATTCATTGGCGGTGACATCAAGGATCTTGCTGCCGTCTACGGATGGGTGGGCGGGACACTCCGCGGCGTTCTCGTGAGCGTTCTGGAGCGCAAGGTTGAAGACGGTACATTGTTGATGGATGGTATTTTCGTGGAACCGGAAGCTCGCGGGCGCGGTGTAGGAACCGCGTTATTGCATGCGATCGAGGATCATGCGGTATCCGCGAAACTTCAGCGCATTCGGCTTGATGTGATCGATATAAACCCTCGAGCTCGGTCGCTTTACGAGCGAGAGGGCTTTAGGGAAAGATCGGTTATGTCGCTTGGCATACTTAGCAGGATTTTTGGTTTCTCTCATGCGACGGAGATGACAAAGCGCATTTAGGATCGTTCAAAAAACCACAAATGATTTCACTTGAACATGCTTCCCCTGACCGCAACGAATGACCACAACATCCCGCTTTGTTGAGGTCCGAAACTCTGCTTCACACCATCCTGACAGCTAACTGGAATTTCTCCCGACGGTCTGCGATGGCTTCTCGTGGAACTTGGCCTCATATTGTGCCGCGAACCGACCAAGATTTGAAAATCCCCATTTGAGCGCCACATCCGTAACGGTGGCTTGTGCAAGTTTCAAATCCGAGTGAGCGCGATCGAGGCGGATGTCACGTAAAACCGTCATCGGACTTTTGTCCCGAAAATTTCTGAAAGCGTTCTGCAAAGCCCGTTCGCTGCAACCAACCTCTCGAGCCAGAATTTCCATTGATACTGGTTCGTGAGCATGTGCCTGCAACCAGTCTTCGGCCCGGCGCACAACTCCTGGAATAGCATATTCGATTGATGCATCAGGTCCAAAACTGTAGTTATGCGGCAATGTACTGAGAATGCATGTCGTCAGATAATCAAAGAAACTAGCGTTGACGATTTCATGCTCAAATGCCTGTTCCGAATTACCATGTAACGTGAGCAAATAGCTGAACAAGCTTAGGATTATGCCGCCACGATGGGTATCTAAATCGATGCCGGGCGAAAATCGCAATGAATCATCGAGCTCGCAATTGAACAAGCTCCGCGCCCGCGCTTCCAGCCGATCTGCGGGAATTGCCAGGTAGATCATCTTGTTGCCGGCAGAAGCCACAACCTTGGTTCCAGCATTTCTGCGGATTATGCGCCCTCGTTTTTTGTGGCATTCAATTTTTCCGAAATGCGTATCGAAAACCATGCAAGATCCCGAAAGCGGGAGTGCGAGACAATACAACTGCTGATCGACCAGTGTTGTACCTTCGGTTGAGAAGCCCCAATCCGCGATCGTTGTCTTTATGCCGGGAAAGCTGGCGCTTGATAGCACCACCGAGCCGCCCGATTTTGGAGAATCAAGTGGAACAACCTGATGTCCACCATCATGCCCATGAGAGAACCAGCTTCCCACCTCATCCGCCGTCGAAGCCGGGCCGTGTCGATGCTTGTTCTCAAATCGACCAACTGAATTTGCAAGTAAACTCATGGAAAAAAGTCCGCCAAACCAGTGTCCATTTAGTTAACACACTGTTTAACACGCGCCTGCCAAGTTTGGAACAAATACATGCTCAACCAATTGTTACTGGGCAAACCATCTGTCTTGCCTGTCGGGTTGGGACCTGATTGCCAGAACTTGTCCTTGTTGGGATTTCATCGGCCGCGCATTCTGTTCAGAAGCGTTCATTGTCTGGATTGATTTGCAGAATAAGCTACTTTGGTCCTGCTCACCCAAAGTTCGGCATTCGATTACTCATTCCATTACGTTGCACTCCTTCCAAGGCATCCTTGCTCTCCCGCAAGGGGCCAAAAGTGTAACCCATGTGTCCGGAATGAAATGTCACCCATCTCTCAGGAAGGGCAACGCGAAAATGCAGAGCGGAAGGAAATCGGAAAAGAGCGAAAGGCCTTTGTTTGTCGCACTTGGGCTCGCGCCTCGACAAACTGTGCGAGATCGCCTTGTCCGAAGCACGCGCCTTCCGTAGCAAACAGTACCTCCGAACAGGCTGATCCGTGCCCCCTGGGGAGACCTAGCGCAATTCTGATCTAGCTTGGAACATTTGATGGTGGAAGATCGGTTCACTCGGCTAGGTGTTTAGTCCCGTCAGCGCCTCGTTGAGGATCAGCTTGTCGAGCGTCAGACCGGAGACTGCCTTGCTCAACCGAGCGTTCTCGTTCTCAAGTTCCTTCAGCCGATGGGTCTGGCTGACTTCCACGCCGCCGTGCTCACGGCGCCACCTGTAGTAACTCTGCCCTGACACTCCGAAGCCACGGCAACTCTCTTCGACCGTCCGGCCATGGCTCAGCCTGATCTCCGCTTCACGCAGCATTCCTGTGATCTGTTCGGGTTTGTTAGTCTTCCGGCTCATCCCCTTCTTCTTCAAGCGCACGAATTAAGCCAGATTCAAACAAGCAGCGTGGACTACTTTCCGGGACCCAGGTCACACGCAGTTCCCCTATGTTTCCTGATCCTGTGATTTAGCTAAGGGTGGTTCCATCCGGCGCAAAGAGGTGCGCGTTTTCAACCTGAATTCTAAGACCAATCCTATCCCCCGAGCGCGCCGGGATATTACCGTGCTTTCGAACCATCAGAGGACCGATCCCATCCACTTTAACATAGATATTCGTATCTGAACCCAGATGTTCAACCACATCAGCCACCGCGGTCAGATCACCCTGATTGAGATCGACGACTTCAAGATGTTCCGGCCTGATCCCAAGCGCTGTCGCGCGCCGCGTATCCGACGTTCGCGGAACGGAAATGAGCGTGCCGTTCCGAGTCGTCACGCCGGTTTCACCGCCCTCCACTTCGACGACATTCATCGTGGGCGAGCCAATAAATTGTGCAACAAATCTATTGGCTGGGCGCTCATAGAGTTCCAGAGGGCTTCCGACCTGTTGAATATCTCCGCCATGCAAGACAACAATCCGGTCGGCGAGCGTAAGCGCTTCGACCTGATCATGCGTAACATAAATCATAGTTGAGCCAAGCTTCTGATGAAGCCGCGCGATTTCCAGTCGCATCTCAACGCGAAGCGCTGCGTCGAGGTTTGAAAGCGGCTCGTCAAAGAGAAACGCGCGCGGATTGCGAATAATCGCGCGTCCCATGGCCACACGCTGACGCTGCCCTCCGGACAGCGCCTTAGGCAACCGGTCTATCAGATGACTAAGGCCGAGTGTCTGAGCGGCCTCGGCAACTTTGCTCCGTCGTGTCTCGGTGGGTTCTTTCCGGATTTCCATGGAAAAACCCATATTCCGGCCAACATCCATATGCGGATAGAGCGCGTAGGATTGGAAAACCATCGCGATATCCCGATCTCGAGGACGTACATCGTTCATGTGTGCCCCATCGATCAGAAAATCGCCGCCGGAGATGGGCTCTAGTCCGGCAATCATGCGCAATAGCGTGGACTTGCCGCACCCGGAAGGCCCGACAAGAACGACAAACTCGCCATCCGCTATTTGAAGGTTGATGTCGCGCAGAACCTCGACCGGGCCGTAGCTTTTGGAGACATCCTTCAATTCGAGGTGGGCCATGGCTTATCCTTTCACCGCGCCGGAGGTCAGCCCCTGGACGAGATAGCGTTGAATGAAAATGAAGAAGAGACAGGACGGGATCAGCGCAAGAACACCTGCGGCCATCATCTGCCCCCAATCGACGGAGAACTTTGAAACAAAAGTCAAAAGCCCCACCGGGAAGGTCATCGCATCATTGCGGGAAATCAGCATGAGCGCAAAAAGAAGCTCCGACCAGGCGGCGGTAAAGACAAAGCCCAGCGTCGCGCCGAGACCTGGTAATGTCAGTGGGAATACCACCTTGCGCAGCGCCTGAAAGCGAGAACAGCCATCCATCATCGCCGCCTCTTCAAGGTCTTTGGGAATGCCGTCAAAGAAACTTTGCATCAGGAAGGTTGCGAACGGGATGTTGAAAGCCGTGTAAACCACGATCAGTGATGTAAGTGAGTTCAAAAGCCCCAGATCCGCCACGATTTTATAGATCGGCGCAATGATCATCAGCAGCGGAAACATCTGGGTGATGAGCATCACCGCGATGATGATCTTCTTGCCCGCAAAGACAAAGCGCGAAAACGCGTATCCTGCCCCTGCCGCGACCAGCGTCGTAACAAATGCGGTGCCCAGCGATACGATCAGCGAATTGCCAAAGTATGCGAGAAAATCAGTAGCGAAGAGAACAGCCGAAAAATTCGACCAGGTCATCGCCGAGGGTAGCAATCGGGTGCCTTCGCTGAAAATCAACGCATCCGGTGTCAGCGCAATTTTTAGGAGCCAATAGAGCGGGAAGAGCGCGAAGGCCAGGTAGAACAGAAGTGCCGCGTACTTTCCGACTGCAAACAAAGGGTGGCGACGGCGCATGATGGACATCGGTTCAGATTCTCACAAGCTTCTTGCGCAGCCATAGCAGGATCAAGGCGTAGACGAGTAGAATGGCCAGCAGCGCCACGGCGATTGTGGAGGCATAGCCGAAATCGAGCTTCCGAAAGGCCGTGGTAAAGATATAGGTGGACAGAATTTGGGTTGAATTCGCCGGCCCGCCGCCGGTCATGACAAAAATCAGATCAGCGAAGTTGGCAATCCAGATCGTGCGCAACATCACCGTGATCGCGATCATCGGCGCGAGGAAAGGAAGCGTGATTTTCGTGAAGCTTTGCCAAGGCGTCGCTCCGTCGATTTCAGCGGCTTCATAAAGCTCGGACGGAATTGACTGGAGTGCGGCAAGCAATGTGATTGCAAAAAACGGCACACCAAACCAGATGTTGGCCATGATCGGGCCCCACATGGCAAGATCAGGGTCGCCCAGAATGTTGTAGGGCTCTGACAGGATGCCGACAGCGACCAACCAATGCGGCAACGGTCCGATCACCGGATTAAAGAGCCACGCCCATGTCAGCGCAGACAAAAACGTCGGCACTGCCCAAGGCAGAAAGACAAGCGCCTGAAACAGACGTTTGCCAAAGAACTGCGTGTTCAGCAAAAGCGCGAGCCCCAGCCCCAATAGAAACTGAAAGGTGATGGACCAGAACGTCCAGAAAAAGGTATTCTCTAGTGCAATCCAGAATTTGCGATCCGTCCACAGATCGGCGTAATTGTCGAGCCCGACCCAGCCGGTCTTGAACGGGTTCAGAAGCTCAATGGATTGGAAGGAATAGGATATCCCGATGATCAGCGGCATCATCATGACTGCCCCGATCAGGATCACTGCGGGTGCTAGATAGTAGAAAGGCTCCACCATATATTGCAGGTAGAGTGAGCGCCGTGCCCGGGAATTCCCGGGCACAGCAGGTTCAAGCGGTCGCGCGATCACTGTGCGGCCAGCCACTTTGCCTGGGCTTCTGTCAGGAAGCCGGCCCATTCATCAGCCAGGCCCTGCGCATCGCGTTGTCCTAACAAGGCCTCCTGCGCCGATTCAAGCAACACAGTGCTTGTGAAATAGCCCCATTCCTCCAGATGGGTCGGCATTGTCGTGGGCTCGTATTCCGCGCCGTTCAGCTCTTCGAACCAGCCCTTGAACTGCTCGGTCTGGAAATAGGGATCCTGATCAGCGCCCTTGTGGATCGGGATCACGCCCACACGTTTGGCCCAGGTTTTGTTGGCCTCGGGAGATGACAGCGCGGCGATCAGATCGAAAGCCTCTTGCTCATGTTCGGTTGCCTTGAAGATAGACCATCCCGAAAAACCGATGGTCGGGAAGGCTTTGCCCGAGGGGCCAAGCGGCATCGGAATAACCGCGAAATCCTCTGCCGGCATCCGTTCGGCGATGGCGATCAGCGCATCAGGGTCCTGATCCAGAAACGCACAGGTTCCCGAATAGAAACCGGCGACAATTTCATTGAAACCCCAGTTTACCGAATCCTTGGGCGCGTAGCCTTTCTGATAGATATCGAGCATAAACTGGATACCTTCAACAGCCCCCGGTTCGTTGATGCGGCTCTTGCCATCTTCGGTGAAGAACTCGTTGGTGCCGTTCATGGAAGCGGCAAACATAATCCAGCCATTTGTGCCGCCGGGACCGCCGCGCAGGCAGTATCCGTATTTTCCGTCAAGCTCGGAAACCGCGGCCGCCGCTGCCATGAATTCCTCCATGGTTTTAGGCGGGCTTTCGACACCGGCCTCGGCCAGGAGTTTCTTGTTGTAGAACATCGCGCGAAGGTAAAAGCCATAGGGGATCATATACAGATCGCCTGCCTGACTGCCCATTGCCACGGTCTTTTCGGTCAGCGTACCGGCATGTTCCCAACCCGAGACGTGATCGGCGAGGCTGACCAACTGATCTGAACCGGCGTAGAGCGCGGCCCAGGTATCAGGCATCTCCACCACGTCAGGGATATCGCCTCCCGCGACCATAGTCGCGAGCTTTTCGAAAGCGCTTCCCCATGGCAGGGAAACAATCTCGACAGAAACATCCGGGTTGGCAGCTTCGAATTCGTCAACGATACCTTGTAGAGCGACGGTGCGCTCGGGACTCGTGATGACTTCAACAAGCTTGAGGTTCGTTTCAGCAATGGCCGAACTTGTCATGAGCATGGCCGCTGTAGATAGTCCTGCAATAAGTCTTTTCATGTTTCCTTCCCTTTGGTTTGGTGAAGTGCCGACCTTTCAGGTGACACTTTCGTTGAGGGCGGAGATGAAATCCGCCCAGAGGTCTTCGGCGCGCTCCAGCCCAAGGCTAAGGCGCACAAGGTTCGGCGATACGCCGAATTTCTGCATGGAATTTTTCTCGCCCGCCTGGGCAAGGCCTACACGTGCCGGCAGGATGAGGCTTTCAAAGCCGCCCCAGCTTACGCCAAGCCGAAAGTGCCGGAGCGCATCGGAGAAGCGGGGAATATCGACAGTTTCGTCGAACTCGACCGACATCAAACCAGAGCGTCCGGCAAGCCCCGGCACATCATTCGAACCCGGCGAATTGACGCCGCGCACCTGTGGCAACGCGGCAAGCCGGTCGACAAAGAGGTTGGCGGTGGCCTGGTGCTGACGCATCCGGGCCGCAAGTGTCCTCAATCCACGCGTCAGCAAAAACGCCTCAAACGGCGCCAGCTTCGCGCCGAGCAGAGACAATGTGAGATCGCGAATCTGCGCAATGTGCTCTTGCGAGGACACGACGACGCCTGCAACGGTATCGGAATGCCCAGAGATGTATTTCGAGGCGGAATGGAGAACGATATCAATGCCAAGGGTTAAGGGGCGCTGAAAGACCGGCGTTGCCCAGGAATTGTCAGTGATCGTAAGCGTGCCATGGCGACGCGCATGTTCGGCGACCTTGGCCAGGTTCATGGCCTGGAACACTACTGAACTTGGGCTTTCCAGATAGGCAAGCCTTACCCCATCCAGCAAATCCGGGTCATCCTCAAAGGCGGCTGGGGGGTGGTACTCGGTGATCACCCCAAAGGGGCGCAGCATGCGCTCCATAAAGCGGTAGGTGTCAGGATAGACATGTTCGATACAGGCGATGCGGTCACCGGGCTTTGCAAACGCGAGCAGCGTTGAAGATATGGCTGCCATGCCCGAGGCAAAACCGACGGCAGCCCCGCCCTCTTCCGCCTGCGCCATTAAACCCTCAAAGGCGGCAACTGTCGGATTTTGAACGCGCGTATACATCGCCTGGTCACTTCGCGCTGCCATCCGATCTTCGAAAGCCTGATAGCTGTCGAAGGCAAAAAGAGAGGACTGGGCAATCGGCGGCGCAATCGATCCGTAAGGATCATCCAGCACGGCGGCAAGAACTGTTCCGATATCTTGTGCGTCAGACATTGATCGTCACCATCACCTTGCGAACTTCCTCTGTGACCAGATCAAGTATCTCCGCCATCAAACGCCGTGCAGCTTCTGCATTTCCCTGAACGATAGCCTCGGCCATCGGCAGGTGTTTCGGGATCGAAGTCTCCCCAATATGGGGCCTGCCAAAAGGGGCCTCGTACACTTCATTGAAACCTTGTTGAATCTGTTGGATGAGCTGCCCAAAAAGAGGATTTCCACAGGCATGCTGCAACGCACCATGAAAACGACGGTCGGCCTGACGCCAATCTTCGCCCGCCGTATGCGAGGCCATCAACTCGCGGACGCGGGCCATGATGATCCGCCTGTCATGCTCCGTTGCGTTAACGGCAGCAAGGCCTGCAACTTCTATCTCCAACGGCCGCCGTACTGCATGGGTGCGCAGCATGCTTTCCGCCTCAATTTTCAGGGTCAAAGGAAGATGGATCGCATTCGAGACCACCTCCGCCGCTAGTCGGGTTCCGGCCTTTTTATTGCGGATGACGATGCCCATATTTTGCCATGACGTCAGCGCTTCGCGTACCTTGGTGCGGCTGATCCCCAGACCGCGCGCTATTTCAATCTCAGGCGGCAAGCGATCCCCGACAGAGAGACCACGGGCCTCAATCGCTCGCGTCAGTTCTTCAAGCACTTGGCGGCTCGAACTTCCGGCAGGAAGTGCCTCAAAACTGAGAACGGCGGCGTCTTGGTTTCGTTCCTGCAAAGTTCCGTCTGCTCCAAATACGAAGTTCAATGTAAGCAATGCGTATCATTAATGTCTGACAAAAACAATTATTTTGTCAGACATTAATGCGACAGACTTTTTGCGACATGTTTCGGTTCATCCGTGAGCGCATTGGAATGGACCATTTGGCGATGATCGTGGCTTCGCGAACGCAGTCCCCTGCCTGGCCGCTCGGCTCCTACGGCGTGGCTTTCGGTTCGAAAACGTGCAAACGTATCGACGGCAGATCGCAGATGCGGGGAATGAAAATGTCCCCGAGAAGGGATGTGGTGGCAAAGACCAGATCGGTGAACCCGCCAGTGTCAGCGGACTGCTCTTTTATCTTTCGCCCGACCTCGTTCACCGTGGCCGGAATGATCTGAGCCGCGAACGGGACATACTGATCGGAGACACGCGTGTAGGCTTTCAGCCCGGAAGATTGAACAAGCGAAATACACCGCTGTATGGGGCGACGTAGCCCCGGCAAGACAGCAGCACTGCGTTCGGTTACTTCAAATCGATCTGTTAACCGATATTGGCAAGGCCACCCCTGCGCTGAGCACAATCGATCAGTTCAGCCGGGAGTGGCTCGCCTTCAGGGTGACCACAAGGCGATTTCGATAGGTGTAGTCGACGCTCTTGCGCCTCAAATCAGCGTTCGAGGGCCTCAGGCCATCCCATGATTTTCCAATAGCGCTCCAGATGCCGACGCATCGCATCGCGTGCGGCGTCAACATCTCTCGCTTTCAGAGCCGTCAAAATGCGATCATGGTCCAAGAGCGACAACTCAGCATATTGTTCGATTTGCACCAGATTTTCAGCAGCTTCCGCCAGGGGGGAACGCATCACGCTAATCCGGCTCCCGCCGAAAATTGACCGGTGCCTCTTTGGTGCTGCAGTTCGGATGTAAGAACCCAGCATGGACTTGGGCCTGTGATTATTGGTGTTTGATCCCAGGCTTTGATGGTGCGATCTTCTCTTTGCAATGGAAGGAGGCACTATGGGACAGGTACTTCACGGCAGCGCCACGACGACGCACGCCATCCGAGCGGCAATACAGCGATCGAAAGCTTCGATCTCGGCGTTAAGCCTGACCTACGGGATCAACCCGAAGACGGTTCAGAAATGGCGCAAGCGGGCAACGGTCGAAGATCGCAAAACAGGGCCAAGGAACCCACGTTCAACCGTTCTCAGTGAAGATGAGGAGGCCATTATCGTTGCCTTCCGTCGTCATACGCTGCTGCCGCTCGATGACTGTCTCTACGCCCTACAGCCATCGATCCCGCATCTGACACGCTCGTCGCTCCATCGCTGCCTGCAGCGCCACGGCATCAGCCGCCTGCCGGACGTTACCGGCGACAGGCCGGCAAAGAAGCGCTTCAAGCGCTATCCTATCGGTTACTTCCATATCGACATTGCCGAGCTGCGAACCGCCGAGGGCAAGCTCTATCTCTTCATTGCTATTGACCGGACATCCAAGTTCGCATTCGCCAAACTGGTGGAGCGTGCAAACATCAAAGCGGCCGCAGCCTTTCTGGATGAACTCGTCGAAGCCGTCCCCTACCGGATCCACAAAGTGCTGACCGACAACGGCACCCAGCCTGAGTCTTAAATCAAACCGAAAGGGAATCCCAAACGAGTCAATCAAACGCTGATCCGATCTAGGTCGATTTCATGATCTCGCGAACTTTAACGGCGATGGCTTTGCCGAGATCGCAGTTGTTCTCTTCGGTGAAATGGATACCGTCGACACCATCCGTTGAAATGTGGTCGCCGGCATTCAAAAAATGCACCTTCATGAAATCCGCCAGGTCGCCATAGTGCTTTGCCAGTTCGCCGGTTTTTTCATGAGCCCCTCCGAACAAGGACTGGAAATAGGGATGCGGCATCGGCGTCAGGGGCGGTGGCGCAATAATGAGAACTTGCGGTGCGGGATAAATTGTGCCGACCCCACCAGCGGAGGTCAGCACCTGACCAACAAGCTTTGACATGCCGGCCGAGATCTCGAAAGCCGTCCTGTGAAAATAAGCTTTGGTATCATTGGTTCCCAACATGATGATCACGAGATCCAGCGGAAAATGACTGGCCAGGGCGGCCGGCAGATAGGCACTTCCATCGAGACGCGGGTCGATCGGGTCGTTCAAATTTGTCGTACGCGCACTCAGCCCCTCTTCGATGATCTGGAAGCCCTCGCCGAGTTGCTTCGCCAAGATCCCGGTCCAACGCACGTCTTCGGCAAAACGCGTCGTTGGCACGCCCTCCTCGACCGGGATCCAACCCCAGGTCAGTGAATCTCCGAAACACATAATCCGCTTTTTGGTCATAGTTTTCCTCCTGGTCGGCTTCGCCGCCTTGTTGGTCTCATTTTTCTGAACTGCTTAGTCCGTAGAAGATTGCCGCAAGCAGGATGATCAGACCCCTGGCTATCTGCTTGCCGGGATCTGGAACGCCGAAACTCGTCATCACAACGAAAAGAAGGGCGAAACACATCACACCGAAAAACGGCCCCCAAACACCGCCATCACCGCGGCCGAAAATCACGCCGCCCAGGATCGTCGCGGCAACCGCGTCAATGGGCATTTCCAGCCCGAGCCGAATGCTGCCGACCGCCACGGATGCGGATTGAACAAGCGCCGCGACGGAGGCGATAACGCTGGCCAAAATGTGAGAAGCGATGACCGTGCGTTCGACAGGCACGCCGGAAAAATGTGAGGCAGTCGGATTTTCACCGATCGCGGCAATGAACCGGCCGAATACAAAACGCGACAAAAACAGCGACATCAAAACCGTAAGCAAAAGCCAGAACGCCACCGGCGTCGGCACGATCCAGATCTTCGTGTTGTAGATGTCATTGAAGTAACCGGGCATATCCCCGGGAGGCTTGCCGCTCGCCAGAAACTGGATGATGCCCGTCAGGATCACGGTGACAGCGAGTGTCGCAATCACCGCGGAGACGCGACGGCGCCCAACCAGATAGCCATTCACCAGACCGACGGCCAACCCCACGGAAAGGGCCATCGCAATATAGGCGATCGCGGGAACATCACCCATTATACCCGAGGAAATCATGTAGTTGACGACCAACAAAACACCCGCACCCGACAGGTCGATCGAACGCACGCGCATCACCAGAAGCTGGCCGAGGACGAGAATTCCCAGCGGCGCGACCTGTCTGATGAAAATGCCCATGACATTGACATTCATAAGCTGAGGTTTGGTCACCCACAGCGTGATCAACAGGACCGCAAAGACCAGATAGGCCGGCGGCACGCGAATCGCACGCTGGAGGACCGGATTTGCTGCAATGGCTCCCATCTTTACAGCCCCATCTTCTTGCGGGATTGAAGGGACACCACCAGCAGAAGGATTGCCCCCTTTATGGCGCCTTGCAGGAATGCCGACAGATTGGCGAGATTCATGCCGTTCGACAAAAGCACCATCAAGATGGCGCCGAACAGAGTACCGTGCAGACTGCCGATTCCTCCGGAAAGCTGCGTGCCGCCGATCGCAACGGCAGTTACGGAATCCAGTGCGAACGTTTCGCCGACCCCAGGGTCTCCGGAGGAGATCCTGCCGGCAATATAGAAGCCTGCCAGCGCGGCAAACAGGGCGCTGCAAACATAGGCCAGGATGACGTTGCGCTGATCCGAGATACCGAAATTGTGAGCCGCATCTTCCTGACCTGACGAAACGCCCCCGCCGATCGCAAAAAGATGCAGTCCATACCGGGAGCCGTGAATCAGCTTCCATCCAAGCAGAAGGACGATGACGGCCCAGAAAACCGTCAGCGGGATGCCGAAGACCGTTCCCGCAACGCAGGACACGACAATATCGGGAACCGAACCTCCGGCAACCGGACGCAGTATCCTTGCAAACCCTACGACGATGAACTGCACCGAAAGCGTCGCGATGATGGGATGCACATTCAGTTTCACGATCGAATACCCGTTCACCAAGCCAATCAGGGCGGTGATCGCAAACACCGCCGGGACAAGCACAAATGCCGGCGCATCAAGCGCAAGGAGTGCTGTCGTCAGACTGATGATCGCCCCGACAGAAAGGTCCATTCCACCGATGACAATGACAATCATCTGACCGATAGCGACGATGATCAGAGGCATGGCCTGAGACAGGAGATTCGACAGGTTCTGAGGCGACGCGAAGTCATCGGTGTAGACTGTCAGAATGACTGCACCGACGACCGTGATGAGCAATGGGACATACCAAAGTCCCTGACGCGAATTTCGCCCGAAATATGTTTTGAATGATTGCGTCGCCATATTTTCAGAGTTCGTTTTCGGTCTCGTATTGGCGCAGAGCCGCTTCCAGAATCTTGTGCTCGCTTGCGTTTTTGGCCGGCATCTCCGCGACGATGGTCCGGTCGTGGACCACGTTGATGCGATCACACAGGCCGATCAGTTCAACTGTCTCCCTGGAAAGGACGAGGATGGCTTTGCCGGAATCGGCAAGGTTTCTGAGCAGCCGGTAAATCTCCGCCTTTGCGCCGATATCGACGCCGCGGGTCGGCTCCTCAATGATGAGGACATCGATGTCCAAGGCGAGATATCGCCCAAGAAGAACTTTTTGCTGGTTGCCTCCCGACAATGACGCGACCGGTGCCGTGGGACCAGCCACCTTGATGCCAAGGCTTTCCATCGTCTGTTTGACCGTGTCTCGAAGGCGTTGAGCCGGCAATATCGCGCTCCTCGAGCTGTGAATGCCCAGTTCAATGTTTTCGGACACCGACAAACTGAGCAGCAGTCCTTCTTCTTTGCGATCCTCCGGGACAAATCCGACTCCCAGCGCCTTCAAGGATCGAACACCGCTGCTTTCCGCGACCGGCAATGTTACGGTCTGGTTTCGGACTGAAATGGTTCCCCTATAGGGCACGAATTGCCCTATGGCGGAGCGGACAATTTCCCGCTGGCCTTGGCCTTCCAGCCCGGCAAGGGCGACGATCTCTCCAGCTTTGATGGTAAATGACAGTGGTTCACTGTCCTGCGTGAGCTTGAAATCCGTGAATTCAAGAAGCGCCGAGTCCCCTGCTCGCCCCGCTTCCGGAAACAAGGTCTCCAGCTCGCGGCCCACCATCATGGCAATAAGGGATTCCGGCGTGAGCTCGGAAAGCGGTCTGGTGGCAATATGGACACCGTCTTTCATCACTGTGACGGTGTCACAGATCTCAAAGATCTCATCCATACGGTGAGATATGTAGACGATGGCTTTGCCGTCCGCCTTCAGGCGGCGGATCTGTTCATTGAGGATTTCAACATCCGCCGCGTTCAGGGCTGCGGTCGGCTCGTCGAGAATGAAGATTTTGGCATCCGCCTTGATGCCATGGGCAATTTCCACGAACTGGCGCTCGGCAATCGTGAGTTCGGAGACCAGCGTTGACGGCTCGAGGCTGAGCCCGAGGTCGCCCAGTGCCTTTTGGGTCCCCTTATGCATCAAGCGATAGTCGATCGCTCCGATCGCGTTGACGGGCTCGCGGCCGAGAAACATGTTTTCGGCAATGGTCAGATTGGGAAGAAGAGAAAGCTCCTGAAAAACGGTCGATATCCCAAAGTCCAGGGCATGCCTTGGGCTTTCGAAGCTGACCGCTTCCCCGTCCTTGTAGATTTCCCCGCTATCCGGCCTATGCACCCCGGCCAGGATTTTCATGAGCGTCGATTTGCCGGCGCCATTCTCTCCCATCAGCGCATGAACGCTGCCCGATTTCAGTTCGAGCGAAACATCCCTGACTGCAACATTGGCTCCAAAGGCCTTGGTAATGCGCGACATTTCGATAAGGTTCGACATAAAGCCACCGGCCGGATCAAAGAAAAAGTCTCCCCGAAGGCGGTTCGAACGCCTTCGGAAAGGAAGTTGTGGGAGCGTTATTTTTTGCCGTAAAGTTCTTGCAGCTTGTCTTCGGGAAGTTCGGTCGGCCACCACACATTCGCCGTCAGATCGTCGCGGTAGTACTTTTTGGCTTTTTCGATATTCCAGCCGGCCGGCTCGTAAATGTAGTGCTTGTGCAACTCCTTGCCCTCAAGAAGAGCAACCGCCGCGCGGACGCCAGCCGCAGCCTGAGACGGACTGTATTCGGCGACAATCGACGGATAGCCTTCCTTGATCCACTGGCCAAAGAAACCATTGTTTCCCTCACCGGTGATCGGTGGAATGTCCGCGCCGAATTGCTTGAGCACATCGACGCATGCACGCGTCATGTCCGCACCGGATGACCAGATGCCATCCACATTGGGATCGTTGAGATAGAATGTCTCGCACAGCTTCTTTCCCAGGTCATAGACCCAGCTGCCATGATCTTCCTGCGTGATCTCGATGCTCGTTCCTTCGAGCGCTTGCATCAATCCGTTGTACCGGTTGATATCCTCGGGATGGGACGGCAGTCCACGAAGTACCCAGATCTTGCCCTCGCCGTCCAGTTGCTCGACCAGAAAGTCGCCCATCACCTTGCCGAAATTCTCGGCGCCGCCCTGGATGTCGACGGTGAAATTCTGATTTTCCACGCGACCGGTGTGGACGACCACCGGAATTCCAGCATCGATCGCTTTTTGAATGCCTGCGTCAGCCGATGTCGAAGTCACCGGCATTACGATAAGGGCGTCCGGATTTTGAGCAAGAAGGTCTTCTATGTCGGCAACCTGTTTGGCCTGATCAAAATTCGCATCAAGCATGATGAACTTGCCGATACGATCGTCCCCATCGGCGATGCCCTGTGCCTCATGGGCGGTCTGCACCGTCCAGGTATTTGCGTTGACGCCGAAGTGGCTCATGGCGATGACCCAGGGGCCATCCTTCTTGAACTTCCCCGCCTCGACCGTGGCGTTTCCTTCCGGCCTCGGCTCGACTCCGTCCATCAGCCACACATCCGCCGCCAATACCGGCGCGGAAGCCGCCGTCATCGCCAATAACGTGCCGACGACCAGTTTCTTCAAAAGTGATCTCATTGAGCGTTCCTCCATGTTGGGCTCTCTGTTTCCAATCTCATTCGAGACGAACGCAGTGATTGGTTAGCTCACTTCGCCAGCCCGATTTTCTTGGAGATTCCGCACCTGGAGCAGCAGCTTTCATGGCATCCGATGTTGCCGCGAAATACGATGTTTGTCTGCGCCAAGAACTCCTGAAAGTGTCTTCCAGGTACTCCTCCCATGTCGCCAAAAACCACATATCGTGTTAGGGTGTCAATAGTTATTCATGTTGAATGAATAACTAGCCCGGATTGCCTTTTCATAAAAATAGTGCGAATCTGACAGCCCTGCGACCTTATGCGCCGCTCTTACAAGTCGCTGAAATAAAAAGATAAATGAGCTCTGAGAAAGACCGGATGAGATCGATACTGTGTTTTGGCGATTCAAATACCCACGGGCAGATGCCCGGCGGCACGCCGCTCGACCGCTTCGGTCCGGAAGAAAGATGGCCTGGTGTCATGCGCCGCGAGCTGGGCGAAAACTGGTATGTCATCGAGGAGGGCCTGAGCGGACGCACAACGGTTTATGACGATCCGATCGAGGGAGACATCAAGAACGGCCGTCGTTATCTTCGACCCTGCCTGATGAGCCACGCACCGATCGACCTCACTATCATCATGCTAGGAACAAACGATCTCAAACGGCGCTTCCAACAACCGCCGTCGGAAGTGGCGATGGGTATTGGATGCCTCATACATGACATCAAGGAACTGGCTCCCGGCCCCATTGGCAATATCCCCGAGATACTGATCGTGGCGCCCCCGCCGATGCTGGACGATATCAAAGAATGGGAGTCCATATTTTCAGGTGCACAAGAAAAGAGCCACAAGCTGGCTCTGGAGTTCGAGATCATAGCCGATTCACTTGAGGTGCATTTTTTTGACGCCGGTTCGGTTATCAAATCGGATCCGGCCGACGGTTTTCACCTCAGTAGAGAAGCGCATCACACGCTCGGCGTCGTAATGGCGCGGGAGGTATTGGCAATCGGGTGGGATGAGAATGTATAGCCGTCTTTTTCAAGGTATCGGGCATATAAGCCTGACAGGCAGCTGTCATGCCTGATATGCGGTTCGCTCCACCAAACCCGATCAGAATCGCCGATCGGTCTCCCGGCATGAATGCCGTCTCCGTCAGGAGCTATAACGAACGCCTCGTACTATCCCTGCTCCTGCAGAATGAGGGATTGTCCCGCATGGAAATCGGACAGAGGACGGGCTTGTCGGCACAAACCGTATCCGTGCTTGTTCGCTCCATGGAGCAGGAAGGTCTGGTTTCGAAGGGAGAAGCGCAAAAGGGGCGGATCGGGCCGCCGACAATCCCGCTGTCGCTCAATCCGCAAGGCGCGTTCTCTGTCGGCATCAGCCTTGGCCACCATCAAACGGACGTCGTTCTGATCGATTTCGTCGGCACGGTGCGCTTCCACACAACGATCGAAAATCCGCATCCGGATGAGAACACAAATCACTCTGACTTTCTGACCACGGTCCAGGCGGCAGTCGACGCGCTGCCCAAAAGCAACCGGGAGCGAATCGCGGGCATCGGTCTGGCGCTGCCCGAAGATCATCACGAATTGGAATTGGTTCCCAATGGCACCATCGAACGGTACGAGAGCCTTCGAGAAGAGATCGAATCCGCCATAGGCATTGAGGTATATGTCCAAAATGACATCACGGCCGCCGCCGCCGGTGAAAGCATGTTTGGCGCGGCAAAACCTTTGACGGACTATTTGTTCTTTTACCTTGGCGCACGACTTCACAATCGGCTCGTTCTCAATCACCAGATCTTCAACGGCCAGATGCGCCGGAGCTACGACGTCGGCCTTCTCAATCTACAAAATCGATTGGAGGGCACCGATAACCCGACCGCTCCGATTTGGAATCAGGTCGGTTCCTGGCCGGATTTGGGCCATGCGGAAATCGAGTGGCGAAAAGAGTGTGTGGACCAGCTCAATCAGTCCTTGGAAGCGTTATCTCAATTTGTGCCCGTCACCACCGTAGTCCTGTCATCACAAGCCCCGAAAGGCATCTGCAAACAGGTAATAGGCGAACTGATGAACCTGAATCCGAATGTCACTGCACTTGCAGGCGATCTGGAAATTTCCCCAAAGGCAATTGGTGCAGCCAGCCTGCCCTTCAGTTCAAAGTTCACTGTCCAGTGACGATTTTTCGAACCATGATTCTTCAACCCCGCGCTAGACGTTCATGTAGCCACGAGTTTGCTTGAAGGACAGCGGAGAGGGATACAAAAAGCTCGGCCTTCCAGTTAGGACGCACCCAGTGCCAAATTAGTACAAAAGACCAAACAAGCTGACTAACCCAGGTATAGCCACTATCAGCGTGAGGCGCACGATGTCCGCACCAACGAAAGGCAAAATGCCTCGATATACTGATGAGAGCGGCACGTCTGGCGCGGTCGCCCGAAGCACGAAAATGTTCATTCCGACCGGTGGCGTTATGAAACTCAATTCTGTGGCCACAACCACCACAATACCGAACCAGATACCGTCAAACCCCATCGCGGTGACGAGTGGATAAAAGATCGGCACCGTCAACAGGATCATCGACAGGCTTTCTAGCAGACAACCGAGTACCAGGTAGATCAACAAAATTGCGATGATTACCGCGTAGGGGCTCGCACCAATGGCACTGACGAAATTGCGTAAGTCCGTCGTCAGTCCGGAGAGGTTGACGAAGTTCAAGAAGGCCATGGCGCCGAACAGGATAAGGAACATCACCGCCGTCGTCTTGGCTGTGTCAAACAACATCCGCAGAGTATCGTTCATCGCCAATTTACCCCGCAACGCGGTGATGATGAACGCTCCGGCAGCGCCCATTCCAGCGGCTTCCGTTGCAGTGAAAACGTTGAGGTAAATGCCCCCCAGCACGAACAGAAACAGAAGCAAGGTCAGGAACACACCACGCAGGCTGCGGATACGATCGCGTAAAGGCAGTTTATCCTGCGCCTCCAGGGTCTCATCGCTGATGATTAGCGAGAAGCGCACGGCGCCAAGATAAAAGAAAACGCCAAGAAGACCCGGCACCAGCCCCGCGAGAAAGAGTTTGCCAATGTGTTCTTGCGTCATGATCCCGTAAAGGATGAGGATCACGGAAGGCGGGATCAGAATGCCAAGCGTGCCACCCGCAGCGACGGACGCACCAGCAAGCCGATTGGAATATCCGTATTTACGCATTTCGGGCAATGATATCTTGGCGAGTGTTGCTGTCGTTGCCAGGGACGATCCGCAGACAGAGGCAAACCCACCCGCTGCAACAATGGTTGCCATTGCCAACCCGCCGCGTTTGTGGCGCATCCAGGCATGGGCCGACGCATAAAGTTCGGTGGCGATGCCCGACATGATGATCAGGTTCCCCATCAAAATGAAGAGCGGTACCACCGACAGCGTGTAGTTCCGACCAGAATCGAAATAAACGCCACCGATCAGAAAGAGGGCGGGCTCTATACCCAATATGGAAGCGGTGCCGATCAACCCGACCAATCCCATCGCAACCGCAATTGGCACACCTGCAAAGATCAGCAGGAAGAGCAGCCCAAGGCCCAGAAGCCAACTCATTTTTTGGAAACTCCCGAGCTTCGATGGAAAAGAGGGCCTACTATCTGCAGACACAGGATGAGCGAACACAGCATCATCAGATAGGCCGCCGCCGTACAGAACGGCGCAAACGGTATGCGCAGGAACACTGTGATGTCCTGATACGCCTCCAACCGTTTGGCATGTTCGAGCAGTTGCCAGCCGAGGAACCCAAAGAATCCGGCCGATAGAACCCGGGCAACGAATTTCAGCACAGTCCTGGGCCTTTGCGCCAACTGGGACGTCAGCAGGTCAATGGCGATGTGATCGTCGTCCAGGGTAATCGCCGGGAGACCGATGAAGATGATTCCCAGGAGCAGGAATTCGGTCAATTCGGACGCGCCCGAAAGCGGAGCGTTGAAGACATAGCGGCCCACGACGTCAATGACCGTAACCGCCGTAAGCGCGATCAGCAGGAAGGCACTGACAATCGACGTGAGCAGAACCACACGTGCGCGAAGCCGTGCGGCTCTGCCGGTATTGCGGCCCTGAAGGATCATTGAGCCGACAGGGCTTCGATATCGGCCTTCAGGCTGGTCATCGCCGCTTCAAAGTCGATGCCCTTGGCGTCATAGCTTTCACGAACCTTGTCGAACATCGGGGCGGTCGCTGCAGTCAAGGCGGCAATGTCGGCCTCGGATGCATCCATGATGTCGACCTTGCCGTCCATTGCTTCATAGCCGCGCTGATCCGCTGCATCCCAGGCTTGGCCGGCGCGCAGGGCAAAGGCTTCGCCCGACAGTTTCATGATCGCTTTCTGGTCGGCCTCGGACAGCCGCTGAAACGCTGCGCTGTTCATCACCATGAAGAACGAAATGTTATAAAGCCCGCCGGGCGCGCGCAGACCATGTGTCAATTCATCGGTAATCCTGAAGAACGGAATGGACTCGGCCGGAAAATAGGTTCCATCCACAATACCGCCCGACAGGATTTCATAGGACGACGGCGCAGGTGCCTGAACCGGCGTCAGACCAAGGGCCTTGGACATGTCAGAGGTCATCGGACCGGCCACGCGGATTTTGGCGCCGGCAAGCTCGGACAGGGGGCTGGGAGCCTTGTCGC
Source organism: Allohoeflea poritis (assembly GCF_027889715.1). Lineage (GTDB taxonomy): Bacteria > Pseudomonadota > Alphaproteobacteria > Rhizobiales > Rhizobiaceae > Hoeflea_A > Hoeflea_A poritis. Next base: position 29,408 of record NZ_JAPJZH010000025.1, read on the forward strand.
GCAGGTACATCAGGCCTGGACCATGGGTGAACACGCTGAGAACCTGGACGCCCTTGTGTTCGCCAGCGGAGGCAAGGTGCTCCTCGAAAAGACGCCAATAGGCCACCGATGCTGTTGCCGCACTGTCCGCCAGGAAGGGCAGTTGCACGATCTGGTGCAGAGTGAAGCGACCGGGCGTATAGTCATGGGCACCATAGGTGATGTCAGCAGCTCCGGCCATTGCCAGATCCATATGCGCCGGCGGCGGACCAAGAGGCGCGTCCAGCAGTTGAATGGTCACCCGGCCTTCGGTCGCGGCGGCCACGTCCTCGCTCCAGGGCAGAACCATGTCGCGGACGATCGGATGAGACGGCGGCAACCAGCTTGATACGCGCAGAACCGTGTCTTGCGCCAAAGCTGGAAGCGACAGAACCGATGACAGAACGAAAGGCACAATTCTCTTGCTGAGTTTCTTCATGATTTTCTCCTTGTTGAGGGGCGGGTGCATTGTTTTTTTGTTTACGTTGCGGCTGGCGCCGCCGAGGGTTAAACATAGAAAGCTATTTAAATCATTGGACTGCGAAACTTTGTCATGCCCCAAAAACTTTTGCCCGACTTGTTGCCATATCTTGCGCAGAGGTGCAGCTACCTCGTAACCGAAGAATTCCATAAGGGCATGAAACTGCAGAATATTTCCCGCAGCAGATGGCGTATGCTGGTATGGCTTTCGGAACACCAGCCCTATTCCATCAAGGATTTGACAAAACGGCTGATGCTCAAGCAGCCGACCGTCACGCGGCTTGTGGATATGGCGGTCGATGACGGGCTGATCGACAAATCCAACGACGCCAGGGACGGCCGTCAGGCGGTTGTCACGCTGACTCCGGCCGGCGAGGCCCTGGTGGCCGAACTGGAAGGCCGCGCGCGCACCATGAATGATCGCCTGATAGAACGGTTGGGCCGTAAGCGGGCGAGCGAGTTCGCGCGACAATTGAGAGATGTAATCGCCTGTTTCGAAGACGATTACTGATCCCGTTCGGGGTCGTTTCCAGGCAGGGACTGTCACGTCTTGGACCCGGTCACGACGTTCAGAACGCTGTCGGGGTCTTGCGGCAACGTATCGCCGCGCCAAGCCACCATCAGGTCCGGCCGCACAAGCGTAAAATCCGCCTCATACGCATCCCGAACAGCGGGCTCGGGCTGATGATAAACGGTCAAGGGCATCCCGGCATCCTGCGCCGCCCGTTCGATCTTGGATGTGTCCGCCTCCGCGCCGGTCGCAACCACAAGGGTAAAGCCCGTGCCGAAATGGTCCATCAGTGCGCTGCCATCCTGTAGCCAGACATGCGGCGCACGGTGGCCCGGGCGCGCGGTGGGCTGATAGTTGCGCGGGTGATCTGCCGGGGCGGGCGTTCCGTCCGATGCTATGATGGACGACCCCTCATAGCGATAGCCCAGCAACGTGCCCGAGGACACAATCAACTTTTCCTGCTGTTTGATGTTTTCTCTGAGAGCGTCGCGCAGTTCCGCGCCCTCTGCGCCCTTCCCATCAAGTTCATCGCCGTTTTGCATGACTGAATAAAGCCCGTCAAAGCAATGCGCAGCTTCGCTGGTGTTGCGGACACCGATGGGCTGGCGTTCTTCCGAGTAGCTGTCCAGAAGCCCGTTTCCTGCCCATCCTTCCAGCGCGGCCTGCAATTTCCACGCAAGATCGATGGCGTCGGACACACCAGTGTTCATTCCGAACCCACCGGTTGGCGTGAACAGATGCGCGGCATCTCCGACAAGGAAGATATTGGGTGATGGCCGATACTCTTCCGCCGTTAGCGCATGGGCCGTCCACGGCTGGGTTGAGATGACGTCGACCGGCATATCATCGCGGCCGGCAAGGGCGCGAATAACAGACGCGGGATCAACATCTTCCCAGTGTTGTCCACTTTTTAGGATCAGATGGTAGGTGAAGGTCTCTACCCCGTCCCAGTTCAGCAGGAACCCGCGATATTCCTTGTGCAGCGGGAAATAGATGTTGGCGTTGCCGAACCGGTTCTTCTCGATCAGGTCGGGGGCCCGGAAATAGATCGAAATGAACCGGGACAGGGCCGCGCGGCCATGAAGCGGCACCTGGAAATGTTCGCGCACCGGCGATCTGCCCCCATCACAGGCGGCCAGGTATCGGCAGGTGATGTCCCGGTCCTGTCTCGTGGCCAGATCGCGCAGGGTGCAGCGCACATGGTCGCCCATGTCCCGAAACGACACCAGTTCGGTCTGAAAGTGAACCGACAAACTGTCACGGGATTTCACATAGCCCAGAATGATCTCTTCGACATTGTTTTGTCCGGTGATCGTTTTCAGATAGGGAGACCAGCTGTGCTCGCCCGCCGCATAACCCCCACGCGCCGATTCTCGGATGTTGGTCGGGGACGGCAAGTCGACCTCGTGCACCTTTTGCCCGAACAGGGATGACACCCAAAGATAGCGCGATGGCAAGTCGGGCGGCAGACCCGTCGAGGCAATTGCCTCGTCCAACCCCCAACGGCGGTAGTATTCCATCGTCCGGTTGGCGACCGCGTTGGCTCTCGGATGGGGGTTCAGGCCAGCGGCCCGTTCGATCAACATCGCATCCAGACCGCGATAACCCAGTTCAGCCGCCAGCGACAGCCCAACTGATCCCGCCCCGACAACCAATACCGGAATGTCTGCGTCTTGCTGGCTCATATTTGGTTTTCCCGGATCAGCTCGGGGTTTGACGCGACGCTTCGAAACCGCCGAATTTGCACCTGTTCGAACAGGCCGGCCCTGTTGTAGGGCTCGTTTTCGACAAAGGCGCGCGTGGCTTGGACGTCGGGCATATCAATGATGATCTGGCTGCCGATCATGGTTTCGCCATCCGCTGCAAGCAGCGGACCTCCCAGCACAATCTGCGGAAGGAACCGCGCAACATATTCGCGGTGCCGCGCCGCCGTTTCGGCGCGCAGCGCGGCACCGTCCGGGCGGTCCATCAGGGTCACGGAAAACAGCATCACACCTCCTTCCAGCAGGCAGTATCGCGGTAAATGGACAGAAAACGCCCAAGGATGGTGTTGAAGGCGTCGGGAGTTTCGATATTGGACAGGTGCCCGGCTTTCGGGATCACGTTCAACCGCCCGTCCGGCAAATGTGCCAACGCCCCTTCCCCAATGCCGGGCGGCGTCAGCCGGTCGTCTTCGCCATAAATCATCTGCACGGGCACCTTCAGCGCCGCCAGATTGGCGCCACGGTTGTAGCGCAGCGTCGCGGCGAGGGTCTTAAGGTAGCTGCCGACATGCAGCGCCTCGATGCTGTCCACCAGCCTTTGGCGCACCGCATCAGACGCAGACGGTGACAGCAAGGACGCCACCAGGTCCGGTGCAAGATCGGAAAGCGTTTTACCTTCCAGCAGCGGTTTTTGCCGCAGTGCGATGAACTCTTCCCGCTTTTCTTCGGTGAGGGATTCGTCAAACCCATAGAAGAAATCACACAAGGTCAGCGTGGCAATACGATCCAGACGATCCGGAGCGAAATCCAGCAGGATACGCGCGCCCATCGACAGCCCGACCAGATGCGCTTTTTCGACCTGTAGATCATCCAGCAACCGCAACAGATCATCAGAGAAGTCGCCAAAGGCCAGGTCCCCGGCATAATCATCCGACCTTCCATAACCCCGCGCGTCCCAGGCGATGGCGGTAAATCTGTCTGCAAAAGCAACCAATTGATCGCGCCATTGAAACCGGTTGCCGCCAATTCCGTGTAGAAAGATCAGGGGCGGACCGTCCCCAATCCTATCGAATGACAGCTTTGGGGCACCGGATACGAAATGATGCATGAGACCCGCCATTTACTGAAACTCGGGCAAGAGTCGGCCGGCATCCACCACCTGCACCGCATCGATCCAGACCGAACAATCGCGCATCGGAAAATCGAAATGGCAGAGTGTGTAGCGGTCGGCGAATTCGTTGGCGCCGGTCGAGATCAGGAAATTCCCCTCAACGGCCCGCAGTTCCGTTCCGTTGATTTCGTTCTTGTCATAAAGATGCAGGCTGTCCCACCGTGCACCGGGATTGAGCCCCCACCCGACATGGGAGATCGTGTAGGCTTCGGGATCGTTCCACGCCGCAAAATAGGACTGCAAGGAAACCGCATCCAGCCCCTCCCCGGCAATATCCGTCACGCGGTCATCTTCGATGGTCAGCGTGACAGGACTTTCGAAATACCGTTTGAATGTCAGGTTCACATCCCCAGTGTTCAGAACCACCAAACCATTGACCGTCTTTCGCAACGGAAAGCACAGGGCTAGCCCGGCGGGCCAATAGGCAATCGGCTGGCCATCCGTCAGGAACCCAGCGCCGCCGCGGACCGGGGCGCCCGTGATGTCCACGGTCAAATCCGTTCCGGCCTCTGAGGTCACGCGCATGGTTTTTGCGGCATCCAGCCGCTTCAGCGAATGATCCACCCTCGCGACCAGATCGGGGTTGGGCATACAGCGTTCCAGCACCTCGGGATGCTCGTTGGAAATCATGTAGACTCGCCCGCCCGCCGACAGCAACTCTTGTCGCGCGGGGCTGTGCAGGATGCCCTCCACCGTCAGATCCACAATCAGCCCAGTCGGCCCGATTGCCCGCATCAGATCGCCATAGCTGTCAGCGGCATCCGAAGCCCCGGTCGAGCGGATCGGCTGTGCTGCGCTGCATCGCGCCGAAGGGAGTTTCAGGGTCACAACGCGCGCGCCGATCCGCCCCAACCCAAGCTCGGCCAACTGGACCAGAGTCGGATTGGACCGGGATTCCGACAATACATAAACAAGTTCCCCCCCTTGAACGCCGGACATACGGAAACTGTCAGCGAAACAGGCTATCCAGATTTCGTCGACGGGACATTGAAGGGGCATAGGTTAATTCTCTTTGCATCGAAATAAATATAGATTACTATCTAATTAGATGTTTTTCAAGAAATCAACCCTCTCAGGTCTGATCTGCTTCAGCAATTAGAGGCGAAGCGTCGGGGAAATGTCGCGATCATAAATTAAGCGCCGCATAACCTTGGTGCTCTCGGCCATGCGGGCATCCCTGAACCAGTCTTCGCAAACCGACCAAAGCTTCTCGCCTCCCGCAGTTTCTGCTTCTCCCTTTGCCGTCGCGGCCGTATTAACCGATAACCGATGTCTCGCGGCGCCAATTGATCCGGTGGTTGTAACGAACGCTCACAGTGCCCGCAGATGATACGTAGGCATACATCCGGACCAGTCAGACACATCGTACGGTTTTGCTTTTCCTTTCAGATGCTTAAGCTCTGAATCGGTGAGCACACGGCCTCCTTCGGCACAAAAGTACCGTCAGCCCTTTTCGGGACCGCGTTCACGATATTCTCGCAGTGAATTCAGCTGGTTCGGTCTCGAGAAATACCGTCACGAGCGCCAACATAGGAGACGGTACCGGTCGGAGTCGCCGAAATCGGTGGCGCCAAGGTCCGTCAAATATACCGTCAATAATTCTCGCTTCACCGCAATTTCCGCACATGACAGACATTGGGTGATGATGGAAAACTTCTTTATATCAATTGCTTTTGAGAACATTGGTCAACCGCCGTCAACACAGGTCCATCGCAATCCTCACTCCCACTCGATGATCAATGGAGCGGGTAAGTGTATGATTTCATGTCGAGTTTATCTGCGACAATTCGCGCATACCGTCAGAAATAACGTCAATATCGTAAGCTTCTGGAATTGCTTGCGTTATTTTTTCACACTTCCAATGAAAAAATGTGGAAAATTACCAAACGCGCGACCGGAAACCTTTCGCATTGTGTCGTGCATACACTGCGGGTTCAAATCAGGGGCTCGCAACCAATGCTGTCCACGGCAGTTATTCGAATCAGTGGCATGATGATTGAGCTTCGTCTAATTGCACCTCAATCTCGCTCTGACAATCTGTGCTCTGCCCACTGGATTACCAGCATCTATATCCTGAACTTCGAATGTTCTTCGAGTTACACTTACTGATGAAGTTGGCCTTGGCGGTCGCCTTGCCCATTTCTGTATATCCATCAACTGCAAGTTCGCTGCCCGGGCGCCTGAAGCCTTTGACCCGTGCCGGGCATGGGCCAGTATCAGCACGAAACATTTCGAATTGAAAGCAATGCAAGTTCGGCAATTCGCTCGATTTCCGCTGTGCTCAGATGACGTTGCTGAACGATGGCGCTCCAGTAGAGGGGAGCCACCAACATGTCCAAGGCCAGTTGCCGGTCAATATCAGTGGAAAGTTCACCGCGTTCAATTGCGCGCTTGAGCACAACGGCGGCCTGCGCGCGGCGCCCCTTCGTCACCTTGTCCAGAAGCGCGTCCAACGCATCGGATCGCGCGCGTTCGGCATGCAGGTCCGGCAGGATGCACCGGACAAGACGATGGCGCAAAACGATGGCGAAAGCTCGAATGATAGCATGGACATCGCCGTCAAGGGTGCCAGTATCCGGAATCGGGGTAATTGTCAGCGCCGTCGTCTCCACCGCTTCATAGGCCAGATCGCGCTTGGTTTTCCAACGCCTGTAGAGTGCCGCCTTTCCAACGCCCGCACGCGCGGCAATACGTTCCATCCGCAGGGAGGCGTAGCCTGTTTCGGCCCACTCCTCGAACAATGCCCGATGCAATGAGGCCGTCACCGAAGGTTGTAGAACCGCCGCCCCGGCGACTTTGCGGCTTGGCCTATTTGACGATTTTTCGTCGGAACTCTTGCGTTCCATCGTAACACTTCCTATATCGACGGAACGGTACCGTATCGACGTATGTCGTACTAATCAAGACCTGAAAACACTTCGCCTGGTGGCGAGTATAAGCAAAAGGCAATGTGAATGTCGGCTCACTCTCCCTCCCTTGTGATTGCGGCAATCATCTGTGGTGCGTTCATCCCGGTTCACGCCGGGATGAACGCCAGTTTGAGCCGCACCGCAGCGCACCCGATCTGGGCGACTATATTGTCCTTTGGTGTTTCTTTCGGATGCCTCATGGTCGCAACAGCGCTGTTACGCCCCGGCCTGCCAACATGGTCTTCGCTGGCCGCGACACCAGTCTGGGCCTGGCTCGGCGGAGCCATTGGGGTCGCCTATGTCATCGCCACCATGTTGCTAACGCCACGCCTGGGAACCGCCGCGTTTATCGCTGCCGTCGTTGCCGGACAGATGACGATGGCTTTGGCGGTAGACCATTTCGGGTTGCTTGGATTTCCCCGCCGCCCTGTTGAGCTGAGCCGCATTGTCGGAACGATCATGGTTATCGGCGGTGTCCTGGCGATGCAACTGAACCGAAACACATAAGCCATGGCAGGCCGAATAAACCTGTGAGATCGGCAGCACCATGGAACCAACAGGAGATGAAGATGTCCGATGCGCAAACCATTCCAAGCTTCGGGGCAATGCTGCGTGTTGCCCTGGGCGACGCACTCGCCGCCGATGCGGGCGAGGATTTTCTCGCCATGTGCGATGACGATATCGTTTTCCAGTTTCCCTTTGCACCGCCCGGTACCGTCACCGAGGTGCGGGGCAAGGTTAGAATGGCGGCCTATCTTCCGAAGGTCGGCGCACTCCTTGCCTTTGAGAGCATGGGGACGCCGATTACCCATGCCGCCATGGACGGCGAAACCTTCGTGCTGGAGTTCTCCTGCAAAGGCAGTGGCAGCGAGACGGGTGCGCGATACGATCAGAATTACATTTCAGTCATTCGGGTCCGCGATGGGCGAATTGTGCATTACCGCGACTACTGGAACCCTCTGATCCTGCTCGAAGCGGTTGGCGGGATCGAAACACTCACATCCAACTTTCAGGAGTTCATCGATGGCTAACCATATCCTTGTAACCGGCGGCACCGGCAAGACTGGCCGGCGGGTCGCTGACCAACTGCGCGCAAAGGGTCTCGACTGGGGAGCAGACCTGCTCACCGGTTTTGCCCATGAACACGAAACACCGACCGACGTGCAGGATCGGGCGCAGACCACAGCAGACATGATCGACAGCCCACAGCAACCAATCACCCCCAACGACAGTTCGAAAGGAGTTCCACAATGAGGACCAGAAAATCCGCCTTGAAACACGCATCAGCCGTCGCCGCCATCTGCACAGGCCTCATCCTGGCACACCCGGAACGGCCGCCTGCGGCCTGGACCGTGTTCGATCCCTGGAACTATCACCAAAACATCATGACGGCCTCGCAGACGCTGACAGAAATCAACCAGCAAATCGAGCAGCTGCGCAACGAGGCGCAGATGCTGCTCAACATGGACTTGGATCTGACGCAGCTGACTGAGACGATTGCGCCGGATCTGGCCGCCACCCTTTCCGAAATCAACACCCTGATGGATCAGGCGAACGCAATCGCCATGACGGTTCAGGAAACAGATGCGGCGATGCAGGAACTCTTTCCGAACACTTTCGAGGCATCGCTCTCCACCGATGATATGGTGCAGAACGCCAGGGAACGATGGGAAGAAGCGCTTGCCGCTCACAAACGCTCCGCCAACCTGCAGGCCCAGATCAGTGAGAATGCGGAAGCCGATGGCGACCTACTCAACACCCTGCTTTCCCGCTCGCGCGCGTCGGTCGGAAACCTGCAGGCAATGCAGGCCGGGAATGAGCTGACGGGCCTTGCCGTCAAACAATCGCTGCAACTGCAGCAGCTGCTTGCAACTGAGGCTCGCGCTGCAACGGTCGACCGAGCAAGCACGCTGGCGGCCGAGGAAGAAGCCCGGACCCGGTTCAGGAACTTTCTCGGAGAAAGCGATGCCTATTCGCCGGACTGATCCGTCCAATCGCTGAACCGCCTGACTGAAGCAGGCGGTCAGCTTTTGAAACAACCCACACACATGCGCACGGAAGCCACCTCTTCCGTGAACGGGAAAGGTTTGCCCGGAGAGCCCCATGGACGATCTCAATGTCATCGACCGGTTCACTGAGACATTCGTCACCTATATCGAATCTGGCTTCGGGCTGCTTTCCGGCGACGTTGCTTTCCTGGTCTCGATACTGGTCGCGATCGATATCGTGCTTGCCGGCCTTTTTTGGGCGTTGATGGGCGAGGACAATGTTGCCGCGCAGCTCATCCGGAAGGTGCTCTATATCGGCTTCTTCGCGCTGCTCATAAACAACTTCCAGTCTCTTTCGGGCATTGTCTTCGACTCCTTCGCTGGACTGGGATTGAAGGCCGGCAATGCGCCGTTCGGCGCCGATCAGCTCATGCGGCCGGGATTTGTTGCCACCACCGGCTTTACCGCCGCCTGGCCGATGCTGGAAGCGGCGGGTGAACTCATCGGCTTTACCACCTTCTTCAACAATGTGGTGACGATTGTCGTGCTGCTGATTGCCTGGCTGATCGTGCTCCTCGCCTTCTTCGTCCTTTCTGTCCAGCTCTTCATCACCATCATCGAGTTCAAGCTGACGACGCTTGCCGGTTTCGTGCTCGTACCCTTTGCGCTTTTCGGCAAGACGGCCTTTCTGGCCGAGCGCGTCCTCGGCAATGTCATCACCTCCGGCATCAAGCTGATGGTGCTTGCCATCGTGCTCGGGATCGGCTCGTCCATCTTCGGTGAAATCGCGACACCTCCCTCGGCCGACGTGGATCTTGCGCATGCCGCTTCCGTCATCCTTGCCGCCATCGCCGTCTTCGGGCTTGCCCTGTTTGTTCCCGGTATCGCGGCTGGCCTTGTCTCTGGAGCACCGCAATTGGGCGCGGGCGCAGCGGCCGGCACGGCTGCGGGTCTGGTCGGCACCGGCGTTGTCGGAGGCATGGCGGCATCCGGCGCGCTTCGTGGCGCAGGACATCTGGCGGGAGGAAGCGTCAAGGCAGCTGCCAACATGGCCGGACGAACCAGCGCAGGCCTTCAGAGCGGTGGCACGGCTGGCGCAATGAAGGCCACGGTCGGCGCGCCGCTGAAAAACACGGCCTCGGCCGCGGCTGCACCGGTCACGGATTCCTACCGACAAGGTCAGGCATACGGCTTTCGGGCGAACCAATCCTCTTCACCGTCACCCGCCGGCGGGCGTGGCGCAGGTGTCGTTGGACCGCCCTCAGGCAGCACTGGAGCACCAGGCTGGGCCAGGAAGTTGCATCGGCGGCAGCGCTTGCGCGAAGCCAGCCAGTCGGCAGCCCATTCCCTGCGCGAGGGCGACCGCGGCGCCCATGGCGACGGCCCCAAACTCGATCCTGACAAGTGAGGACACCATGATCTTCAAACGATCACGCACGGCCTATGGCGATACGCCCATCCCCGAAACACCCTATCAGAAGGCTGCCCAAGTCTGGGACACTAGGATGGGCGACGCACTGGTGCGGGCACGAAACTGGCGGCTGATGGCCTTCGGATGCCTATCGCTGTCGCTGAGCCTTTCAGGCGGCATGACATGGCTTGCCGCGCAATCGCGGATCGTTCCTTACGTGATCGAACTCGAAGCGGATGGTTCGGCGAGGGCAACAAAAGCTGCAGCAGCAGACTACGATCCAACCGACGCGCAGATTGCTTTCCATCTGGCGTCCTTTATTGAAAACATCCGCTCCCTGCCCGCCGATCCCATCGTTGTGCGTAAGAACTGGCTGAGAGCCTACGATTACACCACTGCCCGCGCAGCCAATACGCTGAACGAACACGCGCGTGACACCGATCCCTTCGCTCGCGTTGGCGAACGCACCGTGTCGGTGGAAGTCACAAGTGTCGTTCGCGCCTCGACTGGCAGTTTTCAGATCCGCTGGCTGGAACGCATTTACGTCAATGGATCGCTCAGCCGGACCGACCGATGGACTGGTGTCTTTGCGGTCGTCATCGAACAGCCGCGCGATATCGAGACGCTGCGCAAAAATCCGCTCGGCATTTATGTGCACGACATCAACTGGTCGCGCGATCTGAAGACGAGTTCTCCTTCCAACCGATCCCACCAACCATCATCTGGAGACAATCCATGAGATCAGCTGCCCCAAAAAAGGCGGTGCGACTAGTCGCGCTCGTCCTTCCGCTTCACCTTGCCGCTTGCGCTACGAAGCCGGACATTCCGGAAATCAACTACGACAACCTCGACTTCGACACGGCCCTACGCCAACAGGAACCTGGAAAGCCGGTCAGGCTGGTGGAACTGCCGAAGCCGCTTCCCCTGCCCGGCCAGTTGAAACCACCGCCCGGAGGTGGCGGGGCAAAGAAGAAAGAGGACAATCTGCCCCCGGAGCAGCTGGTGACCGAGGCCAACAAGATCGCCAAGTTCGAGCCGACAAAGGACGGTTATGTCAACGCCATCCAGAACTACCCCTTCGTAGAAGGTGCGCTCTACCAGCTCTACGCAGCCGTCAACCAGGTTTCGGACATCACGCTTGAACCTGGCGAAAAACTGATCTCGGTGTCGAGCGGCGACACGGTTCGCTGGGTGGTGGGCGATACACGCTCCGGTGCAAGGTCAGTCAAAGGTGACCGGCAGGATCAGGTCCATGTCCTGGTCAAGCCGATAGCACCGGACCTACAGACCAATCTGGTGATCGCCACGGACCGGCGCACCTATCACCTGGAGATGCACTCGACGGACGAGACCTACATGGCGTCGGTTTCCTGGACTTATCCATACTCCGACCTCCTTGCCCTGAACCGGGTGAACGCCAAGGCGACCGAAACGGCAAACAACACGATCAGCTCCGGTTTGAAGCTGGACCGGATCAAGTTCCGCTACCGCATCGAAGGCAATGCCCCCTGGAAGCCGCTGCGTGCCTTCGACGACGGTCAAAAGGTCTTCGTCCAGTTTCCCTCCGGCCTGCGCCAGGGTGAGGCGCCGCCCCTCTTCGTCATCGCGTCAGATGGACAACCGGCGCTGGTCAACTACCGGGTGCGGGACAATTACTACATCATCGACAGGCTCTTTGCGGTGGCTGAACTGCGCCTTGGAAAGAAGCCGCAAAGGATTGTGCGTATCGTTCGAACCGACGCGAAACGAAGGGCTTCAGCGAAAAAGCGGGAGCTCTTCCATGACAGATAATAAGCAGCCTCCCGAAAACTTCGAGCTGCGGGCCAGGCCAAAACCGGTGACGCGCATCAACCGTAAGGTCCTGCTTGGCGGTGCGGCCATCACCCTCGCCCTCATCGGCGGCGCTTTTCTGATCGCGCTCGATCCGCCGAACTGGCGAACCGACACAGAAAGAAAGGAGCTCTATCAGACACGGCACAAGGCTCCTCCGGACGGACTTGAAAAACTGCCCGAAACCTATGACCGCATTCCGAAGCTCGGCCCGCCCAATGCCGGCGACATTGGCAAAACCATCACTCGGGTCGAGCGTGATCTCGGCATCAAACCACTTCCCGGTCGACAGCTACCGTCCTACCGGCCGGATCCGGAAGAGGAGTTTAGGCGCGCCGAGCGCATCAGGTTGGCACGTCTTGCAGCGCAATCCGCTGGATCCGATCTGTTCTTTTCGCAGAGGAAGCAAACCTCTGACCTCGGAAACAACAGAAAGGCAGAGCCTGCATCGACCGCCAGGCCGAGTGTAAGCCCACAATCAGCGCTATCAACATTGCCCCAAGCCAACCGGCCCACAGATCAGTACCAGCAAAAGGCAAAACTGGCGTTCCTTGAGGATGGGCCAGACGACGACATCTACAACGAACACGCCACCCAGCATCCCGCCTCACCCTATCAGCTCATGGCGGGTACAATCATCGCGGCAAGCCTCGCCACTGGGCTAAACTCCGATCTTCCCGGCACGGTGATCGCCCAGGTCACTGAACATGTTTATGACACTGTCAGCGGCCAATACCTGCTTATCCCTCAGGGCTCCCGCCTCATCGGAAAGTACGATAGCCAGGTCTCCTTCGGACAAAACCGGGCGCTTGTCGTGTGGCAACGCATTATCCGGCCGGACGGCTCCTCGATCGTGATAGAAAATCTGCCAGGAACCGATGAAGCCGGAAATGCGGGTCTTACCGATCGGGTGAACCACCACGCCGGTGCCCTTCTCAAAGGCATCGCACTCTCCAGCGTCCTAGGCGTCGGCACCGAGCTCACGTTGGGCGACAACGAATCCGACCTCGTCGAGGCGATCCGGGAAAGCGCTCAGCAATCTACCAATCGGGCCGGCCAGTCCCTGGTTCAGCGCAGCCTCGATATCCAACCAACCATCACCGTACGACCCGGCTGGCCGCTTCGCATCATCGTGCACAAGGACATAGTCCTCCCGCCCATGAAGGGGAACCAATAGCCATGTCGCCACTCAAACTCAAAAAACTTCCGAACCGGGAAACGGCCAAGATCACGTTCACCGCTAGCGCGGACCTGCAGCAAATGCTCGCAGCCTACGCCAATCTATACGAAGCCGAATATGGGGAACGGGAAGCAATCACCGATCTGATCCCATATATGCTGGAGACGTTTGTCGGATCAGATCGTCAATTCCGTACTGCGAAAAGCCAGCCTTCTCAGCAAGCGCCCTCTTCGTCATTAAAGCCACCACAAACAGCCAAGTAAGAACTAGCTCTGGTTGCGAACTTTGAGGAACCTGTGCGGCTCAACTTCAAGAACCAATGCAACTTTTTCTATGACGTCAATGCTGGCCGAATAGACGCTTCGTTCGAGCGAACTGATATAGGTGCGATCAAGACCGGCTCGATGGGCAAGGTCTTCCTGCGACACACCCTTCTCCTGCCGGTAGTACCGCAGGTTTGCCGCGAATGTCTCTCGTAGATTCATGAACGAGAGACGACGCCGTTGCGGCGTATTTAACCACGGAGTATACTCTACAAATAGTTGTATCTTGAAGTGCGGTATAGATGCTCATGCAGGAATTTCTGGACGCTCCGCCGAATTCAGAGCGCATCACCGCATACGATCGCAGGTGCTTCAAGCTTTACCTGATGTTGCTCGAAGCGGACAATACTGGCGAGCATTGGGAAAGTGCATTCAAGTCCGCGTTCGGAACCGATCCTGCGAAAGATAAATCTCGATGTAAGTTGCAATTTGATTCGCATCTCATACGGGCGCGATGGATAAGCTCTGACGGTTATAGATTACTGAAATAAAGAGGTGCGCAGACCTAGATTCACAAACGTCATATTGCGCTGCAGCACATGACCAACTTGGGTGGGAAGCAGTCATTCGCTGCGAATGCTGAGACACATCGACTATACCTTAGAAGCGGACATCCATTTTCTAGAATTAGCGTGGAATAGAGTTCCAAAATGCGTCTTCTCAAGCGATATCGCCGATCGTTTGAGCGATAAGGGAAACCGAACAGCTTCAGTTTGGCGATAGAAGTCGAAGACTGACTATTATTGTGCCGTCGATCAAAACTCCACATCTTCTGCGCGCATGGCTTGAAGCTCCTCTTTCGCCATTGATGCACGCATGAATTCATCGAAGCCTTGCAAATCCTCGTCAGTTGGAATGCTACTTTGATCATTCAGCGCACGTAATTCGTCGGCAACATCGCGTCTGCTGATGGTGTCGAGAATAACTGGTCCATTTTCCAGTTGATACTGAAGCGAACCATTCGTCATGCTGATACGACCGTAGCCTGGCGCATAGGCGATCGAGTTGTTTCGCCCACGCACTTCATGTTTGGCGAAGGACACTCTGAGGTGCTCGAGCCTCGAAAAAGGAATATGCAATTTTGATTGTCTCGATGATTGATGGATCGGCAGCGATTTCTCGCAGTTGTTTTGCCCGCATTTCGCGGCCGGCATGCAGATACCCTTGATCTTCTTCAAGGCTAGTGGCTTTGAGCTCCAAACCGCCGTTGTTCGCCAGCTTGATGATGTCCCTGGCTCGTGCCCTCCAGGTCCTCAGAAACTCGTAGGCTGCAAAGATCCACATCTGCGATTGTGCATTGAGGAACAACGTCGTTGGCGGGGTTTTGTCCGTCTGGATGTATTCCTGAAGCGTTTGATTTTCGAGGTTCATTATGAACTGATCGACCACTGTCAGGTTTGTCACCTGCAAACCGAGATACACGTCGTTGCGAAGCAGAACCAACGAGTGGAGTGCTGACGTCAATTCATGCGGTGTGATTTCGGTGTGCGATCGGAAACTCGGCTCTTGATCCGCCGCATAGTCATCATAATACTCTTCATCGCTGTCCATAAACTATCCTGCTGCTTCTCGCGCCGTTGCGATGGGCATGAAGAGCCGAAGTGGCTGATCAGGCAGTGGTGCGAAGCCAAAGCTCTCATAATAGTTTTTGCGGCGGGTGACAGCGTCACTATCTCCATCGTCAAAGACGTCCAACATGATCACGCAGGTCCCGATTTCCTCGGAGGCGCGCGCAATTCTGTCGAGCGCGTCAGCTACCAATGCACTTCCCAAACCGTTGCCCTGATGCTTTTCGTCCACACCGATCATAGCGATAAATGCGGCCGGTAATAGACCATGCCTCATGGCTTTCTTTTTGTAGGAGGCAGGCATCTCTTTAACGTCGACCGAATGCATATTAATGCCGTAAAAGCCGACGATGTTGTTTTCTGCGTCAATGACAACCCAGACTCGAACGACGTCTGCTTTGGTGCCCTTTTTCGCTGTCAGCTTAAGGTAATTGTCGATTTGCGGAACGCCGCAAGAAAAAGCCGCCCGATCATGTGTTTTCGGATCGAACGGCTGAATTGTGAAAGGTGCTTGCTCTTCCGCGTCAGTCGGCATTCGCAATCAGCTTCTTGCGATGTACAAACGCTTCTTGCAGTCGCTTGGTCGGCTTCGGAGGATTATCGAGCGCATTAAAGAACGCCTCTCTGTCCGCCTCGCTTTCGAGTACCGTCACCTTATGTGCCTCAATCGTCGATTGCGCAGCGTTATAGGCAGCGCTCACGACAAAAGAACTAACATCGACTCCGTTCAATGTCGCGGCACGGTTGATCGTGTCTTTCACGGAAGGCTGGGTGCGTGCCTCAAGGCGAGCACTTTTCGGCTCGTCGACTGAAGCAGTCGCATCTTCAAATGCCAACATGATCGTCTCCTTTCAGCGTTAGGGCCAACCTGATCTCTCAGGGGCATGAGATTTCCAAGTATGTACGGTAAATAGGCGTACATGTCAAGTGTACGGGAATTCACCGTACAAGTGAATGATGGCAGAATTAGCCACAGTTATGAGGACTTGAAGAACAGCCAGATGAGCGTCTTTCTAGTGCTGCCCGCAGATAAGCTGGAATCCCATTCAGCCTGGCTCAGTGTGCACATCCAGCAGTCTTTGACGGTCAATGCGCGCAACATTGAGCAGAAGCCCAAAAAGCCCATTCTCTTCTTTCTTGACGAAATGCCTGCCCTTGGTCGTCTACCTATGGTGGAGCAAGCATTTGGCTTGATGGCGGGGTTGCCGTCCGAATATTCCCTTGGTGATGATCTGTGAGGGTTCTCCGTATTTAGCCTTGGTCGCAGCAACGAAATCATCAATCGTCGGTTTCTGGTCGTCGGGCTTAATCGAAACCTGACGGGTAACTTGCTGGATCAGGTTGCCGGAATGCCAAGGCGTCACGATAATCCTGACGCCTTCCCTAACACCCATGATATTGCCGGTGGCAAAACTCTGATCTGCTATGTCTTCCCGAACCTTTTGGTTCTGACTGTCTTTCCAGTGTTTTGTCTTGAACCGGAAATTCGGATTGAGTGCCTTGAGACTTCGCTCGGCTGGAATGTCAAGGCTAACACCGCTGATATCAAATTCCAGTCCTGTGAACGAAGAACTGATACCATTCGTATCGGCGTTGGCATAAGGAGAAACAAACAAAAATGCTTGCAGTGAAAAGAGCAGTTGAGGGGCGCATGTCAAAAGGCTTCCCTATTGATATCATTACCATATTTTTCTTGATTTCGCTCTCATCCATTGATTCATTAGGACAATCTTGAGGTGCAGTCGCCCTCAAAACACCGTCAATCAACGATTTCAAAAAGCAACCCTTTTGATGGGTTTCGATTGCATGTGCCGTCCTTGCTCATGCTGCTGAAAACGTTAGGATTTCGGCGACGAAGACGACGAAAGCCCCATCCCAAAGACGACTGAAAAAAATCGGTTACATCCGTGTCTCGGATAAGGAGCAGACTGAGGATCTGCAGATTGACGCTCTGAAACATGCCGGATGCGATGTGATTTACGGCGATCACGGTGTGTCAGGCGCAGTCACGAAACGGCAGGGTTTGGAAGAACTGCTTGCCTCACTCCAGCAGGGCGACACGCTGTGTGTATGGAAACTGGACCGGCTGGGCCGTTCCACGATCCATCTATTGCAGATGCTGGATGATCTGAGAAAACGGGGTGTGGACTTTCAGGCGATCACGCAGGGCATCGACACGACCAACGCAGTCGGCCGAATGCTTTACGGTCAGCTCGCTGTCTTTGCTGAGTTCGAACGGGAACAAATCAGCGAACGTACCAAGGCAGGCATGCAAGCGGCGAAGGCCCGCGGCAAACATATCGGAAGACCGAGAAAACTGAATGCAGACCAGATCACTCGCGCCCGTACACAAATCGCAGCAAGGCAATACACAATCACTGACATCGCCCGAAATTACGGCGTCGCACCGCTCACAATTTCGAGGGCATTAAAGTGCCTCGAAAAATAGTCAATCATATTCAGACCATGACGTCGCATCTTCCAAATGCCTCAAAAGACTTAAACCCAGTCTATTTTTAGATAGCTTAAATGCTTGTTTGTAGTCTTCGAAATGTAAGGCTAGTGGGTTTGGGTCAGTCAATTTAAGAGATTTGAGAAACGTCTCGAAGTCAGCGATGAGGTTTTGAGAGATGCTTTGTGCATCTTTTGCTCGTATCAAACTGAGGACGTTATGCCCCTCATGAAATTGATCTAATCTTTCTAGACTGAAGACCGGACTCCCCCGATTTGCTGATAGTGAAATCAGAATGGTTCTCACGCACCATGCAATTCGTTTTGGCAGTAAGGGCGACGACAAGAGCTCGTCAGAGCACTTTGTTATGAACCACGCGATCTCATTTGCGCTGTCAATTTCCGAATCGTACGATGACTTAAATTGGAAGCCGTCTTTGAGTTCTGCAAATAGACTAAGGGGATCGTACAAAACGTTTCCCTCACTCAATACATGATAGAGGAAGAGGTCTCCTTCTTGCGCTCTGTTCCTCAAGTCTGAGAGCGGGTAAAATGAAAGCGACAAATTGCTTGCAGATTTGTGCTGTATTTGCCCATCGTCGGTTATGAGCAATATGTCTGTATCTGAATTTTCACTCTGATCGCCTCTTGCACGGCTGCCGTAAAGAGCAGCCGCTAAGATGGACATTTTTTCACCTTCAGCCCAGATAGCTTCATTGCTCGGACACTCTTTCCAAGGCTTCGGTGGACATCGTTCTGGCAGTTCGGACTGCAGCCAAGACATCTTCTCTGTTGATCAAGACAAGCTGCTGTTTTTCAGGTGGTATTTTCCCTTCCTCAACATCAAGGTTGTATTGATCCATGAGGTAAAATGCATGACTCAACCTGACGGGAACTTTTTTGATGCCGTCAACCATTGCGTATTCGCTTGAGATTGCTTTCTGTCTGCCCCTGTCTAGCTTGGGGTTTGGGGCGAGTTCAAAGTTAATTCTTTGAAACCATTGATAATCAAGATCATAGTCGATGTCGCAGGCTGTCGCATTTCTGGTCGCGCTAATTCTGTTTAGATGATAGTCGCGAAAGTCATTGTGGCCTTTGTTCCAGGCGCGAACGTACCAAACACCTTTGCTGTGCGAAATTGCGTGGGGAGCAATCGTTCTTTCCGAGGCGGGCGACCCGGTCAACGAATGATAGCTTATTGTGAGCTCTTGCTTTAGTCGGATTGCGTCCAAAACGGACATGAGATGCATGGTGTTAATCGGAGCTCGTTCGAGGGACACGACTTCGACGGGTGGCATTTCTTCAAACCACGTCTCCTTTCGCTCCATCCAACCACTCTCGACCGCAACTAGTTGTAGTAGATACCGCTCTCCTGCTTTCTTGAGAAGGTTCGGTTCAAAGCGCGGCAATCGAACATATGATTTTTGTTTTGGATCATACTCGCAATTTTCAGGCGCATGCCTTTGGTACATCGATATGTCATTAGTGGCTTGTTGCGCTGAAATGTCGAAGGCAGAGGACAAATCAGGGCGATTAAAGCGCCCGTACCAAAACAGCCGAAACTCTATGAACTCCATACGCTTACGAACACCCCACTTTACGTCGAAATCAGCGTATGTCATTTCACAAGCGCACATTTAATAAGAATATTCACAATCATCCTCCTATTTTCTTGACACATCTCTTAGTTGATATTATATTATCTATTAATTGAAATGAAGCGTCAAACCAAAAATTTTGAGGTTCATCGAGCTTCCAGAACAGGAAATTTAAGATGAGTAAACGAAATCAACACGTTGTGCCCCACCAGGATGGGTGGGCTGTGAAAGGTGCCGGTAACCAAAGAGCGACGAGCGTCCATGCCACTCAGGCAGAGGCTATCCAGTCAGCTCGGTCTACTGCCATCAACCAACAGAGCGAAATGCTCATTCACGGAAAAAACGGTCAAATTCGGGAACGGAATTCATATGGCAATGATCCGTATCCCCCGAAAGGATGAGGCTATGAAGCATCACAGCAATAACGAAAAAAACAAACTTCTTGAGAAGCTGGTCGAGGTTTTGGACCTTCCTGATACCGCATACGAACGTGCAGCAGCGCGGTATGGGGACTTGGGGGAGTGGCTGGGTCGTGCAGATTCTGCTGTCGTGAAGTTCGAACCCCATGTTTATCCTCAGGGTTCGTTTCGTCTCGGAACTGCTATTCGTCCGCTGGATGAGTCCGAGGAGTATGACTTGGACCTTGCTTGTAAACTGAGTCAGGGCGCAACCAAGACCTCGCACACGCAAGAGCAGATCAAATCTCTCGTTGGACATGAAATTGGTAGGTACAGAGACGCGCGAGGAATAAAGTCACAACAGGAAGAAAAGCACAGATGCTGGCGTCTCGATTATAGAGACTCACCGAGTTTCCACATGGACATCGTGCCCTGCGTACCAGCGGCAGAAGAAGAACAGCGCGCCGCGTTTACAAAGATGGCTCGTTACGAAGGCGCCGGAATTTCACAGATTGCTTCTGAGCACACAGTTTGCATCACAGATAACAGGCTTCCCAACTACCGCGTTATTTCAGACGATTGGCTGTCCAGTAATCCTGAGGGATATGCTCAATGGTTTGAAGATCGTATGACCGAAAAGCGCGCGATCGCCCTTGCTGAAAAAGCGCAAATAGATGATCTGCCAGCGTACAAGCGTAAGACACCCTTGCAAAGGGTTGTGCAAATCTTGAAGCGCCATCGGGATCAGATGTTTAAGAACGACGAAGATTCCAAGCCTATATCGGTGATCATCACCACACTCGCTGCACGGTCATATCAGGGAGAAACAACACTTGAGAGCGCCCTTGAAGGTGTTCTCCTAAGAATGGGTGATCACGTCAATGCTTCAGCGCCGAGGGTCGCAAACCCCGTTAATCCAAGTGAAGATTTTGCTGATCGCTGGAGTATGCCTCAATACGGGCATTTGCATCTTGAAGAGAATTTTTGGAGCTGGCTCGCTCAGGCGCAGACCGATTTTGAGTTGTTGAATGACCCCAAGAGCGTCGCCTTCGTGAGTGAGCAAATACAAACCAAGTTAGGCACCACTATTCCACTAGCGGCTATTGCCGGAATAATTGATGAGCCAGCAAAAGCTGAAACCATTCCGTCGCAGGTTCACGTTGTAACGAGCGAAAATCCTAAGCCCTGGAGATCAAGTTCGACCAAATGAAGGAAGTCTCCCTCGGTGTCAGAAATTTTCTTAAGAGCCAACCGAGGATGGTTCTTCGTCCATCGAAATCCTCCGCTTTGACTTTAGAAGGCTTATATGAATTCGCGGCTGTTGATGAACATGGCAACGAGACTTTTGGCTCGTACAATCTGCGGATTGAAATTCCAGAAAACTTCCCGAGAGAAATGCCGACGGTTTTTGAGGTGGGACAAAAAATTCCTCGAAAGCCTGAGAATCACGTCAACCTAGATGGAAGTCTGTGCCTGGGCTCTCCGTTGCGCCTGAAGCTTCTCACAGATAGTGACAAAACGCTGTTGGGATTTGCGTCGAACTGCATATTTCCATTCTTATATGCCCATTCGTTAGGTCGCTTTTTGTTTGGCGAACTTTCACATGGCTTGGCCGGATTGATCGAAGACTACAAAGACATGCTCGACGTTCAAACAGAACGCCAAGTTGTTCAGTTTTTTACGCTTGCCTCACTTCGACGCCGCATCGCAAACAAACGAAAGTGCCCTTGTGGGTGTGACCGAAGGCTTGGAGTTTGTGAGTTTCGGCACAAAATCAATTCTTTCAGAAGCATTGCCCCTCGTTCGTGGTTCGCGACACATAAAGCTTATATCGAGAGGCAAATATAAAAATGAGAAAAATTTTTATCTTAATTTTTCATTTTGCCGCCAGAGCTATTGATTACTATTTTCGACTAAAAAATACCCCTCGATATCTAGCTAATATTGGTTTAATTCTTATCGGCTCATCCAGTATAACATTTGGAGCGGTGGCCGCATTCCAATTTGGCAATGTCCCCATTACAGCGAGTTTTACCTTCGGCGATGCCCCTAGCGCACAGCTAGTTCTAGGCTTTTGTGTACTCGTTATAGGAATTTTGTTCGAAATTGCTTCTCACCTGAGAGACATACAACGGGAAAACAGAAGGCGAATAGCCGTCATCGAACTGCGTGGTCTGAGAGGCGTATCAGGAGCGCCTCTTGCAGAAGCCATACCCAAAAGCATTAGAGGCACTAAAGATCCATTGCTTATTTCGCTAAAGCCCAAAGACGATGGGCAGATCGAACCAATCGCAGCGATTAAGGAGATTTCTACGGTCGTTTCAACTCTTCAGCAACGGGAGCAGGGACAGAACCGTGCAGATATTGTGAGAGTTTTTGGTGGTCTCGCTCCCGTACCATTCCTGTTCTTGACTGGTGTGATGCTAGATAATGAGCAAGGCTTAGAAGCCATACTGGACTGGGACAGAGACCTTTTGAAATGGCGAGAGCTTGATGGGGTAGATGATTTATATCGATTTGTGCCATCCAATGTTCAGGAATTACCAGACAAAACCGATGAGGTTATCTTAGCGGTATCAGCGTCGTTTAAGGTGGACATTGAAGGTGCACTTCAGGCAGCCGGTGATCTGCCGCTTGTTGAGCTCGATCTGGAAAATCGGTCAACTACAAGCCACTGGTCTGAAAGCAAGCAAATTGCTCTGGCTGCCAGTCTCCGCAACACGGTGCAGATTTTGAAAGACAAAGGCGTAAAGAAGATCCATCTTTTTTTGGCCGCGCCTGCAAGCTTATCGTTTCGGTTCGGAACGCAGTTTGATAAGCGGTTGTCGCCACCCACCATCATCTATCAGTATGAGCCTGACCACAAACCACCCTTTCCATGGGGTATTTCTTTACCCGTAGCCGGCAAAGAGGAGGCTTCGATAGAAATCCTCTCATAGCATAAGCTCTTTTGATGAGGTTCAAACAGCGGACCGTTTGAACCGAGCTCCGACGCCCAATGCCAGGCTTTCTCCATGACTTAGGGTGATTCAGCGTCCCGCCGTTGGCCTCAATGAATCGCTGGATCGTTTCGCTGGTGTTGAAGGGCTCAATGCCAGATCAGTGCCACACACTGAGGGGATGCAACGGGGAACAACGAGTTCCCCTTGCCAAGATGTGGTGTGCTACACCACACATCTTGCAATAGCTCTTTAGGCAACAGTTCGCGGTCTTACTTAATAGCCTTCATTACCAAAAAACGAAAAGATCGTTTGGGTTCGAAAGCGGGTTTCTGGCGCATCATTTCATCGGCCCAATGCACGATAAAGTTTCAATGCTTTTTCGCTAACTTTTCTATTTGTGTTTGACGGCGTAAGGTCATTGATCTTTGAGCTGGGGAAGAGAACGTACTCAACTGTGCGACCTAAGCTGTAGTTTTTTACCTTCGTGCAAAACCTCGGGTCACTCGAAAGGCGCTTAGCACATCGAGTATCACCGAGCGCATCGAACAACGCTAGTGACCCCTCCCCGATTTTGTTATGCGGACCGCCATCGGCAACCAAGACCGGGATGACTTTGTCACCATCAACAACGACACCGACATCCCCCATAGCTACACCCGTTTTGTCTCGAAACTCGCGAGATTCTCGATCATTCGGTCGACCAGGGCGTAGGCTATCGTAAGGGATCACTACATAAGGAACAATATCGGAGGTGACGTATTTCTGCCGCCATTTTGGCAATGCTTCATCACCCGGTGAAAGCTTCTTGTAGAAATACGTGGTTGGGCATTGATCTGTTCTTCCGCGCGTCCCAGCGCAGGGTGCGTACCCACCATCGACGTCAACCGACATTTTCGCCCTAAACGCAATCGCTTTACCATTCAATCGGAAGAAGCCATCTAGGTTGTTCAAATCACGCCTGCGTGGATCCGGGTGTCGACATCGTTTATTACCGCGCATTTCCCGGCCGTTGAAAATGTTTTCGCGATCACAGCGCTTAAACTGAGCTGAATAGCTGGTCAAAATCTCTTCTCTCGTCGGGGAAGAGTTATTCGGTCCAGTGCTAGAACAGCTTGAAATTCCCAAAGCCAATATAGAAACAAAAATGGATTTCCGCATCATGCCCCCCGACATTACGACCCGAACACAACCACGTAACGCATGGCTCAACACAACTCAACATTGGCACAGTTAGAAATGCCACTTTAGACTGATTTGTCACCGATAAGCAGTCGCAAATAAATACCTCCAAATTGCATTGGACTTCAGGTTTCCCCTTGGGTCATTGTGGTGCTGTAGTGATTGCGACCGGATTGCAATGTCGCCTGAGTAGCGAAGCATTATTGCTCTATCTTGTCACGTGAACGAACACTTTTGAGATTCAGACTTCACCTTTTCGGATTGAGAAGGTTGGTGGCTCATTGTGAGCCACCGTTGTTTGCAATTTCAGTGGGAACCAGAAACATCACGCCGTTGTGGTTCATGAGGTCGGTAGGCACGATATCAAGCTGGATGATTGCGCCTTGCTTGTCGCCTTTTCGTTTCCACGCTGCGCCGATTTCTTTGGGGCGTCCGAGGATGTCATTACCCTCATTGTCTTGCACCCGACAGGATTCGAACTTGTGGCCACTGCCTTCTGAGAGCGACCGCCTATCGGCGAAATTTTGTTGGCCCGATATTAATTGTGATCGGTTGGACCACTATGTGTATCTGTGCACACCAATCGACACGAGTTTTTTTGGCTTGGATTTCGATATCTTCGGGTTCTTTTGACCAATCAAATTGGTTAGAGTCAGATTGGCCCCATGGAAAACCGTGGGCGCAAAACCAGCAGTGATGCTCCTGACCCGAAAGAACCCAGAGAACAGAGAGCACAACGGTCGTTCTTACAAAATTTTGTGCGGACACTAGCGATTGCCGCCGCCAGAGCAGACCACACGGAAGAAATGGAGCGTCGGATATCCAAAGGGGATTGATCGATGCTTAAAGCCGCTATCTACGCAAGGTTTTCTACAGACCTACAAAATGACCGATCCATTGATGACCAGATCGAACTTTGCCGGACATTTGCGGCGAAAGAAAACCTGACACCCGTTGCTGTATTTGAAGACCGCGCCCAATCCGGTTCAACGATAATCGGCAGGAACGGAATAGCAAAACTGATGCGGGCAGCTCAGGATGGCCAGTATTGCGTGCTGGTGGTCGAAGCTTTAGACCGGCTGTCAAGAGATCAGGAAGATCTTGCACACTTATGGAAACGATTGAGTTTTCTGGGGATTGAAATCCGAGCAGTACATGAGGGAACCGCTGATGCCGTTCAAGTTGGCATTCGTGGGCTGCTGGGTACTCTCTACCTCGCAGATCTGGCCAATAAAGTCCGAAGAGGAATGCAAGGCGTTGTCCGCGACGGCAGACATGCTGGCGGAAAAGCCTACGGCTACCGCCCGGTTCCGGGCAGACCGGGCGCGTTAGAGATCGTAGATGAAGAGGCCGCGATCGTTCAGAGAATATTCAATGAGTATCTGGCTGGAAAAACGCCAAGGGAGATAGCATCGGGGCTCAACAACGATGGTATTGATCCGCCACGCGGTAAGCAATGGGTAGCATCAACGATCAATGGCAATCGGTCCCGGCACTACGGGATTTTGATCAATGAGCTATATGCTGGTCGCCTCATCTGGAACCGTGTTCGGATGGTCAAAGATCCAGATACCGGCCGACGCGTGTCGAGGCCCAATCCACCTGAGGAATGGAATCGCGAAAACGTTCCTCAGCTTGCCATAATTGACAACAAGATCTTTGACGCCGTGCAGGCCAGAAAGACCGCGCGTAGCTGTGAATATCCTGCAAAGCAGCGCAAGGCGAAGCGTCTGTTGTCGGGTCTGCTTAAGTGCCAGAAATGCGGTGGCGGAATTTCGATCAAGGATAGAGATAACGGGCGTATCCGAATTCACTGCTCCACGCGAAAGGAATCCGGTTCGTGCGACAACAAGAAAATCTACTATCTGGATCAGATTGAAACAGCTGTGCTTTCCGGGTTGCAAGAACACCTTGAGAGCCCAGAGCTATTGGCAGAGTTTGTAGAAACATACCAGAAAGAAAGGATCAGGCTCGCTGCCGACAAACAAAAGGCACACCTAAAGCTTGAGAACGATCTTGCCCGTACTCAGCGATCCATCGACCGCATCTGGGCGGAATATGAGGACGAACTCATCGACATGAAATTAGCCGGTCCGAAACTCAGATCACTCAATGATGATAAGGAAGCTATCGAATTACGGCTAGCGGCAATGGAGCCTGAACCAAATGTTATCTCTCTTCATCCAACCGCCGTTAAACGCTACCGGCAATACGTCACAAATCTGTCCAAAGCATTCGACGACGGCATATCCCCTGACAACGAAGAGGCCGCATCAGCGATCCGTGATTTAGTCCAGAAGATTGCTGTTGGCCATGACAGTTCAGGTCAACTGACACTTAGCGTTCACGGACGCCTGGCCGCTCTTACGGACGCACCAAAACTCTATCCGAATATGATGATTTCCGCATCGGGGTGCCCGGCCTGAGAGATAGGTAACAAAACGTACCGGACACATAGGTAACACTTTTCGCTTTTGCGTGAGGTGTCGA
>NZ_JAPJZH010000026.1 GCF_027889715.1 Allohoeflea poritis
GCGCTGTCCGATGGCGAAACACTCACCTATCTGCATGGCTGCATCTCCGACCGGCGTCTGTCCGTCGCCGTCCCGGATATCCCTGCCCATCTCGATGCCGTGCTTGTCGACACACCGTTGTCCGGCGGGCTCGAGCCGATACTGGGCGATGCACACCTACGCACGCTCACTGTGCTCGGTTATCCCGGCTCCACGACGCCCGGACTGCTCGACGATCTCAACCATCTGGGCTTCGAATACCGCTGGGCGGTGCGGTTCATCGCGCTCGACAAGGCGCAAGCGGAAAAGATCATCCGCCGCTGCCGCCGGCAGTGGTTTGCCAAACGCAAATCGATCTCCGCCATCATCAAGGAGGTGCTCACTAATGAGCAGTCAGTCCTGGTCGACACGGATGCGGACAACAAGACGGATGATGCCGATGCCGCGCTGCAGGAGCTCGGACAGGATCTGGTTTCCTACGGCTACGTCACCACGACGGTGACCGTCTGGGATGAAGACGCCGATGCAGTTCGCGAAAAGGTTCGGGCCGTTCAACGCATCATCGACGGACGCGGTTTTGTCACCATCCAGGAGACGGCCAATGCGGTCGAGGCCTGGCTCTCATCCTTTCCCGGTCATGTTTACGCAAATGTTCGGCAGGCGCCGGTCAATACGCTGAACCTTGCCCACATGATGCCGCTGTCGGCGACTTGGGCCGGACCGGAGCGGAACGATCATCTGGACGGGCCGCCGCTGATTACCGTTCGGACTAACGGCACAACGCCGTTCCGGCTGGTCACCCATATCGGCGACGTGGGGCACACCATCGTTGTCGGTCCCACAGGCGCGGGAAAATCGGTGCTGCTGTCGCTGATTGCCCTGCAGTTCCGCCGCTATGCCAACGCCCAGGTCACCGTCTTCGACAAGGGCGGCTCGGCGCGTGCCGGCGTGCTCGGCATGGGCGGTCAGTACTTCGATCTCGGTTCGGAAGGAGCGTTGTCGTTCCAGCCACTGGCGAACATCGACATCGTTGCCGAACGGTCCTTCGCGCAAACCTGGATCCTGGATCTCCTGACCATCGAGAATGTGTCCGTCACACCGGAGATCAAGGACGCGGTCTGGTCGGCACTCTCGAACCTTGCCGCCGCTCCGCGGGCCGAGCGTACGCTGACCGGGCTTTGCTCGCTCCTGCAGCGCAACGATCTGCGCCAGGCGCTTCAGCCCTTTACGCTGGAAGGACCCTATGGCCGCCTGCTCGATGCCGACGATGACCGGCTGACGCTCAGCGCCGTCCAGTGCTTCGAGATGGAAGAGCTGATGCACGAGAAGGGTGCCGTGCTTCCCGTGCTCACCTATCTCTTCCATCGCCTTGAAGCCGGCTTTGAAGGCAGGCCCGCGCTGCTTGTCCTTGATGAGGCTTGGTTGTTCCTCGACAATCCGGCCTTTGCCGCGCGCATCCGCGAATGGCTGAAGACGCTGCGCAAGCAGAATGTCTCGGTGATCTTCGCGACGCAGGGTTTGTCGGATATTTCCGGCAGCACCATTGCACCCGCTATCATCGAAAGCTGCCCGACACGCATTTTCCTTCCCAATGACCGTGCCGTCGAGCCGCAGGCAAGGGCAGTCTATGAAGCCCTCGGCCTCAATCACCGGCAGATCGAGATGATCGCCCGCGCAGTGCCCAAGCGCGACTACTACTATCAATCCCGTCAGGGCAACCGGCTGTTTGAACTCGGGCTCGGGCCGGTGGCGCTTGCCTTCACCGCCGCCTCCGCCAAACAGGATCACGCCCTCATCGACGAGCTGATCGCCGCCCATGGCGAAGACGAGTTCGCCGACTCCTGGCTGCGGGCGAAGGACCTGGACTGGGCGGCCAATCTGATTGTTGCAGACGAAAAAGATTCCTCATCAGAACTGGAGACACCAGATGCGCATTAGGTTCCTTGCGGCTGTCACTGCCGTTTGTCTAACGATAGCCCCAGTCGACAACGCCTATGCCCTCTTCGGGTTCGGCGATATCGTTTACGACCCAACAAACCACGCGGAGAACCTGCTGACCGCGGCCCGTTCGCTGGAGCAGATCAACAACCAGGTCCGGCAGTTGGCCAATGAGGCGCAGATGCTGATCAATCAGGCGCAGAACCTCGCCAGTCTGCCGTCCTCCATCGCCTCGGAGCTTCAGACATCATTGGAAGAAGTCGGCGCTCTGATCGAGAACGCAGAAGGCCTTGCCTACGATGTTGTCCGGATCGACGAGGCCTACCGGGAACTGTTTCCGGAAGGCTATGCCGCCTCGGTGACGACCTCCCGGATCGTTCAGGATGCTCAAGCGACCTGGGAACTTGCCCGCGAGGGTTTCAAGCATAGTCTCGATGTGCAGGCCGGGGTTGTCGTGCAGCTCCAAGGCGATGCCGCGACGCTGGACGGACTTATCGCCGACAGCCAGGGCGCTGCCGGCAATCTCCAGGCGCTTCAGGCCGGCAACCAGCTCACCGCGCTTGCGGCCAAACAATCCATGCAGCTCCAAAGCCTTCTGGCCGCTTCCGCGCGGGCCGATGCGTTGCGAGAAGCCGATGCGCTGGCCGCCCGCGAACGGGGCCGAGCCCGGTTCGAGCGTTTCCTCGGCGACGGCAACGCCTATTCGCGCTGACCTGCTGATCAATCGAAGGGACAGGATAGGCGGCCATGGATGATCTCAACATTATCGATCAGTTCACGCAGACATTCGTGACCTATATCGAGTCCGGATTCGGACTGCTCGGTCCGGATGTCACCTTCCTGACGACCATCCTGATCGGCATCGACATCACCCTTGCCGGCCTGTTCTGGGCGTTCTCCGAGGATCGGTCTATTCTCCCGTCCCTGATCAAGAAGGTGCTTTATGTCGGTGCCTTCGCCTTCATTCTGAACAACTTCTCCGACCTGGCCACAATCATCTTTGAGTCTTTCGCCGGTCTGGGATTGCGGGCGACCGGATCGCCGATCTCCGCCGACGATCTCATGCGGCCGGGATTTGTGGCTGCCACCGGCTACGATGCCGCCGCGCCGCTACTGGAAGACGTCTCCGACCTCATCGGGCCGATCGCGTTTTTTGAGAACTTCGTTACGATCGCAATCCTTATGTTCGCATGGGTCGTGGTGCTGCTCGCCTTCTTCATCCTGGCGATCCAGCTCTTCATCACCATCCTTGAGTTCAAGCTGACGACGTTGGCAGGCTTCGTGCTGGTGCCGTTCGCGCTCTGGAACAAGACGGCGTTTCTGGCCGAACGGGTACTGGGCAATGTGATTGCCGCCGGCATCAAGCTGATGGTGCTGGCGGTGATCGTTGGTATCGGCTCGACCCTGTTCGGCACCTTTGCCGCATCTTTCTCCGGTGGCGACATCACGCTGGAACAGGCGGCCTCCACGGTGCTCGGTGCGCTCTCCATCTTTATGCTTGGCATCTTCGGACCCGGCATTGCGGCGGGCCTGGTCTCCGGCGCGCCGCAACTTGGGGCAGGGGCCGCCGCCGGATCGGCCGCGGGTCTTGCCTTGGGAGGCGCTGCTACAGCGGGCGCGGCTGTTGGCGGCGTGCGTGCCCTGGGCAGTGCAGCGGGCGGGGCCGTCCGGGCCGCGGCATCAATGGGCGGAGCAGCCGCAGCCGTCCGCTCACCCGGAGCCACGGGTGTTGCCTCCGCGGCAATGACCCCGGCATCCGGGATCGTGAGTGCGGCCGGTGCTTCCCAAGCTGCTTCTGCAGGTTCCTCCCAAGCGCCGGAATGGGCGCGAAAGCTCCATCGCCGACAGCGGCTTCGCGAGGGCGCGACCGTTGCCGCCCACACGCTGCGCGACGGCGACCGGCCCGCTTCCGGTGAAAACCCCAAACTGAAGGACGATGATTGATGTTCAAACGGTCGACGACCACCTATGGGCAAACGCCCCAGCCTGAAACCCCATACCAAAAGGCCGCCCAGGTTTGGGACACCCGCATGGGCGATGCGCTAGTGCGGGCAAGGAACTGGCGATTGATGGCCTTCGGGTGCCTGACACTGTCGTTGTTGTTGTCAGGCGGTGTGGTCTGGCAGGCCGGGCGCAGCACCATCACCCCCTATGTCGTCGAAGTCGACCGGCTGGGCGACGTACGCACCGTCGGTCGGGCGACCGAAGTCTATGAGCCGACAGACGCCCAGATCGCCTACCATCTTGCGCGCTTCATCGAAAACGTTCGATCCCTGCCGATCGATCCCGTGATCGTGCGCAAGAACTGGCTGCGCGCCTACGATTATACGACCACGCGTGGCGCCAACAGTCTCAATGACTATGCCCGCGTCCACGATCCGTTCTCCAGGGTCGGCAGGCGCACGGTCGCAGTCGACGTCACCAGCGTGGTGCGCTCCTCGGATGACAGTTTCGATGTGCGCTGGCGCGAGCAGACCTTCGAGAACGGATCGCTCGCCGATACGGCCCGTTACACCGCCGTCCTTTCGATCGCCATCCAGCGTCCACGCACCGAAGAGGCGTTGCGCAAGAATCCCCTCGGCATCTACGTCTACAGCCTCAACTGGTCGAAAGACCTCATCGCAGGAGAACCCAAATGAAGTTTTTACACTTGTCCAAATTGTCTGCGGTGAGCGCATTGGTGTTGCTGGCTGGCTGTGCGGGTAGAGAGCGTCCGCCGGTTATCGATTTCGACGCAGAGGACTTCGATACGGCGGTACTCACTGCCGAGCCGCCCAAACCGGTGGAGATCGTAGAGTTGCCGAAACCCCTGCCACTGCCTGGTCAGTTAAAACCGGCTCCGGGCAAGACAACAAAGAGAGTGGTAGACAAGCGCCCGCCCCGGGACCGGATTACGGCCGCCAATGCAGCAGCCAAGATCGAGCCGTCGAAAGACGGTTATGTCAATGCAATCCAGGTCTATCCCTATTCTGAAGGCGCGCTCTATCAGCTCTATGCCGCACCGGAGCAGGTCAGCGACATTGCCCTTCAGAAAGGCGAAAGGATCGTCTCCGTCTCCGCCGGCGACACGCTGCGATGGGTGGTGGGCGATACGGTGAGTGGCTCCGGCAGCGAGGCTCGCGCCCATGTGCTGGTGAAACCCACCAAGGAAGACCTCAAAACCAACCTGGTCATCATCACCAACCGGCGGACCTATCATTTGGAGCTGCAAAGCACGGATGAGACTTATATGGCATCCGTCTCCTGGCGCTATCCGGGTGATGAGCTGATCGCGCTCAAAGGCCGGAACGAACAAGCCGAAAGTGCCGCCCAGCTTGTGGCTGACACCGGCCTCAACATCGCCCGGCTGCGCTTTCGTTACCGCATCACCGGCGACGATCCGCCCTGGCGCCCCGTGCGGGTCTTCGACGATTCGAAGAAGGTCTATGTCCAGTTCCCCGCCCGTCTCGACCAGGGCGAGGCACCGCCGCTCTTCGTCGTCGGCCCGGACGGGCGCAACCAGCTGGTCAATTACCGGGTGAGGGGCCGTTATTACATCGTCGACCGCATGTTCGCAGCTGCCGAATTACGACTCGGTGAAGATCCGCAACAGGTGGTCCGCATCACCCGTACCGACGGCCGCCACGCGAGCGCCGGGCGCAGGGACGCATTCGGAACTCGCAATAGGCTCGAGGAAGAGGGGACACGATGACATCTTCTGACGCCGACAAGCCATCCGGCAATGTCGCTCCGCCGCCAAAGGCGGACCCGGAGGATCTGGTCTTGCGTGCCAAACCCCGCCCGGTGACGCGCATCAACCGGCGAGTGTTGATGCTGCTCACCGGCACCGGTCTTGTTCTGATCTGTGCCGCGACGATCTTTGCTCTCGATCCGCCGCGTCTGTTCGATCGCGGCGAGACAGGGCGTGAACTTTATACGACGCAAAACCGTCCCACCGCCGATGGTCTCGATACATTGCCGCGCCGGTACAGCGACATGAAGGAACCGGCCATCAAACTTGGACCGCCGCTTGCCGGCGATATCGGGCCGGCGGTCGTTGGCAAGGAAAGGGAGCTTGGTTTGAGGCAGACGCCGAGCTTGCCGTTCCGGCCGGACCCTGAAGAAGATGCGCTCAGGGCCGAGCGCATCCGCCAGTCGCGCCTCGCTCAGCAGGCCCGGGAATCGAATGTGTTCTTCAAGCTGACTTCCGGTTCGGCTGGGCAACGGCTGGCGGGACTTGGAGTATCTGGCATTGGAAGCGGTCATCAACGTTCAGCCGTTGAAGCACAGGTTGCAACTGCTCGATCGGGGCAAAATCGATTTGCAATTGCCGATGATGTCAGTTCCGGGCCGCTTCAACTCGACCTTGCGAACGATCAGAACTCGCAAGGCCGAAAAATTGGGTTCCTGAATAGTGAGGTGGACGAGGCGATCTACAATCCACACACATTGCAGGATCCGGCGTCGCCATACCAGATCATGGCCGGCACCATCATCCCGGCCAGCCTTGTCACCGGCATTAATTCCGATTTGCCGGGCCAGATCATCGCTCAGGTAACCGAAAACGTATATGACGCGGTTTCGGGGCAGCATCTGCTAATCCCGCAGGGAACGCGGATCATCGGAACCTATGACAGCGTCATTGCCTTCGGCCAGAGCCGGGCGCTCGTTGTGTGGCGGCGACTTATTTTGCCGAACGGCTCCTCTGTCGTCATCGAAAACCTGCCCGCAACGGACACTGCCGGCTACGCGGGGCTCGAAGACAAGGTGAATTTCCATACCTGGCGCTTGCTAAAGGGCGTGGCCCTGTCGACACTCCTCGGCGTCGGAACGGAACTGACGTTCGGGGATGATGAAGGTGATCTTGTCACCACGATCCGAGAAACCGCACAGGACAACGCAAATCAAGTCGGGCAATCGCTGACCCAGCGCAATCTCAACATCCAGCCCACGATCACCATCCGCCCCGGCTGGCCGCTGAGCATCATCGTCAACAAGGACATTGTGCTGCGCCCCTACAGCAGCCCGTGGAGAAACCCATGAGCCTCAAACTTGAAAAACTGCCCGACCGCGATCCGGTAAAGATTACATTCACAGCAAATCCGGAACTCAAATCAGCGCTCAATGATTACGCCGAGCTCTATAGCTGTGCCTACGGCCAGAAGGAATCGGTCACGGATCTGATCCCGTTCATGCTGGACACGTTCATGAATGCGGATCAGGGCTTCAAGCGATCGCGCAAGCAACTCCATGAGGCGCGTGCACTGCCGCCTCCTCGTCAATCCTCAACAATTCAAACGAAGGAGAAGTAGCTGTGGCCACAATCGGTAACTTTACACCCGACAAGGACGGCTATGTAGGAACGATCCGCACTCTAACAATGAATGTGAAGGCGAAGATCGTCGCAAATGACCAAAAGAGTAGCGCCGGAGCGCCCGATTTTCGGATCTTTGCCGGACGGGCCGAACTCGGCGCCGCTTGGAAGGCGCAGACCAACGGCAAGGAGCCGCGGGATTATCTCAGCGTCCAGCTGGATGATCCGAGCTTTGCCGAACCGATCCATGCGGCACTGTTTGAGGAAGAGGGCGCTGCGTTTCTCGTGTGGAACCGGCGTGACGGTTAGCATGGTGCTTCGTGCGCATTGCAGGTGCTATAGTGCATGAAAAATGCGTTAGAGTTCAGCTGCAATGCGAGCGATTAGTGCCTTGAGTTCGTCGGAGCTCGCGATGGCAGCCACAACGTCGTCTTGAAGTCGCGGCTCCGATCGCTCCGTTTCCTCGATAAAAGCGATGGTACGAAAAAGCAAAGGTTTGCGGGGTTTTTGGCCGCCTTCGATGCGTGAGACATTGAATTGCCTGGTACCCAGCCGTTTGGCAAGCTCAGTCTGTGTCAACCCGGCGTTCTGACGCGCACGCTTCAGACGCCTTGAGAAGTTCCCATCGTTCCATTCGTTTGCTTGCATAAAAAAAGCATATAATATGCAATTAATCATTTGGCGAGATGAGATGTCCTCAAAAACCGCACAACCCGCAGTTCAGTACCGCCTGTTGGCGCCTTCCCACCCCGATGATGAGGTTATGCCGGGCTTGAGATTCGGCCGGGAGGATGAGTTGCTCACGCCCGCGTATTGGACTATGCGATGTGAGACGGCAGACCCCACCGACATAGACTTTGTGAATCGCCACGGTACGCTTGAAGAGGAAATCGGATTCTGTTTGCTGGGCGGTTTCGGCGTGACCTTAGAGGTCGCAACAGCTTTCTTCGAGCGTCTGCGGAGGAATGGTGCCTTCGAGCGAGGCGCTATGCTTCCAGAAGTCGACTTATTCGCTATGCTCGATGAGCCCGCGGTGGTCGGTGGCCTGCCTCGCCGTTATCGTTTTCCGACGCAGCGAGCCCGCAGGCTTAACCGTGCAATGGCAGATCTGACGAAGATGAAGTTCGATCAAGCCGATCCAGTTAGATTTCGTGACCAAATTCAGAGTTTAGAAGGCGTTGGACCGAAGACTGCGAGTTGGATCGCGCGCAATTGGTTGGATACAGATCTAATCGCGATACTGGACATTCATGTTTTGCGAGCAGGTTGGTTGCTCGAGCTGTTTGACAAGAACTGCCGTCTCCCTCGTGACTACTTGAATTTGGAGAACCGATTCCTTTGTTTCGCAAAAAACTTGCACGTCCGTGCATCGGTACTCGATAGTGTAATGTGGTATGATATGCGCACATTCGGGTCGAATCTGGTGCGGCAAAGACTAGTAGCTTAAGTAGTACTAACCAGATGTTTAGGTGGAGCAGAAGAAGGCAAGGCGATGGGTGGAAGTGGATCGAGCGGTGGATGGACTCCGCCGGGGTCGGACGGTAGCGGACAAGACCCCTGCGATCTGCGTTTTCAAACGGATCTTTTTGCACCAGTCGCCTCCGTTGTGCAGGCGCTAAGTGTCGGTGATCGACTAACGGTCCAACTCATCACACAAGGTCAATCCCAGAGCGTTGGGGCGTTGACGCAATCGACAGGCGCCGTTGCGGGCACCATTACTGGAGCGCGCCAACTCGGTGTCCTTGTCAATTGTCTTGCACAACATGCTTACGAAGCAGAGGTGACAGCGATTTCAGGATCGCAGATAACCGTTGTCGTCGAACGGGTCTGACAGTGATTGTTGCGGGCGGCTACTATCGCGAGATCTGTGTATCGCCGAAACACGACGAGCTATTTGGATCCGGTGCGCGTGCCGCGTTTGCTATCGCTTCCGCGGGTACCGATGTCGGGTGGCATTACTATTGCCCTAAATCTCAGCAACAGATCGCTTCGGTGGCTATATCAAGCCCTTACCTAAGGCATCATCCGCACACGTCAGGTGAAATAGTATCTTTCACCTACTTCCATCCGTTGTCGGAGCCGGAGTATCGACCAAGCGATCTTCCGAGGTGCGAGAACATCGTAGTAGAGGACGCCAACATTTTGCGCTTCGGCTTTATGGAGGGTGACGCCATCGTCCACGGGGACAGGGTTGTATTTGATCCCCAAAGCCCCAAGAAGCCGGTGTCCTTCAAGGAGAATGGATCAACCGCAAAGTCATTAGCAGTCGTACTGAACGCCCAAGAGGTGCGGACGCTCGGGAAGGACCAGGATGAATTGCAGGCTGTGCGAAATGTTCAACAATCGGAAGACGCCTCAGTTGTGTTGGTAAAATCTGGACCGCACGGATGTAGGATCTATGTGGGCGACACTTTTCGGGGAACGGTACCGCCATATCGCACCGATCGCGTCTATAAGATAGGATCTGGCGACATCTTCAGCGCCGCCTTTGCATACCATTGGGCAGAGAAAGGGATGGCTCCAGACCTGGCTGCCGATGCAGCGTCCCGTTGCGTCGCACGCTACTGCAACTCCCGGCGGCCGACCGTCCTTTTGGACGACGAGACAAGCACGCTCGAACCCGTCGCTATCAAAGACGAGAAAGCGAAAGTCTACATTGCGGGTCCATTTTTCACGATGGCTGAGTTATGGCTCGTGGAACAGGCGTGCCGCGCTCTCGATAGTCTCGGCGTTTCTTTCTTTTCGCCCTATCATGAAGCCGGGCTTCTACGCGACCACACTGACGATCAGGCACAGCAGAAGGAGATCGAGCGTGTGGTCGAGGCAGATATCAAAGGTCTCAGTGAGTGCAAGGCTGTATTCGCCATTCTTGACGGATGTGATCCGGGAACGATCTTCGAGATCGGTTGGGCGGTGCGGCACAATATCCCTGTTGTGGCGCTGTCGCAGAACCCGAAACCCGCCGATCAGACAATGGTCCGTGGATCGAGGAATTGTTCGATATCCGACGATTTTGCGAGCGCGATATATCGTGTCGCTTGGGAGGCATGGTCGAGATGAGAGTGCTTTTGTTTTCGGGTGGTGTTGAGTCGGCTTGCCTTGCGGCGATGACGAAGCCAGATCTTGCACTGACGATCGACTACGGTCAGGTCTGTGCACCGGGAGAGATCCGCGCCGCTAAGCACATTGCTTCAATAATCGGTATGGACCACAGGGTCATCGAGGTCTCGCTTGGCCATTTGGGGGCCGGCGAGATGACCGGGTTTCCATCCGACGACAGCGAAGATCGAGTCCCAGAGCATTGGCCGTTCCGTAACCAGATGCTCTTGACCGTCGCGGCCATGGCGCTTGCGGACTGTGATTTGCGGGAGTTGATTATTGGGACCGTGCTTACGGATAGTGTGCATAATGACGGAACGCCCGAGTTCTTGAGCGCCATGGAACGGCTTCTCCAGACACAGCTTTCTGATTTCAAGTTGAGCGCCCCGGCTTCGACCATGACCACCGATGATTTAGTCCGTAGTTCTGGTGTGGGCCGGGACCTTATGGGCTGGACTTTCTCATGCCACCGAGCCGAAGTGGCCTGTGGCGCATGTCGAGGCTGCAACAAATCATTGGAGCTGTTTACGCGGCTTGAAAGCGGAGAATCCTAGCAAGTGTCTAAGCAGCGCCGTGTTCGCCGGCATTGATCTCGTCATGGATAAGGATCGTATTGAATTGCGACTTTGAGTTTTTCTGCGATTTGCTTTGAATCGGATGCCGTGTAGCTCTTATCGACACGCGCGCGCGCCGATTCGATCGCATCAATCAAGCCTGCGATCCATGTGCTGTAAGTCTCCAGAGAGGCGCGCTGCTTTTCGCCGCTTCTTGAAGCATGGCGCACGCCAGACTCGTCATTCGCTATCTGTCCTACCGCCTTGATCTGTTTTGTAGTGACGCCGATGTCACCGGCGATTTCGTCCCACGAAAGGTTCAGGCCTTTCTTTAGCCACTCGAAACCCCTGTAAATATAAACGAATGCCTCCACAGGATTGTTGATGGCCTGGACCGCATCGTGCAATGCACGGCGAACGGGAATATTCTCACATATGAACTGGAACCACGATGCGAATTCGTTTTCGTCGAACGCATCGTACACCGCTCGCACGCGTTCGCTATAGAATGGCTGTAGGTCGATTTGGGAATGCCATCTGAGTTTCTCAACCGGCGTGTCTACGAAGATGCGGCCCATCGGAAATGCACGGAAAAGTCCGGCGCCGCTAATCAAAAGGCCCGCTACAACCCGATCCGCCATGAAATGGCTGTCCGCGGCCTGGGCATCACCGGACTGATCGAGATTGTCGCCGACGCGACTTAGATAGAGGCGCGTCCCACCGCCGGTAATAAAGGTCGTGTTCCCTATGTCTTTTTCGTCGTAGCGAATGTTAAAGCCCGGTGCGAAATATCCCGCATGCCCTGTGAGCGCGAATACAGAGCATACAAATCTCACATCCAGCGTTTCTTCAGTTGCGACGTCGTCGTTCGTGTTCAACGTTCTCTCCGAGCGCTTTGCCGACTTTCAATGTTTGGCCGCCACCCCATACGACGCAAATATAACTCTACGCCTGTTCCACCCTCTGGTAGAAAGCCCATCATACACTAACGCGTTGTTGATCGCTTCACAGTCGCGGCTGCTGACACCCTCGTACCGCGTTGTGGAAAGCCGCTGTTGATGCAATGGAAGTGGATGGATAAGTTACATACTAGTCCCATCCGGTATTCTGTAAGCTCCTTCAGTCGCCTCGGTTTTGAAGCTAAAACTGCCGATTCGCGCGGCTGCAACCTTCATCACTGAACCGTGGATGAATTCAGGGAAATCTTTCGGCAGCGAGGCTTCGAGGCGCGAGAACGCATCTTCCGCCGCGTTCGCAATTTGCTCGATCGCGTCGGGGACGAGCGTTTTTGGTAGGCCGGCTTCTACGCCCGTCTGGATAAAATGCCGGGGATGAATGTTGGTAAACCGGTAGTGACGGCTCTTGCCGACAGACATGGCCAGTTTCATTTGCTTGCGGTTGATCTGATTGTTGTCGAGGCTCGGCTGTGCGGTCAGCACATCGTAGAGCGGTGTCAGGTGAAAGCTTCCGCCCGATCCGAGATAGATACTGAAATTTTTAGCATGGCCGTCCGTCGCGCCGAGCAACCAGAAAAGAAGCTGTGCCTTGACGAAGGTCATTTGGTCTTCTGCTGGCGTGTCGCTGCCTTTCAGAAGATCGAGGATCGCGACCATGCCAGGGCCGCCGTCGCTTTGGTATTTCAGGGTCGGGGGCACCGACAAAGCCTGGCAGCAATCTTCCTGCGGTAGTCGCAGCAGCCGGCCATCTCTTGTCCAGCGGCGATCGAAGCGCTCGATCACGAGTGCCTTTGTTTCTCCGAAGGTTTTGATCTCGGCTTCGTTCACCGGGAGGCCGAAAGCCTCGATGAATTTGAGGCAGTAGAATTCGTTTTCCACGCTATTTGATAGATCGATTCCGTTCGGCAACTGACCGATCTGCGTTTTGAACAGATGCGTGGTTGGCGTTGTGCCGTGAGGCTTGATCCATTTGTTGTTGTGCCAGAGGAGAGCGGTCTTTTCCTGTGCGCCCGCCACCGATATGCGAAAGTCGTCGTCACGGTTCAGGCCCAACGGTGCTTGCGTTAGACTGCGAAGCAGCCGGTCTATGGCCTCGTCATCGATGACATCGCCTTCGATCTTGCCAGTGACGTCAATCTCTTCATCGCCATCGGCTATGAATTGTAACGCCCCGACACAATCCCGGCCAATTGCAGCA
Source organism: Allohoeflea poritis (assembly GCF_027889715.1). GTDB lineage: Bacteria > Pseudomonadota > Alphaproteobacteria > Rhizobiales > Rhizobiaceae > Hoeflea_A > Hoeflea_A poritis. Next base: position 13,018 of record NZ_JAPJZH010000026.1, read on the forward strand.
AGCAGACTATAGGCATCAGTTCCGCGGGCTCCGACCTTTTCGGCTACGCGGCGACGAAGCACGTTGGAGTCCGGTAGAAGATTCTCGAAGACCGCGGCAACAGGTTCGCCACGGAAGGGTGTCTCGCGGAGAGGCAACGAAAGGGAGACCGGCATGGCATGCTGCCATTCCAGCCAGCTTTCTTCATACTGAAAGCTGATCGCGCCGCTTGGCTCTCTGGTCAAATGGCCGACTAGGCGGTTGTTCAGAAAAACCCGCAGTGGTGGATGTTGACGATGGCGAGGCATCAAAAGATGTCCTCGATGTCGTCTGCATGGGCTTTCGAGCGCGGCACGATTCTGAATTCCAGATCGAGCGCGGCGAGAACCGCCAGGATGGTTTCCAGTTTAGTGGCCGGATTACCCGTCTCGATCAGAGAAATGGTCTCCTGCCGCAAACCGGCGAGGTTGCCGAGTTCCGTCTGATTGAGGTCCCGCTTTTTGCGAGCGCGTTGTACGATGTTTCCGATCTGCTTCGGATTGCGTGCTAAATCTGCCATGCTGGTATTATGATCTAATTCCGATAAAAATGCAATATCGGATTTGGCGCATAATATGATTTTATGCGTTGAATAACATAAATTCAGATTATAGGAATTGGCGCATAGTTGGGACCGGCGCGCTCAAGCCTGCGTTCAGGATAAACATCCACAACCGAGGCATGAAACAAGCACAAATCCATACCAAATACGTCATCCTCGCTGCCGTGGCATCCGCAGCGCTCCGATTGCCGAATCGCGCACTGCGCTCTTCCACCGGGCGCAATACAGCTGACGCTCTCCATCCCGCAAGTGCACGAGATCAGGTTGTTGCAAATCAATACTGCCGGAAATTGAGTTGATGCTTGATTCCAGTTTTTCCGATACGCCAGTTCGCTAACTGAGTGCTTATGCCATAGTGCTGCGCAACTTCACCCGGTTCGAGACCCTTTCCGCAATGAAAGAGAAGTCCATCTCGCGGCGCAAGTATACAACCGGCTAGCCAATCGGCCTCTTCCTCCAACTCTGGTGGATAGTCGCTCAAAAGGAGCAAGCCGCCAGCTGACCGATCCGCCCGGCTCGGTTTGTGACGCAATTCTATATGCGCCCATTCGTGCATGAGTGTGTTTGCCTGACGGGTTATTGGGTGGGTGGCATTGACGATGATCGCTGTTTTGCCACCCTCCCTGATCGTTATGCCCGACCAGCTGTCGGGGTCGACAACTGTTAGCTGCCTGAGGTGTTCGGTATCGACGTTGGGAATGTCCGTAGGTGTCCAAACAATTATTCCGATCGATCTGAGGAAGTGCCTTGGATCGAGCGCGTCGTTCGCGGATAGCCCGATATCCGCGCGTTGTTTGAGCGCTAGCTTCTCGGCCTGGGATTTGAAGCCGCGCCGCATGGTCAAAGGTTCTCGATATCTCGCAACGCCTCCTGCGCGGCAAGGATCAAACCACCCAGAGCCGTCGCAGTGTCGACGCTGGTGGTTTTCTTTTTTCGCAGGTGAACAGTTGGCGCTTCATCTCCTGGCTTCGCCGGTTGCATGCCGAGGAATTGGTTTGGATCTTTTCCAAGCCACTGACATATGGCCGCGAAGGTCGCAAGGTCGGGTACATTGCCGTTTTCGATTCGGGATAGTGTCGCGGGGCTGATGCCGATCTCTTTCGCCGCGGCTCGAATGCCTAAGGTCCCGCGACGCTCAACAATCATTTCTCCAAGTTTTTCAATGTGTAACGTCATAGCGCGCAATTCGCGCGAGACTCCTCTTGACGGGTCATGTGGCGCTCCTGTATGTTTCGTTAATGAGACACTTTACGTCTCGACTATGAAACGTCTCGTTAACGAGACACTAGAATCACGGAACGAGCTGCTCGTCAAGCTCCGGAGGATCCGATCAACAGGCGAGATTAACGGAGTTAGACCATGGCACAGGCCGCGGAAAATCATCAGTACAGCTTGATCATCAACGACCAGAACTATGCAACAGAGGACCCCGTCCTCACCGGGCGGGACATTCTTGCCATCGCAAATTTCCGACCGGCTTCAGACTTCACAACAGTAGTTTTCGCCGGTCAGGGAACCCAGGCGATCGGTCTCGACGAGACCTACGAGATCGCTGATACACTGCCGCCGCAGTTTCGTGTCTTTAAAGGTGATCGACTTTTTCGAGCTGTCCTGAACGAGCGTGAAATCGTCTGGGGTGAAAAAGCCATCTCGGCTGCAGACCTCCGCATCATCGGAGACTTCTCGGACGACCAGGACCTTTACTTCGACTCCGACGGTGACCGCGTCATCGAGGATGACGAGGTGCTTTCGTTACGAAGAGACGGTGTTGAGCGTTTTCGATCCGGAGATCCACATGATCAGACGGTGGATATCATCCTAAACGGCGAGATTACTGCGGTTGAAAAAGGTCGCTTGTCGTTTTCTGAGCTCGCAAAACTCGCCTTCCCGAAGCTCTTTGGCCGGGACCTGATTTGTTTCACGGTCTCGTTCACCCGGGGCCCCAAGCGCCGCCGCGAAGGTGTGCTCCTGGAGGGAGACAAAATCCGCATCGTGGAGGGGATGGTCTTCAATGTCTCGGCAACTGATAAATCGTAGCGAAGACCTTCAGCGCCTAGCCTCGGAGGGCTTTGCCATCCGAATTGAGGCCGGTCACCTTCTCGTTGAGGAAATACCTTTTCTCGACGAAAACGGCTGCATTCGGCATGGCGTGTTTGCATGTCCATTGGATGCTACCGATGAGGCCACATTGCCGCCCCGTGACCACGTCATGTCCTTTTCAGGCGGAATGCCTCACGACCGACATGGGAAGCCCCTGGCTGCCCTTGGACTGACAAGCCCGCGCTGCAGCGTAATCGGATCTCTTGTTTTTCAGCACGGCTTCTCAAACAAGCTGCGCGGTCCACGCGGGCCGCGCAGCTACGAGAGCTTCTATGAAAAAGTCATTACCTATGGGGACATCATTATTGGCGAGGTCCAGGCCATTGATCCGTCGGCTACGGCACGCGTCGGCGCGCTTCCGACCAGCGACACCGAAAACGACCCATTCGTTTACCCCGACAGTGCCTCAGCGCGTGCTGGGACAGTCGAGTTGGCCTCCAAATTTAAAGACGAAATCGTCGCTTTCATCGGGCTCGGTGGAACCGGTGGGTATATTCTGGATCATGTTGCAAAAACGCCCGTGTGCGAGACCCGTCTGATCGATGGCGACCGGCTGTATCCCTTCAACACATTTCGCGCGCCAGGTGCACCCCACAAATCCGAACTCCAGCCTCCTCCCTATAAGGTCGATTATTATGCCCACCGTTACGGTCTGATTAAACGAAACATTATCCCGCATGCGGTCAACCTCACTCCGGAGACATTTTATCTGCTCGACAGGACCACGTTTGCCTTTGTGTCAATCGATCCGTGCCCGGAAAAGGCGGCGATCATGGCAGAACTCGAACGGCGCGCCCTGCCTTTCGTAGATTCCGGTATGGGGCTTCACAAGGGCAGCAACGGAATCGGAGGAACGCTCAGGGCTGTGCTCAGCACCGAAGCAAACCGCGACCGGGTTCGCCCGCATATTCCCGTCGATCCTGGCGGACGCGATCCCATTTACGAAAACAACATCCAGATCTCTGATTTAAATAGCCTGAACGCAAATATGGCAGTCCAGCTTTGGAAGAGTTTTCGCGGTTTCTATGCCGATTTCGGCGAGCCTGTTTGGCTTTATCAGGTAGAGACGCGCCAATTTATCCGAGAGGCCGCATGACGCGCTCCATCGAACGGCTCACACCCCGATTTGTTGAGTTCATCCCAAAAGCGCTGGAACCGGGCGTACTCTACATCTCTGTCGAGTACACAACGACGGCGCATAGCTGCGCCTGTGGATGTGGCGAGAAGGTTGTGCTCCCCCTCCACCCGACCGATTGGTGCCTCACCTTCGATGGCAAGTCGATCACTATGCGACCCTCTGTAGGAAACTGGGGATTTCCATGCCGGTCTCACTATCTGATCACGGGCAGCCAAATCGAATGGGCTTCAGATTGGTCTGAAGAACAAATCGCTGCCGGACGCACCCGTGATGCAAAGCGCCGGTCTTCGTGGCACAAGGGTAACCGGGCAAAAGAACCGAAAGCTGTTGAACCAATTCGAGACACACGTGGCAACAATGGCCTGATCCAGCGTTTGGTCGCGTTTGTGACGTGGTTCTGGCGCTGAGACAATACACCAAATCAGCGGTGCCCTTTTGGAACTGCGAGACTGGCGCGGTTGTACTAGAGGGACGGTTGAGGATGTTATTTGTGAAATTGAAGGTTAATTGGACCAAAGCAGTTTATCACGCAGCTGTGTGGAGAAGTCCCCGCTAACAGCGTTGGTTGCGGCTGCTCCAACCATCTGGTCTTTTGGCTTGCGCGGTAAATCGCGCTTCATACCGCCCATCATACCTACTTGCGCATTACCGGTGTCAGACTTCCGTGCGTGGTCTCCGGATCAAAATCCAGAACAAAGGACTCGACTGGCTGCAAGACACTTTCATCGGACGACCAATCCCACTGGATTGGCAAGCCGTATCCGATCTTCACAATTCCGCCTTCCTCAGCAGCCAGCGCATTTGTCCACCGAATGCCAAGACCACCATCCGGCACAACATGATTATCCAGTTTATCGGGCCGGAGCCTGATCTGAAGGCAAACCGAACCGCTGCAAAAAACAAACACCATATGGGGCAGCGGATCGTCCGGAGCTTTCCGGCGTAGAAGCGTTCCCGTGACGAGAGGCGGAGAGTTTCCTATAAGGGCGAATGAAGCGCCGACCTCTAGCGGCACCATATCCGCGCCGCTCCCAGGATCACCGATCCAAGCGATGAGTTTCCCGAAGTTGCCAAGCTCCTTTTCCGGCAGTAGCGCAAGGCCCATCTTGCATAGCGCCTTGTAGGCCAGCAGCGGTACAAACTTATCACCCTTTACCCCGATCACCGCCTTCATGTTTCCCGTAGCAGGGTCTATTCCTACACCACCGCTCTCTGCCCGAATACTAATTCGCCGTCTGCCGCCTTCCATGCTGTGACGAATTTTCGAATTGCTTTGCGAACGCCCGGTTTGCCTGATGCCTTTTTTGCCCTTTACTCCGCCCAGCGTAAGGAAAGGACCAACAGCCTTGGCAAGTGCGTCCTCGTAAACTGAAAACTTCCCGTTGCAGCTATCGCACTCGTCGACTGACATCACCCATTTGTTGCCCAGCGCCTCGGGAAAGGTATGCGCCACCTTCTTGAATTTCCTGCTATCCTGGCATCCGCAATACCGGCAGATTCCAGCCGTGCCGACCATCTGCCTCTGATCGCCTTCGGATGCCTGCACCTGGACCGCTATTTCATACACCTCGTTCATTCCCGATCTCTTGAAGCGCACGGGCCCCACACCGCATCAATTAGCAAGCCAACAATCAATCGCCCATCTCCATCCCCTTTGACAGATTGTCATGAAGCGGCTGCTGATATCGAGATGCCTTCGGCAATCCTATCAGCAGCCGACTTGATTGGGTCATTCGCCAGATGAGCATAACGGGCTGTCGTTTGCACCTGTGAGTGTCCTAGCAGTTTTCCGATCATTGGAAGGCCTTCGCCAACGATGAGACCGCGGCTGGCGAAGGAGTGGCGGAGATCGTGTATCCGGACATCGTCCAGTTTTGCCAATGCCCGAATGCGCCGCCACGGATGCTGCAAGTCTGTCAAATGGCTGCTCGGTTTCTTTCCTGTAATGACGAAGTCGTTGTCTTCAAGCTTCTTGATGTTCTTCAGCAGGTCGACGGCGGCGAGGCCAAGATGAACCGTTTTAGGTCCGGTCTTGGAGTCGGGAAGGCGAAGCTCTTTTGCATCGAGATCGACGTAACTCCATTTAAGTGTCATGATCTCATTCAGCCGGCATCCAGTTAGCATGAGCAACCAGATGGCATCGATCGCCGACCGGGTTTCAGATTTCTCCGCTTCGGTTATTCTTAATGCCTCACCGAGCTTTTTGTATTCGGCATCGGACAGGAACCGTTCACGCTTTTCCTCCTTGTATTTCTTCACGTGGCGGCAAGGGTTCGAGCCGTCCGGGCGCAAGCCCCAAATTTCAGCCAGGTTGAACATCTTGGAAAGAACGCCGAGAGTCCGGTTTGCCTGATAGGGCTTGTCCCGGAGATTATGGTGGATCTTGGCAATATCGGCGCGCTCAATGTCGATAATCTTCCGGGTGCCGATCTTTGGATTGATGAACAGCTCAACCGACCGCCGATACTCCCGTTCGGTTGTGGGGCGGCAATGGGTTGGGACATATTCCTCCAGAAAACGTTTGCCCAGATCCTTTATTGTCGGCGATTTCCGCATACGGGAATGTTCAGCGGACGGATCCCGGCCGGCCTTGGCTTCTGCGATGATGGTTCGTGCATTGGTTCTGGCTTGCTCGACGGTGATGGGACCGTGGGTTCCGATCGTCATTTTTATTTGCCGCCCCCGGCAGCGACATTTGACGATGTAGGATTTCCGACCGCTTGGGCGCACCCGGATTCCGAAGCCTGCCAATTCGTCATCCCAGTGCACGATATCGGATGTTTCTGGCTTCAGTGCATCTACAACACGTTTGGTGAGTTTCGGCATTTCGCGGCTCCTCGTTGCACGCGATACCCGCTCATTTTGGGTACCATATGGGTACCACTTGGGAGCAAGTTCGCGCTAACTGAAGCCTAGTCTAGCAAATCAGGATGTTAGAAATAACCCTTCATATGCAATAGGTTATCTAAAATTATCCGGCTCTATCCAGCGTGGCGAAAACCGCATTAAACGATCTCATAACCTGAAGGTCGCAGGTTCAAATCCTGCCCCCGCAACCAATAATAAGCCGCCCCTCGGGGCGGCTTTTTTGTTGCTTCCGGCGGACGTCGATTTGAACCTGACTGGGTGGTCATGGCGTATTGCCGACAGGCAATCGTCCATGGGACAGAAATCCCGCCGCCCCACCTCATCGCCAACTCGTGCGCGGGGGATGCCGATTTTAATCGGACCACAGGCCGGTATTGCAACGGCCGGGGTTCTGTGTGAAACAAAAGATCAGTCGATGCATTGGAGTTCGATCAGAACATTGAATGGTGCAAACGAACTGGTATCCGCCGAAATAACGCCACAGGCGAGCAAGTCGGAGCAGGCAGCGCGGCAGTTGCAGCAGTCAGGGTTTCGTGTCTTGTCCATCGGCGAAACCATAAGCGTGGATGGCAGCCCGGCGCTTTGGACATCGCGTTTTGGCGTGCAATTCGAAACCACCGGTGAAGAAGCCGCTCCCGGGTCTTTTCCGGGCGGGTCCGAACCTCGCCAGGTGCCGATAGAGTCGACATTGTCGATTCCCCAGGACCTCGAGAGTTTCATCAAGGGCGTTTCGTTCGTCGCGCCGCCGGAGTTTTTCTGATGTCGCCCTGCGGCTGAAACGGCCATCGTTCTGATGTCGGGGCGTGCCACGCAACGGAACTCCCGTGCATCGAAATCGCAACGAATACATCACCCGGAACTGCCCGGGACCTGCCGGAAGAACGCCGGTTGCAGCCTGAAAACGGTCCCAATCCATCGAACGTGAAAAACCTCACATACAGCCCTCGTGGCAAACCCCATGCTGGGAGTTTGCATGCAGTTCATCCAGTAAGACCGGATCGAATCCTGCAATGACGTTGACTTTCAGGAGGCTAGCACGATGGCGAAAAAGGCTAAAAGCAAGGCAAGCGGGAAGACAGCGGCGAAAACTGTCTACTTCGAAGCAGCAGTGGTCAGCGATGGGTGGTCGATGTTCACATCGGACACCAGCCTGACTCCGGAAAATATCGGCAAATTGTCACCGCCGCAGGAGCGTTGCACCGAAGCGGCCAAGGCCCTCAAGGCACTGGGTTTCACGGTACGGCATATCGGAACATATTCGATAAGCGGTGAGGGTCCCCGCAGATTATGGGAAAACGTTTTTGGCACCAAGGTCCAGCGGCGCAGCGAGTTGATCAGCGAGGCCCATCCGAGCCTTGGCAAGATGAGTTATCTTTCTCACAAGGCCGATACACCTTTCGAGATTCCCACGGTGCTCAGGGGGCTGGTTGAACGAGCCTATCCGCAGCGACCGCCGACATTCTACGAATCTCCGCTCCCGCCAAGGGTCAACTACCATCATCTGCAGGTGCCCGCGGACGTTTCGATGATCCTGAGATCCGATGTCGCCCGCAAAGATGGTGTCACCGGCAAAGGTGTACTCGTTGCCATGGTGGACAGCGGTTTCTACAAGCATCCTTTCTATAGCTGGCATGGCTACAATTACAATGCGACACTGGCGCCGGATGCCATCGATGTCGACCAGGATGCCAACGGCCACGGCACCGCAGAGGCGGCAAACATATTTGCAAGTGCGCCCGATATTGATTTCATTGGCGTCAAGATGGGCGGCAATGCAACGCTGGCGTTCAAGACCGCGTCGGATTTGCATCCGGCCATCATGACAAACAGCTGGGGCTACAGCATTCAGAATCCGCCTCTTCCGAATTCTCTGCTGCCGCTGCAGGCCGCTGTCATCGAGGCGGTTGCCGTACGCGGAATAACCGTCTGCTTCTCTGCCGGAAACGGCCATTGGGGTTGGCCGGGACAAATGCCGGAAGTCATTTCGGTCGGCGGCGTGTTTGCCCATAGCGACATTGTCGGCAACGATTTCGATCTGGAGGCGTCAAACTACGCCAGCAGCTTCGACAGCAACCTCTATCCAGGCCGGCATGTCCCGGATGTGTGCGGCCTTGTCGGAATGCAGCCGCGGGGTATCTACATCATGCTGCCGGTTCCGCCACAGAGCCAAATAGACACGGGCCTCGCCGGCGGGGTGTTTCCAAACGGTGACGAGACCGCCGCAGATGATGGCTGGGCCGTCATCAGCGGGACCAGCGCTTCATCACCTCAGATCGCAGGCGTATGCGCGCTGCTGAAGCAGCTGCAGCCCGGCATTTCGCCCACATTGATGAAATCAATTCTCATGGCTTCGGCCCGCGATGTTAAGGCCGGCCAAAGCAACCATGGTCAACCGGCCGGAAACGGACATGACGGAGCAACCGGTGCCGGACTTGTTGACGCGAATGTGGCTTGCCAACTGGCGCGTTCGGTCAAGATTCGCAACATTCATGATCTGCCTGCGCCCGTTTAGGCACAACAGCGCAGATCTCCTCATCTCGTGCGCAAAACGCCCGGTGAGATCGGCGCGCACCGGTGCGTGCCGCCGATCATTCTGCCGGTCGTAATGGCCACCCGGTTTCGCCCTTTGCCGACCTGGTGGTCATGGCGGGGTGCCTGCACCCGTTCGCATCCCGAACACGGCCGTGAAACACCCCTGCGCCAATGGTACTTCGTCTCAAGACGCGGGAGAGTAGGTCACCGCATATCCGCAAAACGCAAAATACCTTCTCTGAAACGATGTTCGAGCCAAGCCATTTCCAGCGCCGACCAGGGTGCAAGTTTCGCTCCGGCACCTGTATAGGCGGTCGCGCCTTTGCAGCTTGCGTCGCTGCTTCGTGCCAACTCGCGGAATTTTCTTTCAGAGCGCCAAATCCCGGAGGCAAGGTCATCTGGACCAATCGAGGCCGTTGTTGGCGAAGGCGTTCTTGATATTCCCACTGTGCTTTTTCAGTGCCCAGGCTGTGTAATTGTACAAGGCATAAAGGCGGGCCGGGTCCGTCTTGATCAGAAAGCCGGGCTGATCGAAAAATGTTCCAAGGTGCGGGAAGCCGTTCGACCCGACGCCTCGTCGCTTTTTGTCGACGGGGCGCAGATCTTCGTCCAGGTCCAGCGCATTGCGAATGGCACGAATGTCTCTTTTGCTCATACCCGCATTCCGCGCGGCTGTCCTGACCCGTTCGGCCCATTCCCCATCCAGCCCGAGATAGAGAATGCAGATACGCGGCGCATAGCTGCGCCCAACAGCCCCGGCGTCGCCGGGATCATAGACATAGCGGTTGCAGCTCAGGCGATTGTTGTCCCGAAGCTCCTGCGCCACATGAAGCAAATGGTAATAGCCATCGAGTTCGTTCCTTCCGGCAGGTGTCGGGCTGTCTGCCAGTTTCAAGCCGACATTGTGAATATGATTCCTGGTGCGGACAAAGAAGCTCGGTATGTCACCGCCGATCATCCTGATGCAGTTTTGCATGCCGCTATCGAGCTTTTCGGGATCCTGCGGCTCGGGTCTCAGCCGGTCCAGAGCGGCTTTGCAGTCTTCGATCATCTGCGCGTTTAGCGGATAGACGGAATTGGCAAGGACGAGAATGTTCTCAACCTGGCGCGCCAGCAGTGGCGCAAGTCCCAGATTGTCCTCATGGCCGCCATCCCCATGCGCCCATTCCTTTTCATAGATCTCGCCGGCCGGCGCCGATACAAAGGATTGCCTCGGACTGCGGCGGTCACCCGGAACAAAGTGCTCCGGGAAACCGAAATTGGCGGCAAGAAACCGCAAGGCCCGAATGGACACAGCGGTCTCGACCGGCGCCGCGCCTGATACGGCAGCCATATTGGCAAGGGAGAAATTGAGCCGGTCCTGGTCTGACCGGTTGCCCCATAATGGATCACGCAGTTTGAGTGTCCTCATAGGTCCTGCCAGGCCCGGGTCTTCCGTCACATAGTCATAACCGAACGATTCCACGAAACCGCCGCCAAACTCGAATTTGGTTCCGTTGCGCGTTTCGTAGTCAATCTTCCGCGGGATACCCGTGTAAAGCGGCGTCATCTCCATTCGGAACTTACCATCCGGCTCGACAAGCGTGCGCCGTGTAAGGACGACACCACCGACAATCAGATAAGGACGCTTGCGCTCGACATAATGAATTGTGCTGCGGGCAATTCGCTCATTGCCTCTGTTTTCCCGGCGTATCCGGTCCCGGTCGGTTTTGCGCCAGGTGAACAGGCTGTCGGGGTCATTCCTTTTACTGCGGCTCAAACCAAATGGTCTGAGATAGATTTCTCCGAGCGCATTGGAGAAGGACTCGTCGAAGCGGCCCTGCGTCCAGGCGTTGATCACCTTGCCGGTGACCGCTCCGTCAGCGATTGCGCCGAGCATGGATCCGGGTGCGAATTCAACCGGATTTTTCTCTGTCACAATTCCGGGCAGGCGCAGCGCGACCTCCTCCGGAGATTTCGAAACGCCGAGAAACGTCGATTGATCGCAGTGCACGTCGCTTTCGGCCGGACAGTTTTTCAAAAACGTATAGGGAATGGCCGTCCAACTGCCTCCGGAGATCGCGGAGATATAGCGCACCTTGTCGATCCAGCCGAGGTCATGAAGAGCCCGCAATTGCCCCAAGGCCGCGGGTGCGGCCCTGTTCCCGCCGCCCTGGAACGCGACACCGAACGATTGTCTGTGTTTGGAAATGGCATTATCGGCCATTTCCGGATAATCGAGACCGGAGAGCGGTGTCTTCCAGTATTGCGCAACGAAGAAAGACGTCGTTGTGTCCTCGACGCGCGAGTGGATGGTGCAGGCTGACAGCGCCGTAGCGGCGAGGAAAACGATCAATGCCGAGGTCAACCGTCGTGGCAATGAATTCCGCATTACTTGTCCTCTCCGGCTGACGGATCGTTGAAGGGATCAAAGGGGGCGAGCGCAGGAACGGACACCAATTCAATCCGCGGATCCTGATCCGCAAATTCCCGCATCCAGATCAGCGCCTGATTGAGCCGTCCGTAGGACGGTATGGCGGGTGTGGGCGAAACGGAATCCAGCGGCGGGGAAAAGCTGTCCCAGTGAATCGGGACCACCTGCCTTGCGCCGGTCGCCACGACCGTCTTTTCCCAGTAGGCTTTTGCAAAGTCGCGGGACCCCCATCCCAGACCTCCGATCCCGAGAAAGACGATATCCGCGTCCAGTTTTGGATCGGCGAATTGCTCGCCTATGCGCCCTGCCGTCGGAACAATGAGAATCCTGCCCGACCCTGTCCGTATATGCGCGGCAAGACTGACCCCCATTTTCAGCTGCGATCGTTTGGTCGGAAATGTCCAGCCGGGATCAGCCGGCCAGGCCTCCAGAAGGCGCGACGCCGGATTCCTCGAATGGTTCACCGGAACCAGCGTCAGAGTTATGGTTCCGATGGCAAGCCGGGAGAGGGATGCGGTCTCGTTGATATCTACGACCCTGCGGAAAGGGCAGATGTCGGGAAACCGTATTCTGGTCCGGCCCGCGATCTGTTTCACGGTCCTGTCTGCGATCAGTGTTGCCCCGGTCAATGCAGCGATCAACGGCGTATCGAGGGCATGGTCGAAGTGCCCGTGCATGGCGACGATGGCATCAAGCCTGGAAAATGCGGGTGTCGCGGGCTTGCAGTCAGGCTCGGTTTGAATGCCGATTTCATGCAGTCTGTTCGTGACAGTATTGATGTCGGGCTCGATGCGGCCGAGCAACGGCACCCTCGGGCGACTGATGAAACCGTCGATCATGAGGCTTGATGCGCCGTCCCGGATGAGAAAGCTCGAGACGCCCAGATAGCGCATTTCCGTTCCATGATACGGACTTGCCACAACCGGCAGTCGGCTGGACTGATCATTCCAAAACTGGCTGAACGAAGCGCTGCACACCGAGGCGACCAACACGGTGGATGCAAAAACAGCAGTGCCGAGATATCGAGCGACAGGATGCCTCATCATGCACAACGCGAATTCAGCATATCACCGCCCGATGCTTCATGTTTTGGTGGCTAAATGGTATTCAGGAAAACAACTCGGATCAACCTGCCAGTTGGCCATGGATTGTCGGGCGCACAGTCAATGCGACAACCCGCCGGTTCCGCAGATCAGGCTCAATTGCTTGCGAAAAGAGGCGCGACCCGGTGCACCTCACCAGCTGATCCGCACCGGCGCCATGGCCCAGACCATGGTCGCTTCCTTGTCCGTGTGGTTGCGGAAGCGGTGGGCGATCAGCGAGGGATAGGAAAAGCTGTCACCGGCCTTCAGCACGATCAACTCGTCGTCAAGTCGAAGCTCAACCTCACCCGTCAGCACCAACCCGTGTTGCTCGCCCTCGAACACGTAGCCCTCCAACGGTGCCGGCGGTTTGCCTATGCCGGGGGCAAAGCGGGACAACAGCAGATAGCACTGTCCCGACAGTGTGCTTGAAAGCAATTCATCCTCGAAACCGAGTTCCTCCCTGGAGCGCGTATACATGCCACTCAGCGGCCGGCGATCCTTTGCACGCACGACATGACGGCGTTCCAGGGGGCCATCGCCACGCTGGGCAGGAAAAAACCAGGCCGGGTCAACTTTGAGCGCGGCGCCGATCTCGGCCAGCAGCGCCTCGGATACGCGCGCTGTGCCCAGCTCAATCCGGCTCAGATATGCGGTGGAGCACGAGATCACTGCGCTCAGCTCATTGAGCGTCAGCCCGCGCGCCTTTCGCACTTCCCGAATTTCGCTGCCGAGCCGTTCGGCATCGCCGTCATCCTTCATCGCGGCAGTCCTCGCAGATCCAGTCCATTTCCTAATCTAGAATATTTTGGTTGATTTTTTAAGAAAAATTCAATTTAGTAGAAAAATCGACGAAAATTCAACTTCGCAAGGCAACCGACGATGCGCTTCGATCTGATCGCCAATTTCTCCCCGGGCGAAACCATCCCGTGGACACGCACGCTTGAAATGATTCTCGAGCAATGCCGGCTGGCGGAGCAGGCGGGCTTCACCACGGCCTGGTTCACCGAGCATCACTTCGCCCATAACGGCTTCATGAACGCGCCGCCCAACCCGATCCAGATGTGCACGCATGTGGCGGCCCATTGTCCGAACCTGAGAGTGGGCACGTGTCCCATCGTCCTGCCGGACTGGCACCCGCTGCGTGTCGCCGAAGACATCGCAATGCTCGACAACATGACGCTGGGCCGCGTCGATTTCGGCGTTGCCAAAGGTATCAACGAGCGCTCGACCATACAGTTCAATCGGGATGCCGACCGGCGCGACAATGCCAAGGTGATGCGACTGTTTCAGGAATCGCTCGAGATCATCGTCAAGGCCTGGACCAACGAGGCCTTCACCCACACGGGCGAGTTTTACCGGTTTCCCGTGCCGGGCTGGAAAGAGACCAACCGCTTTTTCGAGCCGCTCGATCGGCGCTATCATGACGAGGACGGGGAATACAGGGCGATGTATGTCCACCCGCGTCCCTACCAGAAAGAACACCCGCCGGTGTGGTTGCTGTCGAACGCACCGCCGACATTCGAGCTTGCCGGATCGAAGGGATGGGGCGTTATCTCCATGGCGGCGGCGCCCCGGCGCACACTTGCGTGTTGGGAGCCCTATCGCGAAGCGCTGTCCAAATTCCATGGTCGCGAGGCCCGGCTTGGCGAGGGCGTCGGGGTGTGCATGGCGTTCTATGTAGGGGAGTCCATGGAAGAGGCGGAGCGCACCATTCGCCCTTGCATCAATGCCTATTACGAGTTTCTCGGCGGCACGCGGCCGGCGGGCGAATGGACCAAGCATGGCTATCTCGATATCGGTGAAGAAATGACGCCGGAGGACGATGCCATGGATTGGTTCGACTTTCTGAACAAACGCGGCATCATCGTCGTCGGCGACGCGGAATATGTGGCAGACCGGTTCGCTGCGCTTCAGGAAACGACCGGCCTCGACCACCTCATGCTGATGCAGCAATATACCGGCGTGCCCTATGCCAAAATCCTCGCCAGCTGGAACCGGCTTTTCGAGCATGTCGTGCCAAAATTCGGCACACGATCGATTGCACAGATGCGGGAATTGGCAGATGCTTGAGATCTGGGGCCGACCTTACTCCTCCAACGTCATTCCCGTAATCTGGACCGCCAATGAACTGGGGCTTGATTATACGCTCCAGCTTGCCGGTGGCAGTTTCGGCAAGCTCGACACGGACGACTATGCGAAGATCAATCCCAACCGCATGATCCCCGCCATCCGCGATGGCGATTTCGCATTGTGGGAAAGCCACGCGATCGTCCGCTTCCTGAGCCGGAAATATGGTCCGGGCACCCTGTGCCCTGCCGATCTGCAGGCCCTGGCGGTTGCCGACCAGTGGATGGACTGGTCCGCCAGCCGTGCCTTCCCGCCGGTCATCCAGCTGTTTTTCGCGACGGTGCGTACCGCAGCGAACAAGCGCGATCCGGGAAGAATCAATGCGCTTGCGCAGGAGGCGTCGGAGGTGATGCGTCTGCTCGACGCCCATCTCGCCAACCGGTCCTTTGTGGCGGGAGAGGCGTTCACCATGGGCGATATACCACTCGGCTGTGTCGCCTACCGTTACTACAATGTCGAGGCTGAACGGCCCGCTTTGCCGCATCTGGAAGCCTGGTACCAGCGATTGGCCGAGCGACCCGCCTACCGCAGGCACGTGATGCGTTTCTTCGGCACCAATTCGGATGAATGGCAAGCGCTGGAGCGGGAAAGCGCATCGGAAGGAGTGCTTTGAGATGGATGTGACCAACTATCGCCGCGCGCTTGGTTCATTCGCGACCGGTGTGACGGTCGCAACCGTCTTCGACGATATGGGCGAACCGTGGGGTGTGACGGCAAATTCCTTTACCTCCGTCTCGCTCGAGCCGCCTGTCATTTCCGTTTGCATTGCGCGCAACGGCCGCGCGCATCCGGTGTTTGCCGCCTGCTCACGATTTGGCATCAATATTCTTGCTGCCGACCAGCAGGCGCTGGCCATGCACTTCGCCGGCAAAACAGAAAATCGTTTCACCGGCACACCGTGGGAAGCCGAGCCCCACGGCGCGCCGCGTCTGCCCGGAACGGCCGCATGGCTCGACTGCACGGTCAAGTCCCGCATCGATGCGGGCGATCACGAGATCCTGCTCGGTCTCGTCCAGCGATACGACCACACACCGCATCCGCCGCTGGCCTATTGCCGCGGCCGGTTCTTCGCCGCTGCTTGAACAGGAAACACCCATGAATGAGGCGCTGACCTATCATACCCGTTTTTCGCCGGAAGAGTTCGACGCGCAATACAATCTGCGCGCCGGCCGTCCGGATTACGAGGCTACTGTCATCCCCGGCTGGGTGAGAGCCAGCGAAATCGCGCGGAAAACGTTGAACTGCAAGACCGGCATTCGCTATGGAGACGGCAAAAAGCAGATGCTTGATGCGTTCCATTGTGGCGACAATGATGCGCCTGTCCTGGTCTATTTCCACGGCGGCTACTGGCAGCGCGGCGACAAGTCGATCTACAGCTTCCTGGCTGCGCCCTTTGTCGCGGCGGGGGTCAATGTTGTGGTCATCGGCTACGACCTGTGTCCCGACGTGACGATCACCCGCATATCACAGGAGGCGCGCGAAGCGATCGCTTTCATCTGGCGAAACGCGGAGGAGCTGGGGGTCAACCGCGCGCGCCTGACGGTCATGGGTCATTCGGCCGGCGGTCACATTACCCAGATGATGATGGCGACCGATTGGCCGGCATTCGGCAAGGACCTGCCCGCGGGGCTTATCAAGTCGGGCATTCCCGTCTCGCCGTTGAGTTACCTCGAGCCAGTGCGCCTGACCGAAGCGCTCAACACGGGTATCCGCATGGACGCGGCGGAAGCCGAAGCCGAAAGCCCGATGACCGGCCACCCGCCGGTGACCGACGCGCCGCAGATGGTCGTCGTTGGCGGCGCGGAAACGCCGGAATTTCACCGCCAGGCACAGATGTATGTCAATGCCTATGCGACCTCGGTTCGCCGCATCGAATTGTATGTCGTGCCTGATGTCGATCATTTCGACGAACTGAACGTACTGGCTGATCCGGCCAGTCCTTTCTTCACGAAAACCCTCGCAATGATGGGACTGTAACGCAGCCTGCGAAGAGGACATTCCATGACCGAAGTGACCCGCCAACTCGTCGATGCCATCGGCGACGCCTTCAACGCCAACGATATTGACGCTGTCATGCAGTATTTTGCCGGCGATGCCGTTTTCGACCACGCTGCCGGTCCCGAGGTTCATGGTGTTCGCTTCGAAGGCAAGGACAATATCCGCGCTGTCTTTGCCGGGCTGTTCGACAAGGTCGAAAACGTTCACTGGGAGACGCGTGATTTCCGGATTGCCGGCGACAAGGTCTTTTGCGAATACCGGCGCACGGCGAAACACAAGAGCGGCGAAGTCGAAGACTACCTCAGCGTCGACATCCTGACTTTCCGCGATGGCCTGATCGTGCACAAGGACACCTATTACAAGCAAAGGACAGGATGACGTCCGTCGCGAGCCAATATGAGGAACCGCATAACCGGCAAGCGTTGAATATCGGAAGCGTTTGTGGGTTATATCTGGGCGATGAGCAAGATCAGCATCAAAGATGTGGCAAGACGCGCAGGATGTTCCAACGCGACGGCCTCCTATGCGCTGAACGACAGCGGGCGTGTCGCAAAGCAGACGCGCGAGAAGGTTCTCAAGGCGGCGAACGAGCTGGGATTCATTCCCGATCACTCGGCGATACGGCTTCGAACCGGACGCTCCAACCTGATCGGCGCCATCATCAATGACATCAACAATCCCTTCTTCGCGGAGCTGGTTTCCGAATTCGAGGTGGAGGCATGGAACGCGGGGTTCCTGACTGTCCTTGCAACATCGCAGGACGATCCCGAGCGCCAGAAGCACATCATCGAATCCATGGTGTCGCAAGGTGTGGCGGGGGTCATCATCAGCCCGGTTCACGGCAGCAACGTGGATGTTCTGCGCCCGTTCAGGCAACGTTCGATCCCGTATCTCGTCTGTGTCCGCGACATCGATGACAAGGATGCCGGCCTGGTGGCGGCGGACGATTTCCGGGCCGGGGTGATCGCCGGCCGGCACGCCCTCGAAATGGGACACCGCCGCATCGCCTTTGTCGGCGGCTACGAGCACACGGCGACCTGGCAGCGCCGCGTCGCCGGCATCCATGAGGCGATCGCCGAAAGCGGCATCAAAAACGTGACCGTTGACGTCTATCCGGGATCGGAGGGCCCCGAATACGGTGCAAAAGTGGTGCATTCCCTGGTCGGCCGCGACACGGCGCCGACATTGATTGTCGGGCTCAACGACGATACCGCGATCGGCACCTATCTGGCGGCGCGCGACCTGGGACTTGTGATCGGCAGGCAGTTGTCGGTCATCGGCTTCGACAATATTCCGCAGTCGGCCTCGGTTGCGCCTGCCATGACCACCGTCGAGTTGTTTCCCCGGACCATGGGGCGTCGGTGCGCGGAGCAATTGACTCGTGTCCTGGGAGGCGCTCACAATGAGGCCGAGGTCGTCAAAATTTCTCCGGTTCTCATCGAGCGGGAATCAATCGCCCGGCTTTGAACGGGCGATTTCCGACTTGACTTGAGGAGCGCCATGTGAAACGTTTCAAGTAACTAAATAGTTAGATAGATATTTGGTCAGGTTGGCGAAGGTGCAACAGTACGATTACATCATAACCGGCGGTGGTTCAGCGGGCTGCGTCCTGGCCAGCCGGCTGACGGAAGATCCCGATGTGACGGTTCTGCTGCTCGAAGCCGGCGGCGAGGACCGCAATATCCTGTTTCACTGGCCCGCCGGCTTTGCCAAGATGACGAAGGGCATCGCCTCGTGGGGCTGGGAAACCGTGCCACAGCGAAACATGAATGACCGTGTGCTCTGGTATACGCAGGCAAAGGTCGTCGGCGGCGGCTCCACCATCAACGCGCAGGTCTATACCAGGGGCAATGCCGTCGATTATGACGCGTGGCGCGATCAGGCCGGCTGCGAGGGCTGGGGCTATCGCGAAGCGCTGCCCTATTTCAAGCGCTCGGAAGGCAACCAGGTCTTTAGCGACGACTATCACGGCGCCGACGGCCCGCTGGGCGTATCGCAACCGGTCGCGCCGCTGCCGGTAGCCTGGGCGTTCATCCGGGCGGCGCAGGAATACGGCATTCCGTACAATCCCGACTTCAACGGCGCCCGGCAGGCGGGAACCGGTTTCTATCAGCTGACCCAGCGCGATGCCCGCCGGTCCTCCGCGTCCACCGCGTTTTTGAAGCCCGCCATGAGCCGGCCGAACCTGACGGTCAGGACCGGTGCGCAGGCGTTGAAAGTTGTCGTCGAGAACGGCAGGGCGATCGGCGTCGACTATTCCGCCGGTCAAAGCGTGCACACCGCACGGGCTTCCCGCGAGGTGCTCGTCACATCCGGGGCCATCGGGTCGCCGCGGCTTCTGCTTCTATCCGGAATCGGGCCTGCCGATCATCTGAAATCGGCCGGTGTCGGCGTCGTTCATGATCTGCCCGGAGTCGGGGAAAACCTGCACGACCATCTCGACCTATTCGTCATCGCCGAGTGCGCGGGACGCTATTCCTACGACCACTACGGCAAGTGGCATCATGCGTTGCGGGCGGGTGTGCAATATCTGCTCTTCCGAAACGGTCCGGCCGCCTCGAGCCTGTTCGAGACCGGCGCATTCTGGCGGTCCGAGCCGGGCGAGGGACCTTGCGATCTGCAGTTCCATTTCGGTCAGGGCTCGGGGATCGAGGCCGGCGTGGCGGCGATGAAACAGGGCGGTGTGACGCTAAACGCAGCCTATATGCGGCCGAAATCGCGCGGCACCGTGCGGCTGAAAACCGCGGACCCCGCCGACGCGCCGCTGATCGACCCCAACTACTGGCAGGAGCCGGAAGACCGGCAACGCCATATCGAGGGCCTTAAAATCGCCCGTGACATCATGCGCCAGCCGGCACTGCAGCCTTTTCTCAAGGCCGAACGCCTGCCCGGCCCGGATGTGCGCAGCGATGCGGATCTCTTCGAATATGCCTGCGCCAACGCCAAGACCCAGCATCACCCGGTGGGAACGTGCAAGATGGGCACTGACGACATGGCGGTCGTGGATGCGGAGCTGAAGGTTCGCGGCATCGACGGGCTGAGGGTGTGCGACTCTTCGATCATGCCCTCCATAAACTCATCGAATACCAATGCGCCGACGCTCATGATCGGTGAGAAGGCGTCCGACATGGTGCGCGGACTGCCGCCACTGCCGCCGGCGATATTCGAGTATGAGCGAAACGAGCCGAGACAGACAATTCGGGCACACCAGGCATAGGGCAGGAAACAATGTTCACGACACACGGGCTTCAACATATCGGTTTCACCGTTCCCGACATGGAGGAGGCGGTTACCTTCCTGACGGAACTGTTCGGTGCCGTGACGGTCATGGAGTGCGGTGCGGTGGATGTGGACGATGCATTCATGCTGACGCGGCTCGGCGTGCCCGAGGGCTGCAAGATCACCGATCAACGGGTTCTGCAGGTAGGCGAGGGCGGCGCCCTCGAACTGTTCGAATATTCGGGCACGTCGGGCCCCCAGAGCCTGAAACACAATGGCGAAGTCGGCGCCATGCACATCGCGTTCGAAGTCGACAATGCCTATGCCGCCGCGGAGCGGATGCGCGAGGCCGGCGTTGATGTGCTCGAAGGTCCGACGCTGATCGAAGGCGGACCGATGGACGGGCTGGTCTGGCTTTATCTGCGGGCCCCGTGGGGACAGTATTTCGAGGTGGTCAGCGCCGATCGTCCGCTTGGATATGAGGCCGAAGGCGGGCCGAAAATGTACTCGCCGAAGGCGTAGGAGTTCCGGCACCGTCAATTCGTGTGTTGGATGGGTGGTTTGTTGAAACGTTTCAGCAAGCCTTAGATTGGAGGAAATCATGAAACATTTCAAAACACTTGTCGTTGCGGGCGCGGTATCGCTTGTTTGCGGCGGATTGGCTTCGGCCGGCGAGTTCGACGACGTCGAACTGAAGATGCTGGCCATCGGAGACACATCGGTCACACGGCTCGCCCCCATTGTGGGCGAATTCGAGGAACTGACCGGCGCCAAGGTTCAGATCGACCAGTTCCCCTATCCGGGTTTGATCGACAAGATCGTCATCGAGGCAAGCGCCAATACGCCAAGCTACCAGCTGATGTGGGTGGACAGCCCGTGGGTCGGCGTGCTGGGCGAGTCCGGCGCGCTGGAGGATTTGACCGACCTGGTCAAGCGGGACGCGGCGGAAATCAATCTGGATGACATCGTGCCCATTCAGCTCCAGGAAAACACCTGGCAGGGCCGGCTCCTGGCGTTTCCCGCATCCGGCATGATCTGGCATCAGAACTACCGCAAGGACCTTTACGAGCACCCCGACGAACAGGCCGCCTTCAAGGCCAAATACGGCTACGACCTGGCTCCGGCCCAGACCTGGGACCAGTATATCGACATTGCCGAGTTCTTCACCCGCAAGGCCGGCGACACGCTTGCCGGCGAGACGCTGGAAAAGGACTTTTACGGCAATGCACAGGCCTATAGCCGTGTGGCCGGTGCCATCACCCATGACTTCTTCCCGATCATGCGTTCCTTCGGCGGCCAGTACTGGGATCCGGAAACCGGGCTTTGCGCCATGGACGGGGAGGCCGCGCTGGCGGCTGCCGAAGTCATGAAGAAGCTCGTGGCATTCAACCCGCCGGACTATCTCGGCCTGATGTGGGACATCCGCACCGGTTACATGGAACGCGGCGAAACCGCCCAGTCCTCCTACTGGTCGGTGCGTACGGTCCGGCTGACCAATCCGGACGAGGCGGTGCTGCCGACCATCGGTGAAGCCGGCTATGCGCCAAGCCCGACCGGCGACGGCAATGCGCAGCCGACGATGACCGGCGCGCTCAGCTTCGGCATCAACTCCAAGGCGACCGAGCGTGAGAAGGAAGCCGCTTGGGCGTTCATCAAATGGGGCACGTCGCGGGACATGATGCGCCGTTTCGCCAATGAGGGCTCCGGCGTCAGCCAGTTCCACAAGTCGATCCTGTCCGATGCAGGCCTGCAGGAGAAATATCCCTACTACCAGGTGCTGCTCGACACGCAGGAAAACGCGCAGCGGCGGATCTTCCACCCGTTCTATGCGGATGTCGAGGAAGTGTTCGGCGTCGAGTTGAACAAATACATGGCCGGCGAGACGGAAAGCGCGCAGGAAGCGCTGACCAATGCCTGCACCAAGATCAACACGCGGCTCAAGGTGTTCCCGCAGGATATGCGGTTGCGCTGGATCGCCGATCCAAAGGCTGAAATCTTCAACTAGGTTTCGGCATGCACCGCTCCCGGAAACTCCCAATCCGGGAGCGGCTCCCTGCAAATCTTGAGCGTGGTCCATGGCTTACATCAGAAAACGCAACCGCAAGATCTTCCTGATCTTCATGATGCCGGCGGTGCTGGTGCTATTCGGCACCACGATCTATCCGATGCTCTATGCGGGCTATCTGAGCTTCCGCAGCTACGACCTGGCGAAGCTGTTCGTGCCGCGCGTCTATGTGGGATGGGCAAATTACCGGGAGATCCTTTCATCGTCGGAGTTCCTGCACACGCTGATCGTGACGTTCAAACTGATGGCGATGACCCTGTCGGTTCAACTCGTGCTCGGCGTCGGCATAGCGCTCCTGGTCACGCAGCGGCTGCCGGGAATGGGCGTGGCGCGCACCCTGCTGCTGATCCCGATGATGATATCGCCGGTCATCGTCGGCCTCGTATGGTTGTTTCTGTATTTTCCCGAACTCGGATATCTGAACTATTTCCTGAGCTTCCTGGGCCTTGGTCCCTATGCCTGGATCACGTCGACCGACTGGGCATTGTGGGCGATCGCGATCGCCGATATCTGGCAGTGGACGCCCTTCGTCATGATGGGCACGGCCGCCGCGCTGACAAACCTGTCGCCCGAACCGTTTGAAGCCGCCAAGCTGGACGGCAACTCGCCCTTTGATGTTTTCTGGCGCGTGACGCTGCCGCAGATCAGGCCGGTGCTGATTTCACTGATGTTCCTGCGGGCCATCGACGCCTTCAAGATCTACGACATCATCTTCGTCCTGACCAAGGGCGGGCCGGGCGATACCACGGAAGTGTTGTCGATGTTCATCTACCGCCAGTCCTTCACATTCTGGCGCATGGGCGTGGGCGCGGCGGCGTCCTTCGTTTCGCTGGTGATCATCGTCGTGCTGATCACGCTGTTCTTCAAATCGCTCAACCGCGATCCGCACCAGGCCTGAGGAGAAGGCGCATGAACCGTCCAAACCGTCGCCAGGCCGTCCTTGTCTATCTTCTTCTGGCCGTTGTGCTGATCGTGTTCCTGACACCGATCTACATTATCGCCTCGTCGTCGGTGAAGCCGACGCCGATCATGTTCCAGAAGCCGCCGGCCATGGTTTTCACGCCAACTTTCGAGCACTACACGCAGCTTTTCGCCACGCGTCCATTCGCAAAGTTCATGCTGAATTCGCTGATCGCGGCGCTCGGATCGACAGTCTTCAGCCTGACATTCGGCTCCCTTGCCGCCTACGCGATCAGCCGCATCCGCCACAAGCGCATGAATGACGTGGCATTCTGGATCCTGTCGATGCGCATGTTCCCGCCGATTGCAGTGGTCGTGCCTTACTACATCATCTTCAAGGCATCGGGCCTGCTCGACACGCCGCTGGCGCTGATCATCATCTATTCGACCGCAAACATTCCGCTGACCGTATGGCTGATGAAGGGGTTCTTCGACGAGGTGCCGAGGGCGCTGGAGGAGGCGGCGGCCATCGACGGCTACGGGCTGTTGCAGATCTTCTGGTACGTGACATTGCCGCTCGCCGCGCCCGGGCTCGCGGTCTCGGCGGTGTTCTGTTTCATCTTTTCGTGGAACGAGTTCATTTTCGCACTGATGCTCACCGGATCGAACGCACAGACGGTGACCGTCGCCGTCATGTCGTTCTGGTCGTCCGATGCCGTCCAGTGGGGCCGGATCATGGCGGGCTCCTTCATCATTCTCATCCCCGGGGTGATTTTTGTGCTGACCTGTCAGCGCTGGCTGGTCCGCGGCCTGACGATGGGTTCGGTGAAGTAGGCGCGGTGCCGCAATAAAGAGGAAACGGTTGATGTCGTCCATAGAGCTCAAGAAGGTTGTCAAACGCTACGGCGCCGTCGATGTCGTGCACGGCATCGATCTGGAAATCGCCGAAGGCGAATTCGTCGTCCTGCTCGGCCCGTCCGGCTGCGGCAAGACCACGACCCTGCGCATGATCGCGGGGCTGGAAGACGTGTCGGACGGCGAATTGTCGATCGGCAACCAGGTCGTGAACGCCGTCGCGCCAAAGGATCGCGGCGTCGCGATGGTGTTCCAGAACTATGCGCTTTATCCGCATATGACGGTGCGCCAGAACATGGAATTCGCGCTGCGGCCGCTCAGGCTCGCGCGATCGGAAACGGACCGGCGGATAAACGAAACGGCTGTCCTGCTGGGGCTCGACGAACTGCTGGCGCGCAGGCCATCGCAGCTTTCGGGCGGACAGCGCCAGCGCGTTGCGATGGCGCGGGCGCTGGTGCGGACCCCTGACGTCTTCCTCTTCGACGAGCCGCTGTCCAATCTGGATGCCAAGCTGCGCACCCAGGTCCGCCTGGAGATCGGAAAGCTGCACAAGCGGCTGGGCACCACGATTGTCTATGTCACCCACGACCAGGTGGAAGCGATGACGCTGGCCGACAAGATCGTCATCATGCAGGACGGTCACATCGAGCAGACGGGCAGTCCGCAGGAGGTCTATACCAGGCCCCGAAACCGTTTCGTGGCCACATTCATCGGCAGTCCGGCCATGAACATCGTCCCGGCGACGATCAGCGACGGCAAGCTTGTCGGCGATCATGTCAGCGTGGAGATACCGGAGCGCTTCAAGAAACGCGTGCAAGCGGGACAGAAGGTGGAGTTCGGCATTCGCCCGACGGAAATTTCTCTGCTCGACGGTGCCGAGCAGGCAACGGCCACCGCGCGTGTGGAGGTCACCGAATATCTGGGCGACGAAGCGTTGCTCGATCTGCGTATCGGCTCGCAGGAACTGATCGCGGAAGTTCCGGCAAACCAGTGTCCGGCTGAGGACGCCGAGGTTCGGCTTCGCTTCAATCCGGAGGCGCTGCACATTTTCGATGCCGAAACCGGCATGTCCCTTGAGAACCAGGCGAGGTAGCGACGATGGCGACCGAGATCATCTTCCCGGCGAAAAACACATTCGCGCTGGGCGACTATCAGGATACCCCCCTCGAGCCCGACGAAATCCGCGGCGACACCGTCGCCACGCTGATCAGCCAGGGAACGGAGCTGGCCTGGGCCGGCGGCGACGACTTTCCCATCCGTCCCGGCTACGGGGCGGTGTTCCGCGTCACGCATACCGGCGAAGCGGTGAAGGACATTGAAGCAGGTGAACTGCGCTTCTGCATGGGCCATCATCGCTCGACGCAGCAATATCCGGCGCGGTTCACCATGCCGGTGCCCGCGTCGGTCGATGCAGAAACCGCGGTCATCGCCAGGCTGATGGGCGTTTCCATGACGACCCTGATGACCACCAGCGCGCGTCCGGGCGACCAGGTGATCATCTCCGGCGCTGGCCCGGTGGGTCTTTGCGCCGCCCATAATTTCCGCATTGGCGGCTACGAGGTCTCGGTTGTCGAGCCCGACGCGCTGCGCCGCGACCAGATGCGGGCCTCGGGCATTGAATCGGTCTTTTCGGCCATGCCGTTCGACGATGCCGCGCTGGCGAAGAAGGTCCGGCTGGTGGTCGATTGTTCCGGACACGAAGCCGCCGTATTGGATGCCTGCAATATGGTTGCCCAAGGCGGCGAAGTCGTTCTGGTCGGTGTGCCCTGGCGGCGCCATACCGACCTTTCCGCGCACGAGATCATGCATTCGGTGTTCTTCAATTTCGTTCAGCTTCGATCGGGCTGGGAGTGGGAACTGCCGATCGGCTCCAGGGGCTTTGTCTGGGAGGAATTGCTGGAGGGTTACAACAATGCCTCGCACAGCATCTTTTCCGGCTTTGAGCGCGCTTTGAGATGGCTGGAGGAGGGGCGGCTGGATTTCGCGCAATTGCGGCGCCTGGTCAAACCGGATGATCCGGCTTCGCTTTATGACGCGATCGGCAAGCGCGCGATCGAAGAACCGCTCATCGTGTTGGACTGGACATAGCTGCTGCGGCGGCTCCGGGAGCCCATCGTCGCGGGCGTTGACAGGCGCGGTGTCGATCTGTCAGACCCGCCGGCATGCAGGAAAACCATTGTCTGAGACCGGTGGCGGAAGAGGATATCGAAGCGCTCCATTCGCTTTTGTCGGTGGAGGCGGTGTTTTTCTACCTTGCCGACGGCGTGAAACCCGAAAGGTCGATTGCCGCCGGCTGGGTGGACGAAAGCCTGTCCGATTTCGAGCGTTTCGACGTCGGTATCTGGTGCCTTTCGGGCCAAACGGACGGACAGATTTCAGGGCTTGCCCGCCTTTCCGACTATGACCACGGTACGATGCAACTGACCTACCTGCTCCATCCCGATATGTGGGGAAAGGGCCTTGCGACCCGCATGGCGCATACGGCGCTCTCGATGGCATTCCGAGGCGATCACGTTTGCGAGGTATGGGCCGGCGCGGACAAACCCAATGCGGCTTCGATTTCCGTCATGCAGCGTCTTGGGATGGCGTTCCAAAAGGACGTCCAATATCCGGCGGGAGAAGGGGTCGAATACCGGATCACCCGCGCGGACTTCGACCCTCGCCGCATGGAGAGGTTGCCGATTTGCACATAGGGCGGCGCAAGGAGGCCGGTATCAAGCGGCCTTGATCGCAAATTCGAGGTCGAGATCCGCGCCTTCGGTGTTCGCTGACGCTGCTTTTGGGGTATCTACATCCGTTTTTGGATTCCAGGGCCTGTCGGCAGTTGTCACGTCTTTTGCCCATTGCAGGATCGAGGGCCATCGCTCGACAATTTGCGCCAGCGCCGCATCGCCGCCATGCGGTTTCATGCGCAGGGACATGCAGGTCGGGAACCATGGAACATGGTCGGTTCCAAGAAAGACCTCGGCGTTCTCACGGGCAATCTGTATGACGGGAACGCCCAGGCCGGCGGCGAGATCCGAGACCGAGACACCGACGGAGATGACCACATCGCATGCACCGAGCAGGCTGCAGGCGCCGACGAGATCGTTCTTCTGATCGAGATTTCCATAATGGTGGAGGGGAAGTCCCAGATCCCTGATGGTCTGGACTTCCTCGTCACCGCAATCATATTGCACATTGACCCAGCGACAGTTGGGCAATGCCTTGAGCGGCTCCAGTTGCTCCGCCTGGAGGAAATACCGGTCGCGTGACGTGGCCTGGTGAGACGAGCGCCAGCATACGCCGATCAGCGTTTCGCCGGGATCCACCGCAAGCTGGGCGCGCAGGGCCTGCTCGGCATCGCAGAAGCGCCGGATCCAGGGCACCTGCCTTTCATCGAAGTCCTTGACGGCGGGCCGGAAGATCGAACCGAGCGAGCCGACCGGGATCTGATAGTCGAAATGCGCATAGGCGTCGTCGCCCCGGCATTCCGTCGGACCCTCATCGGCGATTGTCGCCCAAGGGAAGGAGTGCTCCCAGACAGCCGACAGCTTGGGCGAGCATTCGAATGTCACGGCACCGCCACGTTCCTGAAGATCCGCAATGATGGACGCATAGCGCACTTCGTCACCGATACCCTGCTCGCGCCAAACGAGCAGCTTTTTCCCCTCAAGCGGCTCGCCGGTCCAGCGCGGCACGCTGAACTGCCGGCGTTTGGAAGGGAATTCGGGCCGCTGCCAGCGGGCCTCATAATTCTTGTAGCCTTCCTCGAGATCGCCGTTCTTGATTTGAAGAAGGCCGAGATTGTAGCGCCCGATCGTATGGTCGGGCTTACTTTCAAGCAGGGTCTTGTGATACGCGATCCCGTCGTCGAGCTGCCCGGCCTCGGCGTAGCAAAGCCCCAGCAGCATCACGTAATGGTGTTGCAGGTTGGTCTCGACATCCACCCATTTCTTGAGAAGCGCAATCGCTTCGTCCATGCGGCCGTTGATGCGAAGATACGAAACCTCGACGCTGTCCAGCTCCGCCTGCTCGTCGATGCTCAACATCGACCTGTCGATCGTATCGAGATGCGCGACGATATAGTCGAAATCCTCAAGCCGCTCGGCGATATGCAGCCTTTGCAGCAGCAGAGCCGGCGTGATTTTGCTGCAGGCCGCCAGCAGCTTGTCCATGGCGGCTTCTGCGCGCTTGTACTGGCGGTTGTCGATGAGAATTTCGACGATGTTGAGCATCGGATCGACCTGGGTGCGGTCGAGGTGATGAGCGCAGTTGAATGCGGTGAAAGCGGCCTGATAGCGCTCCACCTTTCTCAGTGCGATGCCGAGATTTTTCCAGGCATCGTACATTTTCTGGTCGACCTGGGTGGCGCGCTTGAACTGCGCGATCGCCGCTTCGACCTCATTCATCTGAAACAGGATGACACCCAGCGAATTCAGCATCAGGGCATCGTCGGGCTTTAGTTCCGTTGCCGCATAGACCTTGACCAGTGCGCCGTTCAGGTCATTGCCGGCCCGCAAAGCCAGCCCGTGAAAATGCAGGAGATCGGCGCTTGTGTAGCCCTGGGCGGCGAGCCGGTTGCACAGTGGCAGGCTTTCGGCAAATTTACCGCGCTTCTGAAGCGAATGGATCTTCTTCAGCAGTTTGGCCGGTGGTGCGTTTGTATTGACGGTTTTCAGGGCAAGATTGGTCATGATGTGCAAAGCCGGTCGGTTTGCTCGCGTTTCGCGAAGGGAGACGGGTTGTGGTTGCCGACCCGTCGTACAGTCCCATGATTAGTGGATGAGGCTTGTGCGTGGCTGATCCGGGGGCCGTTGCGCTCAGGTCGCGGCCGCAATCAGCTCATCCAGCAGCGCCGGCAATGCGTCGAGATCGGTAATCGTATTCTGCGCATCGAATTCGGGGCTCGCTTTGCGGTCGCGGTGTATGCCGGTCAGCACCCTGACTGTTCTGGCGCCAATGCGGTTAAGATTGACGAAGTCCTTGGATGGGTTGTCGCCGACATAGATCATATCGGACCAGTCGCAGCGTTCGCCTTTCCGGATCCGTTCGAAACAGTGGGTGGAGGGTTTGGCGTTGTGCCTGCCGAAGCGGTTGGTGATCATGACCCGCCGGAAATCCGGCCAAAGCCCGAGCGCATCGACCTTGTTCTTCTGAACGATCTTGTGCCCGTCGGTGACGAGATAGAGCGGAAAGACGGTGCGGTAGCGGTCGAGGACTGCACGCGCGGCCGGAAAAAGAGACAGTGCCGGCCGGTGGTGACGGTAGACCTTCACACACTCCTTCACGCGTCCTCTGGTGCATTCGCCCTGCGCGGCGAGCCAGTCGTCGAAGATGCTGCCGCGGCCCTTGCGGTCGAGAATCCCGGTCATGAATTGCAGCGACGTTTCTGCGTCCCAGCCGAACTCGGCTTCGCCATGGTTTGCCACCGCCCGCAAACCGCTGATCACGAAGCTGCGCTCGTCGTAGAGCGTGTCGTCGAGGTCAAAGATCAGGATCATGGAGGATGATATCCTCGGGCATGCGCACCTGGCGCAGCTCGCCCGCGATCCGATGGAAATGCTGCGGGGCATCCGGCATGTGAAATTCGGCGAGGCTCCAATAAAGGGAATCGAGCCCGGCGGCGATGGATGCGGTCGATGCGCCGCCGAAGCGTGCGTTGCACTCGATGACATTCAATTCGCCGTCATCCGTAACGATGGCCTGAAGCACCACGGGGCCGCGCAATTGCAATGCGCCAAGGACCTGCCGGGCCTTTTCTTCGATCTCGGGATCGCGGAAAGTCGTCGTCGTCTGCGATTCACCGCCGACGACCCTGTCACGCCGCCGCAGGATAAGGCCGCGCGGACGGTGGGCGTTGTCCATCCATGCATCAATGCTGATTTCAGGCCCGGCGACAAAGGGCTGGAAGATCGGTGCGGCCAGGCGCGCGGCATGCGAAAGTGCCTCTTCGCGGTCAAGATCAAGACCGATGCCAAGCGATCCGGCACCGAAGCGCTCCTTCACCACAAATCGCGTTGCGGCAAGAGAATCCGTATCGGTCGAGGCCGGAATGAAGGGCAGACCTGCCTCGGCGCCGAATTGCGTGAAAGCGAGCTTGTCGAGGCAGCGTTCCACGCTTTGGGGCGGCGAGACGATGATGTCGATCCCGGCCTCGGCGAAGGCGTCCCTCGCCTTTGCCCAAAACAGCAACTCACCGTCGCGCGTGGGCAGGACGGTTCCGATCTCGTGTTTGCGGCACGCTTCGATCAGCTCTCCGGGCGATACCGAATCGAGGCGCGGCATCTGCCAGAAACCGTCCGCGGCGTGCCGTGCCGGCGCGTCGGGGTCCATATCGCCGGCGATCACCCTGGCGTCGGCCGATATTCGCGCCGCCGCCTGCTTCATGGCGCGCACGAGCGGCGCCTTTCTGGAAGCGCTGGTGATCAGCACGTTTCGGTGTTTGCCCTTGGTTTCCGTCGCATGGAGCCTGGCGCGCTCATGGGCGATGATTTCCGGTATGGCGGTTTCAAGATCGTAACCGGGCACCCAGCCGAGTGCCGTCTCGAGCTTATTGACGTCCGCTTGAGACGCTTCGAACGGGATGTCGGAATCCGCGGTTTCCGCTTTCATATCCGGGAAATGGCCGCGCAGTATCTCGACAATGTCCGAGACCCTGCGCGCCCGGCCCGTTCCAAGATTGATGATGCCCGTCACCTGCTCGCAGGCCGCGAGCCGCAATAGGCCTTCGGCCGAATCCTTCGCATAGATGTAGTCGAACAGCCCCTCGGGCCGGAACACGGTGATCGGTTCGCCGTGAAGCAGGGCACGGACCCAACGCGAGATGACATCGCGCGAATTGCGGCCGTATCCGCGATAGATGCGCGCCATGACGGTCGTGAACCCGTAGCGGTCGAAACCGTCCAGAAACTGCAGTTCGATCTCATGGGCCAGCTTTGCCATGCCGGTCAGGTTGCGTGGCCGGACCGGATCGGCTTCGGCAAGCGCGACCGGCGCCGCCTGCGCCGTTTCAAACTGATAGAGGTCGGGATCGTAGATGAGATAGGACGAGGCGAAAATCACCCTTTTCAGGCTGGGCAGGTCGCGGGCGATCGTCATCAGGTGATGGCTGAGCCGAATGTTGTGCCTGAAGTTTTCACTCCAGAATTCCGCGGACTCGGTGGAACGCTCGAAGGTCGCCGCGAGATGGATGAATATATCCGGCCCGAAGGCGCCGAGTTCCTCTCGCCCCATGCCATTCAAGTCGCCTTGCCGGTATCGAACCTGCGGGGGAAACTGTGATGGTCGCGGCTTGAGGTCGCCGACCAGAACCTCGGCGCCGCGATCGACGAGCTGGGCGACCATCTCGAGGCCGATGACGCCCGCACCGCCGCTGACAAAGACTCTCCGGCCCTTCACCTTGTCTGTTCTCCCTCGTCGCCGGCGATGCATCCGTGCATTATCGAATCGACCGGCCGCCCATCCAGGTGCACATGCTGCCTCAGGCAACCTTCCCTGCAAAATCCGGCCTGTTCCAGCGTTTCCATGTGCTGCCGGCGGATCGCGTAGGTCTCGGTGTAGAGACGGTTCAGCCCGAGGTCCTCGAATGCGAGGCGTTTCATGAGCTGGAGGAAACGAGCGAACAGGGCGGCACGGCTTTCGCTCTGGCGTTCATGCTTCGGATCGAGCAGGAAGGAAAGCTCGGCCCGCTTGTGTTCCCAGGCAATGTGGACCAGGCCTCCATAGCCGACCGGTTGCCCCTCGCGCAGGTAAATGAGCAAAATGTTGCGCGGATTTTCTACTTGCTTGTCCGGCCAGATCGTTTGTTCAAAGTAGCTTTGTTGCGCTTCCGGTGTGATCGGTTCGGCTTGCCGCAGGACGTCCACCTGTGCATTGCGCCATTGTCGTATCGTCTCGATATGCTCCGGCTCAACCGCGCGAACCGCGAGCGATCCGTCGCGCAACTCTGTCTGCGGCATGCAGTGATAGGCGCCCGCGCCGTTGTCTTCGGGATTGTGCTCTGGGATCATGCCGTGATCCTTCCTGTCGACGTTCCCATGTTGCACGATCAGCTCCGGGGCGAAAGAAAGGCGGTGATGTTCCGGCCAAGCCCGACATCGGCGAGAGCCGAATAGAAACGGCCGGCCGCCGCGACACCTGCGGCGCCGATGAGGCGTTCGAGCTGCAGGCGTGCGCTGTGCGCCGCCGGTCCTTTCGAACGGTCGCGAACATAGTTGGAGCCCTCATGGGCCAGAAAGAGATCAATCGGAAAATCGGCCTGCATGTCCCGGCAGTCCCACCCGGTCGCCTCGGCCGTGCGTTTCAGGCTTTCGGCCGTGAAATAGGACATGTGATCGGGAATGGCGATCCAGAACCGGTCCGCAATGGCGCAGCTTTCAAGCAGTTCATCGTGAAAGGCGTTGCCGTCGTTCGGAACGGTCACAACGAGCATTCCGCCCGGCTTCACCAACCGGTGCAGAAGTTCGAGAAGGTCGACCGGTTCGAGAACATGTTCGAGCACATTTGCGAGCCACACCAGATCGTGGCGTTCACCTTCCGCTATGCGGCGCTCGAGGATTGAAAACAGATCGCCATCTTCGACACGATCGGCAATGGCAGGGTTCATGGCTTCGACGCCCGCGCGGCTGAAATCGATCCCTTCGACCTGCCAGCCCAGGCTCTCGAACGCTGCGAGAACGAAGCCTTCGCCGCAGCCGACATCGAGGATACTGCCAGGCCGTTCGCGGCCCAGAAGCTCCAGCGCCCACGCGCGGCGCTGTTCGATGCGAAGCCCGATGACCTCGAGTTCCTCCGGCGGGTAGACGGTGCGATAGTTTCCCTTTTCGTTCTGGAAATAGGTGTTCCTGTAATAGGCGGCGAGTTCCGCGGCGGACGGCTTGTCCGCGACTTCCAGAAAGCCCAGTTCGTGCCGCTGGAGACGCGGATCGTTCATCCGAAGATCCTCTCGTGCTTCCACTCGGCAATCGTCCAGTCTTCCTCCGTGTCTATGTCCTGCACCTGGGTCGACGGCAGGACGACCGACCCGGTATTCGGCCCCAACAGGACCCTTTCGCGCAAGAACACGTCCGTCTTGAACCAGTACCACTGACCGGCGTCATGAAAGGCGGGTGGCAAGTCCTGCGACCGCGTGTTCAGGTTTTCCGGAAAATTCATCCGGAGCCGCCCTTCCGGGTCGCGGTTCAGCGAGCGCCAGATGGGGTAGCTGAAGGCCGCGACCGGCATGATGACGTCGAACCCGTCCGCGGCGAGCCGCCGCTTCCCGTCGGTAATGTCGCTTGAGCGCATGAAGGGCGCGGTGGGATAGATGCAGCAACCGAACGCGAACTCACGACCCGAGGCGCGGTAGCGATCAAGAACCTCAAGCAACACGTCGCTCGTCGTTGCTGTGTCGTCGGCCGTGCCCGCCGATCGCATGAAGGGAACCAGAGCGCCGCAGGACCGCGCGACCGAGGCGATTTCCTCATCATCGGTGCTGACCATGACCTCATCGAATGCGCCGGATTCCAGCGCGGCTTCCACGGACCAGGCGATGATCGGCCGGCCGCGAAAACGCCGGATGTTCTTGCGCGGGATCCGTTTGCTGCCGCCGCGCGCCGGGATGATCGCGACGCTTGCTGTCATTGCACGTCCAGTCCGCCGGCGATCATTGAAACATCGAGCGGCTCGCCGAATTCCAGATCGCGCGCCGCCTTGCGGCCGAGAACGGCATCGAGGTGCTTCGGTTTGAGACCGAGGCCCGGGCGGATCGATCGCACATTGTCGCTGGTGAAGATCTCATCCCGCGCCACCGGCTTCATGATGTACAGCGAACGCCGGTTCTTCAAGACAGAAGCCTCGGATCGGGTCGGATGATACATTGGCTGGCCCATGGCGGCTTGCGCGATGCGCGCGTTTTCGACAAGTTCGGCGAGTTCCGCCGGCTCCAGCGAGAAGGCGCTGTCGACACCGCCGTCCGACCTTGCGAGGGTAAAGTGCTTTTCGATCACCGCCGCTCCGAGCGCTATGGCGGTCGTGGCAACGGCGGTGCCGAGCGTGTGATCCGAAAGACCGGTAACGACGCCGAAGCGCTCCCGGAGATCCGGTATCGTCGCCAGATTGGCTTCCTCCGGCGGTGTCGGATAGGCCGCCGTGCAATGCAGCAGTACAATATCTTCAGCGCCGCCCGAACGTGCGGCAGCCAGCGCTTCACCGATCTCGTCAAGGCTTGCCATGCCTGTCGAGATGATCATCGGTTTTCCGGTGCCGGCGATCTTCCGGATCAGGGGAAGGTCGATGATCTCCGGCGACGCCACCTTGTAGGCCGGCGCGTCGAGGCCTTCGAGAAAGTCGACAGCCGTCGGATCGAAGGGTGAGGAGAACACGGTGATGCCGATTTCGCGTGCCCTGGCAAATATCTCAGGGTGCCATTCCCAGGGCGTGTGTGCTTCCTCGTAGAGCTCGAACAGCCGCCGGCCGTCCCACAGGCCGCCATCGACGACGAATTCCGGTCCGTCGTGATCGATGGTAATCGTGTCCGGGCGGTAGGTCTGCAGTTTGACGGCGTCCGCGCCGGCTTCTTTCGCGGCTTCGAGGATCCGGAATGTCCGCGCCAGGTCGCCATTGTGATTGCCGGACATTTCGGCGATCACATAGGGCGGTTGATCCGGCCCGATCCGGCGGCCGGCGATCTTTATCGTTGCTGGCTGTTTCATCGATCACTCCGCATTCGCGTCACCGGCTTCAATTCAAGAGCCCGGCCAGGGCATCGACCACCTCATCCTGCATCGCCTCAGTCATCGCCGGAAAGAGCGGCAGGCTGATTGCCTCGGCGTAGTAGCGCTCGGCTTCCGGGAAGTCGCCGTCGGAAAAGCCGAGATCGCGATAATAAGGCTGCAGATGCACGGGGATGTAATGAAGGTTCACTCCAATTCCCGAAGCGCGCAAGCCTTCAAAGACCGCGCGATGCCGTTCGGCGGATATTCGTACGATGTAAAGATGAAATGCCGATCGGGAGGCAGTGGTGCGCCCGGGCCTGGATATCGGCATTCCACCCAGCATCCGGTCATACCGGTCCGCCAGCGCATTGCGCCGCGCGACATAGTCCTCCAACCGGGCGAGTTGCGCATGACCCAGCGCAGCCTGGATGTCCGTCATGCGGTAGTTCCAGCCGAGCTCGATCTGCTGGTAGTACCAGGGCCCGTCCGGCGCATGCGTCATAAGCTCCGGATCGCGCGTGATGCCGTGACTTCTCAGGCGCGCCATATGGGACGCCAGCTCGGCATCCTGTGTCACGGCCACGCCGCCTTCGCCCGTAGTGACGATCTTGACCGGGTGAAAGCTGAACACGGCAATGTCGCTGTATTCGCAACTGCCGACCGGCCCGCCGCCACAGGATGCGCCGACGGCATGTGACGCGTCCTCGATGACGCGCACCCCGTAGCGGGCAGCAAGGGCGCCGATGGCGGCCATGTCGCATGAGAGCCCGGCCAGATGAACGGGGATGATGATTTTGGGAAGCCGGTCTGCGGAAGCGGCCTGTTCGAGTTTTTCCTCCAGCCGTGAGGGGCACATATTTCCGGTCGCGGGATCGATGTCGACAAAGTCGACCTGCGCTCCGCAGTAGCGGGCGCAATTGGCTGAGGCAACGAAGGTTACGGGCGATGTCCACAAAAGGTCGTCCGGCCCAAGGCCGAGGGCGACACAGGCGATATGCAGGGCGGAGGTGGCGCTGTTCACCGCGACCGCGTGCGCCGCGTCTACCCTGGCGGCAATCGCGGATTCGAAGTGCGGCACGGCAGGTCCCTGGGTGAGGAAATCGGACCGCAGGACGTCGGCCACCGCGTCGATGTCGTCCTGCCGGATATCCTGCCTGCCATAGGGGATCATTATATGGCACCGATCCTGTTCTGGTTCACCTCGATCCAGCTATTGAGTTCGGCGTCGCACATCCATTCGGTGTTGTTGTCGCTGGCATAGGTGAAGCCTTCGGCCACCCGGACGCCATCCTTGATCCGGTAGGGATCGGACGCCCAGTTGTTGATCACCGGCAGGATCTTGAAATGCCCCGGATATTCGTAGGTGTAGGGCGCATCCTCGATGCCCACCATCTGCTCGTGCACCTTCTCACCCGGGCGGATGCCGATGATTTCCTGCTCTGCGTCCGGGGCGATGACACGAGCGATGTCGGTGACCTTCATGGATGGAATCTTCTTCACATAGATCTCGCCGCCGACCATGTCCTCGAAGGCGTGCCAGACGAGCTCCACGCCCTGCTCGAGCGAGATCATGAAACGCGTCATGCGCGGATCGGTGATCGGCAGCACGCCCTTTTCGCGTACCGACATGAAGAACGGAATGACGGAGCCGCGCGAGCCCATCACATTGCCGTATCGCACGACGGCAAAGCGGGTGTCGTGCTCGCCCGCATAGGAGTTGCCGGCAACGAACAGTTTATCTGATGCAAGTTTGGAGGCGCCGTAAAGGTTGATGGGGCTTGATGCCTTGTCGGTCGACAGCGCCACGACGCGCTTCACACCCTTGTCGATGCAGGCATCGATCAGGTTCATCGCGCCGTTGACATTGGTCTTGATGCATTCGAACGGATTGTATTCGGCTGTCGGGACGATCTTGGTCGCTGCCGCATGGACAACGTAGTCGACACCGTCGAGCGCGCGATAGAGCCGGTCCTTGTCGCGCACATCGCCGATGAAGAATCTGAGGCGTTTGTCACCGTCGAATCTTTTGGCCATTTCCCACTGCTTCATCTCATCGCGGGAAAATATGACGAGACGCCGGGGATCGTATTTCTTGAGGGTCTGCGGAACGAAAGCGTGACCAAATGAGCCTGTGCCGCCGGTAACGAGAATAGAGGCGTTTGTCAGCATTCTTGTCGGTCTGTCCTACATGATGTTCCGTTGTCCGGTGTGTGGGCAGAGAAGCGGTCCGGGCGAACGGAAATCGGATCCGTTTAGGCGCAACCGACAGCCGAGGGCTCGCCTTGTACGCCCGCCCGGCAACATCCGCCCATGCCGCCAGGCGTGCGGAGAATCGCATACCGGGCTGGAGCGAGCCTTGCGGATCGTGCGGTTGCCTGAAGGTTCGGCAGTCCGTCGCGTCGCGCGTGAGCCTATCCTTGCAATTCCTCGAGAATCCCGGCAAGCAGGTCCATGCCGGCGCCCCAGCCTTTGCCGATGCCTTCCATTGCCGCGGCGAAACAGGCGATTTCAGCGTCGCTTGCCTCATGCGGGGTCCAGGTCAGGCGCATTTTCGTGCGGCCGCCGACATCCTCGAAGGTCACGATCGTCAGCAGGACACGCGGCCAGTCGGGCATCATCGGATTGGCAATCACGTTCCATTCGGCATCGGCAACCGAATGCAGCCAGACAAGGCGCTCAGGCGGGATCACTTCCGTGTATTCGACGCGTTCGTAGTTCGAATTGCCACCCCACTGCATTTCATTGAGCCAAAGACCGCCCGGCCTGACATCCAGTTGATGAACAATGGTCTCGACGTTCGGGCCGTACCAGCGCGAAAGCAGCTCGGGTTCCGTCCAGGTCCGCCACACAGTCTGCCTCGGGGCGTCAAATTCGCGTTCCAGCACATAGGTCGGCAATTCACTCATCTGCGGCTCCCTTTGGTTCGGCCTGTTTCAACTCTTCCAGAAGGCCGTCCAGTTCATCGAAGCTGGATGACCAGAACCGCCTGAATTCCTCAAGCCAGCCTATGGCGGCCTGCATCGGGGCGGCGTTAAGCCGCGCGGGACGGCGCTGGCGGTCGATTTCGCGCTCGATCAATCCGGCCCGTTCGAGGACCTTGAGATGTTTGGAGATCGCCGGCTGACTTATCTCGAACGGTTCGGCCAGCTCACCGACCGAAGCCTCTCCGGTGGCAAGGCGCGCAAGAATCGAGCGGCGGGTCGGATCTGCGAGTGCCGCGAAGACGGCATCGAGATTTTCAGGTTGCGATTCATAATCACTCAGTTTCATAACTCAATGGTTATATAAATTGTGGGCACTGTCAACCAGGCCGTTCAACGCTCTTGCAGGAGCTGTGAGTCCGGAAGTCAGGACAGATATTCTGAGAACCTGTCGTCGGACAGAAAAGCCCGCCGCCCCTCGGCCTTGATCCCGGCGAGCTGCGCCTCATTAAGGTAGGGGCCGACAGCCTGATCCATGGAAGGTCTGGCCTTCAAACGGCGATACCAGTCGGTGACCCGCGGGAAGCGGGATTCCCAGAGGCCTTCAAGGCCGAGGCACTCGATCCGGTATATGTATGAAAGCGGCAATGTGTCGGCGAGCGAAAAGTCATCGCCCATGAGCCACGGACCGTTTTCCAGTTCGGCCTCAATGCTGGCGCACATTTTCGAAAGCCCGCCGAAGGCCACGGGCACGTAGTCGGATGACGGGCCGTTCTCGATCAGATCGCGCAGTTTGCGCGCCCTGATGCGGTTGGGCAGCTTGGCGTAGCGGGCTTCCAGTTCTTCGGCCGGCTTCTTGAGCAGCATCGTTCTCTGGTAGCTGGCGAAGGTCAGCGTGTTGACGTGGTCGTGATATTCGAGGGTATTGGTGCCCCACACGCGGGTCCTGGCCTGGAGATAGGGATCTTCCGGCATCAGCGGGTTGGTGTCCGAGAGCGTGTCGACATATTCGGCGATGATGCTCGATTCGAAGATGCGGCGACCGTCATGTTCGAGTACCGGCACAACACCTTTCGGATTTATCTTCAAAAACTCCGGCGTAAGCTGTTCGCCATCGGGAAGGCTGATATGAACGCTTTCCCATTCCAGTTGTTTCTCCGCGAGCACGATGCGGGCCTTGATGGAGCATACGGAGTTTCCGTTGTGGTAGAGCTTGAGCATATGCGTTCCTTGCCACAGTGGTATCTCGACACAATCAATGTATCGACATTTGATACGATTGTACCGCTTTACGGTCAATCCTTGTCGTCTTGCCCAAAGTGGTCCAGCACCTCATCGAGTGAATCGAAGAACGGGGCATTGCCGAAACGCTCGCGCAATTGCCGATGGCTCCCGGTATTAATGTCATCGACGTCCTGCGCAAAAACCAGCGTCACCGGTCGGGCGCTGAGTGTCTCATGTATTTCGTGCAGTGCGGCGGCGGCGGTGTAGTCAACATCATCGACGGCCGATACGTCGATGCAGAGCCATTTCAACGGCGGCTCGGCCCGTTCGGCAAGTTCCAGAACCTCGTCCTTCATGCGTTCGGCATTGGCATAGTACATGCTGTGGCCGAAGCGGTAGATCAGCAGGCCGGGCAAGGCCTGGGCATTGGTGTCGAGCGACCTGGCGCGCCAGCGGCCGGACGTCTCGCGCACAAGCAGAAGATCCTTCGGGCGGTAGCCATGTCTTGTGTGCACCACCAGCGAAAACAGGATCGCGAATATGATGCCTTGCTCGACCCCGAAGGCGACAACGACCGCAGCCGTGATCAGCGCTACCCAGAATTCCGAGCGCCGCCTGCGGTAAATGTCACGCATGCCACGGACATCAATGAGCTTGAGGCCGATCAGGAAGACGACGGCCGACAGGACCGCCTGCGGCAGATAGCTCAGCGGACGGGTCAGGAAAAGCAGTGTGACGAGGGCGACCAGCGCAGCCGCCAGCAGCGACAACTGGCTCCTGCCGCCGGCGCTGTCGACCATTTCGGTCTTTGTCGGGCTGCCGTTGACGACAAAGGTTCCGGTAAGGCCGGCGCCGAGATTCGCAGCGCCGAGCGCCGTCAGGTCCTGTGTCTCCTGAAGCTTCTCGTGATAGCGCGCCGCATAGGCCCGCGCCGTCGCGGCGCTCTGTGCCAGGATGACGATCAGCATGGCAAGGGCGGTGGGAAGCAGTTGCCAGATGAGCGCAAAGCTGAGTTCGACATTCGGAAAGCCAAGGCTCGGCAAGCCCATGGGGATGCTGCCGACCAGCGGCATGAATTTGCCCAGGTCGAGCGCCCAACTCACCACGATCGCTCCGATGACGGCAATCATGGCGCCGGGAATGTTGCGTTTCAGCCTTTTCGACAGCAGGTGCCCGCCTATGATGACGGCAAGGACTGCGACAGCGAGAAGCACGGCCGGCGTATTGATATTGAACGAGCGCTCGACATCCAGCCACAACATCATGATGGTGCCGCGGTGCGGTGCGTGGAACCCGAAAAGGTCGGAAACAGCGCGCAAGGCGACTTGAATGCCGACCCCCGTCAGAAAACCGACAAGAACGGTCCGCGAAAGGAAATCGGCCATGAAGCCGAGACCGATGGCGCTTGCCGCAAAAAGCATAAGGCCGACGATGAGCGCGAGCAGGCCGGCAAGAGCGACATATTCTGCCGAGCCGATAGCCGCCATGCCGGCAAGTCCGCTTGCCAGGATTGCCGCGGTCGCCGAATCCGCACCGACCACAAGATGGCGCGAGGATCCCAGTAACGCGAAGAGCGCGGCCGGTATCAGCAACGTATACAGGCCGGTGATGACCGGCATGCCGGCAATATTCGCGTAGCCCATGACCTCGGGGATAGCGAGGGCTGCAAGCGTGAAGCCGGCGATGATTTCGGACGGTATCTGCGAGCGTTGCAGGGGCAGCATGCCGGCGAGCGGCCTGATACGCAGTCGCGCTGCCATCTCATGAATAGCCGACATCGCCGTCCGCAGTCCCCATTTTCGTCTTTGCGCGCACGCACGTTACATGGCGAGCAATATCATGTGTCGTCGGGAAAAGGCGAGGGGGAGGTGGTTTGGTGCCGGGAAGGTGGCAACGACAGCGGTCATCAAGACCGGATCACCCAGGCGCGCGGTATAGCCGGTATTCGATGCCGCTGTCGCAGGGTTGTCTTCTAGCCCCACTGTCCGTTGCCAAACTGTGGCAATAGCCACAAAACAGCAAAGAAGCTCGGTGCGCTGCAAATAAGAACGGTCAATGGTGTACATTGTTTCTTAAATGAGATAAATTCCCGTATATGAGAGATGGCGTCGTATCAGCTGAGGCCCTTGATCGCGCAATGGCGGACCGCCTGAAAACATTGCGGCTGGAACGTGGCTGGTCTCTGGAAGCACTTTGCGAGCGTTGCGGCGTGAGCAGGGCGACACTGTCGCGCCTGGAGAATGCGGAGGTCAGTCCGACGGCGCAGGTGCTCGGCAAGTTGTGTTCCGCCTTCGGCCTGACCATGTCGCGCCTGATGGCGATGGTGGAGACGGGCTTTGTGCCGCTGGTGCCGTGCGAGAGCCAGCAGACATGGCAGGATCCGAAGAACGGCTTCCTGCGAAAGAACATATCACCGCCGTCTCAGGCCCTGGCCGCGGAAATGGTCGAATGCCGGCTCGCGGCGGATGAGGCAATCGACTATCCCCATCCGCCCGATCACGATATCGAGCATCACCTCTATATGCTTGAAGGCTGCCTGAAGCTTACGATTCATGGCGAGGACTTTCTGCTGAACGAGGGCGACTGTCTGCGCTACCGGCTGCGCGGCGCAAGCAGGTTCAGCACCGGCAAAGAACAGGCGGCCCGATATCTTCTTGTGATCGTGTGAGGCCGGATGAACGGGTTCGAAATCTTCAAGGTGAACGATGAAACGCTCCGGCGACATGTCGATGGGTTCGCGCAAGTGCTGAATGCGAGTGTCAACGGTGGCGCCAGCATCAGTTTCGTGCAGCCCCATACGATGGAAGACTCAAGACGGTTCTGGCTTGATGCGGTCCTGCCTTCACTCGATGGCGACAGGCGGCTCCTGCTGGTCGCGATGGCAGGCGATGCGGTGGCCGGGACTGTTCAACTCGATTGCGACATGCCGCCCAACCAGCCGCACCGTGGCGAGGTTCTCAAGCTGATAGTCCACCCCTCCTTCCGGCGGCGGGGTATCGCGAGGGCGCTTATGCGCGATCTCGAATGCCATGCCCGCGCGCGCGGGCGGATGTTGCTGACGCTCGATACGGCGAGTGCGGAGGCGGAAAGATTATATGCATCGCTCGGTTTTGCGCGGGCCGGGGCCATTCCGGGATTTGCGAGGGATCCCATCGATGGTCGGCTTGAGGCGACGACACTCATGTACAAGCAGCTGTAGACGGCCAGGGCCAGGGCCGGGCTTGGTGCGGGCCTTTGCCTGGCCTGCTTGCGCTCCGGCGGAATGTTGCCTTCTGCGTGGCAAGCGCCTGCCGGCCAATTCTGTCCGTTTTTTAATATTCAGGCTTTTGAAACAGCCATGACACATACCTATATGGGTTAGGTCTAATCGACATTCAGGATTCATTTTTGGTTTGATGTGTGATTCATGGGTATCCAGATTCGATTGTCTGGAGC
>NZ_JAPJZH010000027.1 GCF_027889715.1 Allohoeflea poritis
TCGACACCTCACGCAAAAGCGAAAAGTGT
This sequence comes from Allohoeflea poritis, assembly GCF_027889715.1. Lineage (GTDB taxonomy): Bacteria > Pseudomonadota > Alphaproteobacteria > Rhizobiales > Rhizobiaceae > Hoeflea_A > Hoeflea_A poritis. The sequence goes on from NZ_JAPJZH010000027.1 coordinate 30, forward strand.
TACCTATGTGTCCGGTACGTTTTGTTACCTATCTCTCAGGCCGGGCACTGCTTTGTTGTGTTGATCGACGGCCAGATCCAGATTCTGTACGATAGCGAGCATTGTAAGCCCGTGATCGTCGACCAGGAATAGGCCGACGAGAAGATGCAGGTCCACGCCCGCGTCGTGTGGGCCGGCGGGCCGCTGCGGTAGCTCAAGGTGCTCGAGAATGGATATCAAACTCACTGAGAAGACGCCGGCAATAACAGGCGACCATCCTATTGTGATTATCGGACCAAATGGAGTCGGCAAGACACGTTTGGGAGTCTCCATTGTTCAGAACAACAACGCGGAGCGAATTGCTGCACTTCGCGATGTCGAAATTTCAGATGTACCTCACCAGACGGTCGGGCAAGCCAAAGGTGAGGTCAGGAGTTCTATGAATAGAACAATGAACAGCCACTGGCAGCGGTCCAATGAAATTCAACACCTAATGTCCGAGATCTTGGCCGACGATCGCGAACTCGCTGTTCAGTACCGCGACGAACACTTGGCAAATCCCTCTGATGAACCCGACATCAAGCTAAGTGAAACTCGGCTCCGCAGGATTGTGAAGATTTGGAACCGGCATTTCCCGGGCCGACGGATTAGTCTTGACTACCAGCCAGTCGTCGAGCGCCAGATTGATAAAGAGGTTGTCACGTATCCCATTGCTCATATGAGCGAGGGAGAGAGAACGGCACTCTATCTAATCACCCGCGTTATTAGTTGCGGCAAAGATATTGTACTTGTGGATGAACCCGAAACTTTTTTTCACCCGCTCTTGGCGCGCAATCTATGGAACGACCTAGAAGCGGAGATGCCCAATCTGCGATTCATCTACGTAACACACGACATTCCATTTGCCCTATCTCGTAGGGGGGCGCAGTTCGCTGTTGCCCGCTCCGAAATCGAAGTTGATGTTCTCCCGCCGACTTCAGAAATACCGAGCGAAGTGATCACCGAAGTTTTGGGAGCCGCATCGTTTTCCATCTCCGCCTCGCGGCTAATTTTTTGTGAGGGCAGAGCTGACAGTCTCGACCAAGCAATTCTAAGCGCTTGGCACAACTGCGACAATACAGCGGTCATTCCGGTTGGTAGCTGCCAGAGCGTGCGGGAGTGTGTCAGCGTTTTTCGTGAACAGAATTTCACAGACGGTCTGGAGGCATTCGGCTATATCGACAGGGACGGATGGCCGGATAGATTTCTAATCGTACAAAACATAAAGGCCCATCAAGTCAGTGAAATTGAGGGTATTTTTGCTTTGGAAACTGTTTTCAAAGCTCTTGCCAAGTTCAATGGCGCTGACGAAAACACCGCAAACGAGCAATTTGAAGCTTTCCTCAAGGAGGCACGCGGAGCTTTTTCTGACGTCAATCTGAACAAACAAATTCTGACACGTGCCAAGTTGCGTGCCGAAGTAGAACTAAAGGCACTACTGAATCCGATTGCGCCAAATGAAGACCTCAAAGTTGTAGGCGCGGCATTCGAGAAGGCGGAGCCGGAGGGTGGCTGGCAAAACTATTTGGGGAAGATTTTCACTGAAGAACAATCGAGGCTGGAAGCCTCCTTACATGGGGAGCCTAGGGAATTTGTCAGAGATTTCCCTGCTAAATCCTACTTCGGCATGGCTGCGAAGCATCTGAAACTCGTACCTGAGAAAATGGTCGAAGCGCTTTGTAATGCGCTCCTGCTTACCGATGCAGAGGCAGACAAAGAGCAGAAGTTGAAGCAGTTGAGGGACGCCATCGTGCCTGTTTTGGAGAAGTGCTTTTGGTCCAGGCGGGCTTGATTGAGATAGCTTCATCCGCTTGCACAACTTGATTGCGCCGCGCGCCGCCGTTTCGCGTTTTCTTATGTCCTTGTTTTTTCTTCGTTTATCGCGTTGATGCGCGTCTTTTTGTGTAACTTGTGCAAGTTGCACAACTTGATTTTACTTTCTGGCTGTCCGGAAAGCCTTGCCGTGCGGTCCTTCGAGTGCCGATCCTCAAATCCGCTACGCCTTGCCGCGCAACGCTTTGTGACCTGTGCTCGAAAATCTCTTGAAGTGTTTTCGAAGACCATTAGAGGCCGCGCCGCCGATTTGCTGTGATGTGTTGCATCGGCCTGTTTTGCTAAGACCTGCTGGCAAAACGAACCGCCCATTGGCTTCCGCTTGGTCGCCGCCAATCCTTTGTATTACCAGCGTTTCCCACGGATTCCCGCTTAATCCCGGAAACTCCCGGAAAAACCAGGACCTCCTTTCAAACTACAAGCAGCCACCTTGTCCGTGCCTCCAAACTCCATGCATGTCTGTTTCCGCGCCTGATCAGACGCCGTAGTCATCCATGCGTTCGAGCGTTTTGCGGATATCGTCCTCGCTGAGGATGACGGGCTCTCCCAACTGCAGGGACTGGCAGTATTGCCGCGCCAGCGTTTCGAGTTCCACCGCCCGCCACATGGCCTGTTTCAGGCTGTCGCCGGCGGCGATCATGCCGTGGTTGGCCAGAAGACAGGCGCTGCGGTCTTCCATGGCCGTCAGCGCCATATCCGCCAGTTCCTTCGTCCCGAAGGTGCTGTATCCCGAACAGCGCACGTCGTTGCCGCCGAAAACCGCGACCATGTAGTGGCAGGCGGGGATCGGCTTGCGCAGGATCGCGAGCGTCGTGCAATAGGGCGCGTGGGCGTGGACGACGGCGTTGAATTCCGGCCGGTGCTTCAGGATCTGCCAATGAAACCGCCACTCGGAAGACGGCTCCTTCGGACCCTCCCAGTTGCCCGTCATGTCGCCGGAAAGATAGATTTTCGAGATCATATCCGGTGACATCTCGTCGTAGGGAATGGCCGTTGGCGTAATAAGCAGGCCGTCTTCGAACCGGACGGAGATGTTTCCCGAGGTGCCCTGATTCAGGCCATTTCGGTTCATCTCGCGGCAGGCATCGATGATGCGCTGCCGGATATCGGTTTCAGAGATCATGACGGTATCCTTTTTCTGCGTTTTGCGATTTTTCCAGCCACGCGGCAAAATAGCGCTCCAGTCCGGGAACATGCGGCGGTGGCGTTTGTTCAACTGCGACATCGGGTTGCGGTTCCGGCAGCGCAAGACTTGCCGCTCCACGCGCGCTGCCTGCCGCGCCATGGACCTGGAAGATTTCGCGCTTCGGCAAAAGCGCGCCCAGCAAGGCCAGGAAGACGTCGTTGCGCGCGAAGACACCATCGACGACAACGCGCCCGGTGTCGCCGAGCCGGTCAAGCGAGAACGCTGTCATCAGAGCCGCGTACAGCGTTGCGAGGCTTGCGCGTTCGGTATCCGTTGTCGGGCTGTTGCCGAGGATCCTGCCCTGTCCTCCGGTGCCGGGCATCGGTCCGCCGCTATCGGTAAAGGAGGGCAGGGCAAACGTGCCCGAGGAAATCAGCGCCTTCACATCGTCCAAGGTTGCGGACGCCTCGTTTCCTTCGCCGCAGAGACGGCCATATTCCTCGCCGCCCATGAACCTTGCGCATCCGATCGGTGTGCCATCGATCTTGACGTTGGCAACCTGATCCCGGTGCGCGTCCAGTCTTTGCAGATCCGTGCTGGAATCGAAGGCGATGATCCATGTGCCGGTCGACAACAGGACAAGCGGTTCGTGGCGCGCGAATTGAAGATAACTCGCGGCGCTGTCGTGGATGCCGCACAGAACCGTTCCCCGGCCATTGATATCTTCCATGCGCAACGGCCCCAGCCTGTCGCCCGCCCGCCGCATCGGGGCGATCAGGTCCGACCATCGGCGGCATTTCGCCAGCGCACTGAAATCGGCATTTCCAGGCGCCCAAAGATGGGTTTGCGCGCCAAGCGAGGTGACCTCGGCCGACAGAACGCCGCTTAGCCTGTAGGCAAGAAACTGGGCGTAGGGAAGGATCGTCCGGACCCGGCTGAATGCCTCGGGAAACGACGTTTCCTGCCAGAGAAGTTGCCTGGCCACGGTCAAAGCAGCGGGATTGGTCGGGGCAAACACCTCCCCATAGGACGGCTCGATATCCGCATAGGCTTCTGCGATGTCATCCGGAATGGCGGCAAGGTAACTCATGACCGGGAAAACCAGTTCGCCCTGCTCGTCAAGCAGCGCAACCGCCGATCCATGCGTGCAGGGAACGATTGCGTCCACGGGCACGCCGCGATCGAAATCGGCAATCGAATGCAATGCGAATTCGATGACGTGCTCGACGTCAAGGCTGAGGTAAGGCGGCGCTTCGCGCCGCAGCGCCCCGGCCGATCTTTGTTCGATGACCTCCAGTTCGGCGGAATATTGGATTACGTCGATATTCGTTGCGCCGACATCGATGGCAACGACGCTGCGCGGACTTTTGGAACTTGCGGTCACCGGGGTTCTGTGGGCCTAGTCTTTGGACGTTTCCGCAGCCAGGAGTGCATCGACCTCCGCCCGCGATGGCATTGATGGCGCCGTTCCCGCGCGCGTTACGGAAATCCCGGCCACCGCGCACCCGAAACGGACCGCCTCGACCGGGTCCTTGCCCTCGGCCAGGGCCGTTGCGAAGCCGCCGTTGAAGGCGTCTCCGGCACCTGTGGTCTCAAGGGCCGGGCCGGCGACGACCGCAGGCACATGGACCGACTGTTCCCTGTCCTTGTAAAGAACGCCCTGTTCGCCGAGGGTGATCAGGGCCGCGCCGACGCCCATCGACAGGAGCACGTCGGCGGCCGCGCCCGCATCACCCAGCGTCTTCACGGGGACCCCGGTTATGCCCTCGGTTTCCGATTCATTGGGCGTCACAAAATCGCAAAGCGCCAGCATTTGCGCCGGAATTTCGGCCGCCGGCGCCGGATTGAGAATGGTCCGCACGCCCGATGACCTGGCGATTTCCAGCGCGCGCCGGGCGGCCTCCATGGGCTGCTCCAACTGTGTGACGAATACGGATGCGCCTTCGATCAGATCCCGCTGTGCCTCGACATCGGCTGCGGAAATGTCGCCTGCCGCTCCGGGGCAAACAATGATCGCGTTGTTGCCCGTCGCTTCTTCGACGAAGATATAGGCCGCGCCGGTGAAGCTGTCGGGATCCTGCGTGACCGCGGCGGTCACACCCGCATCCGCCCAGGTCTTGAGCGCCATCTGCGCAAAATCGTCGTCTCCGAGGCGAGACATGAAATGGACGTCACCGCCAGAGCGCGCCGCCGCGACCGCCTGGTTGGACCCCTTGCCGCCCGGCCCGAGCGCGAAGCTGTTGCCCAGTATCGTTTCGCCCATGCGGGGCTGCCGATCCGCCCGGTACGCGGTGTCGGCCACAAATACGCCGAGGATGACAATCTTTCCGGCCAATTCGTCCTCCTATGCCTCGGGCGGGATCACGCCCTTGCGCAGCATGAAACATCCGTAGAAGCGGCGCTCGCCCGTCTGGATCACCGCATAGCTGTCGCGGGCCAGATCGTAGAACTTGAAACGTTCGATGCCGACCATCGGTCGATGGCTGCCTTCCGCCGCATCAATCGCCTGCTGGACTTCCTGCTGGACGGCGGGAACGGTGTCGGGTTCGTCGACGATTTCCATGCGGCCGGCGAAGTCGTCGACGAATGTGTCGAGCGGATAGACGGAAAGGATGGCCTCGATCGCTTCGGCGGCGGTGAGATTGTCCATGCGCAGCAAGTCGCCGTAGACGGTTGCCCGACTAACGGAATCCGAGGGAAAGTTCGTGTCCGCGATGATCAGCGCATCGCCGTGGCCCATGGCGCGCAAGACATAGAGCACATCCGCATTCAGGCGTGGGTCAATTCCTTTGAGCATTGGCAGGTCCTTCGATGTCGGGGCAGGGGCTCAGTTGAGCCTTTGACCGGTGGATTTGTCGAACAGGTGGATCTTTTCGGCCTCGGCCGAGATTGCCACCTTCTGGCCCGGCGAAAATGCCTGACGTTCGCGCACGACCGAGACGTAGTCGTGCCCGTTCGAGCGAATCACAAGATGCGTTTCCGATCCGGTCGGCTCGACGACCATGATCTCGCCTTTCACGCCCTCGTTGGACAGCACCGTGTCCTCGGGCCGTACGCCGATCCGAATTTGCCGGTCGGACTGCAATCCTTCGGCGCCCGGAAGCGGGATGGTCGAATCCTCGATCCTGGCGGCCATGCCGGCGCCGCTATCCACGACGACGGCATCCATGAAGTTCATCGACGGCGCACCGATGAAGCCTGCGACAAACTCATTGGCCGGGCGATCGTAGAGGTCGAGCGGTGCGCCGATCTGTTCGATGTTGCCGGCATTCATTACGACGATCTTGTCGGCCATTGTCATGGCCTCGATCTGGTCGTGGGTCACGTAGACCGTTGTGGTGACCAGCCGCTGGTGCAGCTCGCGGATCTCAGCGCGCATCTGGATTCTCAGCTTCGCATCGAGATTCGAGAGCGGTTCGTCGAACAGGAACACCTGCGGATCGCGCACGATGGCGCGTCCCATGGCCACCCTCTGCCGCTGGCCGCCGGACAGCGCCCGCGGATATCGCCCGAGATATTCGGTAAGGCCGAGCACCTCGGCCGCGCGCGACACGCGCTCGTCGATCTCGGCCTTGTTCATTTTGCGCATGCGCAGTGAGAACGCCATATTCGCCGCGACGGTCTTGTGAGGGTAGAGCGCATAGTTCTGGAAGACCATCGCGATATCCCGCTCCGCCGGCGGCAGGTTGTTGACCAACCGGTCATTGATCAGGATCTGGCCTTCGGTAATGCCTTCAAGGCCGGCGATCATGCGCAGCAAGGTGGATTTGCCGCAGCCTGAAGGCCCGACAAGGACAACAAACTGCCCTTCCTCGATATCGAGATCCAGACCGTGCAGAACCTCGGTCGATCCGAATGATTTTCTCAGCCCGCGTACCTTAACGTCTGCCATGCATCCCATCCCTTTGGCGATCCCCATACGCTTACCGGCTTGTGTCTGAGCTGTCCACGCCCTTAGTCGGATCATAAGCTTGACAGCGTTGGGATTGACTGTGATTGTTTCTTTTCCCGCCTGCGCCGTTAACTTGGCGAAATCAAACAAATATTGGAAATGGCGGTTACTCTATTTGGGGTTGTCCAACACGCAGGATTGCCCCGCCACCTGGGAGGTATACTGATGAAAGTCGAACACTATAACGCAATCATCCGCGCGCAGTTGAGCCGCCGCAAGATGCTCAAGGGCGCGGCGAGCGTCGGCGCTCTTGCCGCAATGGGCGGCATGGCCGGTGTTCCTTCAGCGTTGGCCGATTCGCATGGAAACCTGCGGGCGGAGATCCTCAAAATACCCGGCGTCGGAAAAGGATCGCCCACGGATGCCGATTGGCAGAAGGTCGGCGAAATGACGCTCGGGCCGACCAAGGAACGGGTTGCTGAAGGCGAGTTTGAAGGCGTCGAACTGACGTTCATGGGCCTCAACAACCAGAACCTGCACAACTTCCTTTTCCGTGGCTTCCTGAAGCCGTGGGAAGCCTACACCGGCGCCAAGATCAACTGGGTCGACCTGGCGCAGGCCGATTACAATCCGCGGCTCCAGCAGGCCATTGCAACGGGTACCGTCGATTTCGACATCATCGAGATGGGCGCGCCGTTTGAAGGCGATACCGCCGGCAAGGGTCTCCTCGACGAGATGCCGGACTGGGTCGAGGAACAGATTGAAGCTGACGATCTGGTCGGTTATCTGCAGCCGCCGGTCGGCACCTGGGACGGCAAGAAGTACCGGATCACGATCGATGGCGACTGCCATACCTTTGCCTACCGGAAGGACTACTTCGGAGACGGCGCGATCGGCGGCGCTTCGGTGCCCCGGACCTGGCAGGACGTGAATGCGGTTTCCAAGGCGCTGATCGGCAAGGAAGACCCGCTGACCGGTTTGCCGGCTCACGGTTATCTCGATCCGCTGAAAGGCTGGGGCGGCTTCGGCTTCTACTTCCTGGAAAACCGCGCCGCGGCCTATGCGAAACATCCGGACGATCCGGCATGGCTGTTCGATCCCGAAACCATGAAACCGCGGGTGAACAACCCGGCATGGGTTCAGGCGATCCAGGACGTTTTCGATCTGATCGCGGCGGGTGCATACCCGGCAGACCAGATCAATGCCGATCCCGGCACAACCGGGTTCCAGCAGTTCCTGGCCGGTACCGGATCGATGCTGATGTGGTGGGGCGATATCGGCTCCAACGCACGCACATCCGATACTTCGGTGGTTGGCGACGTTGTCGGTTTCGGCATCAATCCGGGATCGGACCGGGTCTACAACAGCAAGACCGGCGCCTGGGAAGAAACCTACAACGAAGCGCCCAATATGGCCTATCTCGGCTGGGGCGTTTACGTCACGAAACGGGTCTCGGGCGATGCGAAGAAGCGCAAGGCGGCATGGAGTGCCGCCGCGCATCTCGGCGGCAAGGACATCTCGCTTTGGATGTCGGCCTATCCGTCCGGCTTCCAGCCTTACCGCAATTCGCACTTCCAGTTCGATGAGTGGGAAGCTGCCGGTTATGACCGCGCGTTCATCGAGGATTATCTGCTTTCGAACGCCGAAAGCTACAACCACTCGAACGCGGCCATCGAGCCCCGCATCCCGGGCATTTTCCAGTATTACTCGGTTGCCGAGGACGAACTGGCGAAGGGTTATGCAGGCCAGTATGCGTCGGCACAGGAAACGGCGGACGCGATTGCCGCGGCCTGGGAAAAGATCACCGACCAGATCGGCCGGGAAAGCCAGATTGCGCTCTACAAGGCGTCGCTTGGCATGTAAAAGAAGAACCGGGCCGGCGGTTTTGCCGCCGGCCCGACTGTAATCAGGCGGGGCAGAGCAATCCGGAATGAGTTCTGAGGGGGACCTTCTTCACGTTGTCACGGCGGATCAGATTTCCGATCGCCGCAGACGATTCGGAAAGACCATAGTCTGGGGCTCCGCCGGACTTTTGTTCCTCGTCGCTTTTCTTCAGGCTGCCGATCACAACGGGTGGCTGGATATCGGTTTCGAGACCTGGCGTCCGACGCTTTATGCCTATGTGCTTTGGGGAATATGCCTCTGTGCGGCGCAGGTCATCGAACGCGGCGAACACGGCAAACGGACGCTCTTCGTGCTGCCCGCCACCCTGTTTGTCGTCTCGATGGTCGTCTTCCCGCTGCTCTTCGGCCTGGTGATCGCCTTTTCGGACTGGAACCTGTCGAGCCCGGACGGCCGCCAGTTCAACGGTCTCGACAACGTCCGGCAGATGTGGACGGATCCGTTCTACTGGAACGCCCTGAAGAACATGGTCTATTACACGCTGGCGATCATCGTCGAATACGCCATCGCGTTCGGACTGGCGCTGCTTCTGAATGCCGAGATACGCGCCCGGAAATTCTTCCGGGTGGCATTTCTGCTGCCGCTCATGCTGTCGCCGGTGGCGGTGAGCTGGATGATCGGCAAGTCGATGCTGGAAAACCGGTTCGGGCCGATCGCCCGGCTGTTGCGTGAACTTGGCGTCGAAAATCCGTCCTTCTTCTCGACGCCCGAAGTGGCGCGCATGATGATCATGCTGATGGACGCATGGACCTACATCCCCTTCATGATGATCATGATCCTGGCCGGCCTCCAGGCCATTCCGCGTGAGCTCAACGAGGCCGCCGAGGTCGACGGCGCCAGCGTATGGCGCAAATTCTGGGAAATCACCTTTCCGCTCATGCTGCCCGTCAGTATCACCGCCATCCTGATCCGGATCATCTTCAAGCTGAAACTGGCCGATATCATCATCAACGTGACGTCAGGCGGCCCGGGCGGCGCCACGGACAGCGTGACCTCCTTCATATTCCGGGAGTACCGTGACCGGTCGAATGTCGGCTACGGGACGCTGCTGGCGATCGTCTATCTGATCATCATTGCCGCCGCCATGACCATACTGATCAAGGCGGTGGACCGCTGGATGCGGCCGAGGTACTGACCACTATGTCGGAGCAAATATTTCACGACAGCACCAGCGACCGTACCTATCGCGCCAGGAGGATTTCGGGCCGCATCGTCATCTATGGCATCCTGATCGTCTGGGCGATCATCTCGATCTTCCCGATCTTCTGGACCATCACCACGAGCTTCAAGATGGCGCCGGACGTCATGAAGGGCAACATGGTGCCGTGGTGGGACTATACGCCCAAATGGCTCGGCTGGCGGTCCCTGGGGCTGTCTCCCGACACGATCGGCAATGAAAGCACGGTGCGCGAGGAATTCCTCAAACGGTTCTGGAATTCCGCCGTCGTCGCCGTGTCATCGTCCCTGATTGCCGTCGCACTCGGCAGCATGGCGGCCTATGGGCTCAGCCGCTTCAGCTACCGTTTCGGCTTCATGCGCAACTCGGACATCTCGTTCTTCTTCCTGAGCCAGCTGATCCTGCCGCCCGTGGTGCTCGCCCTGCCGTTTCTGGTGCTCTACAAGTCGCTCGGCATGCTCGATACGCGGATCGGGCTGATCCTTCTTTATACGCTCACGGTGCTGCCCATCGTCATCTGGATCATGCGCGACCAGTTCGGATCGATCCCGACGGAACTCGAAGAGGCGGCCCTGGTCGACGGGCTGTCGATCTGGGGCGCGTTTCTGACCATCATCCTGCCCATCGCGGCCCCGGGCATGGTCGCCTCCTTCATCCTGTCGCTGGTGCTGACCTGGAACGAGTATTTCTTTGCTGCACTGCTGACCTCCAGCCACGCCAAGACCTTGCCGGTAATGGTGGCAAGCCAGACGGGCTCGCAGGGCATATCCTGGTGGTCGATGGCGGCGCTGAGCTTCGCCGCGATCCTGCCGCTGATCGTCATCGGCGTTCTGCTCGAGCGGTTCATCATCAAGGGCATGGCCGCCGGGGCGGTCAAATAAGCCGTTTCAGGCTGACCGGAAACGGCCCGATCAGCCGCGCAGGACCTCGCGAAGATGGGCGAGGATGAGCGCGGCTCCTTTTTCGCCAAGTTCGGCCGTGGCCTGCGATGCCGTCTCGGTAAACCAGCCGCTATTGTCGCTGAGGCGCTGCATATCGACCGCTTCCGGCGCCAGCGCCATCATCAGCGACGTTTCTCCGATGCCCGCGTGATCGAACGGATATTGTGCCGTGATCTCGCTCGTCATCAGCGGATGGATACGGATCCAGTTGAAGGGGTCCGCGCCCGCCCGGTGGTCCGCATAGTAGTCGCGCATCTCGTTGCGGCCCCACCAGCCTTCGCCATGTTCGGCCTCAAGAAAACGGAAAATCGCCTCCCGCCCGGCGAATTTGAAGGCGAGGTCGGTTGGCATTCCGGCATTGAAGTTCTCGGTCTGGTGGTGAACGAACCCGTGAATGTTGCGGAACCCGACCCGAAGCAGTCCGAAGAACACGTCTTCGGCAATCGCTGAAATCTTCTTCGCATCGACATGGACCGATCCTTTCGCCTCCGGTGGGGCCACCGCGTAGCTTGCGGCGCCGTAGGCAAAGGGCGGCAGCACGATAACATCCATGTCCTTTTCCAGGCGGTCGAAGATCCGGGTCACCGCCAGCGTGTCCATACCGACAGCCATGTGTTCGCCATGGTATTCCAGTACGCCGATCGGCAGCAGCACCGGCACATTGGTTTCGATAGCCTTGCGGATCTGGTGCGGCAACATCAGCTCATAACGCATTCGCCTACTCCAGGTTTGTGTGCCTTGCGCGCATGGCCTGCGCGTCAGACCGGATCCTGTCACGCAACTTCAGGACCATGATCTCGAACAGCAGAAACAGGGTGCCCTCATAGACGGAACCCATCGGAAGCACCGAGGATATCGTGTCGCCCTGGTCCTTCGCCATGGTCTGTGCCGGGATCGCGATCAGCCTGTCCGCGCGGCCGGCGATCGCGGCGGTCGGCTCCGCGGTCAGCAGCAGCACGCTGGCGCCGGCGTTTTTTGCCACCCGTGTCAGCGCCTCGACCGTTGCCAGCCGTCCGGGCCCGTCTGAGACAATGAAGAGGTCGCCCGGCCCAAGCGGAGGCGTCGTCATGTCGCCCTGCACGGCGACGTCAAATCCCAGATGATAAAGCCGCATCGCAAAACCGCGCATCTGCAGTCCTTCGCGTCCGCAACCGTAGAGGACAATCTTGCCCGCCTCCTGAATGGCCTGGCAGCCGGTTTCGATGGCGCTGTTGTCGATCCGGTCAACGACTTCGCCAAGTTCAGCGATCGCGGTATTGAAATCGGTCTTCACGGCGCATCCAGGCTCCGGGCAATGTGGCGGGTGGATTCGTACAATTCCCTGAACAGCGGATATTGCCGCGCATAGACTGCTCGCTCCTCGGGCTCGACTGCGCGTTCAACCGGGTTCCATGCATCAATGGCTTCGAAATCTGCCAATCCCACGGCGCAGGCCGCCAGGAACGCATCGCCGAAGGACGCGCCGATGGTCTTTTCGCAGACTATTTGCGGCACGCCCGCGATGTCGGATGTCGCCTGCAGCCAGATGTCGTTTTTCGTGCCGCCGCCAACGGCGAGAATCCGTGCCGGCGGCTGGCCGACGTCACGGTAGGTCTCGATCACGTGGGCGGTTCCGTTGGCGATTCCTTCCAGGAGCGCGCGGTAAAGGTCGCCGCGCGTGTGGGTCAGATCGAGACCGAAGAAGGCGCCTTTTGCCCTGGGGTCATGGATCGGGGTCCGTTCGCCCGAAAAATATGGCAGGAACAGCAGCCTGTTCGCCCCAGGCGGGGAGTCTTCGGCCTCCCTTGCCAGAACGCCAAAGGCCTCCTTCTGCGACAGCTCCCTTGCGAACTGATCACGGAACCAGTGGGTCAGCGTTCCGCTGGTGGCAAGGCCCGCCATGGAGGCGTGGGCGCCGGGCGTCAGCCACGGCGCATACCACAGCCGCGGATCGCGCACCGGCGTCTGCGTGACCTGGATGATGAAGATGGTCGAGCCGTACATCATCATCATATCGCCGGCATGGCGTGTGCCGACGCTGACCGCTTCCGCCGCCGCGTCGATGGTGCCGCAGGTCACGGGTGTTCCGGCGGCCAGCCCCGTGATCGCGGCAGCTTCCGGCGTCACCTGTCCCGCGATTTCGGTCGACCACATCAGCCGCGGCAGCATTTCCGTGGGCGCGATGTCATCGGCGAGTGCCTGCGTCCAATCCAGCGCGCCGACATCGTAGAGCGGACTGAAATTGGCGGCTGTGTAGTGATCGATGACGGTTTCGCCGGTCAGGCGGAACGTCAGATAGGTCGTGGACGTGACGATTCGCGCCGTTTGCGCCCAGATTTCCGGACGGTTTCGCTTGAGCCAGAGGATCTTCGGGCCGACCGACTGCGATGTCAGGGCGTTGCCGCAGACCTTGAGGATGACATCTTCGCCGATGCGTTGTGTGAGCAGCTCGATCTCTTCGGCGGAGCGCGTGTCCACACCATAGAGGACGCCGTTCATCAGCGGCCGGCCGTCCTTGTCCAGTGGCAACATGCATGGGCCGATGGCGCTGGTCGCAACGGCCTTGATCTGTTCGGGCGAAACGCCGGAATTTTTCAGGATCTCGCGTGTGATCTGAACGAAATCGCTCCACCAGTCTTCGTCCGGGCGGTGCTCGGCCCAGCCCGGCTGTGGAACAAGCATGTCATGCGGGCGCGCGGCGGATGCGACGATCCTGCCCTCATGATCGACCAGCACGCCCTTCGATTCGAAGGTACCGATGTCGACGCCGAGCGTGTAACTCATGATCCCGGTCCGTCGCGGTCAAGCGGAAAGTCCGGACCGATCCGTGAAAGGGCCGCGACCAGAAGTCGGGTCAGACCTTCGAGATCGCCGAGATCGCATACTTCAAGACTGGAATGCGAGTAGCGCATGGGAAAGCCGACATCGATCGATACGACGCCTTCACCGACAAGCTGGACGTAGCTGAGGTCCGTCAGGACACCGGACTGCGCGCTGCGCTGAAGCGGGATATTGCCTGCCGCAGCGGCCTCTTCCATGAGACGTACAGCCGAGGGGTGGGGGATAACGCCGTTCAACGTGCCGCGCCCGTGGAAGGAATAGAGCGATATCCCCGGTCCGCCGCCGAGGGTCATTTCGCCGCGATAAGCCATTTCCGGCGTGTCGGTCGCCAGCATCAGGTCGATCTGGATCGCGATATCGGGCCGCAGGGACTGGGCCGCCACCACCGCGCCGCGCAGATTGAACTCCTCCTGGACGGAAAAGACGAGGTGGACGGTGGGACCGTCCGAGCGGTCCTTCAGTGCCCGTGCGACTTCAAGCAGGACGGCGCAGCCGGCGCGGTCGTCAATGCTGGTGCCGGCCAGGCGATCATCGGCGAGAGGCAGAACGCGCGGCTTGTAGACCACGGGTGTCCCGATCTGCACGCCCGCCGCTTCGACGGCCGGTCTGGAACCGTGGCCGGTGTCGATGTGGATCTCCGCGACCTTCGGTACATGGTATTTTTCGTCCGGCTGCGTCGCATGGTGGCTCTTGTTGTAGAGCACGCCGTCCATGTCACGCCCTTCGCCGACGCACAGTGTCACGGCCTGGCTGGCCAGCGCGCGTTCCGGAACGCCGCCCAGACGTTCGACGCGGATCAATCCGTTGTCCTCGATCTTGCGGACGATGAAGCCGAGCTGGTCCATATGGGTGAACAGCATGACCGACGGGCGATCCTCAGCGCCATCAAAGGTGGCGATCAGATTTCCCATCCTGTCCGAGCGGCTGTCGATCCCCTCGGCGGACAGCAGGCCGGCAATGGCGCGTCGCACTCGGTCTTCATGACCGCTCAGCCCCGGTATGGCCATCAGGCCGGTCAGGTCTTGTCTCAGCCGCTCCTTCATGCCCCGCGCGCCGCCTTCGCGCGTGCCATGAATTCACTGGCGCGGTCCGGATCAACCGCATTCCAGGTGTCGCCGTCGACCTTCAGGGCCGAGCCGACGACGCAGCCATCGGCGACTGCAAGCACATCGGCGACCGTGTCGTGCTTGACGCCGGTGTTGGCCAGAACGGGCGTATCGGGCAGCACCGCCTTGACGGCCTCGAGGTCGGACATGGCCGCTGCCTCTCCGGTGATCTGTCCGGACACCAGGACCGCATCGGGAATGGAACTGAACACGGCGCTTCGGGCGCGATCGGGCAGGGGACGCCGGTCCAGGCTGTCGGCAAACTCGGCCGACACATTATAGAGCATTGCGAGATCCTGGCGTCCGAGCCGGTCGCGGTAGCGCAAGGCCGCGCCGGCGTCCGGCGTCCACGGACCCATATCCGAGGCATAGGTTCCCGTGAAGATTTCGCGGACAAAGGAGGCTCCCGTGGCCGCTGCCAGGGCAACCGAGCTCTTCGGGTCCCACAGCACATTGACCCCAAAGGGAACCGATATTTCGGACCGCAATTGTCCGATGATGAAGGCCATGGTCGCGGTCGATGCGAGGTCCACGTCGAATTCGTAGGGCCGGTCGTTTTCATTGCCGAACATCACGGCATCGAACCCGGCTGCCTGGAGCGCTGCCAGATCGGCGCGTGCGCCTTCCAGAAGCCCTTCCAAACCACGCCGGGCATCGTAAAGAGGCGTGCCCGGCAGGGCGCCCAGATGCACCATGGCGATAACCGGTTTTGCGACAGTGAATGTATTGAGAAATTTGGACAATTCGTTACCCCCGTACTCCAACGTGACCGGACATTAGCGCGGAAAGAGATTGCGCCCAAGAGATTTCACTTAGAGCAATTCTGAGTTAGATTGGATCATTTGACCGCGGCGATTTTGGTCACTGGTTGGGCGGATTGCGCGCCGTGGTGCTAACCCACCACAAGCGCGATCCAACGACGTCAGGGGCCAAAATCGCCCGGCCCATTTGTCTCTGATTTTCAATATGATAATCCTCTCAAGGGTGGGGAAAATCGGCCCATCGGACGTCGTTGCGCCGCTTGCCCGATGCACCACATCGCGCTGCGCGACGCGCCTAGCCGAGTGAACCGATTTTCCTCCATCAAATGCTCCAATCTAACTCAGAATTGCTCTAAACCTGCAGTCCGAAAAGATCTTTCAATATGGACCCGAAAACACGGTACCGGAATCGGCGTGGAACGGGCAGGCAGACAGGCTCTACAGTTCCGCCAACCAGCGTTCGACATTTGATCGCGCGATCGCCGCGCGCTCTTGTGGCGATGTTCCGACAAAACAGGCCGCCGCCGCGGATGCGAATCGCACCGCAGCATCGAGCGGTTCGGCACGGGCAAGTTCGGTCGCCAGGGCGCCGACGAAGGCATCGCCCGCACCATGGGTCGATCCGTCCGCCCGTGTCGGCGGCGTGATGGTTTCGACTTTCCCGCCTTCGCAAAGGACAACGCCCTGCGCCCCGAGAGTGACGACAACGGCCTTCGGCCCGCGCACAGCCAAATCCCTGGCCGCCCGGACCGCATCCAGATTGTCGACCTTGCCGCCGGTCAGTTGCGCCGCCTCGACCCGGTTGACCACCAGGAGATCGGTGGCCCTCAACAGGGCTTCCGGCACCTGTCTTGCCGGGGCGGCGTTCAGGACGATTTTCGCGCCGGTGGCACGCCGGGCGACGCGCAAATTAACGTCTTCGGGAATTTCGTTCTGCAGCACGACGACACTGGCATTGCGCGGATCGACCTGATCCGGATCGACGGTCCGGTTGACGCCTGAAACCACGACCGCGCCATATTCACCGCCGGCTTCGACGATTGCAACGCTCATGCCGGTCGATCCCTGCACCTGCATCACCTGCGCGCGATCGACGCCCGAGCGATCCAGTTCCGCCAGGACGGTGTTCGCGAAGGCATCGTTTCCGACGCGTCCCGCCATCGCCACAAGCGCACCCATGCGTGCCGCCATGACGGCCTGGTTGCCGCCCTTGCCGCCGAAGCGGTAGGCCACGCTTTCTCCCATCAGCGTTTCGTCCAGATGCGGCAGGCGGTGGGCGTCCACCACCACGTCAAGATGCAGCGCGCCGACGACAAAAACGTCGGTCATGACCCGTCTTCGCCATAAAGGGCCCGCGCCACGATCCGCTGGCTCAGCGTCGCGTCCTGGCGCGCGATCGCCGCCGTCAGTTCATTGTTGCCCGAAAGTGAGCGGGCGACGCCCCTCAGACGTTCCGCGATGGCAATGTTGGTTCGGGCCTCTTCGACCGGATCGAGGCCGGAATGATCCGGAAAAGTGTCGAAATAGATCACGCCGTCATAGCCGATGCGGTCGAGTTCGCAGAACAGCTCGACCGTTGCGACCGGATGCACCGTTCCGACCATCAGCCCGTCGTCGCGCTTGGCGTTGCCGTCATTGAGATGCACGCCCAGAAGACGCGCGTGACGGGCGATCAGGTGGGCCGAATGGGCCGGCATCTCGTCGGCGTAGAGAACATGGGCGAAATCCAGCGTGACACCGATATTCGGGCGGTCGGCCTCAAGCACGCCCAGGATTGTGGTCCCGACATCGGGCATGAGGGCATAGGCGCGGGGTTCGTTGGGCTTGTATTCGATGGCGATGTCGATATCCGGATTGTGGTCCGCCACCCCCCGCAGGCTGTCGATTGTCGCATCCCACATGGAGCCATAATCGCCCTGCATCGCATAGTCGAAGCCGTCTTGGCCCATCCACAGGGTCATCAGGGAACCGCCCATTTCGGACAATGTATCGATGCCTTTCCTGGTGATGTCGACGGCAGCCTGCCTGACCGCCTTGTCCGGGTTCGTGAACGCGCCCAACGCGAAGCCCGGATCCGTGTAATAACGCATGGCCAGCCCGTTCAGGGCGAGACCGTTGTCATCCAGCAGCCGTTTGACTTGCCGCCAGGTCATATCGGCAAAATGGTCGGGGTAATTGAGATCGGCTGCACCGAGACCGCCGACACGGCCCGCCGCCCCGATCATTGCGGCCAATGGCGGCTTCGAAGGATCGGGATCCACGGCTTTGAACGCGTTCAAACGCGCCGCGTAACAGCCCTTTGGCGTGTCGTCCTTGAGTGTCACTGGTGCGCTCCCTTCCGGCCGGCACGACCCGCCCATTTCACGGCCATGCATCCGGCGAACGCCGAATCAGGATCAATCTGTAAGGTGTTTCTGCGCTCTTTCAAGCATTCGGTCGGTATTCGTTTCCGCATGGGATGGAGAAAAGAGCTTCGGCCCGGACCATTTGGGGTCGTCGCCAACGAAGAGTTCGAAAAAGCCGATGGCGGTCGAACTGTCTTCCCGGGCGTTTTCCCTGAACGACCACCATGTGCGTATGTCGTCAAAAGGCGGCGCGGCATCCACGTCGATGTTCAAATCCTGCGCCAGCACCGCCGACCTGACATTCATGCAGAATGCGACATACACATAGCCCTCCGGCCAGTAATACAGCGGAATATCCGTGTTGGCGTTTTCCGGCTTGCGGATGATCCGGATCGGATTACCGTCAATCAGTTCCGAAAGCATCATTGCCGCGGAAAATGTTATGTATCCGATTTTCTGCTTCGGCTCGGAGGGTTTCTGTGCCTCGAACAGCTTCACCCAAGTCAGGAAAACGGTTCGAAGCTTTTGTTTGTCGATATCGAAATGCAATCCCGTTTCAGACGAGATCCCGTTGACCTGGCTGGAAAAAGCTTCGAGGAACCAGCGCAGGCTCCTGGCGACTTTTCGCACCGGCCTGTCGCGCGAATGCGGAAACTTTATCTGGGGCAGCCTGGTCATAACGGTCTAGACGATGTCGATAAGTTCTTCAAAAAGCCGTTCGGTCGATCCGGAACCGGTCCGTATCTGAATGATCCGATCCAGGTGATCGCGTATGATTGCGCAGCAATTGTCAAGAAGGTCTTCCTCGCTGCCGGCCGCGATGCCCCTCGGCGCAAAGAACCAGAGCGCCGCGGTATAGGCCGATCCCACCGTGACGCGGAAACGCAGGCTTTGCGGATCGGCGGCAGCCGGAGCGAAAAGCCTGAAAGCGCGCCGGTCGATAATATCGCACGCCAGCATATCCGCCATTTCGGAGGCTGAGCCCTGCAAGGCGTTGTTGCCCAGCCGTTCGACACACT
Source organism: Allohoeflea poritis (assembly GCF_027889715.1). Lineage (GTDB taxonomy): Bacteria > Pseudomonadota > Alphaproteobacteria > Rhizobiales > Rhizobiaceae > Hoeflea_A > Hoeflea_A poritis. The sequence goes on from NZ_JAPJZH010000027.1 coordinate 18,970, forward strand.
CAAGACAAATCGTCTCGCTGAGCAGCATGTCGTCGCAACCCAATTGTCTGGCCGACCAGGAAAGCCCGAAATACAGGGCCGCCGCCGCTTCCCTTGGCGCGCGGTCCGCTGCGTTCGGATCATAGCCGTCCTGTCCGAAAAACGCCTTGTCGGGCAATGCGGCTTTCTTCAGCGGGCCGCCAATGACCGACGAGGACATGTATTCCGCCTCCTGTGACACGCTGTCTATCTTTTTCGCAATACGCGACGTGATCTCGCCGATCGGCTGCGGCAAAGTGCTTTGATCGGCATTGGCAAATAGATGCGTGGAACGGCGTACAGCGTATCTGAAACCTCTCAGCGCATCGCGCACGAGGAGTTCGGGTGCATGTCTGGCGTGTGCCTGCCTGCTCTTGTCCATGTCGGCCGGAACCTCCATCTCCAAACGTCATCTGGTGGGTGTATTCTCCATAAAATCTATGGAGTTCGAAAGATCGGTGATCACGGCCTGAGAACCCAGTCCCATTGCATTCTGGGCCGAGGAAGCCTGGCCAAGCCGCACACAATCCTCAATCGCGAAGTCCAGATGCAGACCCGTCGCAAATCCCGCATTGAAGCAGTCACCACACCCACAGGTGCAAACGACATTAATGTCGTAGGACGGCATTTTAAACGATTTTCCGGATTGGTCACGGTACATGGCGCCCATTTCTCCGAGCGTGAGGATGACCGCGCCTGCGCCCCTGGACAAAAGGTAATCGGAAATCTCGTCGAAGTCGGACAGCCCTGACAGGGCCATCGCCTCCTCCTCCGACGGCATGAAATAGTCGGTGAATGGCAGCAGCGGCTCGACCAGTTCCGCATCATGCTTCGTCGATGCGAACACGTCGAGCGTTGTCTTGCAGCCCTTGTTTTTGGCCGCCTGCATGATCTCGCGGGTGCGGCCGGTGTCCATGCGGTCCATCAGCCCGACGCCGCCGACATGCAGGATATTGGTATCGAGGACCCGATCCACGCTGCCGTCGTCGATAAAAAAAGCGCCGGTCGCGCCTTTCTTGTGAAGGGCCGGCCGGGCTCCGTCCGGGCGCGTCGTCACGATCGAAGACGAGGTGGATACGTCTTCGCACAGCTGCATGTTGGCGGTATCGACTCCGAAGCTCTGCAGTTTGGCAACCACCCAGTCGCCCATATCGTCCGCGCCCACTCCACCGACCGCCTGAACCTTCAGGCCGTGCTTGGCCGCGACAATGGCTGCGGATCCGGCCGCTCCCGAGACGGCCAGCGTCAATTCATCGATGAAATAGGTGTTGCCTCCCGGCGGAATGTTTGTGACCGGACGGCCAAGACAATCAAATGTGTAGAAGCCGATCGAAGTGTAGTCAAAGCCCATGTCGGTCACGTTATCCGTCTGCCGCTTTCGGTATCGAAAAAGTACATGCGTTCGGTGTCGAAGGCGATCCTTTCTTCGGCTCCTAGATCAGCGCGGTAGCTCCGGTCGGTCTTGACCTCGAAATTCTTGTCACCCGCCCGCATGGTCAGATAGGTCAGGTCTCCCGTGGGCTCCACCCCGTAGACCGAACCCCGGAAATGGGAAGGCCGGGACGCATCCCTTGCCACAACACAGTCCTCCGGGCGTATGCCGAAGGATGTGGGTCCGCTGTGGTCGATCTGCAACTCGGGGATTTCTATTCCTTCCGACCTGAAGGTACGGTTCTCGATAACGCCTGAAACGATGTTCATCGGCGGCGAACCGATGAACGATGCCACAAAAGTGTTGGCCGGATCGGAGTAGATTTCGTCCGGCGTGCCGATCTGCTGAATCAGTCCCGAATCCATGACGACGATGCGGTCCGCCAGGGTCATCGCCTCGATCTGGTCGTGGGTCACGTAAACGGTGGTGATCCTGAGTTGCCGTTGAAGGTGCTTGATCTGAACGCGCATGGCATGACGCAGCTTGGCGTCAAGGTTCGACAGCGGTTCGTCCATCAGAAACACTTTGGGTTTGCGGACGATGGCCCGCGCCAGGGCTGCGCGCTGCCGCTGTCCGCCGGACAGGGCTCCCGGCTTGCGGTCGAGATAATCTTCCAGTTCGACCAGCTGCGCGGCTTCGCGCACGAGCTTTTCGTGCTCGGCTTTCGGCACATCGCGCATGCGCAGGGGAAAGCGGATGTTCTCATAGATGCTCATATTGGGATAGAGCGCGTAGCCCTGGAACACCATGGCGACGTCGCGATCCCTGGCATCGAAGTCATTGACCAGTTCGCCATCCATGCGGATCGTGCCTTCGGTCGGCTCCTCGAGGCCGGCGATCATACGCATTGTCGTTGTTTTGCCGCAGCCGGATGGGCCGAGGAAAACCACCAGCTCTTCGTCCTTGATGTCGAGATTGACGTCCCGGACACCCCAGACCGGCCCCCAACGCTTCTGTATCCCCTCGAGTTCTATCCTCGCCATGGCAACTACCCCTTTACAGCGCCCAGGGTCAGGCCCCGGCTAAGATGCTTCTGGATCGCCACAACGACGATGAACACCGGAATGAATGCCAGGAAGGCCACAAGAGCGATGGCATTGTAGATCACGCCGTCCGAGCCGCCGGTGAAATTCGCCAGGGCCACCGACATCGTATAGGCCTTGGGCGTCGATGCGATGAGAAGCGTAAACAGAAACTCGTTGATCGCGAAGATCATCGCAATGACCGCCGCGGTGATGATGCCCGGCCGGATAGCCGGAATAATGATCTCCCACAGTATTCGCAGGTCGCTGGCCCCGTCCGTGCGCGCCGAATCCTCCAGCTCCTTCGGGATATCCAGCATATAGGAGCGGATGATCCAGGTGACGACGCTCAGGTTGACTGCGGCGTAAATCAACATCAGCGCCCAAACCGTGTCGAGCAGGCCGGCGTTGCGGAACAGGAAGAAGATCGGGATGGCAACGATCGCCGGCGCCATCATGCGTGTGGAGAGAATATAAAAACCTATGTCGTCCCGCCCCCTGTATTCGTAACGGGCCAGCGAATAGGCCGCGGGTATCGCGAGAACGAGATCGATCAGGACGGAGCCGAATATCGCCGCCACCGAGTTGCGAAGATATTTGGCCATCGGCCAGTCCGACCACAACATGTGCCAGGCGTCGAGGCTGAACGTTGGCCAGTAGATCGGTTGAGGCGTTATGATCTCGGTCCTCGGCCGCAGGCCGATGGAAAGAAACCACAGAGCTGGCGTTATGCAGAAGAGCGCCCAGGCACCGAGAATGAGATAACGGATCCAGAGTTTCTCGCCGCCGGTGCGTCTGATCGATGCCATCGTCTATCCTCTACCCGAAACGAATGCCCGTTTGACCACGAGCTGCGCGATGATAACGGTAAGGATCAGCATGACGACCGATGCGGCGGATGCATAGCCGAAATTGAAGGTCTTGAAGCCGATCCTGTAGATGAAATAGCTGATTGTCTCCGTCGCTCCGCCCGGGCCGCCCTTGGTGATGATGAAGACATTGGCGAACATGGTCGTGATGTCGATCGCGCGCAGTATCAGGGCGACTGCGATCACGGGACGCATAAGCGGAAGCGAGATGTTCCAGAAGATCGCTGCCCAGCTTGCGCCGTCGAGGCGCGCGGCTTCCTCGACTTCCTCGTCCTGCCCCTGAAGCGCGGCGACAAAAATGATGAACAGGAAGGGTGTCCACTGCCATGTGTCGGCGAGAATGAGCAAAGCGCGGCTCATCCAGATGGAGGACGGGATTGCCAGATTTGAGTCGATCAGGCCGATACGAATGAGCAGATCGGAAAAGACGCGCCCGTCGAGGAAAGCCAGCTTGAAGATAAAGGCGACAGCCGAGGGCATGAAAAGCATCGGGACCAGAAACACGATCCGCCAGCCCTGGATCCACGGGTCGCGATAGGCGTAATAGGCCAACAGCAACGCCAATACGCATTGCAGGCAAAGCGAAATTGAGCCGATCACGAAGGTGTTCCACAGCGCCGCCCAGAACTCGCGGTCGTTGAACAGCTCGACATAGTTTTCGAGGCCGACCGGACGCCACGGGCCGAATTTCACAAAATAGAAACTCTGAATGATCGCGTAGATGCCGGGATAAAGCGTGATCATCAGGAGGTAGATGACCGCCGGCGCGACCAGGAGATAAGGAAAAAGGCGTTTCAGCCTCTTGCTGCGGCGCCGTACGATTTTCTTCTTGTTGGACCCCGGGGCGGCAATTGCCGCCCCGGGGTCTTTTGTCAGCGAATCTGTCATAAAGACACTTCCCGGCAGTCATTCATCGTTTTGCGATGCGCTTTCGGATCAGAAGGGCAGGGCCTTGCCTTCTCCGACGTAGAGGCCCGGAGCCGCTGCCGCATATTCGACGGGAGGTTTGCCGGAGTAGAACCCGTTGTCGTCCATGATCTTGCGGACCGCCGCGACACCATTGTCGAGCGCTTCCTTCGCGGAAATCTGGCCGACGACGGCGCGGTTGATCTCATTTCCGATTGCCTGCTCCATGTTGAACATTCCGGGCAGACGCGGGGCGCACCATGCATAGTCCAGACTGTCTCCCCAGACCTTGGCCGGCTGTGAAACCGCCTGGAGATCCGGGTTGGTCAGCACGGACCGATAGCCTGGGGCGACGCCGTTCGCGTTTGCCTCGTTCATGGCCATTATGGACGCTGTGGTCAGGAACGCCAGCATCAGGAACGCACCTTCCGGATTTTGCGCCGATGCCGATACGCAGGATGTGGACCCGGCGATGTTCGGTGGCGCAAAGCGGCCGCCCTCAATACGTGGCTCGTAGAGCGTCACGAAGTCACCGACAATCTGGCTCTGGTCCGGACGCATGGCCTGGGTGCCGCTGTCCTGCCAGGAAATGTTGGTGGCAAGCTGACCGCCGAGCCATGCGGCACGGTTTTCAGGCCAACCGGCACCGGCAAAACCTTCATTGGCGTTCTTGGACAGTTCGAGAATAATCTCCAGGCCCTTCATGCCGGCGTCATTGTTGAAAATCGGCTCCCAGCTCTCGTCAAAGAGCATCATGCCAGCCTGAGCCGCGATGTGTTCCCAGGTATAGGTCGACCAGAAACCGCGCGCGCACATCAGGCCGACACCGGCGACGCCAGGCTGGATCTTGTTCAGTTCGCCCGAGACCCGGATGAGTTCATCGTAAGACGGAACCGACTTGGACCTGTCCACCGGGCCACCCAGCAATTCTTCCATCGCGGCCTTGCGGACGTGAACCATCTGGATATCGCAGTCGAAAGGAATGCCGTACATCACGCCATTGAAGAAACCGTAATTCAGACGATAGGTGTCGTAGAAATCGTCAAGCGGAAGGCCCCATTTGGATGCATAGTCGTCCAACGGAGCGAGGAATCCGGGGGCCGCGAAATCGCCAAGCCACGGCGAGAAGAACTGCAGCGCGTCGAAGGACGCATTTCCGGATATGAATTCCGCAAGCGCCTTGTCGTAGAAGCTGTCGTCCGGGATCGGCACGAGTTCGACCTTGATGCCGGAGAGTTCTTCGAACGGCACCAGGCCTTCCGCCGCCGATTCCTGGTCAGCGGCACCGATTGCAAAGCGTACGGTCGTGCCGGCCAGTTCGGAGCGCACCTTCTCCCAGTCAACCGTCCTGATCCAGTCCTTGTTCGGATCCCAGAGGGGCGCTTCGCTCATGTCATAAAGTTTCTGGTAGTCCTCCCGGACATATTTCCTGACGCTGATATCCGCCAGAATGCTTGCCGGATCGCGCATCTCCTGCGCGAACGCGCTGGCTACAAACGGCGAACTCATCGTGGATGCGAGGGCCGAAGTCACGCCAACAGCGGCGCCGGACTTCAGAAATGAACGACGCGTCACGTCGCGCAACCCGGCGCTCTTACCCATTTTGTTCGGAAACATGTGTTCTCCTCCAGTTTGATGGTGGAGAGGATAGCCGCAGCCGGGCTGAGATGCCTTCAAAAATAACGATCGGCTCTTCGACCGAAATTGCGTCGCGTCCCATCGGCTGCCCATTCCTCCCAGACGATCTTTGCGCATTGCACAATTGATCGTTAACAAATACTAATGTTCATTATTCGACTGATGTCAACTGGTATTTATGTTTATGATGCCTCAGTTGTGAACATATGTATTGACACAACATCAAAAGTTCTCATACTGCTCGCATCCCTTGGAGGAGGATTGATGGTATCGAATGTCGCTTTGACCGGCCTCGCCAAAGAACTCAAGGTCCGGTCTCAAGATAGCGCACCTATTCGCATCGGCCTAATTGGCTGCGGTGAGATGGGAACCGACATTGTTGCGCGCGCCTCGCTCATGGACGGGATCGAAGTGGCGGCGATCGCCGATATCCGGCCCGGTGCCGCCGAAAAAGCCGTTGAAATCGCTTTCGGCGAGGGCGGTCACGCCCGGCATGCGAGCGGTGGCGACGATCTGAATGCAGCCATCGAGGCGGGCAAGGTCGGCATTGTCGATGATGCATCGGCTCTCCTGCAGAGCGGTCTTGTCGATGTGGTGGTCGAGGCCACAGGGCTGCCGGGGGTCGGTGCCCAGTACGGTCTGTCGGCCATGGAACATGGCAAGCACCTCGTCATGATGAATGTCGAGGCCGATGTGACCGTCGGCGCGTATCTCAAAGCCCAGGCTGACCGGCTTGGCGTCGTCTATACGCTCGGCGCCGGCGATGAACCTTCCTCCTGCATGGAACTGATCGAATTCGTATCTGCCATGGGACACACGATTGTCGCCGCCGGAAAAGGCAAGAACAATCCGTTGAAGATCGACGCCACACCCGACCAATATGAGGAAGAAGCGGCCAGGAGGGCGATGAATCCCCGTATGCTGGTGGAGTTCGTCGATGGCTCCAAGACCATGGTCGAGATGGCGGCCATCGCCAATGCGACCGGCCTGTTGCCGGACAAGCCCGGAATGCACGGGCCGCATATACCGGGCGATCAGCTTTCCTCGGTGCTTATACCGAAGGCCGATGGCGGCATATTGTCCGGAGTGGGACGTGTCGACTACACGCTGGGCAAGGGTCTTGCACCTGGTGTCTTTGTTGTCGCGGAGATGGCGCATCCGCGCATCAGGGAGCGCATGGAAGATCTGAAGATGGGCAAGGGGCCGTATTTCACTTTCGTGCGTCCCTATCACCTGACTTCGCTTGAAGTGCCGCTGACCTGCGCCCGGGCGGTGCTGCACAAGAAGGCCGACATGGTGCCGCTTCCTCGTCCGGTCGCTGAAGTCGGCGCCGTTGCCAAGCGGGACCTGGAGGTCGGCGAGAGGCTCGACCAGATCGGAGAATATTGCTATCGCGCCTGGATCCTCGAGGCTTCCGAAGCCCGTCAGAAGCAGGCCGTGCCTTGCGGCCTCCTTGCCGGTGGCCTTGTCACGAAGGCCGTCAGGAAGGGCGATCTGTTGACCGCCGACTGCATATCGCCGGATGCGGATTCGAAAATCGTTCAGCTTAGGGCATTGCAGGACAAGATGCTCGCGGCGCAGCCCTGACGGATTTTTGCGATGTCGAAATCAAAAAAGGCAAACACACCCTTTGCGATCGCCAACTATGAGCGTCAACAACTCGTCGAAGCGCTGAGGCGGATGTATCTCATAAGAAAATTCGAGGAAGGGGCCGAGGACAGCTATATGCGCGGTCTTATCCACGGCACGATGCATCTGTCCATCGGCCAGGAGGCCAGCGCGGTGGGAAGCTGCATGCCTTTGGCACCTGACGATCAGATTACGTCCACGCATCGCGGCCACGGCCACTGCATAGCAAAGGATGCCGACATCGCAATGATGTTCGCCGAATTCTTCGGCAAGGAAACGGGCTATTGCAAGGGCCGCGGCGGATCCATGCATATCGCCGACGTGGAGAAGGGCAACCTCGGGGCAAACGGTATTGTCGGCGGCGGTATTCCCATCGCCGTTGGCGCGGCCTTGACCGCCAAGACATTGAAAACCGGAAAAGTCGTGCTCTGCTTTTTCGGCGATGGCGCCAACAATGAAGGGGCGTTTCACGAAGCGCTCAATATGGCGTCGATCTGGAAGCTGCCGGTCGTATTTGTCTGCGAAAACAACAAATACGGCATGTCCACTTCGACGGAGCGCTCCACCGCGGTGGCAAATATCGCGGATCGTGCGGCGGCCTATTCCATGCCGGGAAAGACAGTCGACGGCAATGATTTTTCCGCGGTGTGTGAAGCCGTGAACGAAGCGGTCGAACACGCCCGCTCCGGCCACGGGCCATCCCTTGTCGAGAATGTGACCTATCGCTGGCGCGGACATTCGAAATCGGACCGCAACCGCTACCGCACGAAGGAAGAGATCGGCGAATGGATGGAGCGGGATCCGATTAAAAGTTTCGCAGCGGAGCTCGAAGACCACGGCATCATGACGGCCGATGAAATCCAAGCGCTGGAGGCGGATGTCAACCGGCAGATAGAGACCGCGATCGAATTCGCCAAAGCCAGCCCGGATCCCTCGCCGTCCGACGTGACGCGCGACGTCTATACGGAAGCGGCACAATGAATGTCCACAACGCCGCGCAGGAGGAAGAAATCGTCGAGATGTCCTATGCAGAGGCCATCCGCGATGCTCTCGATATCGCACTGACAACCGACGAGCGAGTTGTGCTCATGGGCGAGGATATCGGCGTTTACGGCGGCGCGTTTCAGGTCACGGGCGACCTTGTTCACAAACACGGCGCCGACCGTGTTCTCGATACGCCGATATCGGAACTCGGCGGTGCCGGTGTCGCGGTCGGCGCGGCCGCGACCGGGCTGCGGCCTGTCTTCGAGTTTCAGTTCTCCGACTTTGCCATGTTGGCGATGGAACAGATCTGCAATCAGGCGGCAAAAATGCGCTATATGCTTGGCGGCGCTGTCTCCGTGCCGCTGGTAATGCGCTTTCCGGCCGGGTCGGGAACGGGTGCCGCCGCCCAGCACAGCCAGAGCCTGGAGGCGTGGCTCGGACATGTTCCCGGCCTCAAGGTGGTGCAGCCATCGACGCCGCGCGATGCCAAGGGCATGCTGCTGCGCGCGCTCGAGGATCCGGACCCGGTGATGGTGTTTGAACACAAGCTTCTTTACAAAACCAAGGGTATGGTGCCGACGGGGCACTACACCACATCGCTCGACAAGGCGGAAATCCGCCGGCAAGGCACGGATGTAACGATCGTCGCCAGTTCGGTTATGGTGCAGCGCTCGCTGGAGGCCGCCGAGTTTCTTGCCGGGGACGGTATTTCCGCTGAAGTGATCGACCTCAGATCGGTGCGTCCGATCGATCGCCACACAATCGTGGAAAGCGTCAAGAAGACGACACGCCTCATATGTGTCTATGAGGGTGTCAAGACCTTGGGCGTCGGCGCCGAGATCAGCGCGATGGTGGCCGAGAGCGAGGCCTTTGATTTCCTTGATGCGCCGATCATCCGCCTGGGCGGGGCGGAGGCGCCGATGCCCTACAATCCGGATCTCGAAAAGGCCGCCGTCCCGCAGGTCGACAACATCGTTTCCAGCGCTTCTCAATTGTGCCGCGGACAACTTTGAAATGCCGACCGAAGTCATCATGCCGAAAGTGGATATGGACATGGAGGCCGGCACCATCGCCGCCTGGCATATCCAGGAGGGTGATCCGGTGCAGAAAGGCGACGCCCTGTTCGATATCGAGACCGACAAGGCGGCGATGGAAGTGGAAAGTCCGGCCTCAGGCACATTGCGGCAGGTCCGCGCGCAGGCTGGCGAAACCGTCAAGATCGGCGACAGGATCGCCTGGATCCTCGCCGACGGCGAGAGCCTGGAGGTGCTGCAACGGGAACCCGCACCACGCCCGGAAGAAAACACCGCGGCAAGTGGGCCACCCCGGGAGGCATTGCCGGTCAGCACACCGGTGACCGATGCGGCTGCGATCACCACTGAAAGAAAGCGTGCCACGCCGCTTGCCAGACGAATGGCGAAGGCGGCGGGCATAGACATTTCCGCCGTTGCGGGGAGCGGCCCGCGCGGCCGGGTCACGCGGAAAGATGTCGAGGCGGCAAAATCCGTGGCGTCAACCGCATCCGCTCCGGTAAGGGCTGACGCTGCAACGAACGCCAGCAAGGACCGGCTCGATTCACTCGGCATCGATTATGAGGTCGTGCCGGTTGACAGAATGAGAGCGACCGTCGCCGAGCGGCTTAGTGCCAGCAAGGCCACGGTCCCGCATTTTTATCTCGAAGCCGATTGCCGGCTGGACAAGTTGCTGGCTTTTCGTGCGGAGATAAACAAATCGCTGGAGGGGTCCGGGTCGGTCAGGATTTCGATCAATGATCTGCTGGTGAAAGCCAGCGCTATGGCCCTGATGGCCGTTCCCGAAGCGAACGCATCCTGGGCGGGTGATGAGATCCTTCGCTATCGGGATGCCAATATCTCCGTTGCCGTGTCCGTCGAAGGCGGATTGATGACGCCGGTGGTAAGGCAGGCGCAAAGCAAGTCGCTGCTTGCGATTTCAAACGAAATTGCCGGACTTGCCGAGCGCGCCAGGGCTGGCAAACTAGCCAGCAACGCGTACCAGGGCGGGTCCTTCGCCATCTCCAATCTCGGAATGTACGGCGTGAAGGCTTTCAGTGCCATTATCAATCCGCCGGAGAGCATGATTCTTGCGGTTGGAATGGCCACGCGCCAGTTCGTGGAAAACGATGATGGCGCACCAGTTGCGGCAACCGTGCTTTCGGTTCGGCTGTCCTGCGATCACCGTGTTGTGGATGGTGTTTCGGGTGCGCGCTGGCTCGGCGAATGGCAGCGGCTGGTGGAAAACCCTTTCCTGCTGGCACTCGGAACGTCTTAGCGGGGTGCCGGCTTCCGTATCCCGGATTTGACAGAGACTCCGTTCATCGTGCAGATGGTCAGCCAGCACATATCGGGCAATGCAATGGCCACACCTATTGAAACATCCAAAAAACGCCTGGAGGGCTCGCTGATTGACGCGGTCCATGAGCAGCGGATTCGCGCGGCGTGGCTCTACCACATTGAAGGTCTCAATCAGCAGGAAGTCGCAGCGGTGCTGGGCATAACCCGTCTGCAGGTAACCCGCCTGCTCGCCGATGCGCGCAAGCGCGGTGAAATCAACATCCAGATCAATTCGGACCTGCAGCCGATAATCGCAATTCAGCGCCGGATCGAAACCCGCTTCAATGTCAGCAGGGTTGTTGTGGCGCCCCGGTCCGATCCTGCCTCGGATCCCATCAAATCCATCTCCGTGGCCGCCGGCCGCTTTATCTCCGATTATGTGCGTTCGGGCATGAATATCGGTGTCGGGTGGGGGCGCACGCTGTATTCGACATTGCCTCATATCGAGGGGCGCGCGCTTGAGGACATCCGGGTCGTTTCACTGCTTGGCGGCATCGCCGAGGCCAAGCGGTTCAATCCGGCTGAATTTGCCTGGCAATTCGCTGAACGGTTCAATGGGGAAGGGTATCTGGTGCCCGCGCCGGCGATCGTCGACAGCGTGGAAACCAAGCATGCGCTTCTCGAGCATTGCGGCATCAGCCAGATCTTCGAATATGCCAATTCGCTCGATGTCGCCTTTGTCAGTGTCGGCGGCATTGCCAGCCTGAATACGTCCTATCGCGTTGGGCACCTGTCGGAGGCCGATCGCAGGTCCCTGATCAATGTCGGCGTGGTTGGCGATATTCTCTATAACTTCATCAATGTCGAAGGCGAAATCGTAGACCACCCCGTCAACGATCGCGCGATTGCCATCGAAATCGCAAAACTGAAACGGGCAAAAGATGTGGTCGTGATTTCGGGTGGTGAAGAGAAGATAGAGGCGCTTATCGGGGCCTTGAGGCTGCTGAAACCATCCAACCTGATTACCGACGAGATTACCGCTGCCACGATCGCGAATTACGATCTGGGTGAGTAGGCCTTCAAGGCGATGCGTATCCGGCAGGAGAATGTGATTGCGCCATCATGGCGACGGGGCAATTGTCGGAACTCTTCCGGATAATAATACTATGTAGTTGAATTGATTGAAGGTTTTTTGAGCTCACTCGACTGCGCTCAATCTGGCGGCGTATCGCCCGTTTGGCCGACTGTCCTTGCGTGTCACCGGCGCGCTCCCTCATCTTGCTCTAGCTCTTGCTGAAGAGTTCGGGTCTTTCGCGCTCGAGTGGTTCGAGCCGATTGACCAGTTGTGCGATGTGATGGGCTGTTGCCTTG
>NZ_JAPJZH010000028.1 GCF_027889715.1 Allohoeflea poritis
ACCGGCGAGCGCGCCCGATGGAGCCCGCCCGCCATTCAGTTGCGCCATCGCACAACTTGGGAGGAAGCAAGTGTCGAGGGCTCGGGAGTATCGTCTGCGTCTCCTAGCAGCTGCATCATTCTTTCATCCTCATGCCAAATTGAATTCTCATCAATCTGTCTGGCGAACTTGAGAAGCCGGGTTTCATCGTGCTTTCGACCCACTATCTGGAGACTCGGAGGAATACCTTTGCAATTTGAGGAAAGAGGCATTGCCAGGGCCGGATGCCCGGTGTGGTCAAAAAGCGAGGTCGCCCGTACCATACCCATGGTGAAATCCAGATCACGTTCTGCAATCCTTATTTTCAACGCATCCTTGTCGATTTCCCTGACAAGGAGGGTCGGTCCCAATATGAAATCGAATTCGCCCAGCAGTTCGTTTACACACGCGGTATACACAGCCCGTTTGGCGACAGCCGCTTCGTAGTCCTCAGCGGTGGTTTTTTCTGCAAACTCAAACCAGTCTTGCGCTATTTGCGGGTATTCGAAACGATGCTTACCGTGTGTCGCCATATGATAGTTCAGCGCCTCGACGATGAAGATCGTTCCGTGGACTTCCGCAATCTCATCCAGCTCCGGAAGCCGGATTTCGCGTACTGCAATTCCTCCGCGCTCGATGGATGCAAATAGCTCATACATGGCATTTTGGACGTCCGGTTCCGCTTCTGACAGCCACGCAGGATCAAATCCAATCTGAGCGATCGAACGGGTATCCGGTAAATTCCTGCTGCGAAGTGCATGCCACATCAGCTCAACGTCGATCACGTTCCTCGCCATCGGACCCACATGATCAAGTGACGGCACAAGCGGGAAAACACCTGTTACAGGCAAGGAGCCGTAAGTTGGCTTGAGGCCAACAGTTCCACAGCAGGCGGAAGGTATTCTGATGGAGCCTCCGGTGTCGGTCCCGATCGCGCCCATGCACATCCCGGATAGAAGTGCAGCGGCGGAACCGCCGCTTGAGCCTCCGACTGTAAGGCGCTTGTCGAGCGGGTGGACAACATCCGGAGTACGGGTACTGAATGCGCCCGGGTCACTGACGGAAATGCCCAGGATAATTGCATCAGCGTCTCTAAGCATTCCTGTTATGGCAGCATCTTCTTTCGGCCTGTGTTCCCGCCGAAAAGAAAGACCCGCCGAACAGGTCGCGCCTTTGGTATCGCAATTTTCTTTCACCACAACTGGCAAGCCCGCGAGCGGGCCGACTGGTTTGCTTTTCTCAATTCTTGCATCCAGCTCCTCGGCTTTTTTGAGCGCCTGATCCTCCAAAGTCTCACTGACAGCCGAAAATTCCGGGTTCGAGTGTTTGATCCCTGTAAGGAAATGTCCGATCAGCTCGGTTGCCGACACTTCTCGTCTTCGGATGGCAGCAACCGCTGCCACCCCATTTGTTTTGGCGTCGTCTTGTGGTTCAGTTTTCAAACCGGACTCGCTTTCAGGACGTCGGCCTCCGCTACAAGGAGCATCCAGGAACGACTGGGTCAACTTGCCCGAAGTCCTTGATCACGTCCCAGTCGCCATTGTTGGCGCGAGCCAGGATACTGTTGGACCGGGCGACATTGTTTGAGGCGAAGCTGACCTTGCCCTGTGGCGCATCGAATTCGACCTGACCAAGGGCGTCGATAACAGCCTCCGTTTCAGTTGAACCGGCTTTTTCAACCGCGGCCTTGTAGAGATAGACTGCGTTATAGGTTGCCTCGCCGATGGCATTGATGGGCTTCGGACCAAACATGTCTCTATAGGCTGCCTTGAACTTTGCGTTCTCTTCGGATTCGATGCCCATGAAGTATGACTGGTCGGAAATGGCTCCATTGGTGAGTTCAGGTTCCGCCTGACTGAAAACATCATCCAGACCCTGGCTGAACAACTGTTTTCCCAAACCAAAACTGTTGAATTGCTTCAGGAACGTGATGAGGTCATTGCCTGCGCACATGCACCAGACGAAATCCGGGTTGGCGGATTTGACACGGTCGAGTGCGGGGCCGAAGTCACTGGTACCGAACGGGAAGAATTCCGCGTCAAGAACCTTCCCGCCTTTGGCTTCCATGGCCGCCTTGATGGCGTCCGCGCTCTTGCGCGGCCAAACGTAGTCCGAACCGATGATGTATGTAGATTTACCTTCATTGGCGGTAAGCCATTCAACCGAAGGATCGATCTGCTGGTTCGGAATCTGACCGGTGGAAAAGAAATATCGCTCGCACACGTCGCCTTCATAGTAGGTCGTGTACATAAGCAGCTTCTTGGCCGGAGTTGTCACGCTGCGGGCTGCAACATGGGTCAAACTCGCGATGAGGCCGATGGTGGCATCTACCTGGTCCTGATTGATTAGCTTACGGGCCTTATCAATGGCGCCCTTGGTGGTTGTTTGATCGTCTTCAACGATGAATTCGATCTGGCGACCGGCGATGCCGGAGGCAGCATTGATTTGACTGACGGCCAGTTTGAAGCAATTCAACTGAGTTTCGCCGAGAATGGTCTCAAGACCAGTCAGGCCGGAGAGAAACCCGAGTTTTATCGGTCCGCTCTGCGCACGCACGATTGCCGGCATGCCGAGGGTTGCCACACCGGCAAGGGCCGCACCCTTGCCAAGAGTGGCAAGCGTTTGCCGCCTGGTTACGTTACTCTTTGACATCTTCTAATCTCCCTGTCGGTTGGTTGATTTTCCTGGATCGCTCAAACGGAGAGGTATTCCTTGAGCATTTCCTCATTGTTGAGTTCACTGGTCAGTCCGCGGTGAACGAGTTCACCCTTGACCATGATCTCGAAGCGATCAGCCGCGAGGCCAATTAGCTCGAGGTTCTGCTCAACAATGAGAACTGAGATATCGCGGCGCTCGACAAGCTCCCGCACGAAGCTGCCGATTTCCTGGACAATGTTTGGCTGAATGCCTTCAGAAGGTTCGTCCAAAAGCAGGAGTTTCGGATCACCGCAGAGCGCGCGCGATATCGCTAACTGTTGTTTCTGTCCGCCGGATAGAGTGCCGGCGAGTTGGCCACTTCGTTCCAAAAGGATCGGGAACTTTTCATAGATATATTCGGGAATTTCATCGCTGCCATCAGGGCGGGACCGAAGGCCCATGCGAAGATTTTCTTTAACGGACAACTTGTCGAATATGCCCCGGCCTTGGGGAACGTATCCGATGCCAGCTTTGGCAATGTCATGTGTTGGCAGTTTCGTTATGTTCTGGCCCTTAAGCTCTGTTGTGCCGGACTGCGTAGCGACGATCCCCATCACGGTCTTTAGTAACGTTGTCTTTCCGACGCCGTTTCGGCCAAGGATGGCGACAACCTCCTTGCTGCCAAGATCCAGGTTGACCCCATTGAGGATCTTCGCCGATCCGTATCCGGAGGTGAGGTGTTGGACAGTCAGCATTTACCTCCTCCCCAGATAGACATCGCGAACAAGATCGTTGTTTTCGATGTCCTCAAAGGAGCCGGACGCGATGACTTTACCGTGGTGCAAAACCATGGTGTGGGCTTTTAGATCGCGAACAAATGCCATGTCGTGCTCGATTACGACGACTGTGACCTTGCCTCTAAGAGTTCTCAGAAATTCCGACGTCGCCCTTGTTTCATCGACAGATAATCCGGCGGTTGGCTCATCGAGCAGCAGAACCTTTGGCTGCATCGAAAGCGCCATACCGATTTCCAGCCACTGCTTCTTGCCATGCGGCAATTCGGACGCGGTTGTGTCTCGGTCGACCGACAGATTGACGGTCGAAAGGATCTCATCAAGTTCATTCGCTGAAAGTGCATTGGATGCCGAAACGTGAAAATTCTCGACGACAGAGAGGCTTGGAAAAACACTTGGCACCTGAAACTTACGTGCGATCCCAAGCCTGGCGATCTTGTCACCAGACATTCCACCAATGCTTTCGTCGCCAAAGTGAATTGACCCCGATGAAACCGCCAGGGTTCCGCAGATCATATTGAGCAACGTGCTTTTGCCGGCGCCGTTCGGGCCAATGATGCAGTTGAGTTCTTCGGGTCCAAAGTCTTCGCTGACATCGGTGACAGCTTTGAACGTACCGAATGACCGGGAGACATTGCGAAGAGACAGGAGAGGAATCGTGACTGTCATCGGTCATCCTCCTTGTCCCGCCGTAGCTTCTTGACTTTGTCAAGGACGAATGCAGCCGGACCTTTGGGAAAAACCAGCACAAGCAGAATGAAGAACGTGCCAATTACGATCGGCCAGGCAGACGCATTGATCGAGCTAATTTTCTGTTGAAGCCACCACACGATGGCCGTGCCGATAACGGCACCAACCAGTGTTCCGCTTCCACCGACTGCAACCCAAATGATTACTTCGGTCGAAAGCAAGAGTGCGATCATGTCAGGTGCAACGAAACCATTGCCGGCCGCATAAAGACCACCTGCAAGGGCAGCCATGGCGGCTGAGGCGGCAAAGGTCATGAGCAACAAGAGTGGTGTCTTGTAGCCCAGCGTCTGGACCTTGATCTCGTCATCCTGGATGGCAGTCAGGATCAGACCAAGCCTGCCGCTCATTACCCACATTGAGCTCAGCAGACATGCTCCGAGTACAATGAGTGCAAGATAGTATGATGAGATCGGGTCGGCGAATGACCAACCAAGAATTGAAAACGGCGGCACGCCGATCAGTCCGGAGTCCCCACCGGTAACACTTGGCCAACCAACCGCGACGTGGTTCGCGATAAGGGTAAGAGCCAGCGTCACAATGGTGAAGTACGCACCCCGAACACCACCATACAAGATGAAGTAGCCAACGATAAGAGCAACGAGAGCGGCCATGCCAACGCCGGCGAGCAATCCGACCAGACTTACAATTGCGGGATCGATGGAGAAATGGATCGACATAATGGCCATGCCATAGGCACCAAGGCCGAAAAATGTCGCGTGGCCGAAGCTCAAAATCCCCGTCTTCCCCCAAAACAAATCAAGGCTGAGGGCGAAGAGGGCGAACAACAGAACGTCTCTGTAGCTCGTAAGCGTGTATCCTTGGACGAAGGCCGGGAGAATGAGCAGCGCCAAAATTATGCCGATAGCAATTATCGACGCAGGACCCAGCTTTTGCTTTCGTGTGATCTGTCCCGGTGTTGTGTTCAGTATCGTGGTCGTCATGCCGGCAAGATTCCCTGAGGGCGAAAACGCAAGATGACGATGGCGAGTGCCAATACGAGCGCTTGGGCAACAGTGGTTGGAATTTCGTACGAGAGGGCCGTTTCGAGACTACCGATCAGGCCGCTGCCGGCAGCAACACCAGAGATGCTACCGGCACCACCAACCAGAACGACGAAGAACGAGCGTGCCAAGTAGTTTATGCCCATATAAGCGGTGACGGCCGTCAGCGGAGCCAGAAGAACGCCCGCCAACGCTGCCAATGCGGCGCCGCTGGCAAACGCCCTGGCATTGATCTTGTCCGGATTGACCCCCATCACCGATGCCATTTCAGAGCTTTGGATGGATGCTCTGAGATCGAGACCGAATTTGGTCTTCTTGAAAACGAGGATGGTTGCCGCAAAAGTTGCGAGCGCGAATGCGATCAAAAACAGCCTGTAGGCCGGGTAAGCCACACCAAGGATGTCTATCGATCCCGGAAATGGACCTGTGATCGACTGTGGTGACGCACCAAAAATGAGCTGAATCACCTGCTGAAGGATGAGACTGAGACCCCAGGTCACCAATATGGCGTGCAGCGGATTTTCGTAGATCCGGGCGATGAGCGCTTTCTCCAGCGCCAGCCCGATGATGTACCCCACGATCGGCGCAGCGATCAGCGCGAGCCAGAAGTTCCCACCGAGGCCTTGAACGACGACAAGCGTGAAAGCTCCGATTGTTATGAATTCTCCATGGGCGAGATTGATCACGTTCATCAAGCCAAAGATGATGGCCATGCCCATGGAGACCATCAGCAAGATACTGATGAGTGTGAGTGCATTCAGGGAAAAAGGAATGAGTGCTTCCACTAGCAGCTCCACGCAAATGAAGGTACGAATTCGACGCGTTTGTCGAAAAGGGAATTCGGTACGCAAAACTCGATTACGTCCGCTCTGCCGCTACTTGCCTGATGATGTGCCTGAACCTGCACGCAATTCGTCCTTTCAGCTTCTCAAGTTCTATAATCACCACAAAATCCGATCGCTATAAAATATATAGTTTAGGCAATAATAAACACTCAGTAGGTTTTTGATCGCACTTTCGCCTAATTGTGAGCAGCGTCTGCGGAACTTTCGATCATGGAAAGTCTCAGTGGCGTGTTTGAGAGCCGCAGGGAACTATTGGATTGCGAAGAACTCGCAGAGTTCGGAAATACGCCCCGAGTGGAACTTCTCAGCAGCGTAATCGGGCTGAGAACCTGTCAGCCTCTGCGCCAGTGGATCTTCAATCTTCAAAGATGATTGCGACATTTCTTCAAGCATGGCATGGCCGCAAAACGGAACATAGAGCTCGGAGTATCCGCCCTCATGCACGGCTACGAGTTTGCCATTTGTGAGTTCCATCAGCCTTCGTGTCATCATCCTGAACGTTTCAGACGTACACATCATTCTTGAAAGTGGATCCACTGCGGACGCATCAAACCCATTGGCAATGATGACAAGGTCGGGATTGTAGTCTTTCAGCTTGGGAAGAATGAGCCGCTCCATGACCTCAAGGTAGGTATTATGACCAGCACCAGGAACAAGGGGGATGTTCATGTTGAATCCGTCACCCTTGTCTTTACCGGTGTTACTGGCTGACCCAGTGTCTTGAGGATAGCAGCGATCTTGATGGACCGAGATCGTCAGTACATCGTTTCGATCATAAAAAATGGCTTCAGTCCCATTGCCGTGGTGAACATCCCAATCCACAACTGCCACTTTCCCGACAAGTCCTTTTTTTATAGCCGCTTCTATCGCTATTGCGATGTTTGCCAAAAGACAGAATCCGTTTGGCCAATCTGGCAGACAATGGTGACCAGGAGGCCGGGAGAGCGCATAGGCGTTGTCGTAGACGCTCGTTAGAACGCCTTCTACGGCCCGGATGGACAATCCAGCTGAGAGCGTGGCGATTTCGAAGGCGCCTGGTCCAAACGGAGTTCTGAGGCCGAGTTCGCCGCCTCTATTGTCGGAAAGCGTCTTGAACTCGTCGAGATAGGCCTTTGGATGAACCTGCAGAAGATCATCCATTGTGGCAGGTTGGGCGGATTCTAGGATCAGGTCTTCGTCAATTCCGGAGACATCTATCAGGTTCTTAAGTCGCCGCTTTGTCTCAGGCGCCTCGGGCAGGCCGCCGGAGACGAATGGTTGCACAAACCCACCGACAGGGGCGAGCATCGCGTAATTGCTCCCTGCATGCCAAAACGTTTTTTCATCCCAAATGAAGCCGGTCTTGTGCATCTATCTCTCTTTCCGAACACGTGCCAATCTTGATTGCCCGCGAAAAATGGAGGCATCAGAGATCAAGACAGAACACAGAATGTACCATCCATAAAATATATTGTTTACAATAGTTCAAACATTTAATAGTGAAACTAAAATGAAACTCACAATCCGCCAGATCGAATATGTCTACGAGTCAGGTCAGCTGAAAAGCATCACAGCGGCAAGCAAAAAGCTAAATATTTCACAGTCTTCGGTGGTTGCAGCAATTAATCTGGCCGAAGAAATTACCGGTGCCACGCTGTTTTACAGGCGCAAAGGCCATGGCATGGAGGTCACTCCAGCCGGTCAGGACTTTCTTGTTTCGGCACGCCGGGTTCTTGCCAGCAATGAAGAATTTGAGCGCTCAATGCGCGCATTTTCAAATCCCTCCTCACCGACTTTGAGGCTCGGCTGTTTTTCGCCATTTGGTTCCATTCTCATCCCGCCGGTGTTGAAGCGCTATATCAAGGAGAACGGGAAGTGCAGCATCAATCTTCTTGAAGGCGATCAGGCGGAGTTGAGAAACTGGCTCATTGCCGGAGATGTCGACCTGGTCGTCACCTATGACATAGGTGAAATGTACGGAGTTGGCGTTACACCGATCTGTAAATGCCCGGCACATGCCTTGCTGAATCGGGATGATCCCGATGCAAAGAAAAACTCAATTGCAATGAAGCAGTTATCACGCAAGCCACACATATTGCTGGATTTGCCTGAGACACGATCTTATCTGCTGGCGCTGCTTGACTATACCGGACAGCGACCGGACATCGTGCTTAGAACACGATCGTACAACACGATACGGACCGCGGTAGCAGATGGGCTCGGATCTTCGATGCTCAATATTCGGCCAGCTGCCAGTGGGCGGGATTCAGAAAGCCTCGTTCGCGTTCCAATATCTGATAAACTCAGAGATCCAACACTTGTTGTGGCGGATCCATACGGCGAGCATAAGCCTGCATATGTGCGCTCATTCATTAAAGTTCTACATCGCTATTTTGTCGATCTAGGCCCCCAAAACTTCGCAGTTGTGCTACCAGATGATGCCCAGGGCCTTCTCTTTCCCGAACCGGATGTTTGATGTTGTTGGCTTGGAACAAGGTATGGCGACCGTTGCGCAGAAAGTGTTGCTGCCGCCACGACTGGCTGAAAAGAAAAGGTCGGTGGAGAGAGGAAACGGCTGCCACTCTGTCCACCGACCGATGTGCCTTGGGTGCTCGGGAGGAAGGCTGACTCCGGGCTGAGGGTAACTCGATAGCGCTTAGGTTACACCCCCAATACAGACATATTTCATTTCGAGATAATCATCACATCCATACTTGGACCCTTCGCGCCCCTGACCCGACTGTTTGACGCCGCCAAAAGGTGCGGCTTCGGTTGAGATCAGTCCCGTGTTAACGCCGACCATTCCGTATTCCAGCGCTTCGGCAACCTTCCAGACTTTGGAGAGATCTGTGGCGTAGAAATAGGAGGCCAACCCAAAGATCGTATCATTGGCCTGCTCAAGAACATCTTCAACGGTCTCGAACTTGAAGAGCGGTGCAACCGGACCAAAGGTTTCGTCCGACGCAATCAGCATGTCTCGCGTCACATCAGTCAGAACCGTTGGCTGAAAGAATGTCCCGCCCAACTCATGTACCTTTCCGCCAGTCACAATGGACGCACCTTTTCCGGTGGCGTCAGTGATATGTTCTTCAACTTTGGCAACCGCATCCTGGCTAATCAGGGGTCCCGTCGTGACGCCTTCATCAAAGCCGTCACCGACCTTCATCGCTTCGACCGCGGCAACCAACTTCTTTGTAAAGGCACCATAGACGCCGGACTGAACATAGATGCGGTTTGCGCAAACGCAGGTCTGACCATTGTTGCGATACTTGGAGATCATTGCGCCTTCGACGGCCGCATCAAGATCAGCGTCATCAAATACGATGAAGGGCGCATTGCCACCAAGCTCCATCGAGGTCTTCATGATCTGATCCGCAGACTGCTTCATGAGAATTCGGCCGACCTCGGTGGAGCCGGTGAATGTCAATTTGCGGACTTTGTCATTCTCACAGAACTCTTTCCCGATCGCTGAAGACCGCTTGGAGGTCACGACCGACAGCAATCCTCTTGGAACACCAGCCTGTTCTGCGAGTCGCGCCAAAGCCAATGCCGAAAGCGGTGTTTCGCCGGCTGGCTTGGCAATGAATGCACATCCGACGGCAAGGGCAGGTCCAACCTTGCGAGCGATCATGGCATTCGGAAAGTTCCAGGGCGTAATCGATGCAACGACACCAACCGGCTGTTTCATCACCATGATACGCTTGTCCGGTTGATGGCCGGGGATGAGATCGCCATAGACCCGCTTGGCCTCCTCGGCGAACCATTCAATAAAGCTTGCGCCGTAGAGGATTTCACCCTTGGCTTCTGCAAGTGGCTTACCCATCTCGGCACACAGGATGGCACCCAGATCATCAGCATTGGCAACCGTGAGATCAAACCATTTGCGCAAGACCGCCGCGCGCTCTTTGCCGGTTTTGGCCGCCCACTGTTTTTGAGCTTCATAAGCCGAGTCGATTGCGGCACGGGTCTCTTCAACTCCCACATCCGGAAGGGACGTGATTACATCCCCTGTAGATGGATTGAGGACCTCAAAGCGATCCCCGGAGGATGAATTGTCGATCCATTCACCGGCAACGAAGGCCTGGCTGATGAGAAGTGAACCATTAGAGAGTCTGTCACATAAATCCATCATCAATCCCCCAGTTCCGCTCGTGCATCCGCGACTGATGCTTCGAGAATGTCGAGCGCTTCATTGAACACTTCGTCCTGAATGGTAATGGGCGCGAGGAAGCGAATGACATTGCCATAGACGCCGCAGGTCAAAAGGATCAGCCCTTTCCTGAGCGCATGTGCTTTAACGGAATTGGCAAAGTCAGGATGCGGTGTCGCAGTGTCCGGCAGATTAAACTCAACTGCGTTCATGAAACCAGGACCGCGGATGTCTGCGATTTCTGGTGTGGTTTCCTGTATGCCTGCAAGCCGCTGCTTGAGCCGCGCGCCAAGCTGTTCGGCACGGTTACATAGATCCTCTTGCTCGATGACATCCAAGACGGCATGGGCAGCGGCAATCCCAATTGGACTTCCGCCGTATGTACCGCCCAGGCCACCCGGGGCTGCTCCGTCCATTATGTCCGCCCGTCCGGTGACGGCAGCGATGGGGAACCCACCCCCCAGGCCTTTCGCCATACAGGTTAAATCCGGAACCACATCGTGGTGTTCCATGCAAAAGACTTTGCCTGTTCGGGCGAACCCCGTTTGAACTTCATCTGCGATCAAGAGAATGCCGTGTTCATCGCAGACTTTCCGCAAATGGATCATCAGTTCTTTGGGCGCTTCATAGAAACCACCTTCACCTTGCACGGGCTCAAGCGCAATAGCGGCCACGCGTTCGGAATCGACATCGGCCTTGAACAACTTGTCGAGCGCTGCGATTGAATCGGCAACCGTCACACCATGCAGATCGACGGGGAACGGGACATGAAAGACATCTCCAGGCATCGCGCCAAATCCCTTCTTGTAGGGAACAACCTTGCCGGTCAGCGCCATGCCCATGAAGGTGCGGCCGTGAAAGCCGCCTGAGAATGCAATCACTGCCGATCTGCCGGTTGCCGCTCGCGCAATCTTCACGGCGTTCTCGGCCGCTTCGGCACCAGTGGTTACGAAGATGGTCTTCTTCTCGAAGTCACCCGGAACGAGCGCATTGAGCCGTTCGGCGAGCTTCACGTAGTTCTCGTATGGCACGACCTGATGACAGGTATGGGTGAAGCGATCGAGCTGGCCTTTCACGGCCCCTATCACTTTGGGATGGCGATGCCCTGTGTTAACAACCGCGATGCCTGCTGCAAAATCGATGTACCGGTTGCCCTCCACATCCCAGATTTCGGCATTCTCGGCGCGCTCGGCGTAGACCTGCGTCATCATCCCAATGCCGCGGGCGATGTTGTTGTTTTTTCGTTCTTGAACAGCGGTATTGGTTGCCATAATCGTCTCCCACTCCAGCAGTCCAAGTCAGGACCAACTGGCGCAAATCAAATCCCTGATGGCTATCTTTATCGTGGAACCTGGAGGCAAAAAATGTCCCTAAAGGGACAAGGTCATGCTAACGCACCAAAGCTCGGGAAAGAGACGGCAAAAGAAGTATAAGGTTGGAAACACATTTCAAGCAGATGGTTCTTTCTTCCATTTGCCTGCATATTTGAATGAAAAATCGGTGGATCAAATAACATTTCGATGGCCAGAGATATAGACAGAATACAACGCTGGAATGAAGGTCTTGCTAAGGCCATCGCAAATATCGGTACAACGTCGTTTGCTGAACAGCTTCTCTCGGCTCTGCACCAAATTGTCGATTTTGATGTTTGTATGATCTTTGCTTATGGCGCAGATTCAGGATCCGTTTCACTTCATCACAATATGCAAGGTGCGCAGGCCAAGCTGCTGGTTGACGACTATCTGCTCGGACCGCATCTGCTTGATCCCTTCTTCGCTGCAGCAACATCCGGCACAACGTCGGGGTTCAGTTCAATGCGAGATCTTGCACCCGACCAATTTTATAGAAGCGAGTTTTACCGCCATCACTATGTGCGCACCGGCATCGCGGATGAGATAGGAGTTTTCTTTCCCGTTGACCATGATCGTGTTGCTGTATTGAGCGTCACTCAGCAGAAACCAAAGCGGCTCTTTTCGGATTCAGAGATGCAGCTTTTTGCAAGTACTGCACCGATTATCGAAATGCTTGGAACTCAACATTGGGATCACGCTGCCTCGACTTCGCGGGAGTCACTGTCGATCTCAATTGATCGCGTATTCAGAAACTTTGGGGAGGATGTGCTCACTGCACGAGAGCGGGAGATTATCGCGCTCATTTTGAAAGGGCATTCATCGCTATCGATTGGCAAGGTGCTTGAGATAAGCGAAGGCACGGTGAAGAATCACAGGAAGCACGCCTACGGCAAGTTGCGGATTTCATCACAGGCTGAACTGTTTTCTCTCTTTCTGCGGAAGCTGGAAAGCTGCTTGTGATCGCTCTTGCGATCCTGACGCCTCCAAGCTCCCTCTTCTAACTGAACGATCTTTTTACTCCTGGAACTTGGTCAATAGGCGTCTTTGTAAATTGCGAGCGCGTCCTCGCGGGTGACCTCGCGGGGGTTGTTGACCAGCAGACGGGTTTGTTTCATGGCGTCATCAGCAAGCATTGGCAGGCTGTCCGCCGGTATTCCCATCACGCTGAGACTCTGTTGTAGGCCGCATTGAGCGGATAACTCCTTGAGCTTGTCGATAAAAACCGAAGCGCGCCGCTGTTCGTCAATTTCGGATAGTTCAGGAAACGCATGTGGAGCAAGCTCTGCATAGGACTGCGGGGCAGCGGCCGCGTTGAATCGTAAAACGTGGGGAAGAACGAGCGCGTTTGAAAGCCCGTGTGGTATGTGAAAGTGCCCCCCGAGGGGATAGGCGAGCGCATGTACGGCTGCTACCGGAGAATTTGCAAATGCCTGCCCGGCCAACATCGAACCCAGGAGCATGTCCGATCTGGCCTGAGCATTCTTTCCATCTTGGACGGCTATCAAAAGAGACGCGCCCATCAAGTTCATTGCTTTTTCGGCGAGCGTTCGTGAAATGGGATTGTTATTCGCGCTGGCCGATGCATAAGCCTCAATGGCATGCACCATCGCGTCGATCCCTGTGGCGGCGGTGATATGCGGTGGAAGTCCGATCGTCAGCTCAGGGTCGAGAACAGCGACATCTGGAAGAATGACGGGAGAGACCACTCCCATCTTTTCATGGGTGCCTGTGGTCACGATGGAGATTGGCGTAACTTCTGATCCTGTCCCCGCAGTCGTTGGAACGAGAATGAGTGGCAATCTTGGTCCCCTAGCGTTGCCGACGCCGTAGATGTCGGAAAGCCTCTCGTTGCCAACAGCCAAGAGTGCGGCAAGTTTGGCTACGTCTAATGAGGACCCGCCACCAAGACCGAGAATGCCGCCCGCGTTCTCGGCCTTGGCAAGGCCCGCCGCTGCCAGAATGTTGTGTTCTGGCGGATCTGCTTCAACGTCTTGAAACACAACGAAGTCAATATTGCTTCGTTTAATCGACGAGATGGCACGATCGACAATCCCCGTTTTCATCATTCCCGGATCCGTCACAATCAGTAACTTATCCCTGGTAAGCGGTTCGATTATCTCTCCAAGAAAGTCGAGTAAGCCATTTCCAAATCGTATGCTTCTGCACGTATCGAAGTAAAACTCAGACATCGTGATCTCCTCAAATTAGGTGGCTAACTTTTTTAGCGCGGAGATCAACCCAGGAGGTGCGCCCTCGGCAATAACTCTTTCAGCGCTGCTTTCCAGCGAAGATCTTGTATCCATGGCCATCTTTTGAAGAGATTTATGCGCATCAACATCTGAGAGACCTTGTTGCTCAGCAATCACGATCTTGGCCACTGCGACTTTGGACAATGCAAAGTGACGGTTTTCGGCGTCTTTGACACGTTCCACACTTTCCCATCGACGCCGCCAGACGTCACGCGCGATCATGAGATTGGTGAGCAGGCCGAACGGTTTGACCGGTCTTTCGATGACTGATACGGCCCGTAATTCCAGAACCAACTGTAGCGTCGAAGGGTCCTCGTATTCAGCAAGTGCGATGATTGGCGGTCCAAGATCTTCTATCTGCTCAATGAGTCCTTGAACGGCTTCTCTATGCTCGGGATCTACGGTTGTGATGATGACGTCAACATCCGTCGGCAATTTCTCAGGGATCGGCCATCCAGAAATCGCAAGACAACCGATACGCCCGAGATGAGCCGCCAGCATTTGCGTCTCAGAACTTGGAGGCAACATCAAACAGACGTTGGTCCCACTGAGATCACTTAGCCTTGGTTTGCCTGCTTTCCTATGCGTTTTGCGCGACATTTTTCTCGAACGTATGTTGAATCATGTAGGGCTCTGGACGGACCGCACCTTGCTCCTCTTCGATGATGATAAAGTTTTTGTTTGCATCGACCCGAGCGATACGAGGCCACAGATAGGTATGGTGGGTTGCGGTATCGATCCGCACCTGACCTTGCGGCGCGTCATATCTCGCGGTTCCAAACGCTTCCAGGATTGTTGGCAGCTGCAGTTCGCCCGCTAAGCGAGCTGCCTTTGCAAAGAGGTGAACTTGGAAATAGGCCGCTTCAGCCCCCGCCGTGATCGGCGATCCATCCCCGAAGCGCGACAGATAACGTTGAACAAATGCCTTGCTAACGGGCGATTGCAGAGACTGGAAATAGGGTGCCGCGCTGATGTGTCCCTCGGCCGCCTCGGAACTCATCTGACTTAGGTCGGCCTCGTTCGTAGCAAGGCTGACAATCGGAATGCCGGTGTTCCGCAGCGGTGACCTTGCAAATGCTTCGTAAAGTTTGATCGTGTCTGCGCCGACCACCGTGGAATAGATTGCATCAGGTGCCAGCATGATCGCACGGCGAATAACAGATTCGATCTGATCATCTGGCGAGTTCAATGGCAGATACGTTTCATCGACAACTGATGCGCCCGCCTCTTCAAAAAGATCGCGCATGATCCGGTTCGATTCATGAGCAAAAACGTAGTTGTTGCCGACAAACAGAATTCTATTTCCATGGTTCTTAAGCACGTAGCGTGCGAGCTGGACCGAATTCTGATTGGGAGCGGCGCCGGTGTAGATGCAGTTTGAAGAGTATTCAAACCCCTCGTAGAGCGTCGGGTAGAAGAGAAGCGCATCTCGTTTTTCAATTGTGGGCAGGGCGGCTTTGCGTTGATTGGACATGTGAGTGCCGAACAGGATTCGCACATCATGCTCGTTGCACAACTGTCTTGCGACACTCTGATAGTCGGTTGGATCAGGACCTATGTCTGCGGTGACGGGAGCGAGCGGTGTTCCATTGACACCCCCTTGCGAATTGATTTCGTCAATAGCCAGTAGCGTTGCTTGATGCTGGGTTGTTTCGACAGCGGATGTCAAACTGTTAAAAGAGAAGAGCAACCCAACCGGAAGACCTTTGTTTGTAAGTTTGAGCTCTGTCATCACGTCTTCTTCCAATTATACTCGCCTTCAAAGGCAGCAGCCGCCCGATAAAGGGTTGCTTCACTGAAATCCTTCCCGATCATCATCATTCCGACCGGGAGATCGTTCCGCATTGCACATGGGATGCTCAGCGCCGGCAGGCCCGTCACATTGAAAGGTGCGGTATTGGCATTCATCTCAAGTGCCCGGGTGACAAATGTTGTTGCATCTGTGTCGTGGGGCGGCAGTTCCGGCGCTTGGAGCGGAACTGTTGGCATGAGCAGCAAATCGTACTCGTTCAAGACCCTTTCATACGCGCTCTTCAGCTTACGAACGAGGTTTTGAGCCTTTGCATAATACTGTCCGCTGTACTGGTTGGTAAAGTAGTGAGCAGCAAGTAGCACAGATTTCAAGTCCGGCGGGAACAATGAAGATTTCGACTTCCAGTCTCGTTGGGCGCGCATCAGGCTCGTGACGTAAAGCCCTTTCCAATTGGAGCCGTGGTTCAATCCTTCAAGCTGATGAACCGTTCCTTCTACGGCAACCGGAGACCAAATGGCGTGTCCATGCCGATGCATCGGCATGCTGACTTCGCTGACTTCAGCACCAAGTTTCCTCAATAGATCAGCAGCGCTCTTGACCGCCTCATCAACATCTCTTTCTGAATTCTTCCAGCCAAACCCTTCGGTGATGACCGCAATTTTGAGCCCTTCGCACCCCTTATCCAGATCGGACGTGTAGTCAAAATTATCAGGCAGCCGAACCTGGCGAGGATCCAAACCATCATAGCCAGCCAGAACCTCCAAGAAGAGCGCGTTATTCTTGACAGTGCCGGACATGAGACCGACATGGTCGAGCGTCATCTCAATGGGTATTAGGCCGGTGTAAGGAACCAGCCCGTGAGTCGCCTTCATTCCGCAGAACCCGGCATAGGCTGCAGGGATGCGAACAGATCCCCCCTGATCGGTTCCGACGGCAAGGTCCACCTCACCGCTGGCCACGAGGGCGGAACATCCTGACGATGAACCGCCCGCGGAGTGCCTTTCGTTGTACGGGTTTCTTACGGGCCCTTGTGCACTGGTATGGCTACTCCCGGAAACACAGAAATATTCGCATTGCGCTTTACCGAGAATTGTCGCGCCTTCATCAAGCATGCGAGGAACAATCGTCGCATCGATGTCGGGGACGTAGCCCTCCAATGTCGATGATCCATTCATCATCGGCATCCCGGCTACACAGATATTGTCTTTGAGCGCAACCGTCAGGCCGTGCAACTTGCCTCCCGGTTTGCCTTTGATTTCTGACTTGACGTACCAGGCATTGAAAGGATTTTCGTCTGGATCAGGATGAATGCCAGGCGTGCGCGGGTAGCGAACTTCTGGTTCCACTGCACCCATTTCATCGACGATATCATAGTCGAGACAGACGCCTTCAAGCATGGCTTGATATTCGACGATCTGGTCGTCGTTCAACTGGAGGCCATAGGCATTATTTGCCAGATCAAGATCAGAAAATTCGGGTCGACGCACACTCATCAGTTATCCTCGATGCCGATGAATTTTTTGGCTTCTTCTTCCGAGCCCGCTTCCTTGGGATCAATCACGTGGACAAACACTCCTTTATCAATGGCCATTACGCGGTCGCATAGTGCCCAAAGAAACTCGATATCCTGTTCAACCAATATGATTGAGATACGGGATTTTTCCTTCAGCAATCGCAGAACATCAACGATCTCGTCACAGATGGAAGGCTGAATGCCTTCGGTTGGTTCATCGAGGAGAATGACGTTTGGTTTGCCACAAAGGCATCGTGCCAGTGCGAGCAACTGTTGCTCACCACCCGAAAGGCTTCCACCTTTTCGCTCAAGCAGTTCTTTCAAGCGCGGGAGAAGCTCCAAGACTTCATCAACGGTCGTTTCAAAGTTGCGGAAGTCCTTGATGCAGCCCATCTTCAAGTTCTCAGCGACGGTCAGGTTAGAGAAAATATGCTTGCCTTGCGGGACGTAGCCCAGCCCAGCTTTTGCACGCTCCTGGGTCGTGCTTTTGGTAAGAGCCGAGCCACCATACTCGATGGTGCCGGACCATGGCGGCAGTTCTCCCATGAGAGCCCTGAGAAACGTGGTCTTACCCATTCCGTTGCGGCCGAGCACGCCGACGCATTCGTTCGCTGCGAGATTGAGATCTATGCCACGCAGCACCGGAATCATGGCGTATCCAGACGTTAAGCTATGGACATCAAGCAACTGCAGCCTCCTTTCGACCCAGGTAGGCTTCGCGCACCTGCGGATTTGATGCGATCTCTTTGAATGTGCCGTCGGCAATGACTTCACCGCGATCGAAGACAGTCACACGCTCGCCAATCAACTTGATGAAATCCATGTCGTGTTCAACAACGACGACAGAACTTTTGGCCGTGATCTCTTTGATGATCTCAATGGTCTTGAGGCTTTCATCATGGGTCATGCCCGCGGCCGGTTCGTCGAGGAGCGCAACGTCTGGTTTGGAAGCCAGAATTTGGCCAAGTTCGACCCATTGGCGCTGTCCGTGGGCTAATTCTTGGCAAATCGTGTGACGCTGATCTTGCAGAGAAATTCGTTCAAGTGTTTCGTCAACGATCGATACGGCTTCCAACCCTGAGAACGTTTGATTTGCTGCAAGTTCAAGGTTTTCGAATACCGATAAGCCTTCGAACAGGCTTGGAACCTGTGTTTTGACGCCGATTCCGAGCCGTGCAATTTGATACGGCTGCAAATTGCCGAGTGGCTTGCCTTTGTAGATGATCTCGCCTCGAGTCGGCGTGTGCTGGCCGCTCAGAAGACGGAAGAAGGTGGTTTTCCCAGCCCCGTTGGGGCCAATCAGGCAGCGCAACTCACCTCCACGAAGTACAAAGTCGACGTCACGAACAGCATGAAGTCCGCCAAAGCTGATGCCGAGACCTTTGGTCTGAAGGATGATGTTATCACTCATGTCTGGCCCTCCTCAGCAGGCGATCCCAGCGCCACGTCCTCTTTGGGTTTTCCATTGAGTCGAGAACGGACGACGTTCGGAATTTTTGCGAGCAAAGGAGCGAGCCCCGATGGGACGAGCAGAACAAAGATGGTCAGAACAATGCCAAGGACAAAGCCGACATTGACGACCTGCTGCATTCCGAGTTGCGTTGTCATCCACTGGATGGCGATGCAGCTCAAGATAGGGCCGATCAATGTGCCTCTACCACCAACGATCACCCAGATGATGATCTGCGCCGACTGTACCAAACCAAAGATTGTGGGTCCGACAAACGAGCCCCAATTGGCAAACATGCAACCTGCCAAACCGGCTATTGCTCCTCCAATTGAGAAGGTGATGAGCTTGCTTTGAGCGACATTGTAGCCAAGCAATTCAGCACGGCGTTCGTTTTCCCGAATGGCAACCGTGACCTTGCCGTATCGGGTCGACAGATAATATCTGATGAATAGGTAGGACAGGATCAACAGGCCGACTGACAGGTAGAACATACCGTTGATGTCTATGAAGTTGCCGTTGGGCCAACTCAGTGTCGGGACGGCTGTGATGCCGTTATATCCGCCGATTGGAGCGGACCCGATTTTGTACTGCGGACCTGATGTCGAGTTTATGAGATTGAACAAGATCAATGTCACCGCGAGAGTGATCACGCCAACGTAGATATCGCTGATCCGTCCGTAGAACATGAAGTAGCCAAGCAGAGCCGCGAAAGTTGCGGGAACCAGCATGGAAAGCGTGACAGCTTCCCAGCCTGGACCAAAATTCACGGCAGCGATTGCATAGGCATAGGCCCCCAAGCCAAAAAAGGCTGAGTGACCAAGAACCATGATGCCGCCCATGCCCCACACGAATGCAAGGCTCAAGGAAAGGATAGCCATGATGATGTAGACGGTGAAGTTCAGAACCGTGAAGGCTTCGACGAAATACGGGATCGCAAAAGCCAAGACAATTACACCGACTAAGCTGGATATATTGAGTACCGGATTCTTCATCAGATCGTTCCTTTGAAGAACCGGCCGGTGATGCCTTGGGGCAGCAGACGGATCAAAATGACCGCACAGACCAGAAGCGCGACTTCGCCGATGATCGGGGTGTACCAGTATGTGAACAGCTGGTTGATCGTTCCGAACAAGCTTGTAGCGGCAAGATTCCCGGCAATCACTGTAGCACCGCCGCTTATGACGGTGATGAAGGCCTTGGCGATGTATGTTATTCCAATCGTGGGTATAACGCCGATTATAGGAGCAAGTGCTCCGCCACCAAGACCAGCCAAGGCGGCGCCTAATCCAAATGTAACCGCATAGATCCTCCTAGGGTTTCCGCCCAGATTGGCGACCATATTGGCGTCCTGGGTCGTCGCGCGGGCGGTCAAGCCGAATGTTGTGAACTTAAAGAGACAAGCGAGGGCAATGATGACGAAAGTCGCGAGAGCGATAAGGAAAAAGACGTGCCCGCTGGTAGAGAATTTACCGATAGCAACGCTCGGTAAGGGTGTTGATATGCCGGTGGTTGTATTGCCGACCAGCATCGTCATAAGGCCGACGATTGCGAGTGATAGCCCCCATGTCGCCAACATCGTGTCGATCATTCGACCGTACAAGTGCCGCACGACCAGCCATTCCAGGACAAGCCCGACTAAGCCGACAATAAGAGGGGAAAGCACAAGGATGCAGAACCAGATGTTCAATCCCGCATGTGTGGTTCCAAAGATAGTGACATAGCCTCCGAGCATGATGAATTCACCATGAGCCATGTTGATGACCTTCATCATCCCGAAGACCACCGCCAGCCCGATGCTGATAAGCACCAGGATGGCAATGGATCCCAGGATTTCGATCGCCAAGATTGATGCGAAATCCATATTCAGCAACTCACAGCTCGATAACGTACTGCTGGTTGTCGTCCGGATTATTGATCAAATCACAGACCGCTGATGTGTCGGCAGGAGGTTGCTGCTCGAACTTCTCAATCAGATTGAGCTGCTTATCGCGCGCCTCTGAGACATGGACATCCACAATGGTGTGATGCGTAGCAGGGTCGACGGTTACCCTGCCACTTGGTGCATCAACGGAAATACCGGTTTCAAGCGCCTCGATCACCGCCATCCGATCAACCGTGCCGGCTTTCTCGACGGCAGCTGCCCACAGGAGGAATGCCTGGTAGGCGCCCATGCCGAGCTCCGTGATATACGGGTAGTCTTCACCGAACATCTTGTGGAAGTCCGCGACGAGCTTCTTGTTCCGCTCACCTGGCAGTTCCTGAAGATAGTTCTGGCAAATCCAGTGACCGTTATACTCTTCTGCAGGCAGGGCGATGTGCTCGTTACCGCCTGCAAACGTTGTCGAAGACAGCTGGATCTTGCCGAGCATCCCGGCAGCCTTCCACTGGCGGTAGAACGACATATGGGCGCCACCAACCAGTGCTGAATACACAAAGTCAGGATTGGCCGCCTGAATTTTGGAGATGGACGAGCCGAAGTCGGCAACGTCGAGTGGGAAGAACTCGGTGTTGAGCACTTCGCCGCCATTGTCGAGCGTGAACTTCTTCACCCAATCGGCGGTAATTTGTCCGTAGTTGTAGTCAGCCGCGACGATGTAGGCCTTCTTGCCGGTCTTCGCCATGGTGTGATTGACCAGCTTCTGGACCGTCTGCGCAGGCGTAACACCAGTACAGAAGATGTTGCGGTCACAGACCCCACCCTCATATTGCGTCGTGTAGAAATAGAGCGTTTTTGCCTGTCTCAGGATCGGTCTGACGACTTCCCGTGATGAAGACGTGATCCCGGCAAAGACAGCGGCCGGTTTGTCGGCGAGAGCCGTTCGCTTGGCGAACTGAGCATAAAGCTGGTTGTTGGACTGTGGGTCATATTCCTTCAGAACGATTTCTTTGCCGAGCAGGCCGCCTTTGGCATTTTGCTCTGCGACAGCAAAACGAACGAGGTCGGCGACCGGTTTGCCGTAGACATCTAGTCCGCCGGATTGGTCGTAGATAGATGACACAACAATCGAGTCGCTTTGAGCGTATGCCCGTGGAACTTGTGTCATTGCGGCAGCTGCCGCAGCTGTACCCAGTAGTTGTCGGCGATTCAGAGCCATGATTTACCTCCCTAAAGATGGTTGAGTGTTGTTTCTTCCAGACAGCAAAAACGCCGCGAGCTTCGCCGCGGGCGATCATCATCGATGCTTGCGATGTCATGGATAAGAAGGCGGCAATTTAAGCCGCTAACACCGACCCAGTTGTCGGTTTAAGTAAATCGCCGTTGTTGATGGAGCGGCACTTTTGACGCAATCCATCCAGCGAGAGCGCATGCGCTCAAGTTCGCTTCGTAGCGCGAAATACACCCGCTGTAAAGCACCGGAAGGGTAGCCCGGTCTGATTAGACGTTGAGAAAAATAGTCCCAGAGAGCAACTCTAAGGAGCGTAACACATTGATAAAATGAGATAGTAACTTGTTGCCGTGGGACATAATCTCTGTTGACTAGGGGCTGCGTGTGACACTGGAGAACGATCCTTCGGGTAACCGCAACGGCGAGAACTCTGGTTTCACGGCATACATAAAAGTGCAGCATAAAGGACGTTATGTTGCACTAAATCAATGTCGGTGACACCAGGCCTGTATGGCCAACGAAGTGACCATCCGATCCATAACAGCCGCACCTGGCACATCGACCGGCCTTTTCGTCCCGCGCATGATTGGTGACGCCGGCGACGACGCGGTAAGTGATTTCTGGAATTCTTTGCAGTTACGATTCGTAACAAGAACACGCGCGTGGCCTATATCAAAGCCTGTCGGTCTTTCTTCTATTGGGTGGACAAGAATGAGAGCGGCCAGCTCATAGACATCAAGCCCATACACACTGGCGCATACATAGAGGTGTTGACCGGCGATTTTGAGTCGCCATCGGACAAACAGCATCTGTCGGCATTGCGTATGCTGTTCGATTGGTTGGTTACCGGTCACATCTCGCATGCAAATCCGGCTCACGCAGTCCACGAGCCGTCCCATTCGCAGCGTGTGGGCAAGGCACCGGTTCTCATGTCGGATCAGGCGCGCGCGTTGATGGACTCCATCGAGCTGAAGAATGAGGTCGCGTATCGCGATCGCGCTCTGATTGGGCTGATGGTCTTTTCCCTCGCCCGGATCTCAGCTGCCCTCTCCTATCGGGTTGAAGGCTATGCGCCCAGGTTAACGTTGGTGGATATCGCTATGTGAAAAAGGCGCTAAGCGCCACGAAATGCAGGTTCATCACACTTTGGAGGAGTATATTGACGCCTACATCGACCACACCGAAATCCGCGAAGAACCTAAGTCCTGGCTGTTCCGGACCGATAACCATCTGGACCGCACAAGCGCGTGGAAGATGGTCCGCCGCCGGGCTAAACCACTTGTGTGGTTGCCGCCGCTGATGCAAGAGATTTCTGATCCTCAGGTGATGTGATCGAATGCGGTCTTGTGTCAGGCCTCTCATCTACCGGCTTGCGCCGGTAGGTTTTCTGTCGTGGTTTTCCAGGTACTGAAGGACGACCCCTTCGGTGAAGGCGCCGTTGGTGGCAGAAAAGTATCCCCGACCCCAGAAGTGCCTGCCCCAATAGCGCTTCTTCAGCGCCGGGAACTCCCGCTGCACCTTGTGCGATGAGCGCCCCCTCATCTTGCGCATCAAGTCACTGACCGACAGCTTGGGTGGAATCGACACCAGCATGTGCACATGATCGCTGGACAACACCCCGCTGATGATCCTCACCCCGTTTTCCGCACAAACCTGCCGGATGATTTCCCGCACCCGCAGCCGAACGTCGCCCCTCAGCACCTTGAAGCGGTATTTGGTGATCCACACCAGATGATAGCGATGATGGTGAAGCAATCGATCGGCCACTTACTGACCTTAAGAAGCCATGGGCCGTCATTCGCCGTCATGCGGGCCTCGAAGACGTCCGTTTGCATGATCTACGTCACAGCTTTGCGTCGGTTGGTGCCAGCGCCGGAATGGGATTGCCCATTGTAGGGACCCTTCTCGGGCACAAACAAGCAGCAACAACAAAACGCTATGCTCACCTTGATGCCAGCCCTTTGCGAGCCGCATCAGATAAGATTGCCACCCACATTGCCTCTGCTTTGAACAATAAACAACGATGATGATGCTCGGTAGCATCATCTGGTAGCGAGTCTCAGGATTGGCTATTGCATTCTCGGCCTCATCCGTTTTGCACTTGGTTTTCGACAAACGCGTGAGTCGACACGGCTGCGCACTCTATCCCCAGCATCGCATCACAGCGACAATTGATCAGCGGCGTTATATCTCGGCCATTAGCTTCGCGGGCAATGCAGGGCAGACGTCGTCTTGGTAGGGTGTCTGACTTCAGCGGCAAAGGTCGCCACCCCCGATATAGATTTGGCGGTTGGGTGAATAAGGTGGGGGTGCGGCCTTTTGGATGAGGTGATCGAGTTGGTCAATGCCCGTTATTGAAGGGGCACGGATCTGCGTAACAAAACAAACGCATTAACACCGAGTGGTGTAGATGCAAGAATTCGTTTGAAGTATTCCGGAGACCTATGATCAGATGAATTTGCCTCGCCAAATGCTGGGAAACGGAAGTGACTTTCAAAGCTAACGTGTACACCTAATGGAACGCTCGCACCGGTACTTTCTAATGGTGGCGCAATGCGGGAGCGTGACCCGGGCCTCGGAAGAGTTGAACGTCGCGCAGCCAAGTCTGACGCGGCTGATCTTCAAACTGGAGGACGAACTTGGGGTCACCTTGTTCGAAAGACTGCCACGGGGCATGAAACTCACACCGGCAGGCACGACGCTTTATAAGCACTTACGCGAGATTGACGCCAGTTATGGCCGCGCCTTGCGGGACATTCGGGCGCATCGGGACGGCGCACATGAGCGCATCCGGATTGGGGCCGGGCTGGCTTATCGCGTCGCTCTGATCCCACAGTTACTGGACGCGATCCGCGCGAAGTATCCGCGCCTGACCCACACAGTGATCACCGGATCGACAGAGTTCCTCGCGCAGCAACTCGCGGATGGTAATCTGGACATTGCGATCTCGGCCTCGGCCCGGTTCACGGCGGAACCAGCGGTCAAGGTTCATGAGCTGGGCCAGATCGAACATGGTGTGGCGCATCTTCCCGGAACCTTTCCGGACATCGCTATGGACCAGCATGTGGCGCTGTCGGATCTAGCCGACAAGGAGTGGATTACCTTTCTGCTGGATGAAAACCTGACCGAGAGTTTCAACGAGCTGTTTTTTCACCACAAGCTGCCGCTGCCCCGTGTTGTCCTCAACACGAACTCCATTCAACTGGGGCTGTCCGTTCAACGCGAACGAAATGCCATAATGGCGGTCCCGACACTTCTTAAACCAACTCTCGCGAAGGAGGGTGTGCTGGTGAACCCTACGTCTGAACCCCTTTGGCGGTATGCCTCGGGCATTGCGGTTCTGCGGGCGAGTGAGCAGCATGGCATCATCCGCCGTGTTGCGGATATCGCAATTGAACTAGGCGAGAGAATGGACTTGAGCTAGGGGCGCAGAGGGCTTGGCAGATGGTCCGGATAGTCACCGAAAAAACTGTCTGGATCGTCTGTGATGACACTCTGATAATAAAGCGCTTGTTCCGCTTCAATAACCCGGCCTGACGACAGCATGTACTGGTTCGGGTTGTAGTTTTCATTCATCATCGGATACGCCGCGCGCAGCCGCGCCATCCTTGCGCGCTGTTCGTCGAGAACCTTCCGAAAGTCCAGCCCGTTGCGGACGAAGTCCAGCATCTTGTCCAGTATCTCGGCCTCGTCACCCGAGGCCACGGCGAAAAGGTTGTGCTGCTCTTTGGGATCGCTCTCCAGATCAAAGAACAGATTCTCCTCATTGTCGAATACCACAAGCTTGTACTGATTGAAGCGCACCATGCGGAACGCCGACCCTTCACCCCAGCGTTCATTCAGGTGGTCGCAAATGATCATCCGGTCTTCCAAATCCGCTTGCCCCCCTATGGCGGGCAACAGGTTGCGTCCGGAGACGTCGCCGATCTCGGCCCCAGATATAGCGGCAAAAGTTGGCATGAGGTCCAGCAGGCTGACCGGTGTTTCGACATTGCGTGCGCGCTGTGTGCCCGCACGTTGCTCGGGTGTGGAAATCATCATGGGCACCCGCGTCGAGGCCTCGTACCAGCCGCTTTTCCACCACGCGCCATGTTCGCCCGCACACTCGCCGTGATCGCTGGCGTAGACGATGATCGTATTTTCCAAAAGTCCGCTCATCTCCAATCGCAATAGCAGATCGCCCAGCACCTGATCGAAGAACTCGACATTGGCGAAATAGGCCGCCCGCGCGCGCATCTCTTCTTCCTTGCTGATGCGCGGGATTTTGAACCCGGCTCGAAGCGCTGCCGTCACGACATGGTCGAAGCTATCGCCCTCCGGGCCGACGAAAGGCTCGGTGATCTTGTCGACGGGATAGTTGCGCAGAAACCGTGCGGGTGTGTTCAAGGGGTAATGCGGGCGGCTGAACGAAGCGCAGAGAAACCAGGGTTTTTCGGGCGCGCGGCTTGCATGTTCACGCAGAAACGACACCGTCTCGGTTGCCACGATCTGATCGCCGCACTGGCTTTCGGGAATCTTGGTTTCGCCAACCGTTGTCGTCCGCGTCTCAAGAAAATCGCCCAGCCGGTCGCTGCCCAGATCCGCCTGCTGGCCCAGATCGTCGCCGATCACCGGATCGCCCGGGCGCATCGGGATCAGGTGCTCAAACTGATGGGTGTGGTTGCCGCAAAGGTCGCCATAGGGGCGGTACTGAAAGCCGTGAAACTGATTAGAGCCCAAAAAGTGCATCTTGCCGATCAGACATGTGGTGTACTCGGCGCGCGATAAGGCCTTGGGCATCGTGTCCAATGCGGGATCAAGATAGGAGGTGTTGTCGCAGGCCCCGGATTTCTCCGCTGTCAGACCGGTCATCAGACTAATACGGGAAGGCACGCAGATCGGCGCGCCGCAATAGGTGTCTGTAAAAACCGTCGACTGTGCTGCGAGTCTGTCCAGCGCCGGTGTCGCGACATCTTCACCGCCATCTGCGCTACTGCGATGCCCAACGAAACGGAAGCTATGCTCGTCGCTTAGAAGAAACAGGATGTTCGGTTTCTGCATCAACGACTCCTGTCTTTTGGCGAGGTCTGCATGTTTCGGAAGATCGCCACGCTGATGACAACCAGGCAAAGTATCAGCACGCTGACGGCAATTGGATGCCCGAAGAGCGGAAGGATTTCTCCTTGGGTGCCCATAAGCGAAGAACGAAGCCGTTCTTCCGCCATTGGGCCGAGAATGAAGCCGATGACAAATGGGGCCACCGGTATATCGCCCCAAGCCATCGCAACGCCAATCAGCCCAAATCCAAGCATGATCCACGCATCTTCAAGCCGGTTGCTGGAGGCCACGACGCCGATCACGCAAAAGGCCAAAACAACCGGAAGAAGTACATTGTGGGGAATGCGGATCACGCGGGCGAACCACGAAATTGCAAAGATCATTAGGATCATCATGAGGATATTGGCAATCAGGTATGTGCCCATCACGCCATAAAAGATCTCGGGGTGATAGATCGCCAGCAGCGGGCCGGGTTCTATGGCGTGCAGGATCAGCGCGGCCATCAGGAACACATCCTGCCCGCTGCCCGGAATGCCAAGGGCCAGCATGGGTACGAGCGCGCCGCCGACGGTCGCATTGTTGCCGGTCTCCGCAGCCACCACAGCGTCTTCGGAACCTCCACCGAATTCGTCCTTACGTTTCGAAAGCGACTGCGCGGCACTGTAGGACATGATGGCTCCCACATTCGGGCCAACGCCTGGTAGGATGCCAACGAACGTGCCAATCACCGCCGAGCGGATCAGCGTAAATGGAAAGGCGATGATTGTCCCGGCGTGACGCAGGACCGCCGAGACATTCGGCAAGGTCTCGATCTTGCCACCAGCCCCTTTTGGTGACTGAATGTCCTCCAATACCTGACGGACCGCATAGGCGCCGATCAAAACGGGCAGCAAACCGAACCCGTTGGCCAACATGGGGCTGCCATAGGTGAACCGGTTAACGGCGCCGACACTGTCAAAGCCGACAGTGGAGATGAATACCCCGAACAGGCCTGCGATCAGACCCAACCGCGGGGAGTTGCCACCTGTAAAGGCAATCAGCACCAACCCAATGACAACGAACGAAAAATAGTCGAAGTTCCTGAACTTCAGCGCAACCGAAGCCAAGGGAATGGCCAGCACGATCAGGATCGCCCCTGCGATCAGCCCGCCAATCGCCGATCCCATGATCCCAAGCGACATGGCCCGCGCCGCTTGGCCCTTACGGGCCATGGCATGCCCGTCAAGGGTCGTCATCACCGCAGCAGGCGCGCCGGGCACACCTAGCAGGATGGCTGATACCATCGACCCGCTAACCCCACCCACATAGATACCGACAAGTAAGATCTGCGCGTCAAGGCTTTCCATCGAGAATGTCAGCGGCAGGATCATCGCCATCAAGAGACCGCCACCAAGTCCCGGAATCGCGCCAACAACCAAGCCGAGTGCCACGCCGATCAGGCTCCACATCAGCGCGGCTGGCTGGATCAATTGCAGCGTTGTTTCGGCGAACTGAGACATGGTTTGCGGCACCCCTTCCCAAACTGACTACGCCACGGTGCCATTCCAAACAAATAGCAATTTCTGTTCAATCTATACCTTTCTGGCATGCCTCTGACACGTGACGGAATGCCTTTTTGGCATTACTCCATCAAAAAGGAATATTAGATTGCTATAGCTAGAGTGTCGTATCGTTGGGCCGAGAATGACCGGCACATGCGGGCGGAAGGACTGCGTGTGTGACCGGACCACCTGAGGAGGAAAGCATGAAATTTCTGATCAAGCCACTTGCGCTTGGGCTGGCGGCGGCACTGACTATGACCATCTCGGCAGCGGCGCAGGAATACCCATCGAAGCCGATCACAGTGGTGTTCCCGAACAAGGCGGGCGGCTCTTATCATACGTTTGCCCTGTCGTTTTTGGAGCTCCTGAAAGACAAGATTCCGCAATCCATCGGGGTTCAGGCCATGCCGGGCGCGGGGACGTCCGCTGGCACGCGTCACGTCATCAGCCAACCAGCGGATGGCTATACACTGCTTTATATTCACAACGCCATTCTGATGACCTCGAAGTTCGGGATGCTCGATATCGGCGGCACGGATTGGGATGCCTTCGCAGGTGCCATTGAACCGCTGGCGCAAACCCATGACGCCACAAACGTGCTCTATACACGGGCAGACGCGCCCTACAGCACGGCCGCGGAACTCGCCGACTATGCGAGGGCTAATCCCGGCAAGGTGAACGCGGCGGTCAGCACCGGCACGGCCTCTCACTTGATGATGGGCGGTTTGGCCGATAGCCTCGGCGCCGAGATCAACTTTGTGCACACCGGCGGCGGCGGTGCCGGATTCCGGCAAGCGCTTCTGTCGGGTGACATCGACATCACGAATCTCGATCCCGGTGGCGCGATCAAGGAGTTGGTCGAGAAAGGGCTGGTCAAACCGCTCTCCGTTAACGCCGATACGCGCCATCCTAAAGCGCCGGACATTACTTCGCTGGCAGAACAAGGGATTGAACCGCCGGTTGTCATGAAGCTTCAGGGCTATTTCTGGATTCATCCAGACACACCGGAAGAAATCAAGCAGTATTGGCGCGATGTACTGCGCGAAACGCTGACTGATCCGGCAAATGTCGCGGAACTGCAAAGCCGTCTGGGTATTACCATGGCCTATGAAGATGGCAATGCGCTGACCGAACTGGTGAAAGAACGCTATAACGCGACCGCAGCGGCGATTGATAAGTTCGGCATCAAGGTCAACTGATCGGTTCCGTCGCCCCCGGCCTGTCCGGGGGCGCTAGCCTAAAAACTTCGAGAGAGAGCGGGACAATGAAAAAAGCGGCAACCGGCGCTGTGGCCTTCGGGCTTGCCGTCTTTTTCTTTGTCAGCAGTTTTTGGATCGTCGATGGAAATTACGACCCCATTGGCCCTCGACTGGTCCCACAAGCGACTATCGTTTTGATTGGAGCTTTGTCACTCTGGATACTTGTCGAAGGGCTGCTGGACCTCCGTTCCAGCAAGGCGTCCGGCGATGAAAAGACAGCCTTTGCAATCAATGCAGGCCACCTCAAATCCATCGGGATCGTCCTTTGCCTTGCCGTCTATATCTGGGTGTTGAATTCGCGCCTGGTCGGGTTTGAGATCGTGACCGGCGCGTTTCTCTTTGTCGCCGGGATGATCATCCACCCCGTGCGCGGAAAAGCGCTGTCCTGGCTTGTCGGGCTGTCAGTTGTCCTGCCGTCCATCCTGAACTTTGTCTTCTCCCGCCTGTTTTTCGTTAACTTGCCCTAAGGTTTCCCATGAAAGTCCTGTTCGTCCTGTTCGACTCGCTCAACCGCAACGCCCTGGGCGCCTACGGCGGAACGCGTATG
>NZ_JAPJZH010000029.1 GCF_027889715.1 Allohoeflea poritis
CAAGGCAACAGCCCATCACATCGCACAACTGGTCAATCGGCTCGAACCACTCGAGCGCGAAAGACCCGAACTCTTCAACAAAAAATAGTCTGCCAATCAGGGAGGATGAAATGGCAAAACCAAAAACCAAACGCAAACTAAGCGCACTGCTTCTCGCCGGCGCAACATCGCTGGCGGTTTCGACACCGGTTCTCAGCGCCGGGGAGTTCGACGGCGTCACCGTCAACGTCATGACGTTCACGGGCCCGCAAATCGCCGAACCGCTTCAGCGCCGCGCGCCGGATTTCGAGAAGGCGACCGGTGCGAAGATCAACGTCATTACGGTTCCCTTCTCGGATCTTTATTCGAAACTGCTGACCGACTGGGCGACGGGCACGAACTCGATCGACGCGGCGGTCTTCGCGCCGCAGTGGGCGGTCGACTATGTCAGCCCTGGATTCCTTGAAAAGCTGACCGGGCGTGTTGCGGCCGATCCCGATCTCAAGGAAGACGATATCGCCCCCTTCTTCCGCGAATTCTCGCAGAAATACGGCGGCGACA
The DNA here is from genome assembly GCF_027889715.1 of Allohoeflea poritis. GTDB lineage: Bacteria > Pseudomonadota > Alphaproteobacteria > Rhizobiales > Rhizobiaceae > Hoeflea_A > Hoeflea_A poritis. Next base: position 541 of record NZ_JAPJZH010000029.1, read on the forward strand.
CCTATATGCTGACGCTCGATGGCGACTTCCAGATGGTCTACTACCGGTCCGATATCTTCAAGGAAAACGGCATCGCCGCGCCGGAAACCTGGGATGATTACATCGCCGCGGCCAAGGCACTGCACGGCAAGGACATGAATGGCGACGGCTCGCCCGATTACGGTTCATGCATCTCCAAGAAGCGTGGCGCGCAGGCCTATTGGGCGATCTACTCGATTGCCGGATCGTTCCTGCAGTCGCAGGGCACCTCGCAGGGTGCTTTCTTCGACACGGAAACCATGGCGCCGCTGGTCGACAATCCCGGCTTCGGCGCAGCGCTGGACGTCTATACCGAAACGACCGACTTCGGCCCGCCGGACGAAATCAACCTGGATGTCGGCGACACGCGCGGCCTGTTCACCTCGGGACGCTGCGCGCTCACCATCGACTGGGGCGACATCGGCACGCTGGCAATCGATCCGCAGAGCTCATCCGTGGCCGACAAGGTCGGTTCGATCATGCTCCCCGGCTCGAAGAGGGTGCTTGACCGCGCATCGGGTGAAATGGTCGATTGCGACGCCAATTCCTGTCCGCACGCGGTCAATGGCGTCAACCGCGCGCCGTTCGCCGCATTCGGCGGATGGTCCGGCGGCATCAACGCCGCCGCAGACCAGAAAGTGAAGGACGCGGCCTATGCCTTCTTTTCCCATATGTCTCAGCCCGAACAGTCCAATGCCGACGTAACGGTGGGCATTACCGGCTTCAATCCCTACCGCCTGTCGCAGTTCGCCGACACCAAGCTTTGGGAAGAGGCCGGCATGAGCAAGGCGGCCGCTGAGGACTATCTCGGCGCCATCCAGAACAGCCTCAACAGCCCCAATATGGTGCTTGACCTGCGTATCCCGCAGAACCAGGCCTACCAGCAGGTGGTTCTGGACAACGCCATCGCCAGGCTGTTGGCCGGAGAGCTCGACAAGGCCGGCACGATGGCCGCCATCAAGGAAGGCTGGGACGAGCTCAATGAAGAAAACGGCGTCGACGAGCAGCTCGAGGTTTACCGCGCAACACTCGGTCTCTGATCGGGCCTGATTGAAACCACCGCGTCGCCCAACACGGGCGGCGCGGTCCAGGACGGAACCGGACAAGGAAAGACGATGCTGAAAACGACCACCGAACGGGCCGGACGATTTTGGCCTCTGGCGTCGCCGGACTGCGCTTGTGCTGGGGCGGCACTACGGTGCGCAAACCGCTTCGCCGGAGACCAAAACCGCCCGGATTTGCCCTAGCCGTCTGAAAGCACAAAGACCATGGCACCGACACGAACGGACAGGATAGGCGAGCTGGATCCCGCTCCGCCCAAATTCGGCCTTGCCGAATGGATCGATCAGCAGACGGGCAAGCTTTTTGTCCTGCCGGCGGTGATCATCCTGCTGACCTTTGCGATCTTTCCGCTTCTTGTATCGGCCTATCTGTCGCTCACGAAATTCAAACTGGTGGCGGGCGGATTCGATCTCCGATATGTGGGCCTGCGCAATTTCAAGAAGCTGTTTTTCGGCTCGCAGCAATATCACCTTCTGGGCACGTTCGATGCCTTCGGTCCGTTCGAGTGGGCTGTTTTCGTCACCGTCATCGCGGCCGTGGTCTTCTGGTTCTGGCGGTTCTTCACCGGCGGTGCATTCAACGTTGCGGGCCTTGTCGGCCGTCTGATCAGCGCATCGCTTCTTGTCGCGCTGACCTGGCTGATCCTTGCCACGGTATTCGGCGGGTATCCGGGCTCGCTGGTGGTGACGCTGTTCTATGTGTTTGTCGGCGTCGGCGTGCAGTTCTGCATCGGCCTTGGCCTGGCATTGTTGTGCGGGCAGGCCATTCGCGGCCGCAACGCGTTCCGCATCATCTTCTTCATTCCGTTGATGGTGACGCCGGTCGGCATCGCCTACATGTTCCGCATGCTCGCCGACATGCAGCGCGGGCCGCTGGCCTATGTGTGGCAGTGGTTCGGCCTTGGCGAATTTTCCTGGGCGGCCGATCCGTGGACGGCCAGGCTGGTCGTGCTGATCGGCGACACCTGGCAATGGGTGCCGTTCATGTTCATCGTGCTGCTGGCCGCCATCGAGAACATGCCGCGCGACCAGTTGGAGGCGGCGAAAATCGATGGTGCCGGCGGCTGGCAGATTTTCCGCGACATCACATGGCCGTCCATCGCGCCTGTCGCGGCGACGATCGTTCTTATCCGGCTCATTGAAGCCTTCAAGATCATCGATCTTCCCAACGTGCTGACCAATGGCGGGCCGGGCATCGCGACGGAATCGCTGACGCTGCATTCCTTCATTGCCTGGCGCACGCAGGATCTCGGCGGCTCGGCGGCGGTCGGCTACACGCTGCTCTTCGTGTCGACGATCACCTGCGTGTCGTTCTTCAATTTCATCGGGCAAAGGACCAGGAAGACGGAAGCATGAGGGAGCGAAGCTTTTTCCAGCGACTGTTCGAGCCGCCGAGCCTCACCGAGATGGCACCGGCATCCAAATTGCTGACCTATGCCATCCTGATCGGTTGGACGATTGTCGTGCTGTTTCCCCTCTACTGGGTGCTGATCACCTCGTTCAAGCTGCCGTTCCAGGTCAATGACGGACCCGATTTCATCCCCTTCATCGACTACCAGCCGTCAGGGCACGCCTGGCGCTATATCTTCGTCGAGCTCGGCAACGACACGCTGCGGCCCTACCTGAACTCCATCATCATCGCGCTGACCTCGACGGTACTGGCGGTGATCATCGGTTCGCTGGCGGCCTATGCGCTGGTACGCATCCAGTACAACGTCAAGATCGGCACGATTGCCGGCTTCATCGTTCTGCTTGGCGCAACGGTCTATTCGATCAACCGTTTCGGAACGCCCTGGCACCTCACGGCGGCCATCGCGCTGGCGCTGTTCTTCTTCTTCGCGACATCGTTTGGGCGCTATTTCAAGCGTGCGCTCAAAAACAACGACATCCTCTTCTGGATCATTTCCAACCGCATCCTGCCGCCGGTCGTCGCCGTCCTGCCGATCTATCTGATGTTCCAGCGTGTCGGCCTGCTCGACACGCATGTCGCAATGATCGCCACCTATATGGCGGTCAACCTGCCGATCGTGGTGTGGCTGATGCGCGACTTTTTTGCCGGCATTCCGATTGATCTTGAAGAAAGCGCCGAGATCGACGGCGCCTCGCGCATCCGCATCTTCGCCACCATCGTCCTGCCGCTGGCACGGCCCGGCCTCGCTGCCACGTTCCTGCTGGTGCTGATCCTGGCCTGGAACGAATATCTGCTGGCGCTGTTCATCTCGACGGCGGACGCGCAGACCATGCCATTGCTGGTCGCGGCCCAGAACGCCACGCGCGGTCCGCAATGGTGGTACATGTCGGTCCTCATCGTCATCATGATCGCGCCGATCGTCCTGATGACCATCCTGCTTCAGAAACATATCGCACGCGGCCTGATGGTCGGCGCGGTCAAAGGTTAGTGCTTCAAACCATGCGCGTTCAGTTGAAAGACATCCGCAAATCCTACGGCTCGCTCGAAGTGGTCAAGGGCCTCAACCTCGATATCGCAGAAGGCGAGTTCCTGGTGCTTCTGGGAGAGTCGGGCTGCGGCAAATCCACCGCGCTCAGGATGATCGCCGGGCTCGAGACGATCACCGAAGGTTCGCTGATGATCGGCGAGCGGAACATGACCGAGGTGTTGCCGAAATACCGGAACGTCGCCATGGTGTTCCAGTCCTATGCGCTCTATCCGCACATGACGGTCGCCGAAAATATCGGCTATCCCTTGAAGCTGCAGAAGACGCCGAAGGCGGAGCTGCAAAGCGCGGTGCTTGCGGCTGCCACCAAGGTGCATCTGGAGGACTATCTGGAGCGCATGCCGCGTCAGCTTTCCGGCGGCCAGCGCCAGCGCGTGGCACTGGCGCGCGCCATTGTGCGCACGCCGTCGGTGTTCCTGATGGACGAACCATTGTCGAACCTGGACGCCAAGCTGCGCGGCGCGATGCGCGCCGAACTCAAGCGGCTGCAGGCGGAACTCGGTATCACCACGGTCTATGTCACCCACGACCAGATCGAGGCCATGACGCTGGCGCACCGTGTGGCCGTCATGGATGCCGGTGTGCTGCAGCAGGTCGCACCGCCCAAGGAAATCTACGATAATCCGGCGACGCGCTTCGTCGCCCGGTTCATCGGCTCGCCGGCCATGAACATCGTGACGGGCAGTGTTGCCGACGGCCGCGTGACGGTGGAGGAAGGGGCCGTCCCGCTCGAGGGATATGCCCCGCGCGAGCGGGTCTCCTTCGGCTTCAGACCGGAAGACTGCTCGCTTGTTTCTCCGGAAAGCGGCATGATGAAGGCGCGAGTCTTCTCGACCGAGATGACCGGCAACGAGACCATCGTCACCTGCGAGATCGGCCAGGACCACGTGGTCGTGCGCGAGGACAAGGATTTCGACATGAAGCCCGACGAATGGGTGGGCATCGATGTCGTGCCCGAAAAGGCGCGACTGTTTGATTATGACAGCGGCAAGAGAGTACACACATGAAAGTTGAAGACACCGTCCTTTTGAACAACCGCACGGCCCGCCCGGTGCCGTTGACGCGCATGGGTTTCGGAGGCGCGCCGCTCGGCAACCTCTACCGCAAGGTCGAGGAGAGCGATGCGCAGGCGGCGCTTCAGGCCGCCTATGATGCAGGCATCCGCTACTTCGACACGGCGCCGCAATACGGGCTCGGCATCTCCGAGGCCCGTTTCGGCAAGGCGATCGAAAGGTTCGGGCGGGACAATGTCCAGCTGTCGACAAAAATCGGCCGTCTGCTCGTCGATTGCGAGCCCCACGAGGTTACGCCGGAGGCCTTTGTCGAGGTGCCGCAGAAACGCATCGTATTCGACTATACCTATGACGGCGTCATGCGCAGCTATGAGGCGAGCCAGGAGCGCATCGGTGTCGCGCATGCCGACATTCTCCTAGTGCACGATGTCGACGTCTTCTCGCAGGGCTCGCAAGAGGCGAGCGACGCGAAGGTGCGCGAACTGTTCGATGAGGGCGGCTACCGGGCGCTCAGTGAATTGCGCGACGCGGGCGAAGTCGCAGCCATCGGCGCCGGCGTCAATGAATGGCAGGTCTGCGAGAAGCTGCTGGGATTGGGCGATTTCGACGGATTCCTGCTGGCCGGTCGCTACACCTTGCTCGAACAGGAGGCCCTCGACAGTTTCCTGCCGCTGTGTGTGAAGCGGGATGTCGGCATTATCCTCGGCGGACCCTACAATTCGGGGATCCTTGCGACCGGCGCAATTCCGGGCGCCAAGTACAATTATGCCGATGCTCCGGAACCGATCCTCGACCGGGTACGCAGGATCGAAGCCGTTTGCGCGGAGCACGGCGTTCCGCTGATCGCCGCCGCCCTGCGGTTCGTACTCGGCCATCCGGCCGTGAAAACCGTCATTCCGGGCGCCGTATCCGCGGCCGAGGTCGAAGCGAATGTCGCGCTGCTGCGGACCGACATTCCGGCGCAACTGTGGACCGACCTGCAATCCGGTGGCCTGATCCGGCCGGACGCGCCCTTGCCGGCGGGCCTCTGATGCTGCGCGGGCTGAACCCGATCCTGTCACCGGACCTGCTGCATATCCTGCGGGCGATGGGCCACGGCGATGACATCGTCATCGCCGACGCCAACTTTCCCGCCGAGAGCACGGGCCGGAGGGTGGCGCGGCTCGACGGGCTGAGCGCCACGGACGTCACTGAAGCGGTGCTGAGCATCATGCCGCTGGACAGTTTCGTGGACGATCCGGCGATCACCATGCAGGTGGTCGATGATCCGCAGGCCACACCGCCGGTGGTCGAAGCATTTCAGAAGATCATTGAGGCAACCGCTGACAATCCGGCGGCGGTCAAACCGATCGAGCGCTTCGCCTTCTATGATCGCGCCAAAGCTGCCTTCGCCATCGTGCAGACGGGCGAAGGCCGGCTATACGGCAACATTATCCTGAAAAAGGGCGTGATTGCGCCATAGGAGGCGTTCCACCGCGGTGCCTGCCCGCTCATTTCCGGCGGGATTCTTGCGTGCAGGCCTTACGGGAAGACGACCGCACGGTAGATCGACGACTCGAAATGTCTGCGCAGGCAGCGGGACGCGCCCTCGAGATCGCCCGCTTCGATGCGCTCGAACAGTTCCAGATGTTCCCTGCCCGCTTCAAGCAGATTGTTCTCATAGGCCGTCGTGCCCTGCATGGCGCGCACCATGCGGATGTTCTGCTGCAAACGGTTGTGCGTTGACAGTATCGACTTGTTGCCCAGAGCCGTGACGAAACTGGAGTGAACGAACTGATCGAGCGCAACAAAGGCTTCGATGGCCTCCATGTCCCGCTTGCCCTTGTCGATTGTCGCCATGACGCTCTTGTGACGGTCCCGGACCGCGGCAAGCCAGCCTTCCGGAACATTTGCGACAAAGGCCCGCAGCGCCTCGATCTCTATCAGGATCCTGAACTGGTAGTTCTCGCGCACAAAGGACAATTCCGGATTGATGATGGTTATGCCCGACCGCTGCTTGACCTCGATCAGCCCGTATTCTTCAAGCAGCACCAGCGACTCCCGCAACGGCGACAATGAGACGTCGAGAAAATCGCACAGCTGGGCCTGGGTCAGTGTCGTGCCGGGACGCAAGCGCCCATTGCCCACGGCCTCCACGAATTTTTCAAACCCGATATTCGGATGCTTGGGCAGTTCGTCTATCGACGCCGGTATGTGGATTTTTTCCAATGTCGTCTGCGCCATACGCACGTCTCCCGGATTCGAGCAGAGCCTATCACCGGGGATTCTGATTTTAAATCCCCGTCATACACGACGTATCAGCTAAAAAATATCTTTTAAAGCTTTCATAATATATTTTTTATGCATATAAATCCTATCTATGATGAAGATTGCTAGATTCACCTGTTGGGTGCACGAGGCGCCCCGTCAGCCGCAGATCATTTGGCGGTTCGGTCTGCCGACAGCCCATGGCGGATTGCCGGAAGGCGAAGGCCCGCGTCTCGCATCGATCCTGATGGAGACGGAATCCGGAGAATCCGGCTTCATCACCGTCGAGATGGGCGATGCCGTGAACGATGTGGTTCGCCGCCGTTTTGCGCATTTCATCGGCGAAAACCCGCTGATGACCGAGGCCCTATGGACCAGGGTCTGGGAAGTCGACCGGATGGAAGAGTTCCATCAGCGCCAGCTCGGTCTCATCGATATGCTCTGCTGGGATCTGAAGTCCAAGGTCGCGGGTCTGCCGCTCCATGTCCTTCTTGGTGGCGCCAGGACATCGATACCCGCCTATGCATCGACCGCGACCTGGAAGGATCTCGCAACATATGAACGCAACATAAAGACATGCCGCGATGTGGGATTCGGCGCCTACAAGCTGCACGCATGGGGGCTGGTCAAGGAGGACATCGCGCTGATCCGCGCACTGCGCCGCTGGGTCGGGCCGGACGCCCCGCTGATGTTCGACGGATCGGCGGGCTGGGACTATGCCGACGCGCTCGTCGTCGGCAAGGCGCTGCAGGACGAGGGCTACCTTTGGTACGAGGAGCCGATGCGCGAGTTTCATCTCGGCTCCTACGCGAAACTTGCCGACAAGCTGGACATTCCGATCCTCGCCGCGGAAACCTCCGACGGCGTTCACTGGAACGCGGCCAGCTGGATCGAGGCCGGCGCCCTCGACATGACCCGTATCAGCTTCCACTTCAAAGGCGGCTTCACCGGCTCGATGAAGATCGCTCAGCTCTCCGACAGTTTCGGAATGCGCGCGCAGGTCCACGGCATGGGCCTTGAGAATGCGCAGCTCTGCGGCGCCATCGAAAACAACGATTTTTACGAACAGATCATCTATGACGAAGCGCATATCCACACGCTTTCCGATCAGGGCGCGATCTCGATCGTCGACGGCCGGCTGAACATTTCGTCCGAACCGGGGATCGGCCATCTGTTCGACCGCGAGAAACTGGACGCCACGGCCATCGCGAAAACCGTTGTCGACACACGGCGGGACTAGGAAACCGCGATGTCAAGCGTTGAGCTATCCGATATTCGCAAATCCTTCGGCACGGTGGAGGTCATTGCCGGCGTCGATCTGGAGATCGAGGAAGGCGAATTCGTTGTCTTCGTCGGCCCGTCCGGCTCGGGCAAGTCCACCATGCTGCGCATTCTCGCCGGCCTTGAGGATGTGACCTCCGGCACGGTTGCGATCGGCGGCAACGACGTAACCTACGCCGCACCGTCCGAGCGCGGCATCGCCATGGTCTTCCAGTCCTATGCGCTTTATCCGCACAAATCGGTGTTCGAGAACATCGCCTTCAATCTTCGCCTCAACAAGGTCCGCAATGCGCAGGTACAGACGCGGGTTCAGGAAGCCGCCCGGATCCTCAAGCTGACCGAATTGCTGGACCGCAAGCCCAGCCAGCTTTCCGGCGGACAGCGCCAACGCGTCGCGATCGGCCGCGCAATTGTGCGCAACCCGGAGGTTTTCCTGTTCGACGAGCCGCTGTCGAATCTCGACGCCGCCCTGCGGGTGGAAATGCGGTTCGAGATCGAGAAGCTGCACCGCGAAATCGGCGCGACGATGGTGTATGTGACCCATGACCAGGTCGAGGCCATGACCCTGGCCGACCGGATCGTCGCCTTCGACAAGGGCAGGATTCAGCAGATCGGCACGCCCCTCGAGCTTTACCGCAATCCCAGCAATCTGTTTGTCGCCGGCTTTATCGGATCGCCGCAGATGAATTTCCTCCCGGCCCGGGTCGATGAATCCGGCGCTGCTCGTGTCGATATCGAGCAGTCCCGGATCATCGATCTGGGCGAAAGGGAATTTGGCGGCTCGACCGCCCTGACGCTTGGCGTCCGGCCGGAAGCCCTACGGCTCGGCGATACCGGCACACAGGTTGAAGGCGCCCTTCGAATTGAGGGCGAGATCCTGTCCTTGGAGCATCTGGGACATGTCAGCTACGCCCATGTCATCCACGGCGATGCCGCACCGCTTGTCGTGCAGATCGACGCCAACACCACACAGGCGCGCGGCGACAAGGTCACTGTCTCCGCGGCGCCACGCGACATTCACGTCTTCGATGAGGACGGATTCTCAGTGCATGAACGGAAACCTTAAGGGAGGAGATCATCCATGAAACTGCGATCACTCATGATCACCGTGGCAACCGCGGTTCTCGCAGCGGGCGTTGCGAAGGCGGAGCCGGTAAAGCTCACCGTCTGGTCCGACACGGCGCGCATCGAGCCGTTCAAGGCCTTCGACGCGGCACATGACAACATCGAGCTGGAAATCGTGACGGTAGCGCCGCCCGACCAGACTGCGAAGCTGCAACTGGCGATGCGATCCGGCGACGATGTACCGGACGTAATCTTCATGGCCGAACTGCAACAGATCGCGCAGCTTTCGACGCGTCGGTCCAACTATCTGATGGACCTCAGCGACAGGCTCGACCAGTCCGTCGTCGACAGCTTTCTGCCCAACGCGCTGTCACCGTGTCAGAGCGGCGACGGCCGTCTGCTTTGCCTGCGCAACGATCTGGCGCATTTCATCGCCTGGTACGACAAGCCGAAATTCGATGAGCTTGGCCTGAGCGTTCCGACGACCTGGGAAGAGTTCGAGGAGATCGGCAAGGTCGCCGCCGAAAACGGGCTGATCGTCGGTTCGGGCACGCAGCCGACCCCGATCCTGAACATGCTGATTGCGGGCGGTTGCGAGCCGGGCTTCCTGGTGGACGGATCGGACGACACCATCCGCGTCGATTTTTCGTCCGAAGGGTGCATCGCGGCCGCCGCCATGGTCGACCGTATGCGGGAAAACGGCTCGCTGAGCCCGCACGGCCCGTTCGAGCCGTCCTTTGTCACCGATGTCAAGGACGGCAAGCTTCTGATGTTCAACGGTCCGACCTGGTTCGGTGAGCATGTTATGCGTCCGCTCTACGAGCTGGATGCCGGCATCCTGGCGGCATCGGAGTCGCTGAAATGGGAAGACCAGGCGCAACCCCAGGCCTGGAGCTGGGGCGGAGGCGTGTTCGGCGGCCACCGCAACACCGAGCATCCGGACGAAGTTGTCGAGCTTATCCGCTGGATGACGACCGATACCGGACTTCAGGGACGCGCGACGACCATGCCCGCCCATGCGGAGAGCTCATCGGTCTGGCGCGACCGCGTTGCGAACGATCCGTGGTACGCGCAAAATGACGTCTATGACAAGATGGAGACATCGGCGCAATACGGGCATCCCTCCTATGGCGGCTACCGCTTCGATATCATGGCGGCTTTCTCCAAGGTCGATGGCGCCTCGGATGCAAGCATTGTCGACAAGCTGCCCGACTACGCCGCCGAGATCGAGAACTCGGCGAAGGTGGCCGGCTACAAGATCGCCAACTAAGCCAACCGGGAATGCGGCATCGGCCGCATTCCCAACCCGCCGGAACGATCTTTGGCAGCGATGACAACAGCCCGGACACCAAAATCCAGACCCGTCTCAGATCCTGCGGCAAGGCGCCGGAAGGATCGCTGGTTCATTATTGCAATGCTCTCACCCTATCTGGCGCTCCTCCTGTTCTTTGGCGTGGCTCCGGTTCTCTACGCGCTCGGCCTCAGCTTCATGGACACGATCGACTGGGTGTTCTGGGGCTTCACGAATTACGAATTCGTCCTGCAGGATTTCCGCCTGGTCGAGAGCATTACCAACGTTTTCCAGTATGTCGCCATCTGGCTGACGATGATGCTGATCGGCATCGGCGCGCTGTCCCTGATGCTGGATGCCCTGTCGGACCGCTCCGCCGCGATCCTGCGCACATCGTTTTTCCTGCCCGGCGCCATCACGTCATCGGCCATTGTGATTCTCTGGCTGTTTCTTCTGGATCCGGCCGTCAGCCCCTATGGCAGCCTTTTCGAGGCCCTTGGCTGGGAAAACCGCCAGCAGGTGGTTTCCCATATGGGCTATCCGATGGTGTTTTCGCTGATGGCCTACCTTGCCTATTCCGGCGGCTGGATCGTTGTCATCGGCGGCGCCCTGAAAGGCATCTCGACGGAGGTGATCGAGGCATCGCGCGTCGACGGCGCAAATCAGTTTCAGATCGCCACTCGGATCAAGCTGCCCATGGTGTGGCGCTCGCTCGCCCTGATGGCGATCCTGTCATTCGCCAATGGCATTCAGATGTTCGTCGAACCGCAGCTCATGGCGCTCGCCGGCCGGCAATATTCGCGCCCGGACTGGTCGGTGAATCAGCTCGCCTTCCAGTACGCCTTCAATCTCGGCGATTTCGGCGCCTCCGCGGCGATGAGCACCATGCTTCTGGCGGCGGCGATCTTCATCTCGCTGTGCGTCGTCTTCGGCACGCGCTTCTACAAGATGGATTGAGCCATGAACGCCGGACGAAGACACCTGCCCTGGAATGCCCGTTTCGGCTGGGCCGCCGTCTGGCTGTGCCTGATCTTCGCATTCGTCTTTTACGCAACGCCCATGGTCTGGCTGCTGCTGGCCGCCTTCCGGGACGAGCCGATGCTCTTTTCCAGCGGCCCTTTCAGCCTGGGCAGCATCGAAATGTTCAGGACGACCTGGCACAATCTGACAACCTATAACGATTTTCAAATCGGCCGCTGGGCTCTGAATTCCGCCATTTACACCATCGGCGGCGTCTGCCTTTCCCTCATTGCCGTTCTCCCGGCCGGGTTCGTGCTGGCGACCTATGACTTCCCGTTTCGCAAGCCGATCCTGGTTCTGACGCTTGTGGCGATGATCACCCCGAACACCGTTGTTGCACTGCCCATATTTCTGCAGATGCAGGCTTTCGGCCTGAACAACAGCTATCTCGGAATGATCATCGCCACGGCCTTCTTTCCGTTCGGCGTCTACCTTGCCTACATCTACTACGCCACGTCCCTGCCGGGCGGATTGATCGATTCGGCCCTGATCGACGGAGCCAGCAGGTTCCAGGTTTTCACCCGGGTGGCCCTGCCCCTGTCCAAACCGCTCATTGCGCTTGTCGCCTTCTTCAGCTTCCTTGCGAACTGGAGCAACTACTTCCTGGCCTTCGTGCTTTTGACAAAGGACGAGCTCTACAGCCTGCCGATCGGCCTGGCGGTCCTGGTCAGCAGTTCCGGCGCCCTCGGCAATGATGTCGCAAGCGATATCCCGATCAACAAACCGGAAGCCATCGTCGCGGCCCTGTTGGTTATCGCGCCGGTATTGCTGCTGTTTCTCATCTCCCAGAAATATGTCCGCTCGGGCACATTGTCGGGGGCGGAGAAAGGCTGAAGCTGGCGCGTATCCGGCTTAGCTTGCGGGACGTTGCGCCGTCTGGAAAACGGCCAGCGAGGCCATCTTCGCGCAGACTTGATTGACCGCATGTTTCAAGGTCTTGATGACATCGGCGATCTCATTCTTGGAATCCCTGTCGCCGATGATCGGCACGGTAAGTGCGCCGACCACATCCCCGGCCGTCGGAAGGCTTAAAGGCGCGGAAATTTCGAGGATGCCGATGGCCTCGGCATTCGGAAGCACACAGACACCGTCTTTTCTGCAGGCTTCGACGCGCGCATCATATTCGAGGAACGCTTCGTTGTTGACATATTCGCCCCTGTCGCGAAGCGCCTTCAGCCGCGCCTCGGTATCGGGCAGCGCGGACAGAAAACACGCACCGGCGGACGAGCCGAAAACACTGCTCTGCGCGCCTTCGGACAAGGCCAGACTGTATGATTCGGACGCGCTGGCGCTGGCCGCGACCTGCATGTTCGTTTCATTGAGGATCCACAGATGATTAGACAGTTTCGTTTGTTCGGACAGCCGGGTCATGATCGGCCTGGCGATCTCCAGCATGCGGGACGTATCATTGCGCGGACCGCTCAGTTCGCCGAGCTTGGACGTCAACAGGAACACATCGCCGTCGGAGCGTTTGATGTATCCCCTTTCCTCAAGCACGACCATCATTCGGAAAATCTCGTTTTTCGAACGCCCGACACCCTCGGCGATCTCGGATTGGCTCAATCCTCCGCCGGAGCAAAGTGAAAGCAATTCAAGAATATCCAGCCCCTTCTCGAGAGCCGGCGCCGAGTATTTCTGCAGTTTCGTCTTTGCTTCACTCACGGCGGCTTGTGCTCTGGAATGTTTGTTGCGCAGAAGCCGAGGCTCCTGCGCAACCTTTGTGCCCCTCAGGAGGAAGGGGCCTTTATTGACGCTTACTTGAGACCGTTGCGCTTGAGTATTTCATCAGCGTTTTCAATTGTCACGGCCTCCGTACCCAGGACCACAGACTTCTCGACCTTCTCGCCTTTCAGGTGTGCAAGTGCCTGGCGAAGTCCTTCGGCACCCGGTGTGGGATAGAGGAAAGTCGCCGCCAATTCGCCATTGGCAACCCAGGTCACGCCCTCTCCCGGCAGCGCGTCGACACCGATGAACATGATGTCTTTCTCGCGGCCGGCATCCTTCGCGGCGAGATAGGCGCCGTAGGCCATGGGATCATTGTGACCATAGACCATCGTGATGTCTTCGTGGTTGCGAAGCGCGGTCGACATGATGTCGTATGCCTGATCCTGCTTCCAGTCACCCGACTGCTGGTCGAGCAGGAATTTGACGCCGGCTTCGTTCTCGAAGGATTCGTGGAATCCATTCGCGCGGTCATGCGCCGCCTGCGTGCCGAGGCCACCCCAGATTTCCACGATCGTGCCCGAGGCCTTGCCGGCACCGCCGAGCTTTTCGAGCGCGAATTTGCCGGCAGCCTGGCCGATCAGATGGTTGTCGCCGCCGACCCATTGGACGAACTTGTCCGTGTCGACATTGCGGTCCAGCACGAAGACGGGAATCCCGGCATCGGTCGCCTGTTCGACGACACCGGTCAGGCCGGCCGATTCCTTCGGCGAAATGAGGATTGCATCCACTTCCTGGCGGATGAAGTTCTCGACATCCGCAACCTGTTTGTCGGTCCGGTCGTTCGCATCGGCGATCAACAGTTCGACATTCGAATGCTTCTCGGCTTCGGCCCGCAGATCCTTGTTGAACTGCACGCGCCAGGGTTCGACCGTCGTTACCTGCGAAAAGCCGATGACGTAGTCGTCGGCGGCCAAAACCGCGGTCGCGCTGGTTGCCACGGTGAAGGCGGCGACACAAAGCCCCTTGAAGAAACTTCTTCTATACATATTGTACTCCCTTGTCATGGTTCAGCCCTTGGGCTGATTGGCAAATACCCTGGTCTCCGGTCCATCAAACTGCGAGATCAGGGCTATTTCTCTCCGCGAATCTTTCCTTTCAGCCCGGAGAGGAATTCTTCGATCCGTCCTTCCTGCAGAAGCACGGCGGCGACGATGATCGCTCCCTTGAGGATCAACTGCGTATTGCTGTCTATGTTGTTGAGCTGCAGGATGTTGCTGAGGAAACCGAATATCAGCACACCCACAAAGGTGCCCAGGACGGCGCCGCGTCCGCCCATCAGGCTTGTGCCGCCGATCACAACCGCCGCGATCGCATCCAGCTCCAGTCCGAGACCGGCATCGGGTTTGCCCTGGCGGAATTGAGCCACGTACAAAATACCCGCCAAAGCCGACAGGCCGCCCGCGGTCGCGTAGGTGACAATGGTATTGCGCTTGACGTTGATGCCGGCCAGGCGCGCCGCCTCGGAATTGCCGCCTATGGCGAGCAGATAGCTGCCGAATGTCGTCAGACGGGTGAGTGCGTAGAAGATGACCAGTATGGCCAGGAAGAACAGGCCCGGCACCGGTATGACGCCCCACAGCAAACTTCTGAGGATGTCGAACTCCTGGACGGCGTTGCTGCCCGTATAGACCGGATAGACCGCGGTATCCTGCCCGGCGATCACGCGCGCCAGCCCCAGCGCGCTGACCATCATGGCGAGGGTCACGATGAACGGCTGCAGCCGCCCGTAAACGATCAGGGCGCCGTTTATCGTTCCCATCACAATGCCGACACAAGGCACGGCCAGCAGCACGCCGAGCACACCGAATTTGGTATCGACCTGCGTCGACAGCCAAAGCATGGCGCCAATGGCGATGATCGCCGCTATGGCCATGGACGGCGCTTTGCCGGGCGTGCCGGTCCGAACGTCAGAGGTCGCCCGGACCTGCGTCTGCAAAAACAGCACCAGCGCCGAAACCGCGACAAACAGGGTCGCGCCGGTCGCGGGTATGCTGAACAGGCTTGCCGCAGTCCAGCCTTCCTGGGTCAGCAACATCGCGCAGATAACCGTGCCCAGCGCCAGCACCGAGCCGACCGAAAGATCGATCCCGGCAATAAAGATCACGAGGGTCATGCCGACCGCGACGATGCCCGTGACCGACACCTGCCTGAGGACATCGGTCAGATTGCCGATGGACAGAAAGATATTGGCGCCCTTGGATGACAGTGGCGACGTCAGGGCGCCGAAAACGATCAGTGCCGCAAGGCCCCAATAAAGTTTTGTCTTCTCCAGCAGCTTGAGCGGCCATAGGCGGCTTTCCGGCGCTTGCGTGGTTGTTGTCTGTTGGGCGTTGCTCATGCTCACGTCTCTGGCTCGCGTCAGTCGAATTGCATTGATAGGTATTTGATGGCGTCAACGGACATCTCATCCCGGCTCAGTTCACCGGCGACCTTTCCGTCGCAAAGGATGATCATGCGGTCGCATACCGCCAGGAATTCGGGAATCTCCGAACTGGCGAAGAGAACGGAGAGCCCCTGATCGGCAAGGTTGCCGATGAGCTCGTAGATCTCGTCCTTCGCGCCGATGTCTATTCCGCGCGTGGGCTCATCCAGCAGAAGGATGCTCGGCTGCGTTGCCAGCCACTTGCCCAGAACGACCTTCTGCTGGTTTCCGCCGCTCAACCGGCCGACCGTATGCGTTACGCCCGTCGCCACGATTTTGAGTTTTTCGATCGCTTCCCGCGCCTGGGCATCGCGCGCTGCGGGAGAGAGGTATCCGAACCGGGACCGGCTCGGCAGCAAGGGCAGGATCACATTGTCGGCGATGGATCGATCCAGGAGCAGGCCGTCACCCTTGCGATCCTCCGTAATCAGGGCAAGCCCCTGCCCGACCCCGTCTGCCGGAGTGTGAAGACGCACGGGCTTGCCGTCTATTTCTACGATACCCGTATGGCCGCTGCCGCGCGCTCCGAAGAGCGTTTCCAGCAACTCCGTCCGTCCGGCGCCCAGAAGGCCGCCGATCCCCAGGACCTCGCCGCGCCGCAATTCGAAGGACACGTTCTGCAGCACCTTGCGGCCGGAAGCGCTCGCACTCAGATTGCGGACGGCAAGAACGGTCTCGGCCGCAGGCGGTTTCGAGCGGGCGACGGGCTTGATCTCCACCGACCGCCCGACCATCATCTGAACCAGATCCTCCGGCGTGGTATCGGCGGCCAGCGTCGTGCCGATGAGATTTCCGTCCCGCAGGACGGTCACCCGGTCGGATATCTCGAACACCTCATCCATCCGGTGCGAGATGTAGACAATGGCGACGCCCTGCTGCGCAAGATCACGAACCACCTCCATGAGAATGTCGGCCTCGGTCTGCGACAGAGCCGACGTCGGCTCGTCCATGATCAAGAGGCGCGCATCCATCAGCAGGGCGCGTGCGATCTCCACCAGTTGCTGTTCACCGACGCGCAGGTCCTTGACCAGCGTGTCCACATCGAGGGAAAAGCCGAACCGCTTCAGGGCGGCCCGTGCGGTTTCGCGCAATGCGCGGCTGTCGATCATCACGCCGCCGAGCTTCGGTTCCTGACCCAGCATGACATTCTGAGCCACCGTCATCTCCGGTATCAGGCTGAGTTCCTGATGCATGATGACGATGCCGGCGTCGTTGGCTTCGGCGGGAGAAGCAAAAGAAACGTCCTGCCCGTCGATCTGCATCGTGCCGAAGCTCGGGTCCTGGACGCCGCTGATGATCTTGACCAGCGTGCTCTTGCCGGCACCGTTCTCACCCATGAGAGTGTGAATCTCTCCGCCGGTAATCTCGAGATCCACATCCCGAAGGACGCTGACACCCGAGAAGGACTTGCCGACGCCGAGAAGCTGCAATGTGATCCGGCTGTTCTGCGCCAGCATATGCTGCTGCGCCAGCGAGAGATTGGTATTCAAATTCCTCCCCCCAGATCGCTCTGGTTTCAAATATGAAACCACTTCATATATGAAGTGTCAACTGTTTTATCGGAGGCTATGATTTTCGACGCGGACTGGTACAGCGATACAGCGAACACGGGGCGACCTTTTGGGAAACAGACAAACAGCGGTCTTCAGCGCCCTTGGCGAATGTCTTGATCGTCGAGCATCCGCAGCGCGGCGGCCAACAAAGGGTCGATGGAAAGCAACATCGACGATGCCCGTCACGCTGCTTAAAAATAGAGCAGCGGCACTTGGCTTGTCAACTAACATGTTAGAGTGCTAGTTACGATGAAAAGACGAATTTCGTGATGTCCCCTGTGAGGCCAGAAAAATGTACACACGTCGACGGAGGCGGTATCTGTCAGCGGTCTGCCCGACCAACCAACAAAGAGACTTTATATGACCTTTCCGAAACTGGATCCGACGGGACTGTGGCTCGGACGTGTTGAACGCCCGGATATCGGCCCCTGTGTTGTAACCATGCGCGAAGGGCGGCTGGTGGACATCACATCAGGAACCGCCCCGACCGTGCGCGATGTTCTGGAGCGCAAGGACGCGCCCGAATATGTGCGAACCGCGCCCGGAACCGATCTGGGAGAGGCGGAAGCAGACCGCCAGTGGTTGGCGCCCTGTGACCTGCAGGCCATCAAGGCATGCGGCGTGACATTTGCCGGATCGATGGTCGAGCGGGTGATCGAGGAGCAGGCGGCCGGAGATCCGACGCGCGCCCAGTCGATACGCAACCGCATCGGATCGAAGATCGGCGCAAGCCTTTCCAATATTGTTCCGGGCTCCGATGACGCCGCCGAGGTCAAGGAGGCCCTGATTTCGGAAGGGTTGTGGAGCCAGTATCTCGAGGTCGGAATCGGTCCCGACGCCGAAGTCTTCTCGAAGGCACAGGTCCTGTCGTCCGTCGGGTTTGGCGCCGATATCGGCCTGCACCCGATCTCGACCTGGAACAATCCGGAACCGGAAGTCGTTCTGGCTGTCTCCTCGCGTGGAGAAATAAAGGGCGCAACATTGGGCAATGACGTCAACCTGCGTGATGTCGAAGGGCGCTCGGCATTGCTGTTGAGCAAGGCCAAGGACAACAACGCCTCCTGTTCCATCGGCCCCATGATCCGCCTCTTCGATGAAACATTCTCCCTCGATGACGTGCGGTCGGCGGAACTGGCATTGACGGTCGCGGGACCGGACGGGTTTGAACTGTCGGGAAACTCCTCAATGTCCCGCATCAGCCGGGACCCCGAGGATCTGGTGCGCCAGACGATCGGGCCCCATCACCAGTACCCCGACGGGCTGATGCTGTTTCTTGGGACGCTGTTTGCGCCGACACAGGACCGGGACGTGCCCGGTGGCGGTTTCACGCACAAGCTGGGAGATATCGTTACCATTGAAAATGACAAACTCGGATCTCTGATCAACACCGTGCGACTGTCTACCGAATGTGCCGAGTGGCGCTTCGGGGCTTCTCACCTCATGCGAAATCTGGCCGGCCGTGGCCTATTGTAAGGATGAAAACCGTGATTACTGGAATGCACCTCATCGCCGGAAACTGGACCCGTGGCGAACAGACTTTTTCCTCCGAACCCGCACATGGGCCGTCGCATGAATTCGCGGTTGGAACCCCTGCCCATGTCAACGCCGCGGTCGAGGCCGCCGAAGACGCGTTCGAGAGCTACGGCTGGTCCAGCCGAGAGGATCGCGCCAGGTTTCTGAATGCGATTGCCGACGAGATTGACGCGCGCGGCGTGGCGATTACCGAGATCGGCAGCCAGGAAACGGGTCTTCCCGAAGCACGCCTGCAGGGCGAGCGCGGCCGCACGGTCGGACAGCTCCGTTTGTTTGCCGAGCATATTCTGAAAGGCGATTATCTGGACCTGCGTCACGATCCGGCGCTGCCGGACAGGGAACCCTTGCCGCGCCCCGATTTGCGCCTGATCCAGCGTCCCCTGGGGCCAGTCGCCGTCTTTGGGGCTTCGAACTTCCCGCTGGCATTTTCCGTTGCGGGCGGCGACACGGCATCCGCGCTGGCCGCCGGATGTCCCGTTGTCGTCAAGGGCCACTCGGCGCACCCCGGAACCGGCGAGATCGTTGCGCAGGCCATTGAGGTCGCCATCAAGTCGACGGGCATGCACCCGGGTGTTTTCTCGCTGGTTCAGGGCGGAAAGCGCGATGTGGGAACCAGCCTCGTGCAGCATCCGCTGATCCGCGCGGTCGGTTTCACCGGCAGCCTGGGTGGCGGACGGGCACTGTTCGATCTGTGCGCGCAGCGTCAGGAACCGATCCCGTTCTTCGGCGAACTCGGCTCCGTCAACCCGATGTTTCTGCTGCCGGCCGCGACGGCCGCGCGCGGCGGCGAAATCGGCACGGCCTGGTGCGGGTCACTGACCATGGGCGCCGGCCAGTTCTGCACCAATCCCGGCATCGCCGTCGTCATTGACGGCCCCGACGCGGACACATTCCAGTCCGCCGCCGAAGCGGCGCTGGGTGCGGTCGGCGAGCAAGTGATGCTCACCGATGGCATTGCAGACGCCTATCGCAAGGGCACGACGCGGATTGCCGAGGGAACCGGGGTCAGACAGGTCATCGGCACGTCGTGCGACACGCGGCATGCCGCCCCGTATCTTTTCACCGTGTCCGGAGACGATTGGCTGGCCGACGAAGCGCTGCAGGAAGAGGTCTTCGGACCGCTGGGCATCGTCGTGCGGGTACGCGATGTGGACCAGATGCTTCGGATCGCGAAATCCATTCAAGGACAGCTGACCTGCACGATCCACCATGACGGCGAGGACAAGGCGGTCGTTCAAAAACTCCTGCCGGTCCTGGAGCGCAAGGCGGGACGCCTTCTGGCCAACAGCTTCCCGACCGGCGTCGAGGTTTGCGACAGCATGGTGCATGGCGGACCCTATCCCGCATCAACCAACTTCGGGGCAACATCGGTCGGCACCATGTCCATTCGCCGCTTCCTGCGCCCGGTCTGTTATCAGTCGATTCCGACAGAGTTCCTGCCGGAATGAGCAGCCTCATCATTACAAAAAAAGCCAATCACCGATGACTGGCCGTCGATCCGCCAGTGCCATCACGCGCCAGCATTCGGTCGCTGCGCGTGATTGGGCGTAGAATCCAGGGCTGCAGACGGGAAACTTCGCGGCCTCTGTTTCTCTTTGTGAAATGGAACAATCAACCGTTGAAAGGTAGGAAAAAATTCACCCTATCTGGCAACGGATGTCCGCATGCGGTATTTCCGCCAAGGTTTTACGCTAATAACGCCATTTAAGGTTGAGCTGTAGGGATTATTTCAGACCGAAAACAGCGCACTAGTAACCGGCCATCCACGCATCTGACTGCTCGAATTCCTCTCTGTAACGTCGAGGTTGAATTCATGAAAACAGAGGCCAATCGAAATTATGATCAAGACCTGATTCATTCATTATACGAAATCAGAAACAACGATGTCTCAGGTGCGGAGCACACATCAGAAAAAAGCGGCGACGTAACAAGAGTACTGAAAAGGCGCTATCGGTCGCAAATGCAGTCAGTGTCTCCAAAGACACTGGAAAATGGCGTTTTGAAAGACAACGATTCCTGTGTGCTCGGAATCAGCCTGGGCAATCCCAGCATGGAAATGGCGAAGCTGGAAGCCTGCATTGAATGGATAAGCATCCATTTTGACAAATGCGCTTTGAACCTCACGGACACCTTGTACCGTCACACCTTGCAGGTGACGCAGGGCGTTTCCGCCGAACAAAGCCGTGACCAGGCCCTGAAAGTCGGTGATGCGTTCCAGGAAACCTATGCACCACTGATTGATCGCTACAGCGGCAAATGCGGATTCCAGTGGATTCGATCCAGCGAAATCGAGAACAGGAAAAACTTCAATTCATACCTCAACTACTTTCAGGGCCTATATGAAGAAAACGAAGAATACCAGAATATTGTCAATGACTTCTCCAAAATATACCTGGAAAGAGTTTCCAATCTCGATCGGACCCTGGACCCTCGGCAGAAGATGGAATGCTCGACAAATTATCTGATTGAAGAAACGGCGATGATTACATGCCTGTGTGAGGAGGACTGGAACATTCTGGTTTATCCGGGAAGCATAAAGTCTTTTGTCGACATAGCAGAGGGCCACTTCAGCGAGGTGCCGGAGCCCTTGCGCAAGATAATCTTCATCTCCCTGCGCCTCAAAAAGGCGGGCTTTTATCTGTCCGACAGTATCGACGGTTTTTATCCTGCCTTCGTCGGAGCCGGCACGGCACGCTCACCCACATATCCGCTGTTGGCGCGCCTGGACAAATCCGAACTGGAAACACTTCTGGATTACGCGAGCATAAGAGAGTTCAGAGCCGGGGATGTGATACTCAGGAGCGAGGAAAGGGCAACATCGGTGTTTTTTCCGCTGGATGGTTACGTCGAGATCCTTGAAGGCGACATCAACGCGCAAACCATGAAACAGACCGCCATATTGGGGCCGGGAATGAGCATCGGCGAGCAAAGTCTCCTGGACGGCAATGCGCCACAGGCCACCGTGGCAGCCTATACCGACTGCAAGCTGATGGTGCTGCCCGAGAAGCGATTTGAAAGGATGCTCGTCAGCGAACCCTATATCACATCGCAGCTTTTGTTGGATATCGGGCGCATGATGTCTCTGCGGCAAAGGGGCGTATTCTGATCGTCCATGCCCGCAGCTCTAAGAATCTTCGGGGCATGACACCGCGCTGGCGGCGCCCAATCGTCACCCGAGGAGGCCGTGCAATGTCTGACCGCACGGGATTGGGGGACACAGCCAGATGCAGGAAATAGTCGATAACGTCTCGGAACGGCTTCTTCAGGAAATGGTCAGAAAAGAGCATTTCTCAGGCGCGGCCATGGTGAGCAAGGCTGATCGTAGAGTGCACAGACGCGCCTATGGCCCTTCGTCCGGCAATCTTCCCAATCGGGTGGACGGAAGATTTCATGTTGGCTCATTGTGCAAACAATTCACCGCCGCAGCTGTTCTCCAGCTGACCGAAGTGGGTTTGGCCGATCTTGGAGCGTGCATCAATGAGTTTTTACCGAGGAAATACAGATCCGGCCTTTGGTCTGGAATTCTGGTCGAACACCTGCTTTCGCATACCAGTGGGATCCCGGACTATGCGGTGGTCCGGGACTACTATCGCGTTGTTGACGGATGGGCGTTCGGCGAAACCATTGACGGCATGATCAAAGAGGCCATGAAAGCCCCTCTTGGATTTACGCCGGGAACAAGATTTCAGTATTCGAACATCGGCTACACACTGCTCGGTGAAATCATACAAAACCAAACGGGTCGCCCTTTCGCGAATTATGTCGAGGAAAAACTCCTGGCTCCTTTGGGCATGGACAACTCAAAGATCCATGACGAAAACTTTGCCGCCGCAAATTGTGATCCCTGCGGTCTTCGCTGGGACGATGCCGCACACGTTCACATCAAGGACGATGTCATCTCCTTGCCGGTGACACCTGCCGATGGCGGGCTTGTAACGACTCTTGATGATTTTGCCTGTTGGGTGGCAGCTGTTTACCGGGATTTGTCGCACCCAGATCTGTCGCCCGAATCGATTGAGCGCATGCTCCAGATATCCGCGCCAACGGACAGCTACAGATGGCCGGAACGATGCCTCAGGGGTGAAGGATATTATGGTCTCGGCTTGATGCGGAGTGGCGACCTCATTATGCATGAAGGAAGTATCGTCGGGTTCCGCAGCTTCTTCATTTACAGCCGCCGCGATGACCTGCTGATTTCCATATTTTCCAACAATACGCACAACGACGTTTGCCGGATCGCTGAAGAGCTCTTCAGGCTTCACGGTTAAGTCAAACACTGCGAGTGAATAGAGGATAATTATCGGATTTGGCCGCATCAGCAATAGCACACTGTCGCACTACAAGGTGTAAAGCCGATTGCTTTCCATTCCGGCGGTTCCGCTCAATTGATACAATATGATTCAACTGAACTAGTGAAAGCGAAGTATGGCGGCGGCTTCAGGGTTTTTTTTATCCAGCGCAATTTGATATGCGTTTTTCCCCTGGAGGTTTTTTATCTGAGGATCAGCGCCATTGCTGAGCAAAAACTTGATCGTTTCAATCTGTCTGTAGATAACGGCATTCATGAGTGCTGTGTCGCCGGCACGGCCCCCACCGCCATTTTGGGTTTGGGCCGCGTTGATATCCGCACCAGCCTCAACCAATATCCTGACATTGGCTGGGCTTGATTGCGAGGCGCCTATAAGTGCTGTGCGTCCATATGCATCTGTATGATTGATGTCGGCCCCGGCTTCGAGCAGATATTGAACCACCTCCGGTTGGTTGAACGTTGCCGCCCTCATAAGTGCGGTACCATTTGCCGCCCCAGGCTGAACGGCGTTTACACTCGCTCCGGCATCCACCAGTGCTCTGACAATCGGCAGAGGCCCATGTTCTGAGACATGAATGAGTGCGGTCCTGCCAAAATCATCAGCTTGATTAACATCGGCACCCACCGACAATAAGTACTCAACGACTGACTGGCGGTGATTGTTGGCCGCTTTCATCAGGGCTGTTCTACCCGCATCGCCTTTCTGTTCAGGCAGTGAGCCTCCAACCATGCGCGCATTGACGTCCGCTCCAGCCTCTACCAAAGCTTGGACAACCGGTACTGAATTTGTGTGGGAGGCAATGATGAGCGCCGTTGTACCAGCGGCATCGGATTTATCCACCTCTGCGCCAGCATCCAGTAGCGCGTCCAGAATGGTCTTGTTTCCACGCATCGCCGCCCACAACAGCGCGGTACAGCTCTCTTCATTGGCTTCGTTGACATCGGCGCCCTCTTCGATCAGGCGCTGGACTTCGCTCAAATTCTCAAGCGCAACAGCACCCATCAAGGGAGTGCTGATCGACGGATTGTCGGCTTCGCCCCTGACTTGCTTAAATATCGCTTTCTCTATTGTGCCGGGCGAAGGCCCCATGCGCGAAGACCATTGTCTTGCAGCTGCGCAACCGGGCGGAGTGATTATCCTTACAGCTACAAATCCACTTTGTTTTTTACGGGCCTGTTCCATTTGTTTGTCCGTGTACATTCGGAAAACAGGACCGCCCGGGCCCCTTACCTCAGTTCCCGGACCATCCCCTCCCAAAGTCGATACCCATAGGCTGATGCCGGCCGCTAAACCGATCGCAACACAAAGCACAAATACAATTTTGAAATTATCTGACTTGAAAACACGATTCATCGAAATGAGTCCTGAAAACGGTTAAAAATAATGACTTTGAAGAAGCCTCGGAGAACCCGCCAATAAGGCCCCGTTTATTTGAAAGATTGTAGTTTGGCGGCCTCGTCGACTTTGACTGTGTTGCTCCGGTCGCCCCATTTGTCGCGACGACTCCAGCATGACCTGAGCCCGGCACACTGATCGCCGCCGCCGCAAAATCCGTTTGTATCGGATAATTCGGCCAAACGATTGGAATGAAATAATCAATCGCCTGGAACGCCTTTGATGTTTTCTCTTACAGGTTGTATCGATAGCACTTTACCCGGGACCTATGTCAACCAAAGGAATGAGCAAATTGCACGTGTTTTTCAAAGGCAGGGCGCTTTGGATCGCCTTGTCAATCGGACTCATGGTGTACGTTGGAATTCTGCATATCGAACTGAATGACATCCAGAAGGTGATGCGGTTTCAATTGGCGTATAATGAATTCCTTGAAGATCTGGGTGACACCTCATGCATACGTAAGAGCTCGGTGGAAAATATTGCTGATTCAAAAGGGTGGCAGCTTGATCAAAACATGCACGAATGGCGGCTAGGTGCTGGACAATCGCGAGAGAGCATGGAATCCATCAAGACAGGCCACAGCAATGTACGACTGCACGTCGAACCCTCCATGCCTTTGGCGAAGGAGCCTGGTGTTGTGTTGATCTTCGATGAAAAAGGGTGCCTGAATTTCAATTAATAGCTGATGGCTGGAGGACTATCTGTAGTGCCGTGCGTTCACATGCATCTGTATGATTGATGCAGTTCGAGCTGTGAACAGATCCTCTGCGGTTCAGCTGGTAACAGTGTTAATCGTCGCAGACGCCGGCAGCGCGGCGGGGGACGGGTTGTTGGTCAGCGCAAAAGCCGGTCACGGTGGCCATCAAGGCCCCGCCGGCGGGCGTTAAGAGAACCGGCTATACTTGCGGCACGATCGGCCAACTCGGGAAGACTGACATCACGCCGGCATTGCTGTTGGCATCGTCAGACCATTGCCGGGTTCGGCAAAAATAGTGCTGCCAATGACAAGAACAGCCAAGTGGAACCCATGCGCAACCCCGAACACGTTGCACACAGCAACGCCTAAATCACACGAGATATAACTGGCTGTATTTGTTAGATTTTACTGGTAGCGGGAGAGCGCTACCGCCTGCAACCCCCGACTGAGGACGCTGCCATTTTCGTGTTTGCTGTACAGGCAACTTGAGATGGTTGATGTCGGAATTCAATGGGATCGTAATCAGACAAACAAAATAGGCTTTTTGGATTGATCATCCCCACTCGATGATCGAGTGGGCTCCTAACCGATTGATATCAATGATTATTTGTCTGCGACAATTCGCGCATACCGTCAGAAATACCATCAAATCGCTAAGCTATTGAATTACATGTCGAAAACCGAAGCAGCTCAGGCTCGTGCTCAAGGCTAAGGAGTGAAGTGTGTCTTCGTCACGGCCAATCATCTTCATCGATCAAGCGATCATGGTTATCCTTAGTTCTGCTTGGCTGAGGCTGGTAACGAAAGAGCGACTCGAAGCCCGACACGCGGACTATGATTGAGGCCGAGATGTACTGCAAACCGCACCACCCTGCCTCAATCTGTTTCATGGGCCGATTGAAATCTTTGAGGAATAAGTCTTCAAACTGCCCCAAACCGTTTCAGATCACCCTATTCAAGCTCGGCGTTTTTGCAGCCCATGTGAAACTCAGAATCCGAACAGTGTGGGGTTGGGCGCTTGCGATGCGCATCCAGTGCTTGATCTTCGAGAAGATCTGCTCGATGGGGTTGAGGTCGGGTGAATAGGGCGGCAGGTAAAACAGCTTGGCCCCGGCACCCTTGATGGCCGCTCGGATGGCTTTGGCCTTGTGGCTGGCGAGGTTGTCCATGACGACCACATCGCCGGGTTTGAGTGTTTGCACGAGTTCCTGCTCTATCCAGGCACGGAAGAACACATCGTTGATCGGACCGTCGAGAACGTAGGGTGCCGTCAGCCGGTCGCATCTTCAACCTCTAGGTCTAATCGACATTCAGGATTCATTTTTGGTTTGATGTGTGATTCATGGGTATCCAGATTCGATTGTCTGG
>NZ_JAPJZH010000002.1 GCF_027889715.1 Allohoeflea poritis
AAACAGATCGTCCATCAAAGCCTCCAAAAAGGACTTTGAATCATAATCAAGCGCAGATTAATAGGTCCTGAGCCTAGCTGACCAATGTCACACCCTTTGAAGGGTTGCCGGAAAGTCTCGATTTCTCGAAGGTATGAGGCTGCACATAATGGCGTAACAGTGTATCATTAGGCGGCTCAACAGAGGATTTGGGTTTGACGCAAAAGCAACGCCGATCATGGGGCTGGTGCGCGACGGTTCTGACCGGAATCCTGGTTTGGGTTCCATCGGGTCCGGGCGCCCTTGCGCAGGACGCCGAGGTCTGTTTGCGTCTGCAGGCCCAGCTGGACCGGTATGGTGACGAGGAAATAGGCGCGGTCCCGGCCTATCGCTACGAGACAGAGATTCAGCAGCAGCGCCAGAAGATCGACAAGATACGCTCGGATCTCTACAGCCTGGATTGCTCCGCCGGCAGCGGCAGCATCATCGTCTTCAACAACAGGACCCAGTCCATGTGCCGGCGGATCGCGGCCGCTTTGAGCCGGGAAGAGGCTGAACTCGACCGCCTGTTGCAACAACAAAACCGGGCAGCGGCCCCGGCACGAGGCGGCTCCGCGGCCAGACAGCGCATCCTGGCTGCGCTCAGAGCCAATGATTGTCCGGAGGATGATGGCGTTCGCATCCGCAGGTCGCTTGACCTCGAAGGCGATGAGGATCTTGTCGACCTCAGCGATCCCTACAGCCGCTTTCGCACCATATGCGTGCGCACCTGTGACGGCTATTATTTTCCCGTCTCCTACGCCGCGTCGCCGCTGCAGTTCGACCATGATGCCGATCGCTGCGCGGAAATGTGCCCCGCGGCCGAGGTAGACCTCTATTTTCACCGGGTTCCGGACCAGGAAAGCGAGGATATGGTCTCGGTCATCGACCAGACCCCCTATCGCGATCTTCCGACCGCCTTTGCCTACCGCACCAGCGGCCGTTCAAACGACCCGCAATGCACCTGCCAGTCACCGGTGCCGATCGAGGACGCCGCGATCGATCAGGACAGTGGCCGGTCCATCGTCATCATTACGCCGACCCAAAAGCCCGGCAAAACGGAAGCGGAAGCAAAGGACGCCGCTGAAGACACGCCAGCGCGCGAAATCGACCCGACGCGCCGCGTCAGGGTCGTCGGGCCAAAGTTCCTTCCCGACCAATCAGAGGCAATAGATCTGCGAGCTCCGGCCCAGAGCGAATCCCGGTAAGCGCGACCCGAAGCGGCATGAACAAAGCCCTGCCCTTGCGGCCCGTCGCCGACTTGACGGCATCGGTCCACACCGACCAGGTGGCGCCGTCCCAGGGTTCCGGCGGCAAAAGCGCGAAGGCCTCGCGCACGAATTCAAGATCACCGTCGTCCAGTGTCTCATCCCGCACGGGACCGTTCTCGACGATTGACCACCAGCGCGCCGCGTCTTTCACGAAATCGATGTTCTTTCGCACGGTGGTCCAGAAAGCATCCGCTTTCGGACCGGAGATATCCATTGCGGCAAGCCTGTCCGCCACCGCCTCGTAGGATAGGTCGTGAACCAGGGCGCGGTTGAGCGTCGTAAGTTCTGCCGGATCGAATTTCGCCGCCGATTTGGACGCAAAATCCGGCCTGAAAAGCTCCAGAAGCGCGGACATGGACCCCATCGCGGCAACGCTCTCCGAAGTGCCGATCAGCACCGCCAGGCTGGCGATGGCCATCGGCTCGTAACCGTCCTCCCGCAGGGTACCGATCGACAGCGCACTCGACCGTTTCGACAGCCCCTCTCCGCTCGCGGCGGTGAGCAGATTGTGATGACCGAAAGCCGGCGCTTCGCTGCCGAGTGCCCGAAACAAGGCAATCTGCGCGCCCGTATTGGTCACATGGTCGTCGCCGCGAATGATGTGCGTCACGCCCATCTCGATATCGTCGACGACGGACGGCAGCGTGTACAGATAGGTCCCGTCTTCGCGGATCAGCACGGGATCGGACATGGATGCAAGATCCACCGTCTGCGGCCCGCGCACCACGTCGTCCCAGTGAACTTCGGTGCGCCGGGTCTCAAACGGATTATCGGCGAAATTGGGCAGGAGGAAACGCCAGTGAGGCTTGCGGCCTTCCGCTTCGAGGCGGTGCCTGTCCTCGTCGGTCAGTTTGAGCGCCTCGCGCCCATACACCGGCGGCAGCCGCCGGGCCAGCCGCAGCTTGCGACGCCGTTCCAGCTCCTCGCCGGTTTCGAAACACGGATAAAGCAGCCCGGCTTCGCGCAAGCGGTCCGCGGCGGCGGCATAGGCTTCGCCGCGTTTCGACTGCCATGCAACAGTATCCGGAACAATGCCCAGCCACTCGAGGTCCGCACGGATCGCCTCGGCAAACTCCGTCTTCGAGCGGGCTTCGTCCGTATCGTCGAAGCGCAGGATGAATTCGCCATGGTTCTGCCTGGCAAACAGCCAGTTGAACAGTGCCGTTCGTGCATTGCCGATATGGATATAGCCCGTTGGCGACGGGGCGAACCGGACAGTGGCGGGGCGATTGTTTTCAAGCTCGGTCATGATGGCGGGTTACTCAAGCAAACCATGATTGGCAAGGCATTTGTGGCCCTATGCCACCGAAGCGCCCGCGGATATCGCGATTCTGGAGGCAGCACGGCGGCCGACCAGGGCCATGACGATGCTGACTGCAAGGCAATAAACGCCCATGACCAAAATCTGCAGCGGATAATCAACGCCGAAATCGATCAGGAAACCGGTCACGCCCGGACCCATGGCTGTCGAAAAGACCATCAGGGCAATGACGACCGCGCGGATGGAACCAAGGTGCTTCGTGCCGTAAATCTCCGGCCAGAGTGCGCCGAACAGCGTCGACGACAGGCCGTATGAGATGCCGAGAAGCGCCATGAAGGCGAAAATGCCCCATTGCGCTTCCACGATGGAAAGCAGGAAACAGGACACCGCGAGCGGGATCAAGAAGGAAGGCAAGAGGCGTATGGCCGAGTAGCGGTCGATCAGCACACCGCCGATCAGCGCGAAACAGACGGTCATCGCCGCCATCAGAGCGAACGATCCCGCAAAGGCGGGCAACGACCAACCCCGCAGTTCCACCAGATAGACCTGATGAAAGAAGATGGTGGTGCCGATGAAGCCCGGCGCCAGAATGCCCAGCAGGATCAGCCAGAAGATCGCATCGCGCATGACCTCGCGCCGGGTCCAGTGGCGGGTTGCGCCGTCGGTCGCCGCCCCGTCGGTGGAGCGCGGCTGACGTTCAACCCGCATGAGCGCATAAATGACCGGCAACGCAACGATCACGAGGAACAGGGCTGAAAGCAGCCACGTATTGCGCCAGCCGACACCGACGACAATCGAAACATAGATGAAAGGCAACACGGCTTCACCCGCCTGCAGACCGAGCGTCGCCACCGATACCGCGCGTCCGCGCTGCGCCGCATACCAGCGACCCATCGCCGTGATCGCATTGTGTGTCATCATGCCCTGCCCGAAGAGCCGCAGGCCGAACAGCGTGAAAACCAGCATCGCAAGACTGTCGGCATAGGCCATGGACACCGAAAAGAGCGCCAGCATCGGAATGATCAGCAGGGAAACGCGCGCAACGCTCATCACATCGACGATTTTGCCGAGCTGCGTCAGCACAAGCGCGCTTGCCAGCGTCGCCGCCATGTAAATTGTTCCGAATTCACCGTGACTGAGATTGAACGTCGCGCGGATCTCTCCGGCCGAAAGGGCGATGAAGAAGGTCTGTCCGAAACTGGAAAAACAGGTAAGCAGAAACCCTCCGGCAAGCCAGCGGATATTCTCCCGCAAAAAGGCAACAAAGGACATGAACGGCCGCCATTGGATTTGAAGACACAGACCCGAGAACGGGAATGAGCGGAGGAAAAAGTTCAACAAATTCCGGAATTAGACTTTAACGCTATGCACTGAAAGGATAATCCGGGTCAAGTTCCAGAACACTTGACCGGGGTTGTTGAATTCATGCCCGATTACGCGACCCTTGCCATTGTCTGCTCGATTTTCCTGCTTGCCGGTTTCATAAAGGGATTTGTCGGCTTCGGCCTGCCGCTTGTCGCCATCGGCCTCTTGACCACCATCGTCGGTCTGCAAGCCGCCATCGCCCTGTTTCTCGTGCCGGCCCTTTGCACCAATATCTGGCAAGGATTCGCGGGTGCCTATACCGCCCCGCTCTTCCGGCGCTACTGGACATTCTTCGTGCCGACCATGGTCTTCACCTTTCCCGGGACGCTCGCCCTGTCGCGCTTCGACACGAACTATCTGACCGCCCTGCTCGGTTTTCTGCTCTGCCTTTTTGTCGTGCTCAGCTTCAGCCGCCCGAATTTCGTCGTCCCGGAACGGCTTGAAAAACCGCTCAATCCCGTGATGGGCATCATCAGCGGCATTCTCGCCGGCATGACGGGCGCCTTCACGATGCCCGGCGTCGTCTATCTGCAGGCAACCCGTCTGCCGCGCGATCAACTGGTTCAGGCGATGGGCATGCTGTTCACGCTGTCGACCGTTGGGCTCGGCGTGTCGATGGGCTCGCAAAACCTGCTGAACTGGAACCTTGGGCTGGCATCCTTCGCCGCCTTTGTGCCGACCTTCATCGGATTGATGATCGGCACGCGGATACGCAAACGCACCACCGAGCACGGATTCCGGATCGTCTTCCTGCTCGCCCTCGGGCTGCTCGGCCTCTACATTGTCGGACGTTCGCTGACCGCGCTGTATGTCTAGAGAAAGTTTGCTCTAGCTGCGGTCACGGAAGCGGTTGGTGATCGGATAGCGCCGGTCGCGGCCGAAATTCTTGCGGGTGATCTTGACCCCCGGCGCCGACTGGCGGCGCTTGTATTCGGCGATATAGAGCAGGTTCTCGATGCGGTGGACGAGTTCGCGCGGGTGACCGCGCGCGACAATGCCGTCGACATCCATTTCCTTTTCCACAAGGCATTCGAGAATGTCGTCGAGCACCGGATATTCGGGCAGCGAATCCTGGTCCGTCTGATCCGGCCGCAGCTCGGCCGATGGCGCCTTGTCGATGATGTTGGCCGGAATGACCTCGCCGGACGGCCCGAGCGCGCCCGGCGGCACATTGTGATTGCGCCAGCGCGAAAGCCCGTAGACCTGCATCTTGTAAAGGTCCTTGATCGGGTTGTAGCCGCCATTCATGTCGCCGTAGAGCGTCGCATAGCCGACGGACATTTCCGACTTGTTGCCGGTCGTCACCACCATCGA
Source organism: Allohoeflea poritis (assembly GCF_027889715.1). Classification (GTDB taxonomy): domain Bacteria; phylum Pseudomonadota; class Alphaproteobacteria; order Rhizobiales; family Rhizobiaceae; genus Hoeflea_A; species Hoeflea_A poritis. The sequence goes on from NZ_JAPJZH010000002.1 coordinate 5,230, forward strand.
GCCGAACTTGTTTGAGATCGCCATCAGGATCGTGCCACGGGTCCGGCTCTGCAGGTTTTCTTCGGTCACGCCTTCATTGGTGCCCGCGAAGAGGCCAGACAGCGCGTCCGAAAAACCCTCGACCGGCCCGGAGATGGGCACCGTGTCGTAGCGGCAGCCCAGCGCTTTGGCGCAGGCTTGCGCATCCCGCAGCGATTCATCGGACGTGTAGTGGTAGGGCAGCATGACCGTGCGCACCCGTTCCTCGCCGAGGGCATCCACGGCAAGCGCGGCGCACAACGCGCTATCGATACCGCCGGACAGGCCGAGCACCACATTGGAAAACCCGTTCTTGTTGACATAGTCGCGCAGGCCCAGCATGCAGGCCCGGTAATCGGCCTCTTCGCGGTCGGGGATCTGGGACATCGGACCTTCCGAGCAGGTCCAGCCCTCCTCGCTGCGCCGCCATGTGGTGACCACCGTCTGCGCCTCGAACTGGCTCATCTGGAAGGCAAGCGTCTTGTCGGCATTCATGGCGAAGCTGGCGCCATCGAAGATAAGCTCGTCCTGTCCGCCAAGCTGGTTGGCGAAGATGATCGGCAGGCCGCTTTCGATGATCTGGCGCAGCACGACCTGATGGCGCACGTCCATCTTCTCGCGGTAGTAGGGCGAACCGTTGGCGACCAGAAGCAGTTCCGCGCCGGTTTCAGCCAGCGTCTCGCAGACACCGAAATCGCCCCAGATGTCTTCGCAGATCGGCAGGCCGAGCCGCACGCCGCGGAAATTGACCGGCCCCGGCATCGGCCCGACATCGAAGACGCGTTTTTCGTCGAACTCGCTGTAATTCGGCAGGTCCACCTTGTAGCGCTCGGCGACGATCCGCCCGCCGTCAAGCAAGGCGACCGCATTGTAGCGACCGTCATCGTTCTGCCTCGGCACGCCGACGACCACACCCGGACCGCCGTCGTCCGTCTCCTCGGCAAGCGCCAGGAGGGCACCGTCACAGGCCTTCATGAAGGCCGGTTTCAGAACGAGGTCCTCCGGCGGATAGCCGGACAGGAAAAGCTCGGTGAAGAGGACCAGATCGGCGCCCTGCCGCGCTGCGTCGGCACGCGCCTGCCGGGCCAGCTCAAGATTGCCGGCAATGTCGCCCATGACGGGGTTCTGCTGGACGACCGCAATGCGGATGACGTCGTTCAGTTGCTGTGTGTCGCTCATGAATTGCCATGTATCGTGCGCGGCTGTCCAAGGCAATGCCCGACGGCATACGGCTCATGGCAGCGGCAACAACCCGAACTTTTGCGCAATCACGGACAGCCAGATGACGCCGGCGAGCGTGATGGTCAACGCAACGGCCGCCGAGCCGCAATCCTTGGCGATCCTGATCTCATCCCTGGTCTCGCGGCTCAGAGCGTCGCAAAGCGCCTCAAGGCCCGTATTCATCAACTCAGTGGTGAGAACAATCACGAGTGAGCCGGTCAGGAGCAGGAAGACAAACACGCTGTCGGCCAAGAAATAGGCCACAGGCAGGGAAACCAGGAATATGGCCGCCTCCTGCCGGAATGCGGCCTCGTTCCGGATCACGTGCGAGAGGCCGTTCCAGGAGTTGCGGAACGCGTTGAGGATCCTGTTCATGCGGCACTTCCGAATTGGTGTCAGACAGGCCGCACGCTAAAGCTTTTGCGTAAAAGAATAATTTCCGCCTACTGAAATGCGTAGGCATTCATGGACAGCACCCCGAAATCGCACGAACTGTGCAGTTTGCGGGCACGCCAGCCCTCGCCGGCCGCGCCGAGCGCGCTGAACAGGGGCATGAGATGCTCATCGGTCGGATGGTTCTCGACGGCGAACGGCGCGCGGTCACGATAGGCAAGCAGCGCATCCAGATCCGCGCTTTCAAGTTTCTTGTCCATCCAGTCCACATACTGCGCGACCCAGGCTGGTGTTGTTGCACCGCGCTCACCGCTGCGGAAGGCGGCAAAGGCCTCCTTGAGATTATGCGTCATCGAGCCCGACCCGACGATCAGAATGTTCTCTTGGCGCAGCGGCTCAAGAGCCCGCCCCAGCCTGAAATGGTGCGCCGGTCCCGCATGCGGGTCGACGGACACCTGCACCACCGGAATATCCGCATCCGGATAGACGAGATGCAGCGGCACCCAGGTGCCGTGGTCGAAGCCACGGTCGCAGATGACACCGGCCGCAAGACCTTCATTGCGCATCATGCAGGCAAGGCGTTCCGCCAGCGTCGGACAACCGGGCGCGGCGTATTCGATTTCATAGAGCTCTTTTGCGAAGCCGCCGAAATCATGGATGGTCGCCGGGCTCCGGTCCCCCGATATCGCCACGCCGCCCGCCTCGAAATGGGCGCTGACGACGACAATCGCGTCGGGCCTGGGCAAGTCCCGGCCGAGTTTGCCCAAAAAGGCATGCGCCTCCGTATCGGCGATCACGATGTCAGGTGAACCGTGGGACAGGAAAAGGCTGGACAGTGCGGTCATGGGCAATCCCCTTTGACCAACACCTAACGCGTTGACGATCATCCGGAAGAGTGCAAATGCTGCACAGTTCTTCCAGCAATTGTGAACACGACGGTCCGTTTACGGATGCTGCGGCAATCCGTCCGAAATCTCGTAATAATCGCCCTTGTCGGCGCAATAGATGTGCTTTTCCAGCTTCAGCCCGGTCTCGCCATCGAGACTGCCGGCAAGAATGGCGGTGTGCGGATCGCTGTGGCGTTTCCAGAAAAGCGCCGAACCGCAGACCCTGCAGAAACCGCGCTTGGCATCGTCCGAGGCGTGATACCAAGTGATATACTGAAGGCCCGTAACCTTCAGGTTCTCATCCACGACATTGGTCGTGGCATAGTGGTGGCCCGTCTGCTTGCGGCACTGCGTGCAGTGACAGGCGGTCACGTTCCTTACCGGGCCGCCGGCCGTATAGCTGACCGCCCCGCACAGGCATGATCCGTTGTAGGTTTTCGCCATCTTTTGCCTCCATCGCACCAACACAAGCAGATTGCACCGATGGGGCACAATCCAATAATTTTGATGGCTCTGTTCATCGTGCTGAACAAAAAAGGCAGCGGCCGAAACCGCTGCCTTCAGAAAAACATTGAGGTGCCGGGGTCAGGCCGTCGCGGCCACCCTTGATTCCTGATCGCGACCGCCCTTCAGCAGCTCCGCCACAAGGAAAGCAAGTTCCAGCGCCTGGTCGGCGTTAAGGCGCGGATCGCAATGCGTGTGGTAACGGTCCGAAAGATCCTCAGCCGTCACGGTGCGTGCGCCGCCGGTGCATTCGGTGACGTTCTTGCCGGTCATCTCGACATGAATGCCGCCCGGATGTGTGCCTTCCGCCCGGTGGATCTGGAAGAAGCTCTCCACTTCGGAAAGGACCCGCTCGAACGGCCGTGTCTTGTAGCTGTTGAGCGTGATGGTATTGCCGTGCATCGGATCGCACGACCAGACCACTTTCTTGCCTTCCCGCTCAACCGCGCGGATCAGGTTTGGCAGGTGATCGGCAACCTTGTCGTGGCCGAACCGCGCGATCAGCGTCAGGCGGCCCGGCTCGTTTGCCGGATTGAGCAGATCGAGCAGCTCGAGCAGGCCGTCCGGCTCCATGGACGGACCGCATTTCAGGCCGAGCGGGTTCTTGATGCCGCGGCAGTATTCCACATGGGCGTGGTCCGGCTGGCGCGTCCTGTCGCCGATCCAGATCATGTGGCCGGAGGTGCCGTACCAGTCACCGGAGGTGGAATCCGTGCGCGTCAGCGCCTGCTCGTAGCCGAGCAGCAGCGCCTCATGGCTGGTGAAGAATTCCGTCTCGCGCAGCCGCGCGTGGTTCTCGGCGGTGATGCCCACGGCCCGCATGAAGTCCATGGTCTCGGAGATGCGGTCGGCCAGCGCGCGATAACGCTCGGCCTGCGGGCTGTCCTTGACGAAGCCGAGCATCCACTGATGCACATTCTCCAGATTGGCATAACCACCCTGAGCGAAGGCGCGCAGCAGGTTGAGCGTCGCCGCCGACTGGCGGTAGGCCATGACCTGGCGCTGCGGATCGGGAATCCGCGACTGTTCATCGAATTCGATGCCATTGATGATGTCGCCTCGGTAGCTCGGCAGTTCGACATCGCCCTGGCGCTCGACGTTCGAGGAGCGCGGCTTGGCGAACTGGCCGGCGATGCGGCCGACCTTGACCACCGGCTGCTGGGCACCGAATGTCAGCACCACGGCCATCTGCAGGAAGACGCGGAAAAAGTCGCGGATATTGTCGGCGCCATGTTCGGCGAAGCTCTCGGCACAATCGCCGCCCTGCAACAGAAACCCGTTGCCGTTGGCGACATCGGCAAGGCGGTCGCGCAACTGCCTGGCTTCACCCGCAAACACCAGCGGCGGATAGGAAGCAAGACGCTCCTCTGTCTTTGCCAGTACCTCCTGATCCGGATAGTCCGGCACCTGGAGGATTGGTTTGCTGCGCCAGCTTTCCGGTGTCCAATTCTGTGCCATTTTACTCACCTGCATTGATACAAATGGGCGCCGCAGCGCCTCGACGGCGGGCTTATAGCCCCTATTGCCGTGAATTGCCAGCGCCATTCACGCCGCAAAGGCCCAGTCTACACCAGAGCGGAGGAGATCGGGAAATTCAGCCGCCTTCAGCGTCCCGCATCATCGCCATGCGCCGCTTCAGGACAAAATATCCGGCCAGCCACACCATCGACGCGAGCAGCGAGACGACAAAGCCGAGCGGCACACCGAGCGGAACGAAGACAGCCCATGCGCAAAGGACGAACACGACAAGGCTGGGAAGACCGTAAGGAAACGACTTGATCACCGTATAGGCATCCTCCGGCGAATAGCTGAACTGCAATATGATCAGCAGGGGAAAGAGCATGATCGGGAAGCCCGCCAGCAACCCTGACCACCTCGGCCCGATCGCTGCCGCGACACCGGTCACAGCGACAACCACGCCAACGGCAACACCGGCGCGGGCAGCCACCACCAACCATGTCATTTTGACCCTGCTGCCGATAACAGTGTTTTCATGACCGCGCATGGCAAGGATCGACAACCCTGCCACGATCGCGACCAGAAGCGTGGCGGTCCACACATTCAGCGGCAATTGCGTAATCGCGACCGCGGCAATCAGATAGGCAAGCAAACCACCGCCAATGGCGGACGCAAACCGGTGCCTGTGAACGCGGCTGGAAACAAGCCAATAGCCGAGATTGAAACACAGTGTCGCCGCGAAACCGCCAATCGTGTACGCCGCCGCATCAGCAATGAACATCGGTCCTTGCTCGATACCGATGAAGAAAAAGACAATGGCGACACCCAGCGGAAGCCCGGCGAGTGTGCCGGCCAGCGCCGGCCCGGCGCGCTCGGCAATGCCGGACAAGCCGAGCACGATGACGATGGTTGAAACGATCTTTGCGGCAAGGAGCGACATTGCAGGCGTCAGCTACCGTTCCGGCGTTTGCGGTCAAACAAAGCGGGTACCGCGCTCTTCCAGGACCGTGTCGATAAAATGCCGCTCGTGCTCAAGCAAATCGACCGCGCGCGGATAAACCGGATCGTGCCTGTCGGCATGCACCGAACGCTCGAACCCGTCGGTGGAATCGAGGAAGGAATGGACGCCGTTTCGCCCGAATTCCCGCAGGAAACCCTGTAGCACGGCGTCAAGATAGGATTGCAGGATCGGATGGTGCGGATCGTGATCGGCCGTGTTGGTGCGCGCTTCGTAGACGTACACCGGACAGCCCGGCAGCCCGCCGTCAAGCAGTTCTATCGCTTCCGACGGAACCTCGATCCGGTCATAGGTGGCTTCCCGCTCGTCCACTGCCGGCAGGTTTTCAATTCGATCGAAGACCAGCAGCCCCTCGATCATGCTGTCTTCGACCCGCCGCGCGCTGAGCAGCGATGTGCGGCGTTTGGACCGGATCGGATCGCCCTTCATGCGCGGCCGCCAGCAGCGCCGCCAGCCGGTCAGCCGCACGCGCTGCGCCGATACGTAGTCCGTCAGCAGCGTCGTCCTGTTGACCAGGGAGCCGTAACCGATATAGCCGACAAGCGCGTCGCTGTCGGATCGACCCTCCGGTTCATCTTCTGGGGGCATTTTTCACCTGCTTATCGTATCCCTGCACTGGCTATATCGCGCCCGATGGATTCTTCAAGCAGCAATTAGCTATTGACTTTGACGTAAACGTAAATGGTACCGTTGCCGAACATGGACCTTCAGTTGCACGAATCCAGCGGATTCAGATTATGAATATCAACGCACAAACATCTGAAAACAAAGAGATAACTGCAAAGAACGCGCTGAAACCCCTCATCGCGGACGAGGATATCGAAGCGCGCGATGTCCGTTTCACCGCTTCGGACGGCTACATCCTGACCGGGACGCTGTTCACAGCCAAAGCCGGCCAGCCGCACAATAACGGACCGCTGGTGCTGGTCTCTTCTGCAACTGGAGCGCCGAGAGGCTTTTACCGGTCCTTCGCCAGGGAGCTGGTTGCTCATGGCAGCCGCGGCGTCCTGACATACGACTATCGCGGTCTGCCGGATTCGCCCCGCCCGCAAGGTTTCGAGGGGCGGATCAACATGCGCGACTGGGCGCACCGCGACATGCCCGCGGCAATCCGGCGTCTCGATGAGGAGGCGCCCGGCCATGCGATGGTCGGCATCGGTCAGTCATTCGGAGGACAGGCGCTTGGAATCTGCGGCCGGCCGGAGCGGTTCCAGCGCTACTGCATGGTCGCGACCCTGTCCGGTTACTGGCGCAATACGAGCACCGCCTGGCAGAACCTTGTCATGATGCATGTCATCGGCCTGCCGATGACAGCGCTGCTCGGCCGGACCGCACGGTGGATGGGCCTTGGCGAGCCGATACCCGCGACCGTCTTCCGCGACTGGGCACGCTGGTGCTTCCACCATGAATATTTCTTTGACGATCCGACCGTCGGGGCGCGGGAGGGCTATGCGCGCGTGCGCATGCCGATCCTTTCGCTCGGCATGACGGACGACCCCTGGGGAACGCCGAAAGCGATCCACGCGCTGATGAAACACTACGTCAATGCAGACATCACCGAACGCTGGCTGACGCCGGAAAATGCAGGCGGCCAGCCCATAGGCCATCTCGGTTTCTTCCGGTCACGCTTCCGCGACACGCTGTGGCCAAGCACCGTTTCCTGGCTGCTGGAAGGGCCGGAGCCCCCTACTCGACCCTGACGCCGTCTTTGACCCGATAGGTCGGCTGGTACATGGTCACCAGCTCTTCCGCTGCCGTCGGATGGACAGCCATGGTGCGATCGAAATCGTCCTTCGTGCAGCCGGCCTTCAGCGCAATTGCAAGAAGCTGCGCCATCTCGCCCGCATCGGGTCCGAGGATATGCGCCCCGACGACCCTGCGGTCGGCTGCATTGACGACCAGCTTGGTGATCATCTTCTCCTGGCGGCCCGACAGCGTATGTTTCATCGGCCGGAAGGCTGCGCTGTAGATCTCCAGCTCATCGTATTTCCTGGTGGCCGCATCTTCGGACAGTCCGACCGTTCCGATCTCCGGTTGCGAGAACACGGCGGTGGCGACCATCTCGTGGTCGGCGCGGGTCGGATTGTCCTTGAACAGCGTTTCAACGACGCACATGGCCTCGTGAATGGCGACGGGCGTGAGCTGAATGCGGTCCGTCACATCGCCGACAGCGAAGATGTTTTCGACATTGGTGCGCATGTAGTCATCGACCACGATCGCACCCTTCTCGTCGGTCGCAACGCCAGCATCTTCAAGCCCGAGGCTTTCCGTATTGGGAACACGTCCCAGCGCCATCATGACCTCGTCGACCTTCAGGTTCTTGCCGCCCGATGTGGTCACATCCAGCCGCGCATCCGCCGAGCGCACGACCTTGGTGATCACCTCGTGGCACAGGATGCGGATTCCCTTTTCCTCCATGGTCCGATGCAGCATGCGCCGCACGTCCATGTCGAAATTCTTCAGGATTTCAGGCCCCCGGTAGATCAGCGTCGTCTCGACGCCAAGCCCGTGGAAGATGTTGGCGAATTCGACCGCGATATAGCCGCCCCCGGCAATCAGGATCGATTTCGGCAGGCGCTCAAGATGAAAGGCTTCATTGGAACTGATCGTCAGCTCCTGGCCCTCCAGCGTGTCGACACCATTGACCCGTCCGCCGACCGCGACGAGGATCTTGTCCGCCGTCACGATCTGGTTGCTGCTGACAATGCGGACCCGGTGCTCGTCAACCAGCTCCGCCCGGCTGTCGAAGATCTCGGCGCCGGCATTGCTCAGACCCTTGCGGTAAAGGCCTTCGAGCCGCGCGACTTCCCGATCCTTGTTGGCGATCAGCGTCTGCCAGTCGAAATGACTTTCCCCGACCCGCCAGCCGAACCCGGCCGCATCCTCGAACTCCTCCGAAAAATGCGAAGCGTAGACAAACAGCTTCTTGGGAACGCAACCGCGAATGACACAGGTCCCGCCGTAGCGGAATTCCTCGGCGATCCCGACACGTTTGCCCAGGTTCGCGGCAAGGCGCGCCGCACGCACGCCTCCGGAACCGCCGCCGATTACAAAAAAATCATAGTCGAAATCAGTCATTGTATGGCTCTTGAACTGGTGCTGGAGTGACCGGGCCGCTGCCCGTCTCAATTGGGAAAAGAGAAGTTAGGCACCGCATATCAAAAGAAAAGCCCGGTTGAAACCGGGCTTGCTCAACAATCCGTGAGGCCGACTACTGTGTGTCGGTCGAAGAATCTTCCGTGGGTGTTTCCCCGACACGCGCCCTCAGCGCCTCGTCTGTCGCGGTCGCCAGATCGCGCGAGATTCCGTTTGACCACACTTCGGCGGCCTGCAGAAGCTGGCGCGTCGCGATCGGTCCGAGCTCGAGAAGCTTCTTGCCCGATTCGCTTGCGTAAAAGGCCTGGATATCCTTCAGTTCCTGCTCGGAAAAATTCCGTGCGTAGATCAGGGCGGCCTCCCGTTCGAGGTCCGCGCGCCGTCCGGCCATTTCAATCGCCGTCTCGTCAACGGTCACGGAAATGACCTCCTGCAAATTCGGCGCGGTCTGGATCAGGGAGGTTTTCAGGTTCTGGGCGGCGTTCGGCAATATCGCGTCGAACTGGTCGGTCGCATTGATTGCGTTGAGTGCCCCACGGGCGGCTGCGAGGTGTTCTTCAGACGGTTCCTGAGCCTGTGCTGAGGCTCCAAGGCCGACTGCCGCTACGATCGCGGCCGCAACGCCATAACGGCGAATGCTCAAGGCCATGCTCATCTGTTTCATATCTCCTGATTTCCTCTGCTTTTCATTATCGACACGCCGTTTGGTCCGGCGATTATTGCTTCGCAAGCGACACTGAGAAAGAGGCCGTGTTCGACGACCCCTGGTATGGAGTTGAGCGCAGCTGACAGCGCTTCTGCATCTGGAATACGGCCAAAAGATGCATCCAGTATGAAATGACCGCCATCCGTCTCGAAAGGCACGTCCCGGTCCATTCTCAGCTCCAGGGCGCCGGTGAGACCGAGCGCCGAGGCCGCCTTCTCGACAGCAATGCGCGTCGCCGCCAGACCGAACGGGCTGACCTCGACGGGCAGCGCAAACCGGCCCAGGGTCTCGACCACCTTCGATTCATCGGCGATCACGACCATGCGCTCGGACGCGCAGGCGACGATCTTTTCGCGCAGCAACGCGCCGCCGCCGCCCTTGATAAGGCGAAGTTCGCGGTCCACTTCGTCGGCGCCATCGATGGTCAGATCAAGCTCCGGCAATTCGTCGAGCGAATGTATGGGAACACCCAGTTCGACACACAATCCGGCTGTCCGTTCCGATGTCGGAACGCCCTTGATTTCGAGGCCCGCCTCAACCTTCTCGGCAAGCAGCCGGACAAACTCCTCGGCGGTGCTGCCGGTGCCGATGCCAAGCCGCATTCCCGGCCGCACATGCTCCAGTGCGGCGCCGGCGGCCTGGATTTTAAGTTGTCGGGCGTCCATGCGCCGATAGCTCCTGTATAAGACTTGACGCTGTTACCATGTCGCCGTCGCCAAGCAAAGGCGTATTTGCCGACATGCTTACCGCCCGACCTCAATTTCGGTTTTGTTGTGTATCAGCGTCTTGACAGGCCGGTTACACCGGCTAGGACTGCGCGCGTTCCGCGACAATAGAAGGCCTGCCCAATGCCCTCACCTCTCGTCATGTTCGACCTCGACGGCACGCTGTTCCACACCGCACCGGATCTGATGGAAAGCCTCAATCACGTCATCGGCGGCATGGGGCTTTCTCCGGTCGAATATGACGACATGACGTTCCTCGTCGGCAGCGGTGCGCGCGCCATGATCGCCCGGGCGCTGGAGCTGCGCGAGACGGAAATCGCATCTTCGGAATTCGAAGGGCTATTCACGCGGTTCCTGGAACACTACAGCGCGTCGATGCCCGGCACGTCACAACCCTATCCCGGTGTGGTCGAGGCGATGGACCGCCTTGCGGCCGCCGGCTATGCGCTTGCCGTATGCACCAACAAGACGGAGACCATGGCGCGCAGGCTGCTCAAGCTAACCGGACATCTGCCCCGCTTTGCCGCCGTTACCGGCGGCGATACTTTTGCGGTCAGGAAACCGGACGCCGATCATCTGCACGGAACGGTCCGGCTGGCCGACGGCGATCCCGCCCGCTCGATCATGATCGGGGATTCCATCAACGACATCAGCGCCGCGCGACGCGCCGGAATCGTGTCCATCGGCGTGCCCTTCGGCTACAGCGAAACGGCAATGACGGAACTCGGTCCTGACCACATCATCAGCCACTACAAGGAATTGACGCCCGAACTTGTCGGGCGCCTGTTGAATGGCAGTTAGCCAGCGATTACCTGTTGCTGAAGGCTAGCTCTGCGCCTGCCTTGTCTGTGCCGTGCGCTGGATGGCCTTGTCCAGATGAGCGTCGCGGCCATACATGTCCGCGTAATAGCCGACCGAACCGTCTTCGTTTGGCCAGGCCGTGAAATACGACACATAGACCGGAATCTTCCCCGGAACCGCTTCCGCCAGGTTGCGCCCCTGAGCGATCTGCTCGGCAATATATTCGCGCGACGTGCCGAGAACGGCAGCGGCCATGCCACGCGGGTCGTGCAGCCGGATGCAGCCATGGCTGAAAGCGCGCGCATCCCGGTCAAACAGGCTCTTGGCCGGCGTATCGTGCATATAGATGGCGTGCTTGTTCGGGAACAGGATTTTCAGCTCGCCAAGCGCGTTCTTGCGGCCGGGCGGCTGGCGCACATCCACCGGCACGGTCGTCGAGCCGACGGTGAACCAGTCAATATTGCGCGATGACACACGCCGTCCGCGCCGGTCGGTCAATTCGTAACCGAGGCGGTCGAGATAAGACGGGTCCTGGCGCAGTTTCGGCAGCATCTCGTTGACGATGATCGAACGCGGCACGCCCCAATAGGGATTGTATTCAATGGTTTCGATCTCATCCTGGAAGAAGCTCGTCTGGTTCGATTTCTTTCCGACGACCACCCGCATGGAGATCTCGTCCTTGCCGTCCTTGATGAACGTTGCCTTGTAGGCCGGCTGATTGACGAACACATGGCGGGTTCCGAGATTGCGCGGCAGCCAGCGCAGCCGTTCCATCGCCAGAACAACCTTGTCGACCTTGTCAGCATTGGAAACGCCGGCAAGCTTGCCGATTGTCATCTTGCCGACAATGCCGTCCGCCGCCAGGCTGTTTTCCCGCTGAAAATCGCGGACAAGCTCAACAAGCTCCGGCGTGTAGAGATCGCTCCCGGCGGTCTCGAACTCAATGAAGGTGATGCCATGATCCACCAGCAGCGCGTCCGAGCCCCGTTTGCGGATTGCGGCCACGATGTTCTTCAACTCCGGGCTCTTGCGACCGGGCTTCAGAAAGGTGCCCTCGGCAATTTCGATATGGTCTTCCTCGTCGGCGGCGCGCAATGCCGCCAGCTCGACTGTCAGCGCTTCGAACTGCCGGTTTCCGGGATTTGATCCCCGCAGATAAACGCCGGCGTCGGATGTTGCGGCCAGGTTGCCGAGCGCAGACGCAAGATCGACATCCTTGCGCTCGAAATCGTGGTAACCGGAAAGCCGGTTCGGATCGATGCGGCCGCGCGTGGCATCGAGCACGTAACTGAGCGCCTTCGCGCTCATTTCCATTTCAAAGCGGATAAGTTCCTTTCGCCGGGCTTCAGTATCGGCCTGGTCGAAATCATCGGCCGGAAGCGAAACCTGGTAGTCCGTCGCAGACAGCCCCACCTCATCGGCGGACGCCATCACCTCCAGCGCCGCCTTTGCCTGCCCGTTGGGCGCCATATCGGTCACCCAGATGAAGGAATGGTTGGCCTTGTAGTGCTCGATCAGCGCGTCGCCGACTTCCTTGAGCACCTTTACCTTATAGCCTTCGAGGTAACGCAGTGATTCCTCGAAGTCTCCACGCGGCAGTGGCGGAATGATGAAGGGATCGGCGGACGCCACTTCCACTGCCGCCAGCGGCGACAAGCTGACGGCCTTAATGAGGTCGGGCTTGTAGGTGTAGAAACTCGGCCCCTTGATTCGCGGCGCCGGAGAGGAGGCCCGCGTCGCGCGGTATCGCTCGATCTGCCGCTTGCGGTGATGGCGGCTGCGGTGTTTCTGACCGAAAATGACTTCGAACAAAGAACTCTGGGCAAAAGCCGGCGGTGCCGTGGGCGCAACCGCTCCAACTGCAAAGACACATGCCATCGCGACCAAGCTTTTGCGCATCTTCAAACTCCTGGTTTTCACTCCAGCCCCCTTCATCATCATTCCCGACGAGTCACGCGCCCCGCAGCGCGGAATTTTTGCAAGAGCTATTGCTACGACCTGTTAAGGCGAGAGTGCAACAGCCCCGCGGCGGAATTTCATAAAATACAACAGAATTCCTAAAAAATTGATCAATGTTTAAAAAATTGATCACTGCTGCATTGATGCATCACTTTGCCGGTTTACAAGCAACCAGTTGCAAAACCACAGAGCAATCAGACCCGCCACAAGTTGAGCCGATACAAACGGCAGAACATCCTGTGGCCGTATTCCGGCAAAGCTGTCGGAAAACCCCCGCGCGATCGTTACGGCGGGGTTGGCGAAGGACGTTGAGGCGGTGAACCAGTAGGCAGCCGTGATGTAGAGCCCGACGGACATCGCAACCGCATTCTCGCGTGCGCGGAGCGTCGCAAGGATCGTGAACACCAGCCCGAATGTCGCGACGCCTTCCGCAAACCACTGCGCCGGTCCGGTGCGGACCTTTTGGGAAAACTGAAACAATTCAAGGTCAAACATGATGTGCGCCGCCCACACGCCAACAAGACCGCCGAGGACCTGCGCAAGGATATAGGCGACAGCGTCTCCGCCGCTGATATCGCGCTTCACGGCGAATACAAGGGTGACCGCCGGGTTGAAATGGGCCCCCGAGATCGGGCCGAGCATCGTGATGAGCACGACGAGGATCGCGCCGGTCGGAATGGTATTGCCAAGCAATGCGATCGCGACATTGCCGTCCGCAAGCGCCTCCGCCATGATGCCGGAACCAACGACTGTCGCCAGCAGAAATGCCGTTCCGACGAATTCCGCCCCCAGGCGCTTACCAAGATTGTCGTACAAGATGTATCCCCCATGAACCGGCAGGAAGCGGTTCGTTTCCGCGAATCTGTTCACAAAAATTTGACCGTAGGATCGCGGCGGTTCGCGACCGATGCATCTGGAAATCATGAAATATGGATAAATGCAAGTGCAGCCGCCAGGAGCGGTATCATGCAATCTATCGCCCCAGACAGTTCATTGGACAGGATCGTGGCAGAGCAAATTTGACCTGAACCGCGAATAACTCCAAAAAAGGAAACCAAACGGTGGGGATAGGACGGATTGCATGAAGCGAAACCTGCGGATGATCTCGGGGGCGGTCCTCTTTGCGTTTCTGACCTGCCACCTTCTGAACGTGGCGTTCGGCCTGATTTCGGTCGATGCCGTCGAAGCCGCCCGGCCTTTCCTTACCGCTCCCTGGACGATACCGCCGATCGCGCAGCTGCTAAGCATTTCGATGCTGGTGCACGCCTTGCTCGGTCTCGAAGCCATCTATCACCGCAATACGCTCAGAATGTCCGGCTATGATCAGGTTCAGCTGATATCGGGCCTGCTCATTGTCCCGCTGCTGGCATCCCACGTCGTCGGGATCATTGGTGCCAAGCAGCTCTTCCAGTTCGATCCGGATTACCACAATATTCTGGGCTTTTTCTGGCTCGACGCCCCCGGCGAAGGCCTGCGACAGGTGGTGGTGGTGATCGTTGCCTGGCTTCACGGCAGTATCGGCATGTTCAGCTGGCTGCGCCTGAAAGCGTCCTGGGACCGGCTCTCGCTGTTCATATACCCGCTGGTCGTCGCGGTTCCGGTGCTTGCGCTGGTCGGATTTGTCGACGCCGGGAACGAAGTCATCGCCGAGCGGCAGGCGGCCGCAGCAGCGCAATCAGCCGAGACGGCGCCCGCACCGGACTATACCGACGAAGAATTGCAGGCGCTCGAGGCAGCCATTGCCGAGCGCCAGCAGGAAATCCAAAGCAACCTCGATTTCCTGTCGGACGTCATGTGGACAATTATCGGTGTCTACGCCGTACTCGTGGCGATAACCTTCCTGGCACGCGGGATCCGTCTTTACAGGGCGCATCGCAACACAGTGTCCGTGCGCTACCGGAACGGCCCCGATTTCAGCACCAGGGCGGGCGCGAGCATGCTCGAAATCGCCCGGCTGAACGATGTCCCGCACGCTAATCTGTGCCGCGGCCGCGGCCGTTGTGGAACCTGTCGCATACGTGTCCTTGCTTCCGATCCGCCCTTGCCGGAGCCAGGCAAGGTGGAGGCTGCCACACTCAAACGGCTGGGTCTCGGACCCGACATCCGCCTCGCCTGCCAGATCGTGCCCGAGCCAGGCTCCTTGCTCGTGGAGAGGCTTGTCGAGGCCGACATCGTACCGGGCGATCTGCACACCCGCGAAACGAAGGTCGATGATCACGAAGAGGCAGCGGAGAACGTCCATGCCTGAGTTCCGCGCGCCGATCGCTCTCATTCTCACCGCGGCACTGTTCTGCTTTTCGGTGCTCATCGGCAATCATGCAATAGCTCAGGTGATGCCGGGCGCATTGCCGCAGCCCGCCGCCGAGGAGGAGACCGTGACGCCGCCGCCCTCCCCCAATGATGTTCGCGAACTGATGCGCCTTCTGTCCGACCAGAGCATGATCGAATGGCTCCGGGCACAAAGCCAGGAGACGGCCGAATCGGCAGGCGAAACGGACGCGTCCGAGAGCTTCCGTCGGGAATTCGCCGAACGTGTAACGCAAATCCGCCAGCGGCTGGCGGACCTTGCCGTGAGCTGGCGCAACCTGCCCGCCGCGCCCGCATTTCTGGCTGAATCCTGGCGTGCCCAGATGACAGCGGATCAGACGCTGCGCAGCATCACCTATGTGCTGATTTTCCTGGTGGTCGGCGGCGGGCTTGAATGGCTTTACCGGCAATATGTGCAGGCTGCGCTCATGCGCGTTGAACTGCGGCAGCGTGACACCTTGTGGGGCCGCGTTCGGGCAGCGCTGATGCGCGCGATCCTGTTGCTCGGCGGACTGGCTGTCTTCTCGATCGGTGCGATCGGCGCCTTCCTGAGCTTCGATTGGCCGCCCTTCGTCGAAAGCGTCGTGCTCAACATCCTCATCGTGTTCATCACGATCCGCAGCGCCACAACGCTGTCAATGTTCGTGCTCGCGCCGCGTGTCGCCGCACTGCGGCTGGTCCCGATGAGCTCACGCCTGGCCCGACCGCTCCACGCCTGGATCGTGGTGCTCGCATCCATTGCGACGATCGCGTTTGCGGTTTCCGATATCTTCGATCACCTGGCCGGCGAGACGGACGCCGTCGGCGCCACCCTAGCCGTCGACGTCGCCGCAGGCATGCTGTGCACCCTTCTTACGATCGCCGCTATCTGGCACATCGCAAGGATCCTGCGCACGGCGCCTGAGCCGGATTTGCGGTCCGGCAAGCCACGGCGGCCGTTCTGGCCCGGTTTCCTGACCGTAATCGTGGTCGCTGCCTTCGCTCTTTCGGTGCTGGACGCTGCGAGCCTGATGTGGAGCGTGCTGATCATCGGCCTGGTCATTCCGGTCATGCGGATTCTCAATGCGCTTGTCGATCACCTGTTCGATCAGGCCGAAGGGCGTGATCCGCCCGCTGCCCGCCCAAGGGCCTCCGCACTGTCCGCGGCGGCTGTAACCGGCGAGGACCAGGCAGCGGGACAAGAGGAGCCGCCCGCCGTGCCCACTCCGGAAGCCGCAGACGATATGGAGAACGAAGACGACGAAATCGTCGGCCCGTTCGAACTCTATCGGCCAGTGGCGCGTCGCCTGGCGCGCTTCGTCGTCCTGATCAGCGCCATCTTCGCGCTTCTCTATGCGTGGGAGGGCAATATCCTGACGCTGTCGGAATCGCAGACCATCACCGGCCGCTTCGTCGCCATCCTCGCCGACATATTGGCGGCAGTGTTGATTGCCGACCTCGTCTGGGTCTGGGCCAAGTCGGCCATCGACCGGCGTCTTGCCAATTATGTTCCGCCGCAGGGAAGCGAGGCGCCCGGCCCCGAGGCCCGCATGGCGACGCTGCTCCCGATCCTGCGCGTCACACTGCTCGTCTTCCTCATCGTCATCGTCGCCATGACGGTGCTCGCATCGCTCGGCATCAATATCGGCCCGCTGCTGGCCGGCGCCGGCGTGATCGGCATAGCCATCGGCTTCGGTGCGCAGGCGCTCGTGCGCGACATCGTCTCCGGCATCTTCTTCCTGATCGATGACGCCTTCCGGATCGGCGAATATATCGAGATCGGCGAGTTGCGCGGTACGGTCGAATCCATGTCGATCCGCTCCCTGCGCGTACGGCACCATCTCGGCGCCGTGCACACCATTCCATTCGGCGAACTGAAATCACTCACCAATTACAGCCGCGACTGGGTCATCATGCGGCTGGAGTTCCGCGTCCCCTTCGACACCGACATCAAGCTGGTCAAGATGATCGTCAAGAAGATCGGCGCGGAGATGCTGGAACATGAGGGCTATGGCGACAGCATCATACAGACCCTGAAGTCGCAAGGCGTACGGCGCATGGAGGAATTCAACATGGTCGTCGGCGTCAAGTTCATGTGCAAACCCGGCGCGCAATGGCTGATGCGCCGCGATGCCTACCAGAAGCTTCGCGACGCATTCGAGTCCAACGGCATCAGCTTCGCGCAGCGCAATGTGACGGTCGAGGTCAAGGGCGACGGGCCACTGGACGAGGACGCCAGAAAGGCGATTGCCGGCGCCGTTCAGCCGGCGATCGAAGCCACCCAGCCGGGCGTGGTGCCGGACGAGCCTTAGAGCAATCACGCCGCGTCGTGAAAGATCAGGCCGAGCACATGCCTCCTGCCGGACTTCACCCGGCTGACGCCGTGGCGCATGCGCACACGGTAGACGCCGCGTTTGCCCTCGACCGGTCGCTCGTTGACAGCGAAGATGACGGCTTCGCCCTGCCCCGGCGACACGACCTCGGCGCGTGACTGCATGCGCGGACGCTGTTCCGTCAGAACGAACTCGCCGCCGCTGAACGCCGACGCCGGGTCGGACAACAGGATCGCCACCTGCAGCGGAAAGACATGCTCGCCATAAAGATCCTGGTGCAGGCAATTATAGTCGCCTTCGTCGTAGCGCAGCAGCAGCGGTGTCGGCCGCGCCTGTGCCGCGCCATGGCATCGGCTTAAGAACGCTGCGTGCTCCGGCGGAAACCGCACCGATCCACCGGTCAGTTCCTGCCATTTGTTGGCGACAGGAACCAGTTGGCGATAAAAAGCAGTGCGCATCTCTTCAATTGCCGTGGGCAGCGGATAATCGAAATATTTGTACTCGCCGCGCCCGAAACTGTGCTTTGCCATGACAATTCGGCTTCGAAAAAACGCGTCATCGTCGTAAAGCGCGTGCAGTCCGCCGCACTTCTCCGGCGCAAGTATCGGCCCTGTCGTCGCAAATCCGCGCGCGTGAATATCAGCGCGGATCCGCGTCCAGTCCAGTGCATCGACAGCGTCGGCAAAGTCACGGACACTGGCCCGTTGCGCCGGGGCGCTCACTGGCCGGCCTCCCGCTCGAGCAGTGCCCTTTTTCGCTCCACGCCCCAGCGGTAGCCGGAAAGCGCCCCGTCGGTACGAACCACCCGATGGCAAGGTACGGCAACGGCGATACGGTTGGCGCCGCAGGCCTGTGCGACAGCACGCACGGCACTGGGTTTGCCTATTTCGCGCGCGATTTCGGCATAGGAAACCGTTTGCCCCGCCGGTATCGTTCGCAGCGCTTCCCACACTCTTTGCTGGAAGGCCGTGCCGCGAATGTCGAGCGGCAGGCCGAAATCCGTGTCCGGATCCTCGACAAAGGCAATGACAGAAGCTGCAACCGCCTCAAACTCGGTATCGCCGCCAATCAACTCGGCTTTCGGAAAGCGGTCTTGAAGCTGGCGCACGAGCTGTTCCGGCTCGTCGCCGAAATCGATTGCGCACACGCCCCGTTCCGTCGCGGCAATGAGGATGGATCCCAGAGAGCATTCGCCGACGGCGAATTTGATCTCGGTGCCGCGGCCGCCGTCACGGAACTGGGTCGGACGCATGCCCAACCGCTTGCCGGCCTCCTCGTAAAACCGGCTGCTTGCGTTATAGCCGGCGTCGTAGATGGCGCCGGTGACCGATCCGCCCCTTGCAAGTTCGCCGCGAACGCGGGCTGCGCGGCAGGCAGCGGCGTACGCCTTCGGCGTCACGCCGGTGACGTCCTTGAATATCCGATGGAAGTAAAAGCGGCTGATGCCGGCGTCGTTTGCCAGCTCGTCGAGGCTCGGCGGCTCCTCGGCGGCCTCGATTGCCCGGCAGGCGGCGGCGACCATTTCGGCGCGGCCTTGCTCCGGGCTGCTTTCGTTCGGCTTGCAGCGCTTGCAGGCCCTGAAACCCGCCGCCTCGGCATCGCGTGCGTTGTCGAAGAACGTCACGTTCTTGCGAAGAGCCGCACGCGAACTGCAGGACGGGCGGCAATATATGCCGGTGGTTTTGACGGCGAACACAAAATGGCCGTCAGCGTCTTTGTCGCGAGCCTGGACTGCATTCCAGCACGCATCTTCTGTCCATCTGTCTTCGCTCATGTCAACGATCTCCAGAGACATCGTCATACTCCTGTATTGTCAAGTTAGATCATCATGACCGCGACATTAAGGGTGGCCGCCAAGAGCCGCACTCCGTCCCTTGCTCTGTAATTCGGCTACTCTATTTGTGATCGCACGCGCGCTGCGGCTCATGCGATCGTGAACTGCGGCTTGCGGAAAATCGTGTAAGGTAGCGCCAACCAACAACCGCCAGAGGGATACCGATGAAAGGTGTAACAATTTCAACCGCCCTGTTGCTGACGGCAGGGCTCATGCTGACGACACCCGTTTATGCGGCCGGCAGTGGCGGCGGGTCCTCCTCGGACAACGCCTGCAACGCGGGTTGGGTGTGGGACAAGGCAAAGAGGAAATGCGTCAGGCAGTCCTCTGAAGTGGATCAGGAAAGCCTTTACGAGGCCGGCAGAAGCCTGGCCCATGCCGGGCGTTACCAGGAAGCCATCGACGTCCTGAAGCTTGCCTCGGCCGATGACAAGCGCGTGCTCAACTATCTCGGTTTTGCCACCCGTAAACTCGGCCGCGTCGATGACGGCCTCGTCTATTACCAGGCGGCGCTGGCCATCGATCCGGAATACACGCTTGTGCGCGAATACATGGGCGAAGCGCTGCTGCAGAAGGGCGACCTTGCCGGCGCTTTGGAACAGCTTGCCGAGATCCGGCGGATCTGCAACGGGCGCGGATGCAGCGAATATGCGGAACTTTCCGGCCAGATCGCCGACTACATCAACAGCAAGGACAGCTGATCCGGTCTATTGTGAAATCGGTAAACCGGGCGCCGGCGACGGCGCCCGGTTTATTTTTGGCTGCCGGCCCGCAATTGCAATTGCAGATGCCAGCGAATAACAACGGGCCAGCAAGATACGTTTGAAAGGTTTGCCCGATGTCCGACATGCCCGCCGCCGAGCTGTTTCCGCTGGCGGAAGACCATACGCCTTACCGCAAGATCAGTTCTGATTTCGTTTCGGTCGACACCTTCAAGGGCCAGGAAATACTGACCGTGGAACCGGAGGGCATCCGGCTGCTCGCCGAGGCCGCATTCGCGGACATCAACCACCTGCTGCGCCCCGCGCACCTCAAGCAACTGGCAAAAATCCTTGAGGATCCGGAGGCGACCGACAATGATCGCTTTGTGGCCTACGACCTCATGAAAAACGCCAATATCGCGGCCGGCGGCGTCCTGCCGATGTGTCAGGACACCGGAACCGCCATTGTCATGGGCAAGAAGGGCCGGCGTGTTTGGACCGAAGGCGGCGACAAGAGTGCATTGGCCAAAGGCGTTCTCGACGCATATGAGAAGAAGAATCTGCGCTATTCGCAGCTTGCGCCGATTGCCATGTTCGAGGAGAAGAACACCCGCAACAACCTGCCCGCTCAGATCGATATCTATGAAGAGGGCGAGGACGCTTACAAATTCCTGTTCATCGCCAAGGGCGGCGGGTCGGCCAACAAGACGTTCCTTTACCAGGGCACGCCGTCGCTGCTGACCCATGAGCGCATTGTCGCGTTCTTGAAGGAGAAGATCCTGACCCTGGGCACGGCCGCCTGCCCGCCCTACCACCTGGCCATTGTCATCGGCGGAACATCAGCTGAAATGAACCTCAAGACGGTCAAGCTGGCATCGACCAAATATCTCGACGACCTGCCGACCGAGGGCTCGGAACAGGGTCACGCGTTCCGCGACCTCGAAATGGAGGCGGAGGTCCACAAACTGACGCAGCAGATGGGCATCGGCGCGCAATTTGGCGGCAAGTATTTCTGCCATGATGTACGGGTGATCCGCCTGCCCCGACACGGCGCCTCATTGCCAATCGGGCTCGGCGTTTCCTGTTCGGCCGACCGGCAGGCAAAGGGCAAGATCACCAGCGACGGAATATTCCTGGAGGCACTGGAGACCAATCCGGCCAAATACATGCCGGATATCGATGCATCGGCACTGACCGATGACGTCCTGCATATAGACCTGAACAAGCCGATGGAGGAAACGCTCAGGGAACTGTCAAAGTACCCTGTAAAAACACGCCTTTCTTTGAATGGCACCATCATTGTCGCGCGCGACCTTGCCCATTCCAAAATCCGCGAGAGGCTCGAAAACGGCGAAGAAATGCCGGACTATTTCAAGGATCATCCGATCTACTACGCAGGGCCGGCCAAGACGCCGAAAGGCTTCGCCTCGGGTTCCTTCGGGCCGACGACGGCGGGCCGCATGGACAGCTATGTCGACCAGTTTCAGTCCTTCGGCGGCTCGAAGGTGATGCTTGCGAAAGGCAATCGCTCGCGCGCGGTGCGGGAGGCATGCGCCCGCCATGGCGGATTTTATCTTGGCTCGATCGGCGGCCCCGCAGCAAGGCTTGCCCAGGACTGCATCAAGAAAGTCGAAGTCGTCGAATATCCTGAGCTGGGAATGGAGGCGATCTGGAGGATCGAGGTCGAGGATTTTCCCGCCTTCATCGTCATTGACGACAAGGGCAACGATTTCTTCAAGGAATTCGATCTGGAATGACGGAACGGGCGCTGCCGCAACCGCTGAAAAAGGCCTTCTTGCGCCAAAAGCAGGCTTGCGACAGCCTCGGTTCCGCCTTCACGGCGCTCTTGTGCGGTACAATCGCGGAACGGGGCCTGCCGGAATCGCGTGCGTTCCAGGCCCTTTCCGATTGGCCCGGTGATCCTTCTGCGAACGGCGATTCGGTACCGCTGCGATTGTGCGGGGCGTTGCACGAACTTGTCCTGAGCAGCAGGGATGCGTCACTGGCACAGCTCTATCCGCCGAATCATGCCGACATAGACGCCGCGAACCTGCACAGCGCGGTTCGCGCGGCCATAAAGCGTCACGACGAATGGATATGCGAGCGCTTGCGCAATGCCCCGCAAACCAACGAAATACGGCGCGCCGCGGCGATCTACGCCGCGCTGTTGCACATTGGCGCCATCGCTGCACGGCCAGTCGTGCTTTCCGAACTCGGCTCCAGCGCGGGGCTGAACCTGTTGCTCGACGACTTCAGCTACCGCTTCGCCGGCAGGCAGTACGGTATGCCGGGATCAATTGTCCATCTTGAACCGGACTGGTCCGGGCCGCCTCCGCCCGCCGCCGACATATCCATCGCCGAAAGGCGCGGCTGCGACCTCAGGCCGTTCGACCTGACCGACGATACGGACCGGCTGCGCCTGTTGTCCTATGTCTGGGCCGACCAGACCGACCGGATCGACCGTCTGCGCGCCGCACTGGCGTTACAGGAAAAGCGGTCCATGTCCGTCGACGCGGCCGATGCCGTCGAATGGCTGGACGCGCGGTTACGCGAGCCGATGGACGGTCACGCACATGTCGTTTTCCACACCATCGCCTGGCAATATTTG
The DNA here is from genome assembly GCF_027889715.1 of Allohoeflea poritis. Lineage (GTDB taxonomy): Bacteria > Pseudomonadota > Alphaproteobacteria > Rhizobiales > Rhizobiaceae > Hoeflea_A > Hoeflea_A poritis. Next base: position 27,778 of record NZ_JAPJZH010000002.1, read on the forward strand.
CCGGAAAGCCGCCGCCGCAGGGGCCAGAGCCTTATCGAAGCGGCAGGGGCACGTGCCACGCCCGATGCACCGCTTTACCGGGTCGGCCTGGAGGCGGATGGCCGCTCTCCCGGCGCGGCGCTGACCCTGCAAGGCTGGCCGGGCGGTATCGAACGCGAACTGGCGAGAGTCGATTTTCATGGTCGCTGGATTCAATGGGACAAGGACAGTCACTCAATATTACGCAACGAAATATAAACGCTTGCACGTTTTACTGGGTTTTACTGAATTGTTGACGTTCCTTCACAAATCTTTTGTAAAGTAACGTCTGGTTGTTGTTTTGGTCATCGGGGGGCGACTGATCCATGAAATCCATAGCGATCGCCGCATTGGCGGCACTTGTTACTCTGAATCCTTTGGGCGCAACGGCACTCGCCGAACGCAGTCCGGAGCGCAAGACGCTTCTGCAGATTCTGTTTCCGCCGTCACCGAACTACCAGAAGGGCAAGTATCGGTCCGACAAGTCGCCGATTCCGCGCAGGGTGGTCCGGTTCAAGGAGAATTTTCCTGAAGGCACGATCATTATCGATACGTCGGAACGCCGGCTCTACCATGTCATGGGCAATGGCAGGGCGATGAAATACGGTATTGGCGTCGGCCGCGACGGTTTCACCTGGCAGGGCAAGAACCGCATCAGCCGAAAGGCAGAGTGGCCGGGCTGGACACCACCGGAAGTGATGCGCCGCCGCGAAGCCGCCAAGGGCCGCATCCTGCCGAAATATATGAAGGGCGGGCCTAACAATCCGCTTGGCGCGCGCGCGCTTTACATCGGATCGACCATCTACCGTATCCACGGCACCAACCAGCCCTGGACCATCGGCAAGGCCATGTCGTCCGGCTGCATCCGTATGGCCAATGACGATGTGCGCCATCTTTACGAACGTGTGGGTATCGGCACGCGCGTCGTCGTGCGCAACTAGGGCAATTCCGAGTTAGACTGGATCGTTTGACCGGTCCGGAAAGACCTTGATCTTGTTGCCGGCAGGTTCCGGCAACTACCACAGCGTCTTTTGAGCGCGGCCGTTCCATGCATCGTCATAAGACTTGCCGCCAACGCGCCCGGAAGACATCGCTCCCAGGATTTCACCCGGCGTCGGGAGCGTGTCCGGATCGGCATGGTTCTCCGGATTCCACAGGTCAGAGCGAACAATCGCCCGCGCGCACTGGAAGTAGATCTCCTGAACGGTAATGACCATGACGCTGCGCGGCGCTTTGCCCTTGACGGCAAAACGATCGAGCAGTTCAGGATCGATGCTGATGACCGCCCTTCCATTGACCCGCAGCGCATTGCCCGATCCGGGCACCAGGAACATCAGGGCAACCCGGGGGTCGCGCACCACGTTACGCAGGGAATCGACCCGGTTGTTGCCGCGCCGGTCGGGCAGGTAAAGCGTCCGCCCATCGCCGATCGTGACGAAGCCGCGCAGATCGCCGCGCGGCGAGCAGTCGAGCCCTTCCGGACCAACGGTCGCAAGCGCACAGAACGGCGAAGCGGCGATGATGCGCGCATAGTGATCGGTCACATGGTCGGCGACCTTTGCAAGTGAAGCCTCGCCGGCCTCGCCATAGATGGCTTCCAGTTGCGCGACGGTGCGTATGACTGTCATGAGCCGACTGCTCCTTGCTGACGGCCGAGCGCGAACCGCAGCGTGGCGTTTCAACCGATCACGCTGCCCTCGCCTTGCCCTTGCGGCCGGAAAACCGGACAACCGCCTGCAAAACACCCGGCGCTTTGAGAATACGGCGGTGACCATATCCTTCGGCCCACAGAACTTCAACATGAGAGCCGGCGGTAGCGAAGGCCGTGGCGCTGTCGGCAGTGACCTCCCGGTCGTCCGGATCGTGAATGACCAGCGTGGGCGTTCCAAGCCTGGCCAGTTGCAGCGTCCCGACAAAGGAACTCAAGGGATGTCCGGTCAACTCTTCGACACGGTCATAGAGGCTGCGGCGGCTTACCGCGCCAAGCCCAAGCCGGTCGGCGAACCAGGCGAACACGGCAGGCAGGGAATTCGGCGCGGAAACAAGCACCAGTTTTTCAGGTTTTTTCGGCGGAAAACCCTCGACCGAACCGACGGCGGCGTTCAGCACCACCGCGCCGCCGAATGAATGGCCGAGCATCATCGTGAACGGACCGTACTGCCGCCAGGCGGCATCGACCGCCTCGACAGCCATTGCCATGTTCAAGGTCCGCCCGCTGGAGCCGCCATGACCCGGCAGGTCGATGGCGACAACCGCCTTACCGCAATTCTGCAGCGCGTGCACAATGTCCAGCATGTACTCCGAGCGCGATCCCCAACCATGTGCGATGAGCACGGTCTGCGGTGATTCATTGGCCAGCGCCGGGAAATACCATGTCGCGATCGAGCCTCCATGGATGGGAAGGACCAAACGCCGGGCGGTGTCCATTGCAGGCTTCGCCAGGTCGAGCGCTCGTCGGGCCCTGTTGTTGCCCGGCCGGCGCGACGGCGTAAGGCTGAAAAGCCGGAAGGCCGCGCGTCCCGCCGTTTTCGGAGCAATTCGTCCTGTGATATCAAAGCCGAAGTGGATGACCTTTTGAATGATTGATGTCATAGTCGGAATCCATGGGTAAGTTCAATCATGAACAATATTGTACAACTATGAACAAAAATCAAGCGCTGCCGTGGGACAATCCGCGTTTCAAGAACTGGATCGCCGTCGCAAGGGCAAGCCAGTTGATCCACCAGAAGCTGGCAAGGGCGCTCGCCCCATTGGACATAAAGGTTCCGCACCTGGATATCCTTGCCAATCTCTACCGGTTCGAAGGCATCTCGCAGCAGGATCTTGCCCATAAGCTGCTGGTCGGCCGCTCGAATATCAGCATGCTTTTGCCGCAGATCGAAAAACGCGGCCTGATTGAGCGGCGCAAGGATGAAAGCGACAAACGCGTGCTGCGGCTTTATCTGACGGACAAGGGACGCGAAATCACGTTGAAGGCGCTGGCGATAGAACTGGAACTCATCGAGCATTCCATGTCGACCACCAGCACGGACGACTGCAATTTCGTCGGCGAAGTGATGAGCCGCATGATTCGCCAGATGGAAAGCTGGGAGATGGAACGGGAACCACAGGAAGGATAGTCCGTTTCTCGGTCAGAGCCGGCGCCCTATCGCGGCATCTCCGCTCGGTCGCGGCTCATGCCCTTGGCTTCCAGTTCGGCCAGGTAGCCCGCCCAGTGATTGTCGAAGTCCCGCCCCAGCTCGGAAAGATAGGTCCAGGTGTAAAGGCCCGTATTGTGCCCATCATCGAAGATGATCCGCGCCGCGTAGTGTCCCACGGGCTCGACGCCCGTGATCTTCACATTCCGTTTTCCCGGCACTGTCACGCGCTGCTCCGGTGAATGCCCCTGAACCTCCGCCGATGGCGACAGCACCCGCAGCGCCTCGGCGGGAAACGCGTAACTCATGGTTTCGCCAAAGGCGACGGTGAATGTCTGCCGGTCCTGGGAAACCCGCAGCTCGGTGGGACGTGGGGATGCCGCTTCCGCCATGATCAAATCCGGTTTGTTGTGGCACAACCTGTTGCTTTGTCGGCACAGAGCACAATCTGGCCAGGATTGTCCAGATGCAGCCGCAATGACGATACCCGGATTTCAGCGGCTTGCCGAGCCGCAACCAGGATTGGTTTGGGGACACGGCAGGCGTTTTGCGCCTTGACGAAGGCGTCCCGGGGCGCAACATATCAGGCTTTCAAGGTGCGGCAGCACGGCAAATTGGCATCAAAGGTGTATTCAGTGACAGGACGGACCTCCAACACGACCGCGGATTTGACCGGAAACGGACCGTCACAGCCGCCGATGATCGATCCTTTCGGACGCGCGATCAGCTATTTGCGGGTTTCGGTTACGGACCGCTGTGATTTCCGTTGCACCTACTGCATGGCCGAGAACATGACGTTCCTGCCCAAGAAGGACCTTCTGACGCTTGAAGAGCTGGACCGGCTTTGCACCGTTTTTGCGGAAAAAGGCGTGCGGCGGCTTCGACTGACCGGCGGCGAGCCGCTGGTGCGCAAGAACATCATGCACTTCATTCGCGGACTATCGAGACATCTGGACTCCGGCCTGCTTGACGAGGTCACGATCACGACCAACGGATCGCAGCTCGCCCGTGTCGCGGAGGAACTGGTGGACTGCGGCGTGCGCCGCATCAATGTCTCGCTCGACACGCTCGATGCCGACAAATTTCGCCACATCACGCGCTGGGGCAATCTTGACCGCGTTCAGGCGGGAATAGACGCCGCCAGAAAAGCCGGTCTCAAGCTCAAGATCAACACGGTCGCGCTCAAGGGTTTCAACGACGCCGAAATTCCCGAAATCCTGCGCTGGGCACACGGTCTCGGCATGGACATGACGGTCATCGAAACCATGCCCATGGGCGAGATCGACGAGGATCGCACAGATAACTATCTGCCGCTCTCGCTGCTGCGGGCACAACTCGCCAAACAATTCACCATGAACGAGATCGACTATAAAACCGGCGGACCGGCGCGTTATGTCGAAGTGGCCGAGACCGGCGGTCGCCTGGGCTTCATCACGCCGATGACCCACAATTTCTGCGAAAGCTGCAATCGCGTGCGGCTCACCTGCACCGGTACCCTCTATATGTGCCTCGGACAGGACGATGCCGCCGATCTGCGTGCGCCGCTGCGCGCATCCGAAGGCAACGCGCTGCTGTCCCAAGCCATTGACGAGGCCATCCTGCGCAAGCCCAAGGGGCACGACTTCGTCATCGACCGACGCAGCAACAAACCGGCCGTCGCCCGCCACATGAGCGTGACCGGCGGCTGACAATGCGGGTGATCGAACGTAACCCGGGCAGATCAATCCCGGCCTGATGCTGCAATCGACCAACATGCGTGGCGCGCTCTACATGGCGCTCGCAATGGCCGGCTATGTCTTCAACGATGCGCTGATGAAGCGCCTGTCCGAAAATATGAGCATGGGTCAGGCGATTTTCCTGCGCAGCATCGTCGCCTCGCTGCTGATATTTGTGATTGCCTGGCGCAGCAATGCCCTGAGACCGCTTAAGACGATCCTCAAACCCATGCCGCTGCTGCGCACGGCGAGCGAGGCGCTGGCGACGGTCCTGTTTCTCACGGCGCTTGCCCGCATTCCGCTGGCCAACGCCGCCGCTATCCTTCAGGCCCTGCCGCTGGCCGTAACTGTCGGCGCGGCGCTGTTTTTGAAAGAACCGGTCGGCTGGCGCCGTTGGTTGGCGACCCTGATCGGCTTCGTCGGCGTTGTTCTTGTCATCCGCCCCGGTTTGTCCGGTTACAGTGTTTATTCGCTGCTGGTGGTCGGCGCGGTGATCTGCGCGGCATCGCGCGATCTGGCGACCCGCCGGATGAACAAGGATATTCCGTCTCTGTTTCTTTCCGTCCTGACGGCCCCCGTCATCGCGGTGACGGGTCTTTTCATGTGGATCGCCAGCGGAACCGTTGCGCCAGTCGAAACGGCAAGCTTCGTGGAAATACTCGGAGCCGCCATTTTTGTACTGGTCGGTTACCAGTTCATCGTGCTTGCCACCCGTCACGGCGACATCGCTTTCATCGTCCCTTTCCGTTACACCGGCCTGCTTTGGTCAATACTTCTCGGTATACTGTTTTTCTCAGAATTTCCGGACGGACTGACCATCGCCGGAAGCGCCATCATTGTCATGACCGGCCTCTATACCCTATACCGGGAACGTCGTACGCGGCTGCGAAGCGAGTCGGTGTCGCAACTTGAAGAAGCGACCTAGACGCGATCCGCAACCGAACCCCGGGAAAATCCTCGGTTCAGCATTTATCGAATCCGGTCATCGGCTTGCTTTCGATTCGGAAAAGGAAACGCATTGTGAACAAGGACAGCATATTTCTGGACCGACACACCGCACCGCATATCACCACCCTGGTGATCATGACGGGCGCCGGCGCGTTGAACCTGAATATCCTGTTGCCGTCCCTGCCCGGTATCGCAAGCGAGTTCGGCGTCAGCTATTCCTACGCACAATTGTTGATATCCGCCTATCTTGGCGCCACCGCCTTCATGCAGCTCATCATCGGCCCGCTGTCCGACCGCTTCGGACGCCGCCCGGTTCTGCTGGGCAGCATGTGGATTTTCATTGCCGCCACGCTGCTTTGCATGGTGGCGCCCAACTTCCAGGTTCTTTTGATCGGGCGCCTGATACAGACCGCCGTCGTATCCGGGCTGGTGCTGTCGCGCGCCGTCGTCCGGGACATGGTGGGAACCGACGAGGCCGCCAGCCTTTTCGGCTACATTACCATGGGCATGGCACTGGTTCCGATGGTCGGCCCCCTGATCGGCGGAATACTTGAAGAGATCTACGGATGGCGGGCCTCCATGGGCCTGGCGCTGGCTTTCGGCGTGTTCGTGCTGGGCCTTGTCTGGCTTGACCTGGGCGAGACGAACCAGAACAGGTCCACCAGTTTCGGCGCGCAATTCAGGGCCTATCCGGAACTGATCCGCTCGCGGCGCTTCTGGGGATATGCCCTTTCCGCCGCGTTCACATCCGGTTCGTTCTTCGCCTTTCTCGGCGGCGCGCCTTATGTTTCGGTGCAGTTCCTCGGCCTCAGCCCATCCGAGCTGGGCCTGTATTTCGCACTGACGGCAATCGGCTATATCGTCGGCAACTTCATCTCAGGCCGCTATACCCACCGCTTCGGCATCAACAACATGATGCTCAATGGCAATATCGTTACCGGCCTCGGCATGATCGGATCGATCCTGACCCTTGCGCTGGGGGTCACACACCCGATGGCTTTTTTCGGTTACATGCTGTTTGTCGGTATAGGAAACGGCATCAGCCTTCCCAGCGCCAATGCCGGCATCGTCAGCGTAAGGCCGCACCTGGCGGGATCGGCCGCAGGGCTGGGCGGCGCGCTGATGATCGGCGGCGGCGCGGCGCTCTCGGTGCTGTCCGGCTCGATGCTGTCTCCGCAGACCGGCCCCTATCCCCTGCTCTATATTATGCTTATATCGTCGATAGCGGGCGTCGTGACCGCGCTCTACGTGATCTATGTGGCGCGCAAGGTGGCGCTTGAGGCAGGTGAACCGGCCGGCGAGTAAGGGCATGGTGCAGGATCAGACAAAGCGCAAGAACGAATTGCTTCTGGGACCCGACCCGGGCGACGAACGGTTGTCGCGCCAGGTCGGCGGCATCGATCAGGACGGCAACGCCGTCCGCACCCGTGTGGTGACCGAAAAGCCGCTGACGCTGTATCTCAATCGCCAGGAAATCGTCACCATGATGACCATCGGCGATTACCCCGATCTCCTGGCGGTCGGCTATCTTCTGAACCAGAACATGCTGGCCCCCGACGACGAGATCACCGGCATCGACTATGATGATGAGCTCGACGTGGTCGTTGTGCGCACCGGGCGCGAAACCGACTTCGAGGACAAGCTGCAAAAGAAGGTGCGCACGTCCGGCTGCGCCCAGGGCACCGTCTTCGGCGATGTCATGGAGGGCTTCGGCTCGATCGCGCTCAGCCGGAACGCCGTCCTGCATACATCGTGGCTCTACACCCTGACAAAGGCGATCAACACCGCCCCGTCGCTCTACCTGGAGGCCGGCGCCATCCATGGCTGTGTGCTTTGCGAAAAGGACCGGCCGCTGGTCTACATGGAGGATGTCGGCCGCCACAATGCCGTCGACAAGATCGCCGGCTGGATGTTCATGAACGGCGTCGAGGCGCACGACAAGATCTTCTACACCACCGGCAGGCTGACATCGGAGATGGTGATCAAGACCGCCATGATGGGCATACCGATCCTGATATCCCGTTCGGGCTTCACCGCCTGGGGCGTGGACCTTGCCCGCCAGGTCGGCCTGACGCTCATCGGACGCGCACGCGGCAAGCGGTTCGTCGCGCTTTCGGGCGAAAAACGCATCGTGTTCGACATGGATCCTTCGAGCGTGGCCGACGAAGACGCCAAACATGCCCGCAAGGGCGGCAGGTCGCGATGACCGCGCAAACCGGACCGATTGTCGGCTGCATACTTGCGGGCGGTCTTTCGCGCAGGATGGGCGGCGGCGACAAGGCGCTGCTGCCGCTCGGCGGAACGTCGATGCTTGAACGTGTCGCGGCGCGGCTGCGCCCGCAGGTGGACGAACTCGTCCTCAACGCCAATGGCGATCCCGCCCGCTTTGCCGGGCTCGGCCTGCCCGTGATCGCCGATGAAATCGAAGGGTTCGCCGGGCCGCTCGCCGGCGTCTGCGCCGGCATGGGATGGGCAACCGGGAATGTGCCGACCTGCACCCACATTGTCACCGCCGCCGCCGACACGCCGTTTTTCCCGGCCGACCTCGTCGCGCGCCTGACATCCGGTCCGAATTTGGCACCCGATACGATCGTCATGGCCACGTCCGACGGCAACCGACATCCTGTCTTTGCCCTTTGGCCGGTGGCGCTGCGCGACGATCTGGCCGCTTGGCTCGGCCGGTCGCAGACCTTTAAGGTGATGGCCTGGGCCGGCGCGCATGATCTGCGGATGGTGAATTTTCCGCTTCTCGAGACGGCAGACGGCCCGCTTGATCCGTTTTTCAATGCCAACACGCCCGAAGATTTCGCAATGGCCGAGAAATTTCTGGACATAATCGAGGGGCGGCAAAGGACGGGAGAGCCTAGGTGACCCAGCGGGTTTTCGGCATCACCGGCTGGAAGAACTCCGGCAAGACGAGCCTGACGGTCCGCCTGATCGAGGAACTGACAGGCCGCGGCCACCGCGTTTCGACGGTCAAGCATGCCCACCATGCATTCGATATCGACCATGAGGGCACGGACAGCCACCGCCACCGCACGGCCGGAGCGACAGAAGTTGCCGTCGTATCGGGCAAGCGCTGGGCGCTCATGCACGAACTGCGCGACGAGGACGAGCCGGATCTGGCAAATGTGCTGGCGCGTCTCACGCCCTGCGATCTCGTTCTCATCGAAGGCTACAAGACCCGGAAACACCCGAAACTCGAAGCGCGGCGGCGCGAGGCCAAGAGCCATGATGCGCTCTCGGACAAGGACCCGACAATCGTCGCGATCGCGTCGGACTATCCGGTCGAAGATGCCGCAATCCCGGTCTTCGACCTCGACGATACCGTGGCGGTCGCCGATTTCATCGAACGCCATGTGGGGCTGGCGCAATGACCGGAACGCCGCATCTGATCGACGATTGTTTCCTTCACGACAAGGGCCGCATGCGCCATGACGACGTCGTGGCGCTGATCACATCCCGCCTTGGCCCTGTGGTCGGCATTTCAAGCGTGCGCCTCGATAACCTGTCGGGCCGGCTGCTTGCCGAAGGTGTCGAAGCGCCACGAAACGTTCCCCTGCACGACAACAGCGCCGTCGACGGCTACGCCTTTGCCCATGGCGACTATGCGGCCGACAACACGATGACCATCGGCCCGCGCATTGCCGCTGGAGACCGCCCGCCCGCCCCGCTTGCCGGCGGCGCGGCAGCGCGTATCTTCACCGGCGCTGTCATGCCGCCGAATGCCGACACGGTCGCCATGCAGGAAGATTGCACGGTCTCCGACGACGGCATGTCCGTCACGATCCCCGCCGGGCTGCGCCCGGGCGCCAACCGGCGCCTTGCCGGAGAGGACGTCAAGGCCGGCGACCGGTTGCTTGTGCCTGGTCAGCGACTGCGTCCTCAGGATATCGCCGCCCTCGCCTCGCTCGGAAAATCCGAGATTGGCGTTTTCGACAAGCTTCGCGTGGCCATCGTTTCCACGGGCAACGAACTGGTCGAACCCGGAAGCGTAGCCGTGCTCAACGAAGGCCAGGTATTCGATACCAACCGCCACATGCTTGCCGCCCTTTGCCGCGACCTGCCGGTCGCGACAACAGATCTCGGTATCCTCGAAGACGATGAGGCCGCCATCTCAGCCGCGCTCTCCAAGGCGGCCGCCGATCACAACGTCATTCTGACCACCGGCGGCGCATCGCGCGGCGAAGAGGATCATATCGTGCGCACCATCGACCGGCTCGGCAAGCGCCATCTGTGGCAGATCGCCATCAAGCCGGGCCGCCCGATGTCGTTCGGCCAGATCGGCGACTGCGTTTTTCTCGGACTGCCGGGAAATCCTGTCGCCGCCTTCGTGTGTTTCCTGCTCTATTGCTGCCCCGCCCTCCGGTTGCTGGGCGGCGGCACGTATCGGGAGCCGCGGCGTTACGCGCTGCCCGCCGGCTTCGCGATCAAGTCAAAGAAACCCGACCGCCGTGAATTCCAGCGCGGCTGGCTGGAAACGGACGACAAGGGCAATACGGTGGTGCAGAAATATCCGCGTGACGGCTCCGGCCTCATTTCCGGTCTGCGCAGCGCCGGCGGACTCATTGAACTGGGTGAGGATATCCGCGCCGTGAAGCCCGGAGATCCCGTCAACTACATTCCATTTTCCGAATTCGGGATCACCACGGGGTGAAAACTGATTTGCCCCGGTAGCGGCATGCGCGGCGCAAACCACCGCAGATTGGCGCTTTGACAGCGACATTTTGCGCAATAACGGGGCCTTAGCTCTCAATTTTGCTGTTGCAATTTGTTCAAAAACAGTGGGAATATCGCCGCCTGAGCGGGGCACAGGGGACCCGCAACAATGTGCCGCCAACATCAACGAACAAGGCACGATATCAGGAAGGATAAACATGCGTATTTCCAAGTACCTTACTCTTGCAGCCTCCGCGGCCGCACTGGCCTTGACGGTCGGTATCGCGCAGGCCGACAACCACATCAAGTCAATCAAGATCGGTACCGAAGGCGCTTACCCGCCATTCAACAATCTGACCTCGGACGGCAAGCTGGAAGGCTTCGACATCGACATCGCCAACGCGCTTTGCGAACAAATGAAGGTCGAGTGCGAATTCGTCACCAATGACTGGGACGGCATGATCCCGTCTCTGATCGCCGGCAAGTTCGACGCCATCATCGCCTCCATGTCCATCACGGAGGAGCGCATGGAAAAGGTCGACTTCTCCGACAAGTACTACAACACGCCGCCGGCCATCGCGGTGCCGAAGGATTCCGACATCACCGACGCCTCCGACGCCGGCCTGAAGGGCAAGGTGCTTGGCGCCCAGAGCTCGACCACGCACTCCAACTATGCCGAGGAAAAACTTCCGTCGGTGGAACTGCGCCTCTATCCGACACCGGATGAGTACAAGCTCGACATTGCCAGCGGCCGTGTCGATGCCGTCATTGACGACGTCGTTGTGCTTTCGGACTGGCTGAAGACCGACGATGGCGCCTGCTGCAAGATTCTCGACACGCTGACGCCCGATCCGGTGATCAACGGCCCGGGCGCCGGCATCGCGATCCGCAAGGGCGAGGACGAACTGCGCGAGATGTTCAGCGAGGCGATTATCGCCATCCGCGAAAACGGAAAATACAAGGAAATCAACGACAAATACTTCGAATTTGACGTTTATGGCGAGTGATCGCCGGCCTTGTTTGATATGACAGGAAACGGCGGGATCATTCCCGCCGTTTTTTTTATAAAGGGGAAGACGCGGCCCAGACCGTGAAAACAAAAAATGGAACAGACCTTAACGCTGCTGAGCTTCGGCCCTGACGGCTGGGGTGACCAGATCGCTTCCGGCGTTCTTGTCACCGTCGGCCTTGCCCTGGCGACTTTGCCGCTCGGTCTCGTCGTCGGTTTCCTGCTGGCGCTCGCCAAGCAGAGCGACGAGAAGGCCCTGAAGATGGCCGCCGAAATCTACACCACCATTTTTCGCGGCCTTCCGGAGCTGTTGACCCTGTTCCTGGTCTATTTCGGACTTCAGATCGGCATCAGGGAGGCAGTGTCGGCTCTCGGCTTCGAAACGCAGATCGAGATCAACTCGTTCCTTGCCGGCATGATCGCATTGGGTGTCGTCTTCTCCGCCTTTGCCAGCGAGGTATTCCTGTCTGCATTCCGGGCCATCCCCGCCGGTCAGTACGAGGGCGGCTACGCGCTTGGTCTGGGCAAGGTCCAGACCATGATCAAGATCATCCTGCCGCAGCTTATCCGCATTGCCCTGCCCGGCCTTGGCAATCTGTGGATGATCCTGCTCAAGGAAACCGCACTCGTCTCGGTCATCGGGCTTCCGGATATTCTTCGCCAGGCCGGGATCGCCGCGCGGGTCAGCAAGGAGGCGTTCCTGTTCTTCGGCACGGCCTGCCTGCTTTTCCTGGTGCTTGCCATCCTGTCGTCCTTCGTTATTCGCGCAATCGAACGCAGCGTCGAGCGGTCGGAGGTGCGGGTATGAGCGTTGCAAAACAGTTGATCGAGGCACAGGCCCCGCCGCCCATACCGGCGCGCCCGTGGACGACCGCGCGCATTTCCGGCCTTGCCGCCATGGCGCTCTGGCTGCTGGTCGGCGTCGGCATCATCCTTTACCTGTTCGCCGAATGGGATCCCGAAAAGATCGATCGTTACGCGCCGCGATATTTTTCAGGATTGTGGGTGACCATTACGCTCGTTGGCATTTCCATTGTTCTGGGAGCCATCGCGTCGATCCCGGTGACGGCCGGCCGCATGTCGCAAAACCGCTGGTTTTCCGGTCCCGCCTATTGCTACGTCTACTTCTTCCGCGGAACGCCGCTGATCGCGCAGCTCTTCCTGATCTATTACGGTCTCGGCGAGTTCCGCCCGCAACTGCAGGCAATGGGCCTGTGGGGTTTCTTCCGCGATCCGTGGAATTGCGCGATCCTCGCCTTCACGCTGAACACCGCCGCCTATCAGGCCGAGATCCTGCGCGGGGCGCTGCAGAGCGTTCCGAGAGGCCAGTTCGAAGGCGCGCGGGCGCTGGGGCTGTCGCGATTGCAGACCTATCGCAAGATCATCCTGCCGCAGGCGATGATCGTTGCTCTCCGCCCCTACGGCAACGAGATCATTCTGATGATCAAGGGATCGGCCATCGTCGCCATCATCACGGTCTTCGACCTGTTCGGTGAGACGCGGCGCGCCTATTCGCGCACCTTCGATTTCCAGACCTATATCTGGGCGGCGATCTTCTACCTCATCATCGTCGAGGCGCTGCGCAACCTCTGGAACGTTCTGGAAAACCGCCTGACCCGGCACCTGAAGCGCTGACGGGCTTTCTATCCCGGCGTCAATTGCCATGTGCCGACGACATTGGGCTCGTAAAGCGCCGGATCCGCCGGGATGGTGATGCCTTCAACATTCGACCACGGCACCGCAAAGTCGCGATAGTGTCTGGAGAACGGGTTTCCGGACTGTCCTGTCGTCTGGATATAGGTCGACAGGTCGAGATCGGCGAAATCGTAGATGCCACGGAAGCTCGACCCGCTGGCATTGATGAACGGCGTCTCCGGGTTTTCCAGCCGCGTCCTGCCACGATCCAGCGTGAACGGGCCGCCGGCGCTGTCCACCTTGACATCGAAAAACGCATTCAGCATCGGAACCCGTGAAAACGGCGAATGGGCACCAGCCGATTTATGCGCCTCGCCCCAGTTCCAAGCATCGCGGTCCGCACCGTAGCGTTCCTTGAGGTCTGCAATCGCGCGGTCGAGACCGGCAGCGAGGATATCCGCGCAGCTTTCCTTTTCCGACGTCCTGCCGTCGTCGCACCAGTCGCGCCGCGTTTTGCCGTCGAGCAGGTTGAGCATCACATCGCCCCGCGCCTTGAACCACGGATCGAACGCCGGTCCGAGATCGTCGCTGTAGATGCCGATCATACTTTCGCGCAGCCATGCCATGAAGATCAGCGGTGCATTGCTGTCCCGCACCATTTCGTAGTCCCACGATCTGAGAACGGCAATGGCGGCCACATCAACGCCGTCCCGCCCCTCTACCAACGCCAGCATCTTCGGCCCGAGTTCGGCGAATGCCAGGGACCGCACGTCCGCCTGCGCATCACGGCTCATGGCGAAGGTCTGTGGCGTCCGGTTGTCGACGATCAGTTCGTCCACCCGCTCCTGTCGCCAGGGCTCCTCCCAGTCCAGCGTCAGGAGATAAGGATAGTCGGGGCCGACAATCTTGGTGTTGGCTGTCCCGATAGCCCCGATTTCCGGATTGTTCTGCCGTGGCAGGCGCGAGAAGGGAATTGTGCCCTTCCAGTCATAGGTGGCATCCCAGCCCGGCACGGGCGCCCGCCCCATCACGGCGTTGCGCGGGTCCCGCACCGGTACCCTGCCCGGCGCGATCAGCCCTATATTGCCGGCGGCATCGGCAATCACCATCGACTGCATCGGGGTCACATAGCTCGACATCGCCGCCTGGAATTGCTCGACCGTTGTGGCGTCAAGAGCCTTGAGGCCGGCATTCATCGTCAGATCATCCGCCGCCAGCGCCACCCATTGCAGCGTGGCGACGGTGTTGTCCGGCAGATACTGACCGATACTGAGATAGCTGGGCGGCAGGACCGGACCGTGACGGGTCCAGCGGCGGGTAAAGACCTGCTCACCCCCGTCACGTATCTTGATCGTCTCCTGTTTGCTGCCGAAGGCCTGCCAACCATCCGGCGTCAGATATTCGTCCTCGTTGTCCGGATTGACCTTCTCGACAAAGATATCCTGGACGTCCGAGCCGGTATTGGTCAGCCCCCAGGCCAGCGTATCGCTGCGCCCGAGCAATACCAGCGGCGACCCCGGCGTCGTGGCACCGATGAAATTGCGCGCTCCATCGCCAGCCTCGAGCCGCAAATGCGCAAGATACCAGATGGAAGGCGCCGACAAGGACAAATGCGGATCGTTCGCCAGGATCGGCTTGCCGCTTTCCGTTCGCGATCCGGAGACAACCCAGTTGTTGGACGCGCCCTTGCGCGTTTGATCCTGCAGCGGCAGCAGGAAGGCATCGCGCTGATCGCCATCGCCGGAAACCTCCAAGGGACCGGATGCGAGTTCCAGCAACGCGGTCAGGTCCGGCAAGACAGGTGCATTGTCGCCCGGAAGCAGAGGCAGCAATTCGGCTATGTCCTCGGACGAATAGCCCAGCCGTGCGAAGGCCAGCCGCATCACCTCGTCGGATGCGTTTTTGCCGAGCGTCACGGACATCATCTTGAGCGCCGCGACCGTGTGCGCGGGCTGCCAGGGTTCCGGCGTATGGCCAAGAATGACGAACTCCGGCGGCAGCCTCGAGGCAAAAAAGCGCGCGTCCCGCGACATCCAGGCATTGATTCCGGCGGTATAAGCATCGACCGCCGCGCGGCTTTCATCCGACAACAGATCGTAGGATTGCTTCGCCGCGTCGAACAGGCCCATGCTGCGCAGCCAGATGTCGCTATCGACCGTCGCCTCGCCGAACAGCTCGGACAGACGGCCCTGCGCGGCGATGCGCACCACTTCCATCTGCCAGAGGCGGTCCTGCGCGTGCGCGAAACCGAGCCCCGTGAAGACATCGTTCATGCTCGCGCCGCTGATATGCGGCACGCCGTTCTCGTCGCGCGCTATGGTCACCGTTTCGGAAAGCGGCGTGACCTGCATGGTGCCCGAAACCGGCGGCAGCGAGCGCGCCATCCAGATGAAACCGGCACCGGCAGCCACGATGATCAGGGGAACCGCGACAAAAATAAACCGCACAAGGGCTTTGATGATCCGCCGCATTGATCTATTCCCTCCTGAAATGCACTCGAATGATCGGGCAGCACTTTGCAGAAGGGCGAATGATATGGCAACAGCGGCATTTATCGGACTGGGGGTTATGGGCTATCACATGGCCGGGCACCTGCGCACGCGCGGCGGCCACGAGGTCTGTGTCTATAACCGCACGGGTGCGAAAGCCGAAAAATGGGTGGCCGAATTTGGCGGCCGTTCCGCGAAAACGCCGCGCGAAGCCGCCGAGGGCGCCGAATTCGTCTTTGCCTGCGTCGGCAATGATGACGACTTGCGCTCCGTGACGACCGGTCCCGACGGCGCTTTTCACGGCATGGCACCGGGCGCAGTCTTTGTCGACAACACAACGGCCTCGGCTGAGGTCGCCCGCGAATTGGCCGAGGCCGCGTCACAAATGGGCTTCGGTTTTCTTGACGCCCCGATCTCCGGCGGCGAGGCCGGCGCACAAAACGGCGCCCTGACGGTGATGGTCGGCGGCAAGCCCGAGATCTTCGAAAAGGCGCGGCCGGTCATCGATTGCTATGCCAAGATGGTCGGGCTCATGGGCGATGTCGGCAGCGGCCAGCTCACCAAGATGGTCAACCAGATCTGCATTGCCGGCCTTGTCCAGGGCCTTTCGGAGGGCATCCATTTCGGCAAGGCCGCCGGGCTCGACATTGAAAAGGTCATCGATGTCATTTCCAAGGGTGCGGCGGGTTCCTGGCAGATGGAAAACCGCCACAAGACAATGAATGACGGTCACTATGAGCACGGCTTCGCCGTCGACTGGATGCGCAAGGACCTGGCAATCGTGCTTGAGGAAGCCCGCAACAACGGCGCCAGCCTTCCGGTGACGGCGCTGGTCGACCAGTTCTACCGCGAGATCCAGACAATGGGCGGCAACCGCTGGGACACATCCTCGCTGCTGGCGCGTCTGGAGCGCTGATTTGCGAGGCGGCGAACCGTCACCGGACTGGCGTTGCGATGACGTCGTGGACTGGCTTCGCGCCCACGCCTCGCCCGACGATATCGCCGGAATGGCTCGCTTCGGGATTGATACCGAACTTGCGCTCGGCATACGCAATGCCGAACTTCGGCCGCTCGCCCGCAAGATAAGGCGCAACCACGAGCGGGCCCTCGACCTTTGGCAGACCGGCATACGCGAGGCGCGCCTGCTCGCCTGTTTCAGCGACGAGCCGACAAAGGTAACGGTGGACCAGGCATGGGCATGGGTCGCCGAGTTCAACTCCTGGGAGGTCGTCGATCATGCGGCGGCGCTGTTCGTGGAAGCTGAGCTGCATGACGCAATAATCGAACCCTTCGCGGCCGACGAACGCGAATTCGTCCGCCGCGCCGGTTTTGCGACCATGGCCTGGGGCGCGGTGCATCTGAAGAAGCATCCGGACAGTGTCATGCTGGCCTGGCTGCCGCTCATCGAACGCCATGCGAAGGATCAGCGGAACTTCGTCAAGAAAGCCGTCAACTGGGCACTGCGCCAGATCGGAAAGCGCTCGCTCGGACTTCACGAACCGGCTCTGGCGCTGGCGGAAAAACTGGCGGCAAGCGACGACCGGACGGAGCGATGGATCGGCAAGGATGCCGTCAAGGAACTCACCGCACCGAAAACGTTCGACCGGCTCGCAGCGAAAGCGAAGAAGGCGTGACGCTTTGGCGTGGACCTACGCCGGTTCCGAGGCCCGGCTTCCGTCGATCACCATATAGTCGAGCGGAAGTTCCGTCGTGTATTTGATCTGCTCCATGGCAAAGGACGACGAGACGTCCCGGATCTCGATCTTCTTGATCAGCCGCTGGTAGAAGGCGTCATAGGCGGCGATATCCGGCACCACCACGCGCAGCAGATAATCGACCTCGCCGCTCATCCGGTAGAATTCGACCACTTCCGGAAACTGCGTGATGACCTCCGAAAACCGCATCAGCCATTCATGCGAATGCGAATTGGTGCGGATCGCCACAAAGACGGTGACATTGGCGTTGATCTTGGACTGGTCGAGCAGCGCCACCCTGCGGCGGATCACGCCTTCTTCTTCCAGTTTCTGAATGCGCCGCCAGCATGGTGTGGTGGACAGGCCGACCTTCTTGGCGATATCGGCCACCGCCAAAGTCGAATCTTCCTGCAAAAGCCGCAGTATCTTTCGGTCAAGCCGGTCCATCCCGGTTCTCCTTGTTGCACGCCGTCACGGTCGCCTGTGTTCACAGGCTTTTGCCAGAACCGGACACGCGTTGACGGAACATATTTTTACATACGCTCTAAATCGCATGAATTTTCGGAAATTCAATCCCCAAATAGAAAAATGGTAAAACTATTTTCTATTTTTCCGACTTTCTCGGAGCATCCAACATCAGTTTTTCAAGATTGCAGCTATGTCGCTGCGCAGTTCCGGCAACAGATCGCGTTCGAACCAGGGATTTTTCTTCAGCCATGCGTTGTTGCGCCATGACGGATGCGGCAGCGCGTAGACCCGGTAAGGACGGGCCCGGTCGCGTATCTGTTGCCAGTTGGCGACCGTCAGCGTCAGCGATTTTTCACGAAAATTTCCCAGGTGATAGGCATGCGCATACTGGCCGATGACCAGCGCCAGCCGGATCTCCTTCAAGGTCTCGACAACCCGGTCGTGCCAGATCTCGCGGCATTCCCGGCGCGGCGGCAGGTCGCCGCCCTTCTCATCGAGGCCCGGAAAACAAAAGCCCATGGGAACAATGGCAACGCGCCGCGAATCGTAAAATGTCTCGTGATCGATGCCCATCCAGTCCCGCAACCGGTCGCCGGATGGATCGGTGAACGGCACGCCGCTCGCATGAACACGCGTCCCCGGCGCCTGTCCGGCGATCAGAATCCCCGCCGAACGGGTTGCAGCGATGACGGGCCTCGGTTCGTGAGGCAGGGTTTTCCCGTATTTCGGCGCGTCCCGGCAGATCCGGCATCGCCTGATCTCGCCGAGAAGTTCATCGAGTTTGCTCGCCATATCGCACAGCTCAGGCCGATGCGCTGGGCCTGGAGGACACGGTCTCGTACCAGCGCATGAGGTTTTCAAGATGAACCGGGCGCTCGATTCGCGCCGGTTTCAGCATGTCCATACCCATCATCGCCGTTATGTCGGCGATGGTGTACCGATCGCCAGCGATAAACTCGCGAGACTTCAGCTCCTCGTTTAAAAGTTCCATCGCTTTCAATGCCTTGGGCCGATTAGCTTCACCAAATTCTTTGATCTGCGGCACTTCCCACTCAACCATGGCCGGATGGGTATGCCGAAAGGCCTGGGCGACGAAATAGGAGAAATTGAGCTCGACCCGGCGATTCCACATCTCGACCTGCGCCTTGTCCAGCGCATTCGTGCCCATCAGCGGCGGATCGGGATGCAATTCCTCGAAATAACGGCAGATGGCCACGGTTTCTGTCAAAACCGTGCCGTCATCAAGAACAAGAACAGGCAGCCGCTGAAACGGGTTGAGTGCCGTGATTTCGGGCGAACGGTGGCCAAACGCCGTCATATCGACGGACTTCATGGGAACTTCAATTCCCTTTTCCGCCAGAAATATGCGCACCCGGCGCGGATTGGGTGCCCGTCCTCCATCGTATAACAGCATCAAATTCTCCAGTTTTCCGTGGTTTTGGCCGTTCTTTGCCGGTGATTGATTTCATTTAATGAATAGCGCTTCTGGGCCTTGTTGGAAGGTTCTTTTTAATCATTCGCGCCTAAGGTCCGAACCATTGGTAATTGTTCCTAGTGGTATGAGTTCGGAAAAGAAGAGCGCAGACAAAAACATCGTCGACCGGTCGCGCGTCCACCGCAACCCCGAAACAATACGTGCAGTCAGGACCACTCGGGACCGTCTGCAGTCTGACGGGAAGCATGGCGCGCACTACGATCGCGAGCTCATGGCGATGTATATCAGTTCGGCTGTGCAGGGCGCGGCCGCCATGCCTGTGCTTGTTCTCCTGACGGCCGGCATCTGCATCACCTTCTTCCATGGGCAAAATGTACTGACCTGGACGGTGGCCGCGCTGTTCGGATACGCACTGCAGGCCTTGCTTGCCCGCCACGCATCGCGGCAGGAACTGACAGCCGAATATGCGCGACGCCTCGAGCTCCAGTTCACCGCGACCCACGCGCTGACCGGGCTGGGTTGGGCCATCTTCGCGCTCCAGCCCTGCGTCGATTGCACCGGCCTGGATTTTGCCTTTTTCAAGGGCCTCGCCCTGCTGATCGCCATGGCCGTGACCGCCATGTCGAGCTTTACGCTCCAGCGGCTGCCCATGTTGGTGTTCTCGACGCCGATCCTGATGTTCTATCTGGCCGGTTCACCACCCAACAGCCCGTTCGAGATATCCATCCTTGCAATGCTGCTCGGTTCGCTGGTCTTCTTCATCTTCGTATCGGGACGGCTATACAACGCCAATCTGAGCATGCTGGCGGTCCAGGCGGAGAAGGACTGGCTCATCGCGGAACTCGAACTGGCGAATTCGACATCGGATGAGGCCCGCCGCCGCGCCGAGGAGGCCAATCTCGCCAAATCGCGCTTCCTTGCCTCCATGAGCCACGAACTGCGTACGCCGCTCAACGCCATTCTGGGCTTCTCCGAGGTCATGAAGAATGAGGTCCTCGGACCGTTGGAGAACGAGACCTACCGCGAATATGTCAGCGATATCCATCGCTCCGGCGACCATCTTTTGCGGCTGATCAACGAAATCCTGGACCTGTCGCGCATCGAGGCGGGACGTTATTCGCTCAATGAAGAGCCGGTGAGCATGCGCAATATCGCTGAAGACTGTATTGCCATGGTCGAGTTGAAGGCGAAGAACAAGAACATCACGATCGCATCTCAGTTCGAACGCGTGTTGCCGCTCGTCTGGGCCGATGAACGCTCGATACGCCAGGTTATCCTCAACCTGCTGTCGAATGCCGTGAAATTCACCCCGCCGAAGGGAACTGTCACGCTCAAGGTCGGCTGGACCGCGGGCGGCGGGCAATATGTCTCGATAAAGGACAACGGCCCCGGCATTCCGGAAGATGAAATCCCCGTTGTGCTTTCCGCATTCGGCCAGGGATCGATTGCCATCAAGAGCGCCGAACAGGGAACCGGCCTCGGTTTGCCGATCGTGCAGGCCATCCTCGCCGAGCACGGCGGCGAATTTGTCCTCAAGTCGAAACTGCGCGAGGGTACCGAGGCAACGGCTATCCTGCCCCGCGACCGCGTGCTGGTGGATGCGCCGAGCATCGAGACACCGGATCCTGAAAGGAATAAGCGTCGGTCCTTCGCCTAGGCTGTGATGACCACAACCTGGAACATGTATGCCCCAAGTCCGCTTGACAGTCCTGCGACTTGCATGACACACGCACAGCCAGTCTGGAGTGGTTGATGGTTCCCTTGCAAGAGCTGTTGTGGTTTGTCTCGGTGTTGGCGGTCGCCGGCGCTGTTGCCGGCTTCCTGGCCGGCATGTTCGGCATCGGCGGCGGGGCCATCCTCGTGCCGGTGCTCTATCAGGCCTTCACCCTGCTCGACACCGCCGATTCGGTACGCATGCATCTTTCGGTCGGAACGTCCCTGGCCGTCATCGTGCCCACTTCGATCAGCTCTTTTCGCGCCCATTACAAGCGAAAGGCCCCCGATCTTGCGCTGCTGAAAAGCTGGATCATACCCGTGCCGCTCGGTGTCATCGCCGCATCGGTCATTGCCGCCTGGGTATCCGGCTCCGTGCTTCGGATCATCTTCGCCGTCATCGCTGTCCTTGTCGGCCTGCGCATGATCTTCAACCGCGAAAGCTGGCGCCTGGGCACCGATCTGCCGAAAAACCCGCTCCGCGCCATATGCGGATTTTTCATAGGCCTTTTATCCGCACTGATGGGCGTTGGCGGCGGTGTGCTGAACAACACGTTCATGACCACCTTCGGGCGCACGGTCCATCAGGCCGTCGCGACCTCCTCGGGTGTCGGAATGCTGATTTCATTGCCGGGGCTGGTTGGCTATCTGTGGGCGGGATGGGGCAATACGGACCTGCCGATCTATTCGACCGGTTATGTCAACTGGATCGCCGTTGTTCTGACCATTCCGATTACGTTGTTTATGGCGCCGCTCGGCGCCGCGGCCGCGCACGGCCTCAAGAGCCGCCAACTAGAGACCGCATTCGGTGTTTTCATGCTGATTGTCGCGGGACGCTTTATCTGGAGTATCGTTTAGAAGCGGTCAATCGCGCATGACCAGCTCGTCGCGGCTCATATGGAAGGACGACAGGGTCTCCAGGAAACTCATGCCCAGAAGGCTTTCCGACAATTTGCCCGGCTCCAGCACACCGGCCCGCACATTGCGTCGGGTGATATCGCCGATGGTCAGTTCCGGCAGCGTCACGGGCGCCGCCATGCCCCGCCCGTTCGCGGTGGCGACCGGCTGAACGAACCGCAGGCTGTCCATATCCAGGCCGATGCGTTCGGCATCGCCATAGGACAGCGCAACCGTGCTGGCGCCGGTATCGACCATCATGCTTATGCGCTCATTGTTGATGTCGGCGCGAACCTGGAAATGACCGCCGCGCCCCTTTGTCAGGATCACCTCAGCCCTGCCGTCGGATGACATCCTGCTGATCGGCGTTCCCGGCAGAAGACCGCCGGCGAGGCGATAACCGACCTCCTGCAGCTCGAACCGGTACACATAGACCGTGCTCAGAAGAAGTATGACGATCAGCCATATCAGCGCGTTGCGCGCCATTTCGCCGATCCGCATGCCGGACCCGACAACTGCGGCTGCCACGACGGCGCCCCAGATTCCGAGATACAGCACATTTGCAAAACTATCATTCGGCATGCCCAGCGTCTCGCCGGAATCGTGGTTGATCAGCAAGAGCAGCAACCCGAACCCGATGACACTGAATATGATCCACAAT
Organism: Allohoeflea poritis; assembly: GCF_027889715.1. Taxonomy (GTDB): domain Bacteria; phylum Pseudomonadota; class Alphaproteobacteria; order Rhizobiales; family Rhizobiaceae; genus Hoeflea_A; species Hoeflea_A poritis. The sequence goes on from NZ_JAPJZH010000002.1 coordinate 50,256, forward strand.
GGACGGCCCAATGTTCAGCTCCCGGCGCGTTCCCGCGCCATTTTCTGACGGCGTGTCTCGCGGCGAGGCTTGCGCTCGATGGTCTCGAGCCTTGCCGGCAGCAAATCCATGACTTCGCGCCGTTTTCCCGGCGTGAAGTCCAGCCAGCCGGCGATCTCATCGCCCGTACGGCCGCATCCGAAACAATAGCCGGTTTTCATGTCGATCGAACAAACCAGAATGCAGGGAGATTCCACGTCGCTCATCTTTCGCTATGCCGAGACCGTTGATTTCCCTGCATATTGGGGCGTCAGACCCAAAGGGCAAGTCCCAAAAGCGACACGATCTCGCAAATCTGCTGGGTCGCACCAATCGTATCGCCGGTATGCCCGTGGATCCTTCTGCTCGTCATACGCACAAATCCTGAACAGAGTATGGCGGCCAGCAACAAAGCCGTGATCGCCCCGCCGATTCCGGCTGCCGGCAGGCTGAGAAGCCCGCCGAGAAGTGCACCGGCAACCATGGCGAAACCCGCTGCTTCGCTGTCCGGCTGCCCGGCCGAGGCAGCGACGCCATCCGGCTTTGCGGCCGGCAGCACATGCCAGTGCCAGACCATTGCCGTGCGGCTGACAACAGCAACGGCAATCAGCGCCAGCGCCGCGGGCAATGCGTGTGTTGCGGATGCAATCGCCGCGACACCGGCAACCCTCAAAAGCAGAGAAAACACGACTGCGAGGCAGCCATAAGCACCGATGGAACTGTCTTTCATGATCGCAAGCACGCGGTCCCGGTCCCGTCCCCCGCCGAAACCGTCGGCGCAGTCGGCGAGGCCATCCTCGTGCAGAGCGCCGGTCGTCAGAACCTGGACGGCCACAGCCAGGGCCGATGCAAACAGTGCGTCAAGTCCAATTGAAAGCAACAGGAACAAAAGCGCGGCAGCGGGCAAGGCCACGATCACCCCGGCCAACGGATAGGTCCGCGCCGACTGCGCGGCAGGCACCGCATCCTCGGGGAAAAAACGATCCGGGGCCGGCAACCGGCTCAGAAAGGACACGGCACGCGCGGTTTCGGCAACGATCTTTTCCATGGTGTTCCCCATGCGGCACAACTGGGCGATACGGCAATGGCCTCAGGACCTATTTGCAATTATCACCAATTAGCCTATTGCGGGAGCGCATTGAAAAAACAAGGACTATTTTGATGTCGACCAGCGGCCTTCCATTTGACGATATTCGCGATCTGCTTTCCAGCATGCCCGGCCCGGACGAAGCCATCGTAGCCGCCGTTCGTGAAAGGGACCGGTCCCTGACCAAGCCGCCTGGGGCGCTTGGCCGTCTGGAGGAAATCGCCGAATGGCTCGCCGCATGGACAGGCCGGCCGCCAGCTGTCACCCGTCCGCTGGTAGCTGTTTTTGCCGGCAATCACGGCGTCACGCGCCAGGGGGTTTCCCCCTTCCCGTCCGATGTGACGGCCCAGATGGTTGCCAATTTCGCCGCCGGCGGCGCCGCCATAAACCAGATCTGTATCGCCCATGACCTCGGCCTGAAGGTGTTTGACCTGGCGCTGGAACTGCCGACGGGCGACATTACCGAGGAGCCGGCGCTCGACGAGCGTTCCTGCGCCGCGACCATGGCCTTCGGCATGGAATCGATTGCCGGCGGCACGGACCTCTTGTGCATCGGCGAAATGGGCATCGGAAACACGACGATTGCCGCCGCCATCTGCTACGGGCTCTACGGCGGCAGCGCGCAGGAATGGACCGGGCCCGGCACCGGGGCTCAGGGCGAAGGCCTCGCGCGCAAGATCGACGCGGTCGAGCGTGCCGTCGCGCTCCACAAGCCCCATCTCGGCGATCCGCTGGAACTGCTGCGGCGCCTTGGCGGGCGGGAAATCGCCGCCATGGCCGGCGCTATTCTGGCCGCGCGCATGGAGCGCATTCCCGTGATCATCGACGGCTATGTGGCAACAGCCGCCGCCGCCGTGCTGCATGCGGCCGATGACAAGGCACTTGATCATTGCGTGATCGGGCACGTATCGGCGGAGCCGGGTCACATAAAGCTGGTCGAAAAACTAGGCAAAGAGCCGTTGCTGTCGCTCGGAATGCGTCTCGGCGAAGGAACCGGTGCGGCGCTCGCCGCTGGCATCGTCAAGGCGGCGGCCCAGTGCCATAGCGGCATGGCGACCTTCGAGCAGGCCGGCGTCAGCGACAAGGATTAACGTTGATCTATTTGCAGTAGCGGGAACCGTTTCGGCGCTTAGCCGTGTCAAAGTGGAAATGCGTGTCGTGATACGGGTCGCTGCCGGGCCCCAGCACCGTCGTGAAGAATGTGCAGCCCGCATCTCTCAGTGCTTTGAGGAACGTCGCCTCGGCACTTTTCTTCGCCGGCCGCGATGCGACATCGACAACGCGTCCGTCGGACATGTGAAAGCGGCCGAGATCGATCGCGTTTCCCTTGGCGTGTTCTGAAAGCTTCGTCCCTTTCAGCGAATTGCGCGTACGGCAGTGATAGGACGCATACTGATCGATTGTCTTCAGGCTGGCATTGAACCTTTTTTTCGCTTCCGGTGCCGCGACCTTTGTCGTCCACAAGGCCAGCGCCTCTCCTGTCCGGCAGTTCAGGACCGTGCGTCCGGACAGTCTGACATCGCCCGGCAGCCGCGAAATCTCGACGGGGTATCGTATGCCGCAACCGCTCTTGCCTGTTATGCGCTTGACCGGCGAGAAGCGCACACCAAGACCCTCCAGGCGCTTGCGGCAGGCAATCTCATCCTTGGGAAGGCCGGAACGTTTTGCCGGTTTCGAAGCCTCGGTTCCGGTGGCCCCGGCAGCCGGACGGGTTTTCGGAACGGGCACGGATGACTGTTCACCGAAAGCCGGTCCGGCGAGCACGACGAGAACAACAAACAAAAATGCACGCAGCACGGGCCGGGTCAATTTCATGCCGATCCGATAGCACGGCTGTCGCGCAAGGAAAATGCCTCTTGCCGCCATGGGCAGGAACCGCTGGAGCGTAATCGGTCGCTATGCCGCTTCCACATGCGTATTGACCCACCGGTCGAGCGGGCTGAGCGCCTTGAGGATCTCCGTCAGGTAATCGACCGCATCCGGGCCGAACAGCCGCGCATCATAGGCGGGATCGTCATGAGTGCGCGCGACGATCCCCTTGCGGCGCAGATAATCGGCCGCAGGGCTGTCGCTGTCGAAACCGCGCGGCACGCGCCGCAGCTCGGGTTCGCCCGGCGTACATCCCACTTTCGCGGCCGCTGCCAGGGCAGCGTCAAGCTCGGACCGCGCACTGTCCTCCTGAACGGCGGTGCGGTAACGCTCCAGCCCGTCGCCGGAAAACGTCCAGTGCCCGGAACCGTATCCGAAGTGATTGGCCGAGAACACCAGATGGATGCCCGCCGAACGGTTCGGATGGTCGCCGGTCCACAACACGATGTGAATATGCGTGTGGTACGGCGTCTTGTCCTTGGAGAACCGCGTATCGCGGTGAACGCGCCGGAGCGACTTGTTCAGCTTCGGAACCGCGAAATGCGGAGGATCGAGGGTGGCGGCAATCGGAGACAGGGCCTCGATGAGTTGCAACGCCGGCTCAACGAAATAATCATCGTAATCCTTGCGGTGCGCCTCGAACCATTCGCGGTTATTATTAGCCTTCAGCGCTTTCAGATAGTCGACCGTTTGTCTGGGCAATCCCTGGAACATCAGAAACCTCTCCTATTTCGGCGGCAGACCGCCGACAAATTGCGCGGTGAAATCCAGCCACTGCTTGAGCCCGGCGTCAATGGCCGCGTCGGGTTCGACCCAGATCAGACCGCCCATCCTGCGGCCGGTAAAATCCATCGGCATGGCGCCGGGCCTGGTCAGAGCCTCGCTCTCCAGATCCTTGCCGACCCGAAACATGAACCGGTCCTTGTTGACGCCGGCGAACATGTTTCCGTTAAGCAGAAAACAGATGCCGCCGAACATTTTTTTCTCGGATATGCCGGCGCGTCCCTGAAGGGCTTCGCGCATCAATTCGCTCAGATGCGGGTCGGCTGCCATGTCATCCTCCGTGGTGTTTCGTCACACGGCGCTCAGGCCATCAGCCCTGTCCCGCGCCCGATCAGATAAATGCCGAAAACGGTCATCAGCAGAAATGTCAGCCCGGCACCCAACAGCCGCGCCGGCTTGCCGGCAAATCCAAGCATATAGGCCGCGTGCGATATCCGGGCTATGACAAGCACCCAGCCGCAGGTCCACAGAAACCAGGGGGCCGCGCCGACATATTCGCTGGCGCCCATGGCGATCAGCAGGATCGGCACATATTCGATGAAATTGCCCTGCGCTCTTATGGCCTTGAGCATGGCAAGGTTGCCGCCGTCGCCATAGTCAACATCGAACTTTGCCCGATGGGCGCTGGTCGTCGCAGACAGGGCCGTGTGCATCAGCAGAAAAATGCCCGTAAAAACCATCGTGATCGTGATCATGCCAAATCTCCTTCACCGAGGCGGAAGGGGAACGGCGCGGCAGCGCCGCGCCGGTTCCCTCAGCCCTGCATGCTCTCATAGGTGATCAGCGAGATGGATGCGCCATAGGGGTCGCGGATCTTCGCCATCCGGCCCACACCCGGAAAGTCGGCCGGTTCATCAATGCCTTCAGCGCCATTGTCGAGCGCCGATTTGAAACGCGCATCCACGTCATCGACGGTGATGTATATGGTCCACTCGCCCGCCGGAGCCGGCACCGGCATGAAGCCGCCGATCGGGTTCTCCCCGACAACGATTCCGGCATAGGACGAACCGTCCTGCATCGGCATGTCGCTGACCGTCCAGCCGAGGACGGATTCATAGAACTTGCGGGCGCCGGCCGGATCGCCGCCGCTGTGCTGTATCCAGCTTGCCGCACCATGGGTCTGCATTGGATTTGTCATCATTTCCTCCTTGGGAAAGCGGTTGCAATGACCCAAGGACGAACGCGGTCGCCGTGATTCTACATCGGCTACAAATTTTTTTGAGACCCCTCACATAGCCGGATCTTGCCCTTGATATGCGCGGCCTCCTGCTCGGTCGGTCCAAGCTGCAATGCCCGCTCATAGGCGGCCAGGGCCAATTCCGGCTCACCCGCATCGTGGAGCAGCGACGCGCGTGCCGTATGGAAATAGAGATAGCCGGAAAGCGCTTCCGAAAGCTGCTCGAGATAATGAAGACCGGCCACCGCGCCGTTGATCTTGGAAAGAGCCACGGCCCGGTTGAGCGAAACGACCGGGGTCGGTTGAACCTGTTCAAGGGCGGCATAGAGGCGCTCGATTTCACGCCAGTCTGTCTGTTCCGGCTTTGGCGCGGCACAGTGGACCGCCGCAATCGCCGCCTGAATCTGATACGGGCCCGGGCGCCCGCGTCTCAGTGCCTTTTCGATCAGCACCTTCCCTTCTGCCACTTCCTGCCGGTTCCACAGGCTTTGGTCCTGTTCCTCGAGCGGGGTGAGTTGTCCTTCGGGATCCAGGCGCGCGGCCCGGCGGGAATGCTGAAACAGACAAAGCGCAAGCAGGCCCATGACCTCGGCCTGCGACGGGAACAATGCCAGCAGCAATCTTGCGAGCCGGATGGCCTCGTCGCACAATTCGATGCGGATATGCTCCTCGCCGCCGCTTGCCGAATAGCCCTCGTTGAAGAGCAGATAGGTCATGGTGCAGACTGCGTCGAGCCGGGCCGACCGCTCCTGCAGGCTTGGCGTATCAAGACGCTCCGCGACGGAGGCCGCCTTCTTCTTTGCCCGGGTGATGCGCTGCTCCATGGTCTTCGGCTTGACGACGAATGCCCGCGCGATCTTGTCCACGGAGAACCCGCCAACCACTTTCAGCGAAAGCGCCAGTTGATCCTGCAGCGTCAGGTCGGGATGGCAGCACATGAACATGAGCCGCAAAACATCGTCACGCAGTTCCGACATGTCGATCTGGTCCGCGAGCGCCATTTCGGCATCCTCGCCGTCGGCAGGACCATCCGGCAGCTTGTCGCTCAGCACCACGCGCTTGTCCCGCCGCAAGCGATCAATCGTGGCATTGCGCCCGGTCAGGATCAGCCATGCTGTCGGATCGGACGGCACACCCTTCGCCGGCCAGCGCTCAATCGCCCGCATGCAGGCTTCCTGAAAGGCTTCTTCCGCAACGTCCAGATCCGAGAACTGTCGTGTCAGGGCCGCCAGGGCCCGCGGACGCGCTACGGCAAAATGCGCCGCCAACGCGCTGGTTGCCGGCATCGGCTTAATGTGACTCTTCCTCTTCGGCGATTGTACCGCCGCCCCAGCCTACCGGACGCACTTCATAGGCGGCGACACCCTGCGGCAGTTTCTTCGCCTGCTCGATCGCATCATCCATGCTTGCGCATTCGAGAATATAGAGGCCGAGCAGTTGTTCCTTCGTTTCCGCGAAAGGGCCGTCCAGCACCAGGACGCTGTCCCCGCGTTTCCTGACCGTCATCGCGGCCGATGTCTCCATCAGCTTGGCGACAGCACCCAGTGTGCCCTTCTCGCCATGCTCGGCCTGGAGCTGCCTGTGATGGTCCATGGCCGCATCCTGTTCGTCCGGCGGCAGACGTTCGAAAAATCCCTCATTGGCGTAGATCAGAATTGCGTATTGCATGACTTACTCCCGGTTCATCTGTCCTATCCAGAACGAACGCATCTGCACAAATCCGACATCACCCTCAGATTGAACGCGCTATCGGCCAAAAAGCAACCCAGGGAAACACGGCAGATGACATTCCGATCACGCCTTGCTGCCGATTGATAGCAAAGCCGTGAGGGATACTGTCCACGCAAACGCGTTGCCATAGGTAACGTTCCAGACCGCAGGAACGTGACTGCGGCAATACTTCGAGAGCGAGACAAATACGGGAGGATTACCCATGAAACGTATAGTATTGGCACTATGTATTGCGTCAGTCAGTTTTCCGGCCCTGGCCATCAACCGCTATGACGTGCAGACCATGAGCTGCGCGGCGGTTCAGCAGGCAGTCGATCGCGATGGTGCGGCGATCCTTCGATGGCAGTCGAAGCGCAATCCCTCACTTCCCATCTACGACCGCTACGTGCGCAACACCTTGTTCTGCGACAAGGGCAAAGTCCCGAAGCGGGCCTATGTGCCGACGAGGGACACATCCCAGTGCCAGGTCAAGAGATGTGTCGATGGGACCTTCGATCGGTCGTTCGGCGATTGATGAAAACGACGGTACGGCGGAAAATCCTGAGCATCATGCCTTGAATACGCCCCATTCATTCATGGCAATCGGACTCCGCCGTACTTACATACAACTGGCTATTACCGGGCGCGCGGTGATCACAGGGAGAAAACACGATATGAAAAGCGTTCTATTGGCCCTTTGCATCGTTTCGGTCAGCTTTCCCGCGCTGGCAATCAACCGATACAATGTACAGTCGATGAGTTGCGCGGCGGTGCAACAGGCCGTCAAACGGGACGGTGCGGCCATCCTGCGCTGGCAGTCGGCACGAAAGCCGACTCTGCCGATCTACGACCGTTACGTTCGCAACGGTCTATATTGCGATCCGAACGAATATGCCAAACGCGCCTATGTTCCTTCACAGAACCGGGCGAACTGCATGGTCTACAAATGCGCCGACATCAGCGACAACCTTCTGTTTGACGACTGAGGAATGTGATCCGGTCAAACGGAATGAATCGGGCCCGGCGGCTACGTCGGGCCTTTGACGAGCGGCCCGCCGCCTCAGTATGGGTCGCACGCCGAATTTGATTGTGGGAGGATGCCATGAAGAGACTGATCCTGCCTCTGGCGGCTTTGATGGCCGCAACGCCGGCAGGCGCCGTTCAGACCTACGACATTGGCAATATGAGTTGCAGCCAGGTCCAGGCCATTGTGCAGCGGGACGGCGTCGCGCAATTGCGCTACAACTCGAAAAGCAACCCCTCGGTCCCGATCTACAACAGATACGTGGCCGGAAGCACCCATTGCGGCTCCCGCTCGATCGCAAACCTGGCGACCGTACCCACACGCGACAATCCCTCCTGCCGGGTCAAGATCTGTAAACGTTTCGGCGATCGATAGAACAGGTCCGGCCGCCCTTGCGGTTGCAAACAACGGCAAAGCCGGTATCAGTCCTCCGGAACACATGGAATCGGAGGGGCCAATGACATCACCGGACACCGCGACACCGACGGGCGACCTCACTTTGCGTACTTTGGCCATGCCCGGCGATGCGAATGCGGCGGGCGATATTTTCGGCGGCTGGGTGATGGCGCAGATGGATCTTGCCTGCGGCATCCGTGCCGCCGAACACGCAGGCGGCCGTGTTGTCACCGCCGCCGTGAACGAGATGGTATTTGAAAAACCCATGCATGTGGGCGACACGCTGTGCGTCTATACCCACATCGAGAAGATCGGCCGCACCTCCATGACGCTGGTGGTCGAAGCCTGGGCACAGCGTTACTTGCGCCCGCTCCGCGAGAAAGTCATCGTCGGCCGGTTCGTCATGGTCGCCCTCGACAAAGACGGCAAACCGACGCCGATACGCGATATTCAATGAGCGCCGGTAGCAGGAATTGAACCATGTTCATACAAGTCGTCACGATCCTGCTGCCGATATTTGCCATCATGGGGCTCGGATACATATCGGGCAGGCTCGGTATCCTCGGCGACAACAGCGCGCCGGTCCTGAACCGTTTCGTGACGCATTTTTCGCTACCACTCCTGCTGTTCGGCGCTTTGGCCAGTTCACCGCTCGACAAGACCTTCAACCTGGCGTTCGTCGTGTCGTTGGCCACGGCCGCTGTCGTCTGTTTTGTGCTGCCCATTTTGCTCTCGCGGCAGAACCTGAACTTCCAGCAAAGGACGATGCACGGTCTCGGCGCATCCTTTTCCAATGCCAGCTTTGTCGGGATCCCGCTGCTCACGCCCATTGTCGGCACGCTGGCGCTCCCGGCGGTTGGTGTTGCGAATATCATCTTGTTGACGATACTGGCGATCACGGTCCTGGTCCTTGAACTTGCGCGCAGCGGCAATGGCCATCTTCTTGCGGCATTTCAAACGGCGCTTGTGCACACGTTCAAGAACCCCATCATCTTTGCCATGATATGCGGCGTCGCCTATTCGCTGAGCGGATTGCCGCTTCCCGGCTGGCTCCACCGGACCACGCATATCGTCGGTGTGGCGACGCCGGCCGTGGCGCTCTTCGCCATGGGCGAGGCTCTCGTCAAGTCGCGTCTGGCGGGCCTTGGCAAGGTCGGTTTTCTTGCCCTGATCAAACTTGTCGCAATGCCGCTCATCACTATGGGCATTCTGTTGCTGTTCCCGGATGTCGAGCCTGAATGGGCGGTGTCGGCGGTTCTGACAGCAGCGCTTTCAACAGCGATTCTCGATTACATCGTGGCCACCGAGTACCGCGAGAATGCCCGGGAAGCGTCAGACCTCGTCTTGTTGACGACGCTCCTCTCGGCGGTAACGCTGCCGGTCTTCATCATCCTGAGCTTGCGGATCTGGCCGGTCGCATGAAGCGGCCGAACGGCCGGATGTCGAGCCATCCTGCATAACCGCGTGATCCTCGCGGCGTGGGACTGCGGAAGAAAACGGCCAGGATTGCGAGGCCAAAAGTACAGAAGGCCATATATTGCGCGATTTCGAATATGGTCTGCAACTGTGACTGCGTCGTCAGAAGTTCCGCGACATAGGCCATCTTGGTATCATAGCTGACATCGCCCAGATCGTTGAGATACTGCTGCAGCGCGGGGTTCCCGGGGCTGATCTCACCGACATGCCGAGTCCAGTTGGCGAGCTGTCCGTTGTAATAAAGGGTCCCGACTGCGGTTGTTCCGAAGGAAAAGCCAAGGGTCTTGGTCAGATTGAAAAGACCGGCGCCTTCATCGCGTTTCTCGGGAGAAAGGTTTGCGAAGGCACGCGCGGCAAGAACGGGGAAGACCAGCATCATCCCGAACACGATCATCACGCCGGGCGGAACAGCCTCCCATTTGCCGATATTCTCATCCAGCCGGCTGAACCAGTACCATCCCGATCCCATGATGAGGCACGCAAGGATGTAACTTTGCCTGAATGACAGGAACGCCTGCAAGCGGCCGGCAACGAAACTGCCAGTGACCCCACCGGCGCCGTAACAGCCGATCACCACGCCTGCCGTCGATGCCTGCCACCCGAGACCGTCGACAAACAGTTGCGGCGCAAGGATCATCAGAGCCAGGAACGTGCTGCCCATGGCCGTAACCACCAGGCAACACAGTGTGAAATTGAGATCGGCGAACAGCCCGATATCGATGATATGCCGCTGGCCCAGATAAACACCCCGCCCGATGATGACCAATCCCGCAACGAAGGAAATCAGAAACAGGTACACGATCGTTTGCGAACTGAACCAGTCGAGCTTGTCGCCCTGGTTGAGACCGATCTGCAGGGTCGAGAGCATTGCGACCAGAAATCCGAGGCCCAGCCAGTCGGTGCGCATCGGTATGTGCGGCGTGCGCCGCACAAAAGACAGGATGAGGATCACCGCAACGGCGCCGACCGGAACATTGACCCAGAAGTTCCACCGCCAATCAAGGTCCTGGGCCAGATAGCCGCCGAGCATGGGTCCGAGAGCCGGTCCACCCATGACACCGACGACCCAGAACGCCAGGATCTTGGCACGCTCTTCTTCCTCGACGGCGTCGATCAGCATGGCCTGTGACAGCGGGATAAGCGGTCCGGAAAAGAGCCCCTGGATGAAGCGGAAGGCGACGATCATGTCCAGATCCTGCGCAAGACCGCAGGCAACGGACGATACGACGAACCCGACAACCGCCGTCAGGATCAGCACCTTGCGCCCCAGCATGCGCGACAGGTGGCCGGTAATTCCGATGATGATGGCTTGCCCCACCGCGAACATGGTGACCACCCAGGTAACCTCATCAGTGGTGGCGTTCAGATTACCGGCCATATAGGGCAACGCGACCGTCACGATCGTCAGGTCGATGGACGCCATCAGGGAGATGAACAGCGTCGTCACGATGATCATGTTGCGGTGGAAGCCGGGCGGCAGCGGCTTGACCTGATGGGCAGGTTCCTGGGGCATCGGCGCTCCCTGCGGCCCTATTGAGACTGAGCCGGGGGCGGATCGTCGGTATTGACCTCGACCGCGGCGCTGGCGCCGATCCGATACGGGAACTCATCCTCCATTGCCGACAGGGAAATGCGGATCGGTATGCGCTGGGTGACCTTGACCCAATTGCCTGTCGTGTTCTGCGCCGGCAGAAGCGAGAAGGACGCGGACGAACTGAAGCCGATGCTCTCGACGACACCGTCAAAGGTCTTGTCGTCATACATGTCCAGCGTCACGGTCACCAGCTGTCCGGGCCTGATCCGGTCGACATTCGTCTCCTTGAAATTGGCATCGATCCACCACGTGCTGGTTTCGATGAACGGAAACAATTGATCGCCGGTGCTGACGACGTCGCCCTTGCGCAGTGCAAGATTGGTGACGTAACCGTCGGCCGGTGCGGCAATGGTCGACCACTGCTTGTTGAGCTTCGCCTGCGTCACCGCCGCCTCAGCCTGCTGGATCTGGGCCGTGATCGATTCCGGCGTTCCGTATTCCTTCTCGGCCACCGTCAGGTCGGCGAGCAGCGTGTCCAGCTTCGATTTGGCTTCGGCAAGGCTGTTTTCCACCTCAACGCCCTTCAGGACCGGCTCGACGCCGTCCCGGACCAGCGGTTTCGTCGCTTTTGACAATTGCTCTGCCGTTGAAACGAAAGCCCTTTGCTCGCTCACCTGTGCCTTCGCCGCGTCCACCCGCGCCTTTCCGGCCTCGATATCCTGGTGAACCAGCACAAGCGCCGCCTCGGCGGCACTGAGCTCCGCATCGTAGAGGCTCGAATCGATCGCGAACAGCTTGTCGCCTTCTTTCACGAACTGGTTGTCCTCGACGAACACCTCGGCAATCTCCCCGTCCACGCGCGGCGAGATCCACACATAGTTGGCGTTCACATAGGCATTGTCAGTGGCCGGATGATCCCGTTCGAAATTCCAGTAGATGTAGATTCCGAACAGCAGCAGGCCGCCCACGGCAAGCGCGCCGACAACGATAAGCCCCTCACGCAATCTGCTCGGGGATTTGTTCTCTTCGCCAGTCTCCGCCTTCTGACCCGGCTCCGCATTCATGAGCTGTACCCCCTAAAGCACGTGGCGGCCCTGCCCTTGGCCGCCCTGATTCCCGGTTGCGACAGAATTCCACATTATGGGCGCGCCGCATAATTGCAAATTGCGACGCCACAGTCCTGATTTTTCGCAACTGCCGGCTCTCCTGACAGAACACTGTCAGGATGGGCGTTATTCCGTGCGCGCAACCCTTTCCATTTTTGCTTTCACTCGCCATATTCGCTGCATGGCATCGGATGGAAGAAAGAAACCGGCACGCGGCTTCGAAGAAAAGCCGCAGGAGCCGCTAGAGGGCGTTCCCCTTTCGGGCAGTGTCGGCGAATGGGCCCGTGAAATAGCGGAGGAAGCCAGGAAGCCGCCGCAAAGGCAGAAGCGTGCCGGAAAGGCAACCGCCGGACGCACGGCCCGCGGTACGTCGATCGGCGGCAGCACGGATCCCAAGACAAGAGCCGCCGCCGGCCTTAACCCGGTGGCCGGTCTCGACATGTCGCTTGAAGAAGCCCAGAAGCTGAAACCCGGCTCGAAACCGCGAAAAGCGGGTGCATCGGAAGGATCGCCGGGCGTAACGGCAACGGTCGAGGCACTCAGCAAGCTGATCGAATCGGGCGATCCGCATTTCAGGGACGGCAAGGCCTGGGTGCCGCACCGGCCTGCGCGGCCAGAGAAGTCCGAGGGCGGCATCTCCATCCACATGAAGACCGATTTCGAACCGAGCGGGGACCAGCCGACGGCCATCGGCGACCTGGTGTCAGGGCTGACGGATGACGACCGCACACAGGTCCTGCTCGGCGTCACCGGCTCCGGCAAGACCTTCACCATGGCCAAGGTCATCGAGGAGACGCAGCGCCCCGCGCTGATCCTGGCGCCGAACAAGACCCTCGCGGCGCAGCTCTACGGCGAATTCAAGAATTTCTTTCCGGGCAACGCCGTCGAATATTTCGTCTCCTACTACGACTACTACCAGCCGGAAGCCTATGTGCCGCGCTCGGACACCTATATCGAGAAGGAATCCTCGATCAACGAACAGATCGACCGTATGCGCCACTCGGCGACGCGCGCCCTGATGGAGCGCGACGATGCGATCATCGTCGCGTCCGTCTCCTGCATCTACGGTATCGGTTCGGTCGAGACCTATACGGCCATGACCTTCCAGATGCAGATCGGCGACCGCATCGACCAGCGCCAGCTGCTCGCCGACCTCGTTGCGCAGCAATATCGGCGCTCCGACATGAATTTCGTGCGCGGCACGTTTCGCGTGCGTGGCGACACGATCGAAATCTTCCCGGCGCACCTTGAAGACCGCGCCTGGCGCGTGTCGCTGTTCGGCGACGAGATCGACGCCATCACCGAATTCGATCCGCTGACCGGGCATAAGACGGACGAGTTGAAAACCGTCAAGATCTACGCCAACTCGCACTATGTGACACCGCGCCCGACACTCAACCAGGCGATCAAGTCGATACGCCAGGAACTCGTCCAGCGTCTCGACGAACTGGAGCGCGCGGGCCGACTGCTTGAGGCGCAGCGACTCGAACAGCGCACGCGCTACGACCTGGAGATGCTGGAGGCGACCGGTTCCTGCCAGGGCATCGAGAACTACTCCCGCTATCTGACGGGTCGCGCGCCGGGCGAGCCGCCGCCGACCCTGTTCGAGTACATACCGGACAATGCGCTGATCTTCCTCGACGAGAGCCACGTCACGGTGCCTCAGATCGGCGCCATGTATCGCGGCGACTTCAGGCGCAAGGCGACGCTCGCCGAATACGGTTTCCGCCTGCCGTCCTGCATGGACAACCGTCCGCTGCGTTTCGAGGAATGGGACGCCATGCGTCCGCAGACGATTGCCGTCTCTGCAACGCCCGGCGGCTGGGAACTGGAGCAGTCCGGCGGCGTCTTTGCCGAACAGGTGATCCGTCCGACCGGCCTGATCGATCCGCCGGTCGAGGTACGCCCGGCCAAGAACCAGGTCGACGACGTGCTCGACGAGATCCGGCACACGACCCAGAAGAGCTACCGTACGCTGGTTACGGTTCTGACCAAGCGCATGGCCGAGGACCTGACCGAATATCTGCACGAACAGGGCGTGCGTGTGCGCTACATGCACTCCGATATCGACACGCTTGAGCGCATCGAGATCATCCGCGACCTGCGGCTCGGCGCCTTCGACGTGCTCGTCGGCATCAACCTGTTGCGTGAAGGCCTCGATATTCCCGAATGCGGCCTCGTCGCCATCCTCGACGCCGACAAGGAAGGCTTCCTGCGCTCCGAGACCTCGCTGGTGCAGACCATCGGCCGCGCCGCGCGCAATGTCGACGGCAAGGTGGTGCTCTACGCCGACACGGTGACCGGTTCCATGGACCGGGCGATGACCGAGACGAACCGGCGCCGCGAAAAGCAGATGGCCTGGAACGCAGAGCACGGTATCACCCCGGAAAGCGTCAAGGCGCAGATCGCCGATATCCTCGACAGCGTCTACGAACAGGACCACGTGCGCGCCGATATTTCCGGCTTCAAGGAAGACGGCGTGATGATCGGCAACAATCTCGCCGCCCATCTGGAAGACCTTGAGAAGAAGATGCGCGACGCCGCCGCCGATCTCGATTTCGAGGAAGCCGCCCGCTTGCGCGACGAGATCAAGCGCTTGCGCGATACGGAACTTGCCGTCATGGACGATCCGCTCGCCCGGCTGGAAAGCGACATGGACGCAAGCCCCAAGGCCCGGCGCGAGAAACAGAAGCAGCGTGGCCCGCTGCCGCGCAGCGAACGCGACGCGGGTTACTTCAAGAAGCCGACGCTCGACGATATGGGTCCGGGCACCGATATGGCCCGGCCGGTCGGATCGGACGACAAACCGGTCAAGCGCGGCAAGGTCGGTGCCGGTTCCTACGAGGAAGGCGGCGGCAAGCGGCGGCGCCAGATGACCCGCGGCAAGACCGGCAAACCGGGGCACTGAACGCCTATGCCCCAAGTACGCAGGAACGTGGTCATCGTCGGAGCCGGCTTTGGCGGATTGTCAGCCGCCAGGGAGCTGGCGAAAGCCCCGGTCAACATCACCATCATCGACCAGCAGAACCACCACCTGTTCCAGCCGCTCCTGTATCAGGTCGCAACCGCATCGCTGACGCCGGCGGAGATCGCCGTGCCCATTCGCCACGTCCTGCGCAGCCAGAACAACGCCCAGGTCATCATGGACCGGGTCGTCGGCGTCGACACGAAATCGCAGAACGTGACGACCGAGAGCGGCAGGACCGTGCCCTACGATACGCTGGTTGTCGCAACCGGCGCCCGGCACAGCTATTTCGGCAAGGACCAGTGGGCCGATCACGCGCCCGGCCTGAAGACGCTCAGCGACGCGCTGGCTCTGCGCGAGAAGATCCTCACCGCCTTCGAGAAGGCCGAGATCGTCGTCGACAGCGATCCCGAGGCGGCAAAGCGTTTCCAGACCTTCGTCGTGATCGGTGCCGGTCCCACCGGCGTCGAGATGGCCGGCGCCATCGCGGAGTTGGCCCAATCGGTCATGCGCGACTTTCGCAAGATCGACAAGGCAAACAACCGCATCATCCTTCTGGAAGGCGGTCCCCGCGTGCTCCCGTCCTTCGCACAAGACCTGTCGCAAAGGGCGGAAGCCGATCTCCAAGCGCTTGGCGTCGAGGTAAGGACCGGCACGATGGTGACCGACATCGTCGCAGGAAAAGTGACGACGGATCAGGACAGCATCGCCGCCGAAACCGTCATCTGGGCAGCAGGCGTGCAGGCTTCACCCGCGGGCAAATGGCTGTCGCTGCCGGTGACCGGAAGCGGGCATGTCCCTGTCGATGCGACACTGAGGCCGCAAGGTTTCGAGAACGTCTATGTCATCGGCGATACCGCCCGGCACGAGGCGGACGGAACCGCACTGCCCGGCATAGCACCCGTCGCCAAGCAGATGGGCATTTACGTGGGTCGCCGGCTGGCGGCGCTGGCGCGGGGACAAACACCATCGAAGCGCTTTCGCTATTCGGACGCCGGCGCGCTCGCCACGATCGGTCGCAACAGCGCCGTCGCCGATATCTACGGCATGAAGGTCAAGGGCTTTGCCGGCTGGCTCCTGTGGGGCGCTGCCCATGTCTATTTCCTGATCGGTTTCAAGAACCGGCTCTTCGTCATGCTGCACTGGCTGTGGCTTTACGTGACATGGCAGCGCGGCGTTCGCCTGATCATGCATCGCGAGCCCGACAGGCATGCTGAACGAACATCCTGACCGTCGAACTCCGCACCGCCGGCAAAAGCGCCGGCGGCACGGCTGGAGGTCGGGCAGTTAACGCGCCCGCACTTCTTCCGGCAAGAAGAAGAGATAATCGGCGTCCTCAGCGCCGGTGTGGCAGTCGTGGCAGAAGGTCATGGCATCGCTGCCCGCCCCTCCAGTCAGCCCGACGGTCTGACCGCCCGGCATCACCATTGCATAGCGCCAGTCGGCCGTTGCCGCGTTGAAGCCGCGCGTCATCTTTTCCATGATGAAAAGCGGCCCAAGCGAGGCCTGCCCCTTCGCGTCGACGACAAAACTGGCCTTGGCCGAAGTGGTGCCGATCGGAGCGCTGCCGATTTCTTCATATTTGGCATAGGCCTTGGCACCGATATCATTGGTGTAGTTCACCACGAAGCGGTTGCCGTGCGTGGCGCTTGGATACGGATACTTGGAGAAGTGAACGAAATTCTCCCACCGATTGACCGCCCAGTGCCCGCCGCCCTTGTAGCTTTTGACAAGCTCCGATTTCAGGCAGTCATAGAGTGCTGTGACTTCCTCCGGTCCGAGATCGAGGTCGTACGGATCGGCCGCTGCCGCGCTCGCACCGCAGGGATTGCAGGGGTTGCACGGATTGCATGCGGCCGCAGCACAGGGGTTGGCGGCCGCGCACGGGTTCTTGGCAGCGCAGGGATTGCACGCCGCAGCGGTCTTCTTGGCAGCGCAAGGATTGCATGCGCCGCAGGCAGCCTTGGCCGCGCACGGGTTACAAGGATTGCACGCAGCTTTGGCGGCACACGGATTGCAAGGATTGCAGGCCGATGCAGCCTTCGCGGCGCAGGGATTGCACAGCGCTGCCTGCTGCAGCCGCGGGACATAACATTCCGTCGCGGCTGATCCGGCACCTGCCGCGCAGGGATTGCACGGGTTACAGGGATTACAGGCGGCGGCCGCGCAAGGATTGCACGGATTACAGGCCGAAGCCTTTTGGGCTGCACAGGGATTGCAGGGGTTACAGACCGATGCTTTCTTGGCCGCACACGGATTGCACGGGTTGCAGGCGGCCGGCTTCTTTGCTGCGCACGGATTGGCCGCGCATGAAGCGGTGCTCGGTGTCGACAGGCCGGCCGATAAAAGCAGCGTCCCACCCGCCGCTCCCGCCAGCGCCAATGGCACCACGGCAACCGTCGTCAACAATTTGGATTTGATTGTCGCCATAAAACACTCCTCCGCCTTGCCGGTGTACAAGCGCCGGCTGGGTTTCTCCTCATCCGCAACCAAAGCTTAAGATGTGGCCGGTCACCCGCGTGTCACAATCGCTTGATCCCCCCGTCAACTATTCGAGAGGTTGAGTTTACCGCGAAGGCTTGACGTGACGATGAGCGGCGCGCCGGCAGCTCAGTTCCTGGCGATGCGGCGGCGCGCTTTTTTCAGTTCTGTCGTCTGCCGCTCGATGCTGATATCGACGATCGACGTGATCTCCAGTTCGCGGTCCTCGTAGATATCGCGATCCGGATGCTTTTCTTTCCAGGCGCCGAGTGTCACGTCCCGCTGCTTCAACAGGGCAACGACCTGAGGCCGGAAGAGCTGAATCAAGGCAGAGAGCGCCCGGTTTGTCGCAAGGCACGGATAGCTCTGTTCGACATCGAAACGGTCGATCATCTCGATGACGTCATCGCAGGCATAGAAGGTCTCGCCCGTCACCCAGCGATTGGTCGTGAACATGCCGATCGGAAGGCCCGGTCGGTTCATCGAGATCGCCACGATATGCGACAGCGCGTCCTTGCCGGACGGTCGCCCGGCATCGCCGGAATAAGGCGCCGGCCTTGTCTTGCGGGCCATGCCCTTGGCGCGCAGAAACGTATGGAAGTGGCCATGCTCGCCACTTTCGGGCCGGTGGGCGTGGTAATAATACTGCGCGTGCGATTCCGCATCGTAGACATCGCCCTTCGGATAGTGCTCCTCCTCGTAAAAGGTGCCCTGGTGGGCCAGGCACTGGCCGACGAGATTATGCCCCGATTTCTTCAAAAGCCTGAGGTTCTCGCGCACGGTATCGGCGGCCTCGGCCATGCGGTCGAGTTCCTGCGGCGACAGTTCTGAAAGAACCTTTGGCAGGTCGAACTTCAGCGGTGTGCTGTCCATGGGCATTGCGGGTCCGGTCCTTGTGCTGCGCGCAGCACCTGTTTGACCAAACTAGCCGTTCATCATCAAGTGGCAAGCAATAACAAGCGCTTGATCGGTCTCAACCGTCAGGCGACAAGCGGCTCGCGCGGCCGCACGGCGGCAAAGGCTTCCGCAATCACCGCGACACCGGCATCGTCGCGGCGCGCATCGTCGGAAAGGATCTGCCGGTAGCGCCGTGCGCCCGGCATCCCGTGGAAGAGCCCCACCATATGGCGGGTCACATGTATGAGCCGGCCGCCCTGCCCCATGGTGCGTTCGGCATAGGCCATCATGGCGTCCCGAACGGCAATCCAGCCGATTGCCGGTTCCGTGGCTCCGTAGAACAGCCGATCCACGTCGACCAGCAGGCCGGTATTGTGATAGGCGGCGCGCCCCAGCATGACGCCGTCCACCGGCCGCGACAGCTCCAGCGCATGATTCAGATCCTCAATTCCACCGTTTATGCCGATGAAATGATTTGGAAATTCCTGCTTCAATCGAAACACCCGATCATAGTCCAGCGGCGGAATATCACGGTTTTCCTTGGGACTCAGCCCCTGCAGCCAGGCCTTGCGCGCATGCACCCACAACGCATCCGCACCGGCGGCGAAAACACCCGCAGCCATTGTGCTCAGCGCCTCCTCGGGATCCTGATCATCGACGCCGATACGGCATTTGACTGTAACCGGAACCGGCAGAGCCGCCTTCATCGCGGCGACACAATCGGCGACCAGCGCCGGCTCGCGCATCAGGCAGGCGCCGAAACGGCCCGATTTCACCCGGTCCGACGGGCAGCCGACATTCAGATTGATCTCGTCATAGCCCATATCTGCCGCGATGCGGCCGGCGGCGACCAGCTTGTCCGGCTCGGAGCCGCCGAGCTGCAGCGCCACCGGATGCTCGACCGGATCGAAACCGATCAGCTTTTCCCGGTCGCCATGGATCACGGCATCGGCAACCACCATCTCCGTATAAAGCAGCGCCCGCCTGGTCAGCAGCCGGTGAAGGAAACGGCAATGCCTGTCCGTCCAATCCATCATGGGCGCGACGGCGAAGATTTTTTCTTTTTCTTTCAATGTCTTATGATACATTTCAACAAGGTCAAGAAGGAACAGCGTAGCCGATTGTGGTTCAGCTACGGATTAGTACCTGTTTTGATCCGTTAGTGCACGGATTTTGCGCGGAATATAGGCACAGCACAGCCCATGCGACCGCGGCACGCACCAAAGAAGGCAACTGGAGAGACCAAATTTGCTGACCTGGGTTCCGGTAAGCCGTCCACGCTGTCTGTTGGATTCCGGCTTAATTCGAACTCTTGAAGGAGAAGGATTAGAGCTGGAACAGAGACACATCTGAACAGATCATCGGAATGCCGCACGGCACGAGAGTTTAGTGGCTGAGCACCTGGTCCAGGAACTCCTTGGCGCGGTCGTTTTGCGGATTGGTAAAGAAGGTCTCGAGGTCATTCTGCTCGACAACCTGCCCGGCATCCATGAACACCACGCGGTCGGCGACCTTGCGGGCAAAACCCATTTCATGGGTCACGCAAACCATGGTCATGCCCTCGCCCGCCAGCGATACCATGACATCGAGCACCTCGCCGATCATTTCGGGATCGAGCGCCGAAGTCGGTTCATCGAACAGCATGATGTCCGGCTGCATGCAAAGCGACCTGGCAATCGCCACGCGTTGCTGCTGCCCGCCGGAAAGTTGCGCGGGATGCTTGTGCGCCTGATCGGCTATCTGGACCCGTGACAGATAAGCCATGGCCAGATCCACGGCCTCCGACGGCGTCGCCTTCCTGGTGCGGATCGGCGCCAGCGTGCAGTTTTCGAGAACGGTCATATGCGGAAACAGGTTGAAGTGCTGAAACACCATCGAGACCTTGCGGCGGACCGCATCCATGTTCGGAGACTCCGCCCAGATCTCCTCGCCGTCGATCTCGATCGTGCCGGACTGATGTTCCTCAAGCTGGTTGATTGTCCGGATCATGGTCGATTTGCCTGAGCCCGACGGCCCGCACACGACCATTTTTTCGCCTTTGGCCACCGACAATGTGACATCGCGCAGGGCATGGTGATTGCCGTAAAACTTGTTCACTTTGCGCATGGCTATGGCCGGAACGTCACCCATCGCATCGTTTCCTCATTCCTTGATTGCTGCCGTGACGATGATCTCGACCTTCAGCGCCTGCCGGGCGAGCTTCGCTTCGCCGCAGGCGCGGGCCGGAGCGTGCCCCTCCGGTACCCAGGCATCCCAGACAGCATTCATCTCGGCAAAATCCGCCATGTCCGCCAGCCAGACGATGGCCTGCAGAATGTGCTCGCGGTCCGAGCCCGCCTCCAGCAGGAGCGCGTCGACCCGCGCCAGGCAGTCCGCGGTCTGCTCGGCGACCGTCTCGCCGTCGCCGACCTGCCCGCACAGATAGGCAACGCCATTGTGCTTGACGATCTTGCTCATGCGCTGGCCGGTGTGCAGGCGTTCTATCATTTGTTCATCCTATCCTGTAAGACCGCGGGTCTTCAGCGCCGCGGCAATGTCTTCAAGGCTCGCGGGATCGTCGATCGTGGCCGGCATTTGCCAGTCCGCACCATCGGCGATCTTCTGCATGGTCCCGCGCACCACCTTGCCCGATCGTGTCTTTGGCAATCCGGGAACCGCCATTGCCGTTTTGAACGCGGCAACCGGCCCGATCTTTTCGCGCACCAGCGCCACCAGTTCCCGCTCAAGCTCCGATTCGCCGCGATCGACTCCGGCATTGGTAACGAAGAAGCCGATGGGCAACTGTCCTTTCAGCGCATCGGCCCTGCCGATAACGGCGCATTCGGCAATATCGGGATGGCCGGCAATGACTTCCTCCATGGCGCCGGTGGAGAGCCGGTGCCCGGCGACATTGATGATGTCGTCGGTGCGCGCCATGATAAAGACATAGCCGTCTTCGTCCATGATCCCGGCGTCGGATGTCGCATAATAACCGGGGAACTCGTCCAGATAGGCCTGACGGAAGCGCTCCTCGGCATTCCACAACATCGGAAAGCCGGATGGCGGCAGCGGAAGCCGGCAAACGATGTTGCCGAGCGTGCCGCGCGGCACCGGATGACCGGCATCGTCGAGCACGTCGATATCGTAGCCGGGCATGGGCACGCCCGGCGATCCGGGCTTGACCGGCATCAGACCGAGACCGACCGGATTGCCGGACATGGGCCAGCCCGTTTCGGTCTGCCACCAATGATCGACCACCGGCCGGTCCAGATTGGCCTGCGCCCACGCGATGGTCGCCGGATCGGAGCGCTCGCCAGCCAGAAACAGCGTGCGGAATGCGCTCAGGTCATAGTCGGCGATCAGCGCACCCTCCGGATCTTCCTTCTTGATGGCGCGAAAAGCAGTGGGCGCGGTGAAAAGTGCGACAACATTGTGGTCGGCGATAACCCGCCAGAACGCACCCGCATCGGGCGTGCCCACCGGTTTTCCCTCATACAGAACCGTGGCGCAGCCATGCAGCAGCGGCGCATAGCAGATATAGGAGTGGCCCACGACCCAACCCACATCGGACGCCGCCCAGAAGGCTTCGCCGGGCCGGACGCCGTAATGGTGTTCCATGGTCCATTTGAGCGCCACCATGTGGCCGCCATTGTCGCGCACGACACCCTTGGGCTGGCCGGTCGTGCCGGACGTATAAAGGATGTAGAGCGGGTCCGTGGCCAGGACCGGCACGCACTCGGTTCCGGCGCCGGTGGCAAGCGCCGCGCCGACCGCCTCGGCATAGTCGACATCGCGTCCGGGCACCATGTCGCAAGAAAGCGCGGCGCGTTGCAAGATCAGGCAGCCTCGCGGCTTGGCCGAGGCCATGTCGATGGCTTCATCGAGAAGCGGCTTGTAGGCGACAACACGGTTCGGCTCGATGCCGCAGGAGGCCGAGATGATGAATACGGGCGCCGCATCGTCGATGCGCGTCGCCAGTTCACGCGCCGCAAAGCCGCCAAAGACCACGGAATGGATCGCCCCCAGGCGCGCGCAGGCAAGCATGGCGAAGATCGCCTCGGGCACCATGGGCATGTAAATGATCACCCGGTCGCCCTTGCCCACCCCCTGCGCCCGAAGGACATGAGCGAGCGCGCTCACCTGCGCCAGAAGATCGTCATAGGAAAAGGTCGCAACGGTGTCGGTGACGGGGCTGTCGTAGATCAGCGCCGTCCGTGATCCGTGCCCTGCTTCCACATGCCGGTCGACACAGTTGAAGCACGTATTGCATACAGCGCCGGCAAACCAGCGCCCGTAAGCGCCCGCATCCGGGTCGAAGATCTTTTCAGCCGGCTCGATCCAGTCGACCGCCTTTGCCGCCCCGCCCCAGAAGGCAACCGGATCGGCTTTCCAGTCCGCATAGGTTTTCGAATAAAGCGATGTCATGACCGCCTCAGCATGTGTAGTTCATGCCGATGCGGCCGCCATCCACATAGATCGTCTCGCCGGTAACGTAACTGGCCTTCCTGCTGGAGAGGAACGCCACGACATCGCCGATCTCGCGGGGAGTCCCGACGCGCTTGAGCGGCGTACGCGACATGACCATTTTCATCGCTTCCGGGTTGGCGTTGACGCCGGCCATCATCTCGGTGTCGATGGAGCCCGGCCCCACCGCATTGACGCGGATATTGTGCGGCGCGAGCGCGAGCGCCGCAGCCTTGGTCAATTGCATGACCCCGCCCTTGGAGGCGCAATAGGCCGGAATTGCGGGGATTGCCACCTGTGCATTGATCGACGACATGTTGACGATGGCACCTTCGATCCCGGCCGCGATCATGGCGTTGGCCGCCCGCTGGATCGCCAGGAAGACCCCGCGCAGATTGATGTCCAGAACGCGTTGAAACGCGGCTAGATCATAGGAGAGAAAATCGCCCGGCATGGCGACGCCGGCATTGTTGACGAGGATTTCGACCGTCCCGTGCTCGGCCTCGATCCGGTCGAACATGGCGTTGATCTGGTCCATGTCGCCCATGTCGCAGACCATGCCGACGGTTCCGCGGCCGAGTTTTTCGGCGGCTGCCCGAACGCCATCGCCATTGATATCGGCAAGGATGATGCGCGCGCCGTCTTCCGCAAGGGCCTCGGCGCAGGCATAGCCGATGCCCTGTGCGGCGCCGGTGATCAACGCCAGTGGTTTTTCCGTCATCTGCGTCTTCCCCTAATCGTCATAGCCATAGTCGACCTTCGCCTGTTCCGGCGTGATCATGCCCGCTTCCAGATCGGCGGCGACTCGCGCCCGGTCGCGTCTTTTCGGATCGCCATAACCGCCCCCGCCCGGCAGGCTCAGCCGCAGGCGCTTCCCGTTGCGAACCAGTTGCCTGCCCTTGGCGTTCAAAGGCGTGCCGTCGGCCAACTCGACCCGACCCGCGCCGCCCGGCCCGCCGCCCGCGCGACCGCGCGCCGCGTTTTTCACCCGGTCGAACATGGCGTTGAACCAGAAATCATAGTCCGCGCGCGGCTCGATCTCGATCGTCTGCCCGAGCCCGCCGCGCAGCGCCCCTGCCCCGCCGGAGCCCTCGCGCAAATCCTTGCGCCAGACCGTGATGGGGCCGACATGTTCGGTGGCTTCCATGCTCATCGTCGAAACGCCGGAAGGAAACGCAGTGGCCGACAGGCCGTCGGCGCATGGCCGCGCGCCGGTGCCGCCGGAATTGAACATCAGCACCTCCCGGTTGGGCAGGCCGCTATCGGGATCGCTCGGCCGCGCGGATATCTGAATGTTCCAGAGCGCACTGGCGCCTTCAGCCGGCACCGTATCCGGCATCGCCTGATGCAACGCGCCAAGCACCACATCCGGCACAAGATGGCCCAGCACGTGGCGCACCGAAACCGGCGCCGGGCGTTTGGCGGCAAGGATCGAGCCCTCCGGCGCGGTGATCTCGAACGGCTCCAGCGAGCCGGTATTGTTGGGAACCCGTGGCGCGATGGCGCATTTCAACCCGTAGCAGGCATAGGCGCGCGTATAGACTTCCGGCACGTTGACGCCGAAACGGCTCATGCCCGATGTGCCCGCGAAATCGGCTTTCAGCCGGTCGCCCTCGACGGTTAGCGTCACCGCCATGGTCACCGGTGCGTCATAGCCGTCGACGTCCATTGTGTTGCGATAGGTCCCGGCGGGAACCGAGGCGATGGCCGCATGCGTCGCCTTTCGGCTGGTCTCGATGATGAAATCCGAAAGCCCGTCCAGATCGTCAATGCCGAACTCGTCCAGCATGGTCTGCAGCCGGCGGTCTCCGATCTCGTTGCAGGCGGCCAGCGAATACATGTCGCCCACCACCTGGTCGGGCTCGCGCACATTGGCCCGCACGATGCGCAACAGCACATCGCTGACCGTGCCGCGCTCGGCAAACTTCATGATCGGGACCAGCAGGCCTTCCTCATAGACCTCGTTGCCGTCGGGTCCGAATCCGCGCCCGCCAATATCGACCACATGCGCGGTGCAGGCAAAGAAGCCGATATGCAGCCCGCCCCGGAAGACCGGCGTGACCACGGTGAAATCGTGCAGATGGCCGGTTCCAAGCCAGGGATCGTTGGTGATGAAGACATCGCCCTCGAAAATGTTCTGCGCGCCGATCTCGCGCGCAAAATGCGTCACGCTTTCGGCCATCGCATTGACATGGCCGGGCGTGCCGGTCACGGCTTGCGCGATCATGCGGCCCCTGCGGTCGAACAGGCCCGCCGACAGATCGCCCGCCTCACGCACCGACGTTGAGAAGGCGGTGCGGATCAGCGTTGTCGCCTGCTCTTCGACCACGGCGATGAGCCGGTTCCACATGATCTGATAGTCGATGGATGTCGGTGCCATCGCTTCAGCCCTCCTTGCGCGTCAGCAACAGGCTGCCGTCACTCTGCCCGATGGCGCGAAATGCCGCTGTGACGATGGTCGAGGTTTCATCCTCGACGATCACCGCCGGACCCTCGACAACGACACCTGGCGCCATTGCCGAACGCTCAACCTCGCGCGCCTCAACGTCCTTGCGCTGTGCGGCGTCATAGAAACTGCGCTTCCGCCAGGGCGCCTCCGTGCCCGCTTCCGGTGATCGCCCGACCTCGGCCACCGGCGGCAAGACCGAGCCGACCACGAGCGACCAGTTGGTGATCTCGATGGAAAGACCGTCAATGGTCCGCCCGAACAGGGTCCGATAGGCAGCCTCGAACGCATCGGTTATCGGCGCGATATCGGCGGCCGTGAAGCGCCGGTGCTCCAGCGGCACCGGGATCTCCCAGCCCTGGCCGGAATAGCGCATGAAGGCTGTCAGCCGCGTCGCCGTCGCGGCATCGCGCGCACCTGCCTTCACAAAGGTCGTCGCCTCGCCTTCAAGCGCCTCCAGGGCGGCATTGACCGCATCGGCATCGAAAGCGTCAAGGCGCTGAAACAGGCCCTTTGTCGCCTCGTAGCTGAACGGCGCCTTCAAAAAGCCGATGGCCGAGCCGACACCGGCGCCCGGCGGGACGAGAAGCGCATCAATGCCCAGTTTCTCGCACAGGCGGCAGGCGTGCAGCGGCGCCCCGCCGCCGAAGGCAATCATGGTGAAATGCTCGATGTCGCGGCCGTTCTCCACCGTGTGGACCCGCGCCGCGTTGGCCATGTTTTCATCGACCATCTCCGTGATGCCGAAAGCGGCATCGCCGCCTGGCAGGTCGAGCGGCGTGGCGAGCCGGCTATCGACGGCAGCGGTGGCCGATGCGGTCGAAAGTGGAATGGCGCCACCGGCAAAATTGTCCGGATCCAGCCGTCCCAGAAGCAGATTGGCGTCCGTGACCGTCGGCTCCTCGCCGCCGCGCTGATAGCAGGCCGGTCCCGGTTCGGAGGCCGCCGAGCGCGGCCCCACCTGAATGCGGCCCATGGCGTCGATCGAAGCAATGGAGCCGCCGCCCGCGCCGATCTCGACCATTTCGACGACCGGTGTCGAAACCACCATTCCCGAGCCCTTCTTGAACCTGTAGGTCCGCGCCACTTCGAATGTGTTGGCCGTTTTAGGCTCACCGCCCTCGATCAGGCATATCTTGGCGGTGGTACCACCCATGTCGAACGACAACACCTTTTCGAGCCCGTGCATGCGGGCGAAGTCCGCGGCGAAGATCGCACCGCCCGCAGGCCCGGACTCCAGCAGGCGCACGGGTTGCTCGGCCGCCGTTTCCACCGAGATGAGCCCGCCGCCAGAATGCAGCATGAAGACCGGCGCGCCGATGCCGGCATCACGCAGCCGTGCAACCAGACGGCTCAGATAGACGGCGACCTGGGGCCGCACATAGGCGTTCGCAATGACCGTATTGAAGCGCGGCAGTTCGCGCATCTGCGGCGAAACGACCGAAGAGAGCGAAATCGACAGATCCGGCGCGTGCCGGCGCAGCGCCGCTTCCATCAACTGCTCGTGGCCATCGTTCGCGTAGGCATGCAGGAAGCCGATGGCAACGGCCTCGTAACCGGCGGAGGCGATACGCAAGGCCAGCGCTTCCGCCTCCTCCGGATCGAGCGCAAGCAGCACCTCGCCATCATGGCCGACACGTTCTGCGACCGTGAACCGATCCTTGCGGGGCACGAGCGGCTTGGGCAGTTCCAGATTGAGGTCATATTGCTCGAAGCGGTTTTCCGAGCGCATCTCGATCACATCGCGAAAGCCTTCGGTGGTTATGAAGGCCAGTTTCGCACCGCGCCGTTCGATGAGCGCATTTGTAACCAGCGTCGTGCCGTGAATGACCTGCCCGATGTCTTCAACGGCAACGCCTGCCGAAGCAGCGGCCCTCGCAATTCCGTCCAGGATCGCCCGTTCGGGTTCGGCGTAGTCGGTCAGCACCTTGGCGGTGGCAAGGCCGCCGGCATGCTCAAGCGCGACATCGGTGAAGGTGCCGCCGATATCGACACCGACCCGGAGCGAACGATCGACCATCGGCTCAGACGCTCCTGATAATCTGGTTGGCGGTAAATGCCATCTGGTAGAAGCGCGACATGAGCGGACCGTTCGAGACGGTGCTGACACCGCTCATGGGCAATGGAAGCGTGTCCGCTCCCTCGCCTGCCAAAAGGTCGGCCATGGCACGGCCGAAGATGGTGCCGGTGGTGATGCCGCGGCCATTGTAGCCGATCGGCGTATAGAGATTATCGGCCAGTTGATGGACGCGCGGCAAATGATCCGGCGTCATGGCAATGCGTCCGTGCCAGGCCTCCTCGAACGCCACCGGACCAAGCGACGGAAAGATGCGGGCGATCCGTTTCTTCGCCCATCGATGCGACAGGCCCTTGTTGAAACTGCCGATCACGGTACCCATCGAGCCGATGATCAACCGGTCATTGGCGTCCCGGCGCAGGCTGAACATGATCCTGCCCGTATCCCACAGCCCCTGGCGCTGCTGCAGGATATGCGCCGCGTCCGGACCGAGCGGCTTTGTTGCAAGCTGGAAGTAGTGGATCAGCGTGAAACTCCGCTTGAGGCCCGGCCACAATTCGTCGGTATAGGCATTTGTGCCCAAAACCACCGCCCTGGCCGACAGATCGCCGCGATCGGTCGAAACCCGCCAAAGGTCGACATCCCGCGCAAGCTTCGTGACCCTGGTGCCGGTGCTGATTTCGGCACCCGCGCCCCTTGCGGCACGGGCAAGGCCACGACAATAGCCCATCGGGTTGATCGTGCCGGCGCGGTGATCCACCAGGCCGCCGTGAAAGAAGTCCGATCCGATGAGCTTGCTGACCTCCTCGCGCGAGAGAAGATCAACAGGTTCGCCAAGACGGTCCCATTCCGCCTTCCGGCCGCTCAATTCGTTGAAGCCGGCCGGTCCGTGGGCGGCATGGATGGTTCCGGTGCGTGTCGCCTCGCAGCGGATCTGATGTTGCTCGATGAGGGAGAAAACATAGTCGGGCGCGCGGCTGAACTCGCTTACAAAACGACTGCCGTCTTCATCGCCCAGCACCTTGCGCACTTCCTGCGGCGGCAACCAGGCGGCGGCATTGACCAGGCCGACATTGCGTCCCGATCCGCCAAAGCCGACCTGCTCGGCTTCAAGCACATGGGCCGACAAACCCTTCTGCGCGCAATGAAGCGCGGTCGACAGGCCCGTATAACCGCCGCCGACAATGGCCACATCCACTGTACCCGCGGCGGTGAAGTCGCCTTGAAAGTCGCTTTCCTGCGATGATAGATCCCACAATGAGATCGCCCCGTCTCGCGACATGTGACTTGTGCTCCTGTCTCGCATCGGCATTTCGATGTGTCCGCAACTGTTGCCCTAAGGTGCCGTTTGTGTCAATATTCGAAATACATGTTTCATATATCAGAACAGTGACCCATGACCAAATTGAAGACAACGGCCGCCGCCATGGTCGAATCCGCCCGCGCGCGCATTAAGGAAATCGAGACGAAAGACCTCATCGGACGGTTGGACGATCCCGACCTGGTCATTGTCGACATCCGCGACATACGCGAGCGCCAGCGTTCGGGCTTCATCCCCGGCAGCTTCCATGCGCCACGCGGCATGATCGAATTCTGGGTCGACCCCGAAAGTCCCTACTTCAAGGAGGTCTTCGGCCAGGACAAGACCTTCGTCTTCCACTGCGCATCGGGCTGGCGGTCGGCCCTGACGGTCGCAACGCTCAATGACATGGGTTTCAAGGCAGCGCATTTGCGCGAAGGCTTTTCCACCTGGGCCGAACAGGGCGGTCCGGTGACGTTCCCGGAAAAGAAAGACTGACCGGCACCGCGCGCAGGTCAGAGCAGCTTCAGCCGCTGTGACACACTCTGGGCGGCATCGGCGACCAGCCCGCCAAGCCGCTCCTCGGTTCCATCCATCAGCTTGCGGCGGGGAATGGAGATACCGATTGCCGCAACGGCCTCACCCGCGGGCAGCGTGAGCGCAGCGCCGAAACTCAAGCCCCGTTCGCGAAACTCGCCGGTATCGAAGGCATAGCCGCGCTTGCGCGTCAGTGCGATGTCCGCGTCGAGCGCCTCGATATCCGTGATCGTCCGGTCGGTATAGCGCACCAGATTGTGTTTCACCGTATCGCGCAGCGTTCCGTAATTGGCAGCCAGAATGGCCTTGCCGGTCCCGACACAATGGATGGGCGCGCTGCCTCCGATCGGATTCCAGGACCGGATCGGGTCCGAACTGTCGATCTTGTCGATATAGACGATCTGCAGATGTTCGGGGACAGCCAGATAGATCACTTCCCCCGTCTCGTTGGCCAGATGCTGCATTGCGGGCCGGGAGACCTCGCGCAAATTGAGATTTTCGACGCCGGCCCGCCCGATCTGCCATGTTTTGAGCGTGGCCGAATAGGTTTTGTCCCGATTGTTTCTTACATAGCCGAGTGCGCAGAGCGTCTGCAGCAGGCGAAATGTGTTCGACTTGGTCAGGCCGAGTTCCTTGGACAGTTCCGTAACGCCTTTCCCACCGCGGTGCGCGGTGAGCGTTTCCAGGATCATAAGCCCCTTTGAAAGGGTGGAATCCAGTTTCGGCGCATCTGTCTTGCGCCCATCTACACTATCCGCCAAGAAATTCCCTCCCGATTCATCGATCCCCTTTTGCCACAAATGTCGGCGGATCGAAAACCGTCACCTCCGGAACCGGTTCGTCAAACCGGCGCATCTGCACAAGCGCGGAATGCGCGGCCGGTCCCTGCGCCAGGGATGACGTTCGCAAATCGTGGGTCAGAACATTGGGGTTGCCATGGCGATCGCGGTGATGCTCCGCATCGAAATCGGGGTCGTACCAGGCTCCGGTCCACAGAAAGACACAGCCCTTGGCGACATCATCGGTCACCCGCGCGCCGGCAAGACAGCGACCGCGCGCGTTGAACAGTTCGACCACATCACCATCGACGATGTCCCGGGCTGCAGCGTCATCGGGGTGCACCAGCACCGGCTCACGGCCCTCGATCTTCATGCTGCGACTGTAGGCGCCATTGTCGAGTTGGCTGTGCAGCCGCGTGCCCGGCTGACCGGAGATGAGGTACAGCGGATAGGCATCCGCCAGGCCGTCGGCGACATCGCGCGGCGCGCGCCACGTCGCATGACCCGGACAATCATCGAGGCCGAAACCGGCAATGGTCTCGCTGTAGATTTCGATCCGGCCGCTCGGCGTCGGCAGGGGGTTGGCGTCGGGATCGGCACGAAAATCGGCCAGAAAGACCTGCTCTGGCGACGGGTCGGGGACCTGGATCAAATCGCCGGAGATGAATGCGTCCCAGTCCGGCAATTCGACCCCGGTATCGGCACCGTTCCGGCGGGTAACCGCCCACATCGCGCGCAACCAGTCTTCGGTGGATTTGCCTTCGGTAAACGCCGCCCGGGTACCCAGCCGCGCGGCCAACTCGGCAAATGTCTCATATTCGCTGCGCGCCTCGCCCGGCGGCGGCACCAGCGCCGGCATGGGAATGAGCCCGTTGTCGGACTTGCCGCCGCCGAAGTCCAGGCGCTCCTGCGGCGCGGCAACCGGCAGGACGATGTCGGCATGGCGCGCGGTGGCGGTCCAGTTCATCTCGTTGACGATGATCGTCTCGGGCTTCTGGAACGCCGCGCGCAGCCGGTTGAGATCCTGATGGTGGTGGAACGGATTGCCGCCGGCCCACCAGACCATGCGAATGTCGGGAAAGATCCTTTCCGAACCGTCGAACCGGTAGCCGCCACCCGGATTGAGCAGCATCTCGCTTGTCATGGCGACGGGGATGAAGTCGTCCACCGGATTCCGGCCCTGTGGAAAGCTTCCCCAGGCGAACAGACGTTCCATATTGCCGATATTGCCGTTGACGCCGTAGCCGACCGTGTAACCGCCACCTGGCAGGCCGATCTGGCCAAGCATGGCGGCGAGCGTCACCGTCATCCATAGCGGCTGCTCCCCATAATCGGCCCGCTGCAAGCCGGCAGCAGTCGCAATCATCGTCCGGCCGCCCGCCATCCGGCGGGCAAGATCGCGAATGCGGTTGGCTGCAATGCCCGATTTTTGCTCGGCCCAGTCGGCATTTTTGGGCGTGCCGTCGGTCTCGCCGGTCAGGTAAGCGGCAAAGCGGTCGAAGCCGACCGTGTAGCGATCGAGAAACGCCCGGTCGTGCAAACCCTCAGCCAAAAGCGTATGCGCCAGACCCATCATCACGGCGGTATCGGAACCCGGCTGCGGGGACAACCATTCGGCGTTCAACTCCGGCATGCCGTCGCTGCGCAATGGGCTGAGGTTGACGAACCGGACGCCGGCATTCGCACAGGCGCGCAGATTGTCATAGCCCCGGTGGCGCGATAGTCCGCCATCGCTGACCTGCATGTTGCGCGGCGCGACACCGCCGAACATGACGACCAGATCGGCATGTTGTGCGATCACCGGCCATCGCGTCGCCTGAGCCACCTGTTCACGGTAGTTCATGACGATGTGCGGCATCAGAACCAGGGCGGCCTGATAGCTGTAATTGCCTTCTGAGCGCACAAAACCGCCAACGGTGTTCAAAAATCGTTTGAGCTGGCTTTGCGCGTGGTGGAACCGGCCGGCGCTGGCCCAGCCGTAGGAGCCGGCGAAGATGGCCTCGTTGCCGTAGACATTGCGCACCCGTTCGATCTCGACCGCCAGGCGGTCAAGCGCCTCGTCCCAGGACACCTCAACGAAAACATCCCTGCCGCGCTCGCCGCGCGGCGTACCCGGGTCACCTTCGAGCCAACCTTTGCGGATCGCCGGGCGCAGAATCCGCGCCCGCCCATTCAGACTGCCGGCGATATTGCCGTTGATCGCCGAGCCCGACGGATCATCCGGGTGGGCCGCGACGTCGACGATGCGACCGTCGTTCACGGAGACAATGCCCGGCCCCCAATGGCTGGATGTCAGATTCTTGACCATGTTTCCTGAGTTGATTGTATTGATATTCGGCACATTTATTCCGTATATTGACACAAAAGACGATGCCTGTCATCATCGATTCAAACTCGGGAGGGGACGTTGCCCTATGGCAGAAACCGATAGGGAAATCAAAGACTCTCTCGTTCGAGCAGGCCGGCCGGACCGGGTCGAGGGGCGCCACGTCAACATGCCGGTCGAGCTTGGCTCAACCATGGTGTTCGACACTCTGGCGGCATTCGAGGCTGCCCGCGCCGAGCGCTATCGGTCCGGCACACTCTATTACAATCGCTACGGCAACGCGGCCAGTTTCAAGCTGGAAACGGCACTGGCAACGCTTGAGGGCGCATCCGCCGTCACCTTGACCTCATCGGGTGTTGCGGCCATCACGCTGACCCTCATGGCGCTGACGGCGCCCGGCACCCACTTGCTCGTCGCCGACAATGTCTACGGCAACACGCGAGCCTTCTGCGACGGTGTTCTGGCCGGGCAGAATGTCGAGGTCGAATATTTCGATCCGATGATCGGCGGCCGGATTTCCGCGCTGTTCCGGCCCAATACGGCCGCGATCATGTTCGAGGCGCCGGGCTCAGGCACATTCGAGGTCTGCGACGCGCCGGCGATCGCCGAGGCCTGCAGGGCGCATGGCGTGACAAGCGTCTTCGACGGCACCTGGGCGACGCCGGTCTTCTGCCGGCCGCTGTCGCTCGGCGTCGATGTGCTCGTCTATTCCGCATCCAAATATATCAGCGGTCATTCCGACTGCATGCTGGGCGTTGTCGCATGTTCGGACGCCGATCTTGCGATGCGCATCCGCAAACACGTCATGGCCGTCGGCGACAAGACCGGCGGACAGGAGGTCATGCTCGTTCTGCGCGGCCTGCGCACGCTCGATGTACGCATGAAGGCGATCGACGCGGCAGGGCGGCGGATCGCCGACTGGTTCGCCGGACAACCGCAGGTCAAACGATTGCTTCACCCGGCCTTTGAGAGCTGCCCCGGCCACGAATTCTGGAAACGCGACTATAGCGGGGCGGCGGGCCTCTTCGGCGTCATCTTCCACCCCTGCGCGGATGATGATGTGCGGGCCTTTGTCGACGCGCTGCGCCATTTCGGCATCGGCGTGAGCTGGGGCGGTTATGAGAGCCTCGTCCTGCCGGTCAGGCCGGTGCGCACCGCGCAGCGGTGGGACGAGCCTGGGCCCCTGATCCGTTTCAACATCGGGCTTGAGGACACGCAAAGCCTGATCGATGACCTTGACGCGGCGCTGCCGCTGATGAACACCGGACTGGAGGCGTAATCATGCACAACCGGATCGACCACTTCGCCATCGGCGCCGCCAGTTTGGACCAGGGCGTTGCGGCCATGCGCGAGGCCCTGGGCGTCGAGGTGCCCGCAGGCTCGAAACATGACGCGATGAGCACCCATAATTGTGTCATGCAGGCCGGCAATGAGAGTTTCCTCGAGTTGATCGCCATCGACCCCGACGCCCCTGACCCGGGCCGGGTACGCTGGTTCACGCTCGATGATTCGGAGACGCGAACGCGCCTCGAAGAGCGACCGCGCGCGCTATGCTGGGTGGTCAACACCGACGATCTCGACGGCGTGCTGGCGGCCAGCCCGATCGACCTTGGCGAGGTGGTCGACTTCAGGCGCGGCGACCGCACATGGCGTCTGACCGTACCGCGTGACGGGTCGCTCCCCGAGGGCGGATTGGTCCCGGCCTTCATCGAATGGTCGCCCGGGCCGCACCCGTCAGCGGGGCAGCAGGATCTGGGCGTGCGGCTGAAGACCGTCAACCTGACTCACCCCGATCCGGGCAGGTTGCGCACCGTGTTCGAGACGCTTTCGATCGCCCATCTGGCGCAGATCGAGGAAGGCGACCGGGCGCTGGCCTTCACGCTGGAAACGCCGAACGGATTGGTGGTTATCGACTGACACCCTAAATCGTCAGCGGCGATCCACCTTCATGCGGTTTTTCAGATATTCGCCGTACTGGCCGAGCGAGAAGATGAAGACCCAGTAGATGAGGCCGACGAAGGCGTAGACCTCCAGGTAATAGGGCGCCCACTCGCCGGTACCGAAGGCGGCGCCTGCCGAGGCCAGCATCTCGAAGAAGCCGATGATGATGACGATGGCCGTCTCCTTGAAAGTGAGCACGACCATGTTGATGGTCGCCGGCAGCGCGTGACGGAACACCTGCGGCAGGACAATATCGAACAGGACCGTCCATTGGCTGAGGCCGAGCGCCTTTCCCGCCTCCCACTGGCCTTTCGGAATGGCCTGAAACCCGCCCCGGAAGACCTCGGCCTGATAACAGGCGAAGAAGAGCGCGAAGGCGAGGATGACGCGCCAGATCTTGTCGCCCTGCAGCCATTCCGGAAGCAGGATCGGCAGGATGACGGCGGCAGTGAAAAGCGTTGTCAGCAAAGGCAGAGACCGCACGAAATCGATGATCAGCGTCGCCGTCAGCCGCACCACCGGCATCTTCGACCGGCGCATCAGCGCAAGCCCCAAGCCCATCGGCATGCCGAGCAGGACGACGGAGGAGAACAGGAAAAGCGTCAGCGACAGGCCACCCCACTGGTCGGTTGTCACCTGCGGCAGGCCGATCAGGCTGCCTTCCATCAAGAGGTAATAGGCAGCGAAACCGACGATCCACAACGGGATCAGACGACGCGCCGACCAGAAGGCCGGCACGCAAGACAGGACCACGGTGGCGATGATCGAGATGCATGCGGCTGTCGATCGCCAGTGCTCTTCAAAGGGATAGAGGCCGAACAGGATCAGGCGGTGGCGCGCGTCGATCACGGACCAGCACGCCCCTGCCCCGTCGACCTTGCACTGATCCACCGCCTGTGCCGACCAGACCGCGCGCACCAACGCCCAGTCAACGGCAAGCCACAGAATGTAGAGCAGCAAACCGAAAACCATGACGGAAATGGCCGTGTCCGCCGGCGTCGCAAACGCCCGGCGTTGCAGCATCCGGATGAAGCGGCTCATGCGGCTGGGCGCTTTGACCATTTCCGTTGAGGTATCGGAGGCGCTGACGACAGCCATTCAGTGAGCCTTCAATTGCATGCGACGGTTGATAAGGTCGACCAATTGCGCCAAGGCGAAATTGATCAGCAGGAAGCAACCCATGAGAATGGCAATCAGTTCCAGCGTCTGGCCGGTCTGCGTCAACGAGGTCGAGACGATCATGAACAAGTCGCTGAAGCCGATCGCCACGCCGATCGTGGTCGCCTTCATGACGAAGATCCACTGATTGCCCAGGGGCGGCACGATGCTGCGCAGCGCCATCGGCAGCTTGATACGGCTCCATATCGTCCGGCCGCTGAGACCGAGCGCCTGGCCCGCCTCGATCAGGCCTTTCGGAACCTCCGCAAGGCCGCCGCGCACCACCTCGGCAATATAGGCCGAGCTGTAAAGCACGATGGCGACGATCATGGCGACGAGCTCGATGGTCATCTGCATGCCGCCCAAAAAGCGCAACCCCTTCAGGGCGGGCACGGAGACGATCGACTCACCCTGCGGCACGAATATCAGCAGACAAACGGCAATCGCGATCGCGGTTCCGGACGCCCAGATGACAAGCGCCCGCGCCACCGAGATCCGCACCAGCAGCACGATGACACCCAGCAGGATCGAACCGAGCAGCAGGATCAAAGCGATCTCGCCCGAAAGATTCAGCGCCGGCAGCATCAGCCCGCGATTGGAAAAGAAGGCGATGTCGCCCAGCGTGTGGGCCTGCCGCGGCCCCGGCAAATGGATGAACACTGCATACCAGAAGACCAGTTGAAGGATGAGCGGAAGATTGCGGAAAAGCTGCACATAGGCGCTCGCGATGGTCTGCAGCGCCAGGTTGGACGTATCGCGGATGCTGCCGATGACAAAGCCGAGCACGGTCGAAAGCACAATGCACAGGGAGCCAAGAAACAGCGTGTTGATGAAACCGATCGTTAGTGTGCGCAGATAGGTGTCATCGACGGAACGCGGCAGCAGCGAAAACGAATAGCTCCATCCCGTGGCGCGTTCGAGGAAAGCGTAACCGCCGGTGATGCCCAGCGCATTCAGATTGGTCTGCGCGGTCGTATAGGTGCTCCAGATGATCACCATGATGGCAATCACGATCACGGCCTGGATCAGCAAACGCCGGACCTGCGCCGTTTTGCGGGATTGCGCTGTTGCGGCAGCCATCGGCCCCACCGGATCTTGAGTTGGAGAGTGCGGCCCCGCGCCTGCACCAGCGCGGGGCCGTGCGGATCAGTCGATGATCGGCGTATAAAGAACGCCGCCGTCCTTCCACAGCGCGTTCAAGCCTCGATCGAGCTTGTAAGGCGAATCCTTGCCCAGGTTGCGGTCATACATCTGGCCGAAATTGCCGATCTCGGCAATGACCTCGCGCGCCCAGCTATCGCGAAGGCCGAGCCGTTCACCTATGCCGGGATCCGCGCCGAGCAGCCGCGCGACGGTCGTGGATGGCGGATTCGCCGCGATCTCGTCGACGTTCTCGCTGGTAATACCCAACTCCTCCGCCTTGATCAGGGCCGCGATCAGATAGTTGACCAGATCGACGAACTCCTCATCGCCCTGGCGCATGGCGGCAGAGATCGGGTCGGTCGAGAGCTGGTCCGAAAGGATTACATGCGCCTCGGAATCATCGACCTCGGTGGCCCGGATCACCGCCAGATTGGGACCCCAGCCGGCAAATGCGTCACAGCGTTTTGCCAGATAGGCGGCCCGCAGTTCCGCACCCTTCTCGTAGGACACCATCGTGTGCTCGATATTGTTCGAGCTGAGGAAATCACCGGCAATGCGTTCGATGGTCGTACCGGCCTCAACGCAGATCGTGCCGCCATCCAGTTCAGCAGCCTCCGTCACCCCAAGATCGGCATGGGCCATGAATTGGGCGGCGCCAAGAAAATACGGGATCGAGAATTGCAGGCCCAGCTCGGTGTCCCGGCCCATCGTCCAGGTCGTTGCCTTGATGATCAGGTCCACATCGCCCGACTGGAGCGCCGGAAAACGCTGCGCCCAGCTGAGCGGAACGATCTGGGCCTTGTCGGGATCGCCAAGGATCGCCGTGGCAAGACCCCGGCACATATCGATGTCCAGCCCTTTCCACTCATTGCGATCATTGACCTCGACAAATCCGAAGAAGCTGCCGTTGTGACCGGTACACAAGAGCGTGCCCCGATCGATGATCTTCTGTGTTGTCGGCGACGGATCGGCAGCGCCGGCCAGGACGGGTACCGAAGCTGCCAATGCGGCGACGGCGAATTTTCCTATGGTTTTGAGCATCGCATTCTCCCAGTATTTGTTCTGATATTCAGCACACATGTTCCAGTATTGAGAATGGCCGGGTTTTGGTGTTAATGTCAATAGAACAGAGCGAACGAGCTTTTCAGCCCCGCACAAAATGGAGTGTAGCTTTGAGCAGTCATCCCTGTCTTTTGCCCGTTCGGAACCGGCGTCGCCCATGCCGCGCCGCGCCCGCCAGGTGCGGTCTGAAGAGCGGATTGAGATAAGTTGGACACGACACCGGAGCACAGCACGTCCGCGGCCCGTCTGTGGCGGCACGCAGAAGAGCGGCCGGAGGCCCTTGCCGTATGCGACGGGCGCGTGTCGCTGAGCTACCGGGCGCTCTGCACCGAAATCGACCGGCTCGCCGCGCTGCTGTCGCGTTACGGCGTCGGACCAGAAAGCCGTGTGCTGTTTCTGCCCGACGTCTGCGTCGAATCGGTTATCGCCTATTGGGCACTAAGGACCATTGATGCCGTTGTCATTGTCGGCGACCCGGGCAGCCGCACCCAGGAGCGTGCCCACTATATCGAGCGAACGGGCGCGAGCCACGCGCTCGTCGGCTGTCGTGCGGCGGAAACTGACACGCCCTCGGCCTTCTGCTTTCATCTCGCACCCGGTGTCGCCGGTGTGCGCCAGTGGGGGCCGGAACGGACGGAGCCGCCGGTGCCAATGGCGATCAACGACGAAAATGGCAGCCGTCCGGCCGTCATTCTGTTCAGTTCGGGCACGACGGGGCAGCCAAAGGCCATCGTCCACACCGCGGCGACAATTGATGCCTTGCACCGGACTCTGCTCGCCACCTGGCGGCTTTCACCGGCAGACCGTGTTCTTGCCGCGCTGCCTTTTCACACGATCTACGGATTGCTGTTCAGTGCCGGATCGGCGCTCTATGCCGGTGCCGCACTGGTCCTGCTTGAGCGGTTCAAGCCGCGTGATGCGCTGCTCGCGATCGAGACGCATCAAGTGACGACAGCCGCATTTGTTCCGGCCATGGCGCTGATGATCCTCAATCTGGACGACCGGGACGCCTTCGATCTGTCATCGCTGCGCGCGCTCTACACGGCGTCCGCACCGATCAGCGAGCATGACATCGCGCGCTTCGAGGCCTATAGCGGCGCGCCACTGATCAGCAATTATGGCCTGACGGAAATTCCAGGCGCGGCCGTTGAGCGGGCGGATACACTGCATCATCCCGGATCTGTCGGACAATTGTCTCCCGGTTTCGAGGCGGTGGCCCGCGATGGCAATGGCATGCCGTTGCCGTCCGGCAAGACCGGTGAAATCACCTTGCGCGGCCCGACGCTGATGGCGGGTTATCTGGACGATCCAGAGCAAACCGCCCGGCGCGTGCGCGACGGCTGGATTTACACCCAGGATATCGGCCATGTGGATGCCGACGGACGCGTCTTCCTGTCCGGGCGCATGTCCGACATGATCATCCGCGGCGGCCTCAACATCTCGCCGCTCGAGATCGAGGCAGTGCTGTCGAGCCATGACGCGGTCTCCGAGGCCGCCGTGGTCGGAGCGCCCGATCGGGTTCTCGGTCAGGTCGTCGTCGCCTGTATCGTCCCCTCGCCCGCGGCCGACCGGTCGACGATTTTCGACACGTTGATGACCCATTGCCGGCAATTCCTGTCCGCGCCCAAGGTGCCCGTCGCGATCCATCTGTTGGACGCCCTGCCACGCAATGCGGGCGGAAAGGTTTT
This sequence comes from Allohoeflea poritis, assembly GCF_027889715.1. GTDB lineage: Bacteria > Pseudomonadota > Alphaproteobacteria > Rhizobiales > Rhizobiaceae > Hoeflea_A > Hoeflea_A poritis. The sequence continues at coordinate 89,619 of NZ_JAPJZH010000002.1, forward strand.
GCGAAAGGAGTTGGCGCAGCGGTTGGAAGTTCAGCCGGCCGACAGCCAGACGATGAACCGGAGAGAGATGAGGCCCTGATGACCGACGGAAAGATCAAGACCAGCAGCCCTCGGGACGGCGTCCTGATGATCGTCATGGAGCGGCCCGAGAAACGCAACGCGCTGACGCCGGACATGATCACTGCCCTGCATGACGCGTTCGACCGTGCCGATGCCGACCACGATACGCGCGTCATTGTTCTGACCGGAGCAGGCGACACGGCATTTTGTGCCGGCCATGACATCAAGGCGATCGAACCGGGCGATCTCGGCCACCTCTATGAAGAAGAGCATATGCGGGTGTTCCTGCGACCGCGCGACACGATGAAACCGGTGATCGCCGCCATAAACGGTTCGGCCTATGCCGGCGGCTTTTGCCTGGCAATCGCCAGCGACATCCGTCTGGCAACGCCCAAGGCGACATTTGCAGTGCCGGGGGCTCGGCTCGGCATCGTTCCGATTGCAGGGCAATCGTCGCGCCTGCCGCATTTGCTGCCTGCCGCGATCGTCAACGAGATGGTCATGACCGGTGCGCCGCTGACCAGCAGCCGGGCGCATCACTTCGGCTTTGTCAACGAGGTGGTCGCAGGCGACGAACTGGTCGACCGCGCGCTGGCCATGGCGGCCACGATGACCAAGCTGTCGCCGTTCGCCCTTCAATCCTACAAGCGCATCGCGCAGACCACGCTTTACGGCAGCGTGTCCGAGGCCGACGCGATGGAATACTGGCTGGCAATGGCGGCGGGACAGGGCGCGGATGTCCGCGAGGGCCTTGCCGCCTTCGCCGAACGCCGCGAACCGCGGTTCACCGGTGCAAGGAACACGCCTTCATGACGCTGCTCACACCGGACATTCTGGCCTGGGTCGGCCGGGCAATCGAGTTCGAAAGCGATCCCATATCAGTCAGCGAAGCTCGGCGTTTCATTGCCGCCTCGGGAGACGACAATCCGCTCTATGCGATCCCGGACAATCCGGGCGACGGGACAACCGTTGAGGTTCCGCCGATGCTCTACTATGGGGCAACGCGGCCATTCGTTGCGGCCTCGGCCATGGCGGAAGACGGCACCGTCCACGAACACCGGCCGATGATCGGCACCGGTCAGACAATGGGTGGCAGCGTCGAGATGGAATGGCTGCGCCCCTTGCGGGTTGGCGACCGTTTGAGCGGGACCCGCACGCTCAAATCACTGACGGAGAAACAAGGCAGGACACGACACTTTGTCATTGCCGAATGGGTCACCGAATATCGTGATCAGGCGGGTGATCCGGTCGTGCGGGAGCGATATGAACAGCTACTATTCTGAACCCGCGCTATCAGTCGGTACAGCCGCGGCCGGTGATCGGCTGGCGCCGCTCGTCAAGCGGCCGACACAGGTTGACGTGGTGCTGTTTTGTGCGGCGATCCGCAATTTTCACCGCTTCCATTACGATCAGGACTACACGCGCGCGCAAGGCATGAACGACTTGATCGTTCCGGGCTTCATGATGGGCAATTGGTGCCTGGAAGCCGCCTCGCGCGCCTTTGGCGAACCGGTTCACATCCGCCGCCTGACGTTCAAGAACACGGCGGCCGCACCGATTGGCGGCAGCTATGCGATTCATGGACACGTGGTTTCGGTCGAAACGAACGAGGCTGCAGGGCGCATCGTCCATTGTGGCTTTGAGGTGATTGGAGGTGGTGACCGGCCCGTGACGACGGGCACGGCTGCCCTTGTGTCGACGGCATCCGGGCATTCGCGCTGACGGAACACTTGCAGCAAGGACGACGCGGGTTGTTTTGCCGCCCTAAGCGCTTGGCTTCAGGATGATCTTCGGCGCTTGCGCACGACCGGCCAGGATGTCGTCGAAAGCCGATTGCCCCTCACCGAGCGGCCGCTTTTCGGTCCAGTCGAGCGGACCCAGACGGCCATCGCAGATCGCTTGCGCCGTCTCCCTGAAATCCTGTTTTGTGTAGGTGTAGGTGCCGATAAATGTGATTTCCTGAAGCGTCATGCGGCGGAAATCGGCATCGCCCGCGCCACCGCCAAGCCCGATATGCATGATCACGCCGCCCGGACGGACGAGCGCAATCGCCTGTGAACGCGTCGCGGCGTATCCGACAGCATCAATGACCAGATCGAATTGATCGCTGCCGATTTCCTCCGGGGCAATGGCCTTCAGCCCGCACCTGTCGGAGAGATAATCGCGCCTTTCGGCGTTGGGTTCGGACAGGATGATATTGTCCGCTCCGGCGGCTATCAGGCTGAGCGCCACGCCGACACCAATAGCGCCACCCCCGATAACAAGCACGCGCGCCTCTTCCAGCGCGCCGAACATCGCCCGCCGGGCGAGCCGCACCGCGTGCCAGCCGCAGGCGATCGGCTCCGCCAGCACGGCGACGTCAAAGGAAACATGATCGGGAATCTCGAAAAGATTGGAGGGCGGCACGCAGATCATCTGCGCGAACGCGCCCTCGCGCGGTTTCATCGAAAGGATCTGCCGGTCCGGGCAGATATTTTCCCGGCCCGACCGGCAGGCCGCACAGACACCGCAGCTCACCAGCGGATTGACTGTCACCCGTTTGCCGGCCAACGGACCGGTCTTGACGACACCCGCCGGCTCATGGCCGAGGATTAACGGCGGCGGCCGGCGCTCGTCGTGGCCAAGGAAGGCATGCATGTCCGAGCCGCAGATTCCAACGCTTTCAACGGCAACCATGACGTCCCCCTCATGGGGCTCAGGCTGCGCGACATCCATGAATGCCAGGCGTTTTTCACCCTGGTAAACCAGCGCCTTCATTTCGCGGTAAATCCCCCATCGACCATCAGCACCTGACCGGTAACATAGCGGGACGCGTCGGAGCAAAGGAACAGGATCGGACCGTCAATGTCCTCCGGCTCGCCGTTTCTGCCGATACATGTTTGCTGCGCGTTGCGCTCGGCCCGTTGCGGGCCCTCGAACACGGCGGCCGTCAGCTCGGTCCGGAAGAAGCCCGGACCGATTGCATTGACATTGATGCCGTATCGCGACCAGTCCTCGGCCATCGCCCGTGTCAGTTGACCGATGGCGGCCTTCGACGCGCCATAAGCAATCCCGCCCGGGAAGGCCCGCGTCGTCTGCAGCGAAGCAAAATTGACGATCCTTCCCCAGCCTTTTTCTTTCATGGCCGGCGCCAGCGCCTGGCTCAGGAAAAATGGAATCGCCAGATTAAGATCAAGCGTCCTGTCCCAGCCCTCCACCGTAACCTCGTCCGCTGTCTGACGCGTGTTGATCCCGGCGGCATTGATCAGAATATCGGGCGCACCGAACGGTTCGCTCACCGCCTGCGCCAGATCGCCGATCCCGTCGCGCCGCGCAAGGTCGAAGGGCACAATCGCCGTCTCGCCCTGCGCCCGCGCCTTCCAGTCCTCGAGCTGTTCGCGCCGCCGCGCAACACCGACCACATGCGCCCCGGCGGCAGCCAATGTCTCAGCGGCCCGGCGACCCAGTCCCGAACTGGCTCCGGTCACGCAGGCGACCCTGCCCTTCAGGTCAAGGAGTTCCGAAAAACCGCCCGCCATTGCATCATCCATGCGCCGACAGATCGAAATTCTCGTCCGGGAAATATTTCCGCAGGCGAATATCCGCAGTCCGCGCGTGGCCTTCCATGCCCTCAAGGCGCGAGATGCGGGCCGTTGCCTCGGCGACAGGCTTCGCGCCCTCGCGCGTTGCCCTCTGCCAGGTGACGATCTTCATGTATTTGTGCACGGAAAGGCCGCCGGTATAGCTGGCTGCACCCGATGTCGGCAGCACATGGTTTGTGCCCGAGGCCTTGTCACCGAAGGCAACCGTCGTCTCCTCGCCCAGGAAGAGCGAACCATAGCACTGCAGCCGGTCCAGCCACCAGGGCAGATCCTGCGCCTGCACCGTAAGGTGCTCGGGCGCGTATTCGTCCGACGTCTGCGCCATCTCCTCGCGATCGCCGCAAAGGATCACTTCGGCATAGTCCCGCCATGCCGCTTCGGCGTTCCGGCTGTTCGTTTCCGGCAGATCCGCGATCAGTTGCGGTACAAGCTCCATGACCTTGTCGGCCAGACCCTTGTCATCCGTGACCAGCCAGACGGGTGAATTGTAGCCGTGCTCGGCCTGGCCGACGAGATCGGCGGCCACGATGGCGGCATCGGCGGTTCCGTCCGCGATGATCAGGCTGTCCGTCGGACCGGCGAACATGTCGATCCCCACCCGGCCGAACAGGATACGTTTTGCCTCCGCGACAAACTGGTTTCCGGGGCCCACCAGTATATCGGCCTTGGGCAGGCCGAAGAGGCCGAAGGTCATCGCCGCCACGCCCTGTACGCCGCCCATGGCCAGGATCGTGTCGGCGCCGCACAGATCGGCGGTATAGACGATCGCCGGCGCGACACCGATGCCCGGACGCGGCGGGGAGCAGGCAACAATGTGCTTGCAGCCCGCCACCTTGGCGGTCGTCACCGTCATGATCGCCGACGCGATGTGGCTGTAGCGCCCGCCCGGCACGTAGCAGCCGGCCGCGCCGCACGGGATGCTTTTCTGACCGGCAACCAGTCCCGGAACGATCTCGACCTCGATGTCCTTCAGCGTCTCCCGCTGCGCTTCGGCAAAGCGTCGAACATTGTCGTGCGCAAAGCGGATATCGTCCTTGAGCTTTTCCGGAACCTGCGCCGAAACGGCCTCGATCTCGTCACGGCCAAGAACGACATTGCCCTCGTACTTGTCGAACTTTGCCGCATATTCGAGCGCCTTTTCATCCCCGCCCACCTCAATGGCATGGAGGATCTCCTGCACCGTGGCGCGCACGTCCGTGGTGTCGCTGGTCGATGTGAGCGTTGCCTTTTTGAGGTAAGTACGGGGCATGAAAGGGTCCTACTTGTAAATGTCTGGAAGCAAAGTTGTCGAGATCTCGGGAATATAGGCGATAAACAGCACCACGATCAGCATAAAGAATACGAACGGCACGGCCCGCGCCGCGATCTTCAGGATCGATTCCCCTGTGAGACCGGAAACAACGAACAGATTAAGCCCGAGAGGCGGCGTGATAAAGCCGACTCCGAGGGCGGTGATCATCATGATGCAAAACTGAATCTCGTTCATGCCGATATTGTCGGCAAGCGGCTTGAGTATAGGCGCAAGGATCACGATGTTGGGGGTCGTCTCCATCACGCAGCCGGCCGCAATCAGAATCAGGATCATCATCAGGATCAGGACCGCCGGGTTTTCACTGACGCCGGTCGCAGCGGCAACGAAGCCTTGCGGAACGCCCATGATGGCGAGCGCCTGCGCAAGCGGCAGCGAAAACGCGATGATGGGCAGGATGACACCGTTCACCTTTGCCGATCCGATCAGCATCGCCGGAAAGTCCGACAGCTTCAGTGTTCCGAGTATAAAACCCATGACAATGGTGACGATAACCGCTGTTGCGCCGGCTTCCGTCGGCGTCAACCGCCCGGAGAAAATGCCGTAGAAGATGATGCCGGGCACCAGGAAGGCATACCAGCCAGATTTCAGTGTCCGCAGCAGGTTCCCCAACCATTCGCCGAACGTCATCGGATCTCCACCCTCATAGGAATAGATCCGGTTGACGACGACATTGGTGATCAGGATCGATACGAGGATCGCAAGGCCCGGTATCACCGCCGCGAGGAACAGCGTCGATGCCGATATGCCCAGCACCAGCCCGATGATGATATAGGCGATCGACGGCGGAATGAGGATGCCGGTACAGGCACCCGCCGCGACGAGCGCGCAGGCGTAGGGGCGCGGGTAGCCGCTCTCGACAAGACGATCGATCGTCATGCGCCCGACCGCCGCGGCGCCCGCCGCATCCGACCCCGAGATCGCCGCGAACATGCCGCAGACCAGAACGGTCGCCGAACCGAAACCGCCCTTGGTCCAGCAGGTCAGCGCCTCCGCCACATCGAGGAACTTGCGGCTGAGCCCGGTGCGCACCAGGACGTCGCCCGTCAGGATGAAAAGCGGAATGGCCGTCAACGCGAATGCATCGATGCCGTCAAACAGCGACTCGCCGACGAGCGACAGCGGCAACGCGCCAGACATCAGCAGCATCAGCACAGCCGCCGATCCGATAGCAGCCCAGACCGGCACCGCAAGCGCGCACAGTGCCACGAATACGAGGACCGGAAGATAGAATTCCCATCCGAGTTCAACGGTGTTCAATTGCTGGTTCCACAACATGGCGCGCCCCTCAATCGAACATCTTGTTGCCTTCGAAGACCGGCTCGCCGGTCCGCAAGGCATGTATGTCGTCCAGGAAGGACTGGATGAGCCGAATGATCATCAGCGTGAAACCGATGGGGACGGCCATGAGAAACCAAACCATGGATACCCGCAGGCCGTGGCTCACCGAGCCGAATTTCCAGGAAACCGTGACGGTCTCGAACGACCAGTAAAGGGCGATGAGGGCAACGACGAACATGACGAGGTCGCCGAAGATATAGACCAGCGCCTTGGCGCGCGGCCCGAGATAGTGAAGGATGACGTCGATGCGAATATGGGCGCGCTCGCGCACCGCGGAAGCGGCGCCGATCCATGCCAGATAGATGAACGAGTAGCGGACAATCTCCTCGCCCCAGATGGACGAGTAGGCAAAGACCTCGCGGCGGATCACCTCGATCGCCATGGTGACCACGAGCATGACGTAGAAGACGAGCAGCGCCCATCGTTCCGCGTTCTGGTTCAGTGTCTTAAGCATCTTCGATCCCTCACCGGCGCGACGCGAACCCTCGCCGACCCTGCGGCGGGCTCGCTATCGCGGAATGGGGTGGTCGCCGGCGCCACGCGGCGCCGGCAATGGAAGGTCACGATCAGGCGTCGTGGACGTAGTAGCGGCCCTGGGTGCCGGCTGCTTCTTCAAGCTGGGCGAAGGCATCCATCGATCCGGCAAGCTCCGTCTTGAAGCTGTCCCAATCGGAATTCTGATAGCCGCCGACCTCTTTCCACTGTGCCAGTTGATCGTCGGACAGGGAATGGAACTCGACACCGGACTTGCGCAATTCCGCCATGGCGTAGTTGCGCGCCGCGGGAACCTTCGCAAGGTTCTGCTGGGCGGTGATCTCGGAGGCGAACTCGATCCCTTCCTGCACATCCGCCGGCATGGAGTTGAACCATTCGAGATTGCAGGAGTAGACCTGACTGTCGGGAACCGCCTGCGTGAATGTGACGTGGCTCAATATGTCCTTGAAGCCGAAGACGTAGAGCGCCCCGACGGACGGATCGAGCGCATCGGCAACGCCCTGCTTGATCGCGGAAGGTGTCTCGCCCCAGGCCACCGGTGTCGGGTTGGCGCCGACCATGCGGTAATACTGCTGCAGCATCTTGGAACCCGGCACGCGGAATTTCACGCCGTCAAGATCGGCAGGCAGGATCACGGCGCCCGCGCCGCCTTTGCGGACTGCGACAACACGCGGGTCGATAACCACGTAGAACAGTGCCTTGAAGCCCTTTGCTTCCACCTTCGGGTGCACGTCCTTTTTCCAGGCTTCCGATGTCACCAGATTGACGAAGCGTTGGTTCGCGCCGCAGAAATACGGCATGTTGATAAGGTCAACCGAAGGCGCAAAGGGCGCGAAGTTGGACAGCGAATGCTGCGCCGCCTGGATGGTTCCGCCTTGCACCTTCTGGGCAAGCGCACCGCCGGCGCCAAGTTGGCCGCCCGGCGCGAGCTTCACGTAAACCTTGCCGTTCGTGGCGTTCTGGATGTTTTCCTTCAGGTCGAGCTGAAGGATCGGGTAGCTGCGCGAAGCACCCAGAACATAGGCGGTCGCGATCGTCATGACGTGATCCGCGGCACTTTCGCGTTCGCGTTCCTCCTTGGCGGTCTGAGCGGCGGCCTCGGAAGACCAGAGCGTGCCCGCGGCACCCGCGACCACCGCCGCCGTAAACGCGCCGGAGCCTGCCAGTTTGAGAAAATTGCGGCGCTCGGCCGATTTCGGATTGTCGTTCATGGCGTGGTTTCCTCCCTGAAAACTCATTGCTGTGGGTTCTGTTCGCGCTTTTCCCGGATGAGGATCGCGACGACAAAGCAGACGGCCGTTGCCAGGAGCACGAGCATTTCGCTGATATCGTTGAGGAACGACGTCCCGAAAAACGCTCCGCTCAGAACATTTGCGAGAAAGACGGCGAAGAACGCGGCGGCGACAATGAGCATTGGCCTCCTCCCAGGCATAGCTGCTCGAACAGAATGGCTCAATGTAAGCGCTTACATTTTCAATTGCAAGCGCTTGCATTCAATTTATGTAAAGGCTTGCATGGTAGCCTGCCGGACCCTTATTTTAGGATAGCCGCCTTTGCGGCATCCGATTGGAGAGGTCCTTGGAGAAGTTCCAGCCACCGACACTGGAAGATGTCGCCCGCAAGGCGGCGGTTTCGACGGCAACGGTTTCCAGATGCCTGAGCCGTCCCGGCACCGTAAGGCAGGCAACGCGCGAACGGGTGATGCAGGTCGTCAGTGAGCTGGGTTACACCCCCAATTTCGGCGCCCAGGCGATGGCGGCAAGGCGCACCAACACCATCGGCGCCGTCATCCCGACCATGGACAATGCGATCTTCGCAAAGGGACTGCAGGCTTTCCAGGAGGAGATCAGCAGTCGCGGGGCCAGCCTCCTTGTCGCCAGTTCCTCTTACAAAAAGGACCTTGAGGAAAAACAGATACGCGCGCTGATCGCCCGCGGTGTCGATGCCCTGCTGCTGATCGGCGATGACCGCGACGAGGAAATCTACGAATACCTGGCAAAGCGGCATATTCCCTATGTGCTTGCCTGGAATCACCGCAAGGCGGCATCCCACACCTATGTCGGCTTCGACAATTTCCAGGCCGCCTACGCGATGGCCGAGCGCGTGCTGCAACACGGACATCGCAGGATCGCCATGATTGCCGGCATCACGGAAGGCAATGACCGGGCATTCGACCGTCGTGCCGGTGTGCGCAAGGCGCTGTCGGACCATGGCATCGCGGATGCGGACTTCTCGGTCGTCGAATGCGTTTACAGCATCGATGCCGCCGGCGACGCGTTCGAGACGATTTTGGGCACCGGCAGACGCCCGACCGCCGTCATCTGCGGCAATGACGTGCTGGCGGCCGGAGCCATTCTGAGAGCCAAGGCGATGGGCATCAGCGTTCCCGGCGGCATCTCGGTGACCGGATTTGACGACATCGAACTTTCAACCGTCGTCGACCCGGGTGTCACCACCGTTCACGTGCCGCACCGCAGGATGGGCAAAACCGCCGCAACCGTCTTGTTCTCCGCGCTCAAGAACCGCCAGCCAAAAAGCAGAAAACTCGAAACCCACATTATCGAACGTCAGTCGCTCGCGCCGCCGGCAAGCTAGACTGGCAATCGGTCGATTGGAATGCCGGCCGGCATAACAGATCACTGCAACCTGGTAGATTAGCCTCATACAGTCTGAACCGGGCGCAATTCATCCCGAAGCTGCGCAGTTCACCAACCGTTTAAATTTTTGAAGTCACTTGACGGAAGTCAAGGAGAACCGATCCGGAAGCTGACAGTAATTCTCTTGATTTCACGGAGAACTGCTGTGCGCATCGGGTCCTGTCTCAAGGCGATACTCATATTGGTGGCGACCCTTTTCGCGCTGCCGGCGATCGCCGCCGACGCGCAATTGCCGCGTTTCCTCGGCAAGATCGAGCCGGACAGCCTCGTACCCGGCGCGACCGGTTTCGGCACACTGCGTACGGATGTCCCTGTGGCAGCCGTGTTGAACGGCGGTGAAACCGTCGGATGGGCATTCCTGACATCCGATTTCGTCGGCACGACGGGCTATTCCGGAAAGCCGATCCATGTCGTCGCTGCCGTTTCGGACGACGCCGTTCTGACCGGCGTCCAGCTCGTCGAGCACTCCGAACCCATCGTGCTGATCGGCATTCCCGATGCGAAGGTCCAGCGTCTGACCGAAAGCTATGCCGGGCTCGATCTGAAGGCCGAAGCCGCCGCCGGCGGATCGGCGCACGATCTCGATATCATCTCCGGGGCGACCGTCACCATCATGGTCATCGACGATTCAATCGTGCGCGCCGGCTTGAAGGTCGCGCGCGCACTCGGCCTCGGCGGGCTGGCGCCGGAAGCCGCCGCCGGACCGCGGCGGCAGATCAATCCCGACCTTGTTGAAAGCGAGGACTGGATGACCCTGTCCGGTGACGGTTCCGTCCGCGCGCTGACGCTCGATATCGGTCAGATCAATCAGGCCTTCGCCGTGTCCGGCGATGAACGCGCCGCGGCACGTCCCGAAAAAGGCCCGGACACCGACACCTTCATTGACATGAAGGCCACAATGGTCAGCGTTCCCTCAATCGGCCTGAGCCTGCTGGGCGAGGCTGAATACGCCAATCTCCGGAACTGGCTGCAGGAAGGCGAACACGCCATCCTCGTCGCCGGACGCGGGCGTTATTCCTTCAAGGGATCCGGCTATGTCCGGGGCGGCATATTCGACCGCATCCAGCTCATTCAGGGGGACCGTTCCGTGCGCTTTTTCGACCGGCAACATCGCCGCCTCGGAGAGATAGCCGCTCCCGGCGCTCCGAACTTCACCGAGCTTGATCTCTTCAAGATCCCCGCCGATGCGGAATTCGATCCGGCGGCGCCGTGGCGCCTCCAGCTTCTGGCGCAGCGCGCGACCGGCCCCGTCGACAAGAGCTTCCTGACCTTCGATCTCGGTTACCGCCTGCCGGAGCGCTATCTGCTGCCGCTGGCCCCTGCCCCGGACGCAAGCGCCGAGGAGGCCGCCGCCAAGGCGGCGCTATGGCAACGCATATGGCTTGACCGGAAGATCGAAATCGCCGCGCTTGCCGCGATGCTCGCGGTGCTGACCGGCGTCTTTTTCTTCCAGTTCCAGTGGACCCGCAACGAGCGTTTCCTGTTCTGGTTCCGCATGGGCTTCCTGACCGTGACGCTGGTCTTTCTCGGCTGGTACGCCAATGCCCAGCTGTCCGTGGTCAATCTGATGGCGCTTGCCGGCGCGCTGCAGACGGGCTTTACCTGGGACGCCTTCCTGCTCGATCCGATGATCTTCATCCTGTGGTTCTCGGTCGCGGCCGCGCTGGTCTTCTGGGGCCGCGGCGCCTATTGCGGGTGGCTGTGCCCTTTTGGCGCCCTGCAGGAACTGACCAACCAGATCGCACGCGCGTTGAAAGTCCCGCAATGGGAATTGCCCTGGGGGCTGCACGAGCGCCTGTGGCCTGTCAAATATATGATTTTCCTCGGCCTTTTCGGCGTATCCCTGGCCTCAATTCCGCTTGCCGAATCCCTTGCCGAGGTGGAACCGTTCAAGACGGCCATCATCCTGAAATTCGCCCGCGCATGGCCCTTCGTTGTTTTCGCCGTCGGTCTGCTGGTGATCGGACTGTTCGTCGAGCGCTTCTATTGCCGTTACCTGTGCCCGCTTGGCGCGGCCCTGGCGATCCCGGCCCGCATGCGCATGTTCGACTGGCTCAAGCGCTACCACGAATGCGGTCATCCGTGCCGGACCTGCGCCAACGAATGCCCGGTCCAGGCCATCCATCCGACCGGCGAGATCAATCCCAACGAATGCGTCAACTGCCTGCACTGCCAGGTGCTCTACCAGTCCGGAACCAAATGTCCGGTCGTCATGCGCAAGCTCAAGAGCCGTGCGGCCTTCGAAGCGCGCAACAGGAAAAGTTTCACGGCGGCATCACAGGCCGCCGTCCAACCGGCTTCTAAAAAGGAGAAAGCCCATGTCTGAAAAAGGAAAGTCATTGACCATCAATCGGCGTGACCTGCTCGGGGCCACGGCCGGAGGCGCGGTGCTTGCCGCCGCAGGCACCGGTCTCCTGGCCTCGGGTTCCGCACCCGCGCGCGCGGCCGAGGGAGACTTCGCCCTCGCCCCCGGTGAGCTTGACGAATATTACGGCTTCTGGTCGTCCGGCCAGACCGGCGAGATTCGTATCCTCGGGGTGCCGTCCATGCGCGAGCTGATGCGCATTCCGGTCTTCAACCGTTGCTCGGCGACGGGGTGGGGCCAGACGAATGAGTCGCTGAAGGTCCTCACCGAGGGTCTGCTGCCGGAGACCAAGGCCTATCTGGCCGCCCAGGGCAAGGTCACCTATGAAAACGGCGACCTGCACCACCCGCACATGTCCTTCACCGACGGCACCTATGACGGCCGCTACCTGTTCGCCAACGACAAGGCCAACACCCGCGTGGCCCGCATCCGCTGCGACGTGATGAAATGCGACAAGATCATCGAGATCCCCAACGCCAAGGACATCCACGGTCTGCGGCCGCAGAAGTTCCCGCGCACCGGCTATGTCTTCGCCAATGGCGAACACGAGGCACCGCTCGTCAATGACGGCACGATCCTCGACAAGCCCGAGGAATACGTCAACATCTTCACCGCCATCGACGGCGACGAGATGAAGGTGGCCTGGCAGGTCATCGTCAGCGGCAACCTCGATAATTGCGACGCCGACTACCAGGGCAAATACGCCTTTGCCACGAGCTACAATTCGGAGATGGGCACCAACCTTGCCGAGATGACCGAGAGCGAAACCGACCATGCGGTCATCTTCGACATCAAGGCCATCGAGGAAGCGGTTGCCGCCGGCGACTATCAGGAGCTCAATGGCGTTCCGGTCGTCGACGGGCGCAAGGGCTCCCGCCTCACCCGCTACGTGTCGATCCCGAACAGCCCGCACGGCTGCAACGCTGCTCCGGACAAGCGGCACATCGTGATCAACGGCAAATTGTCGCCGACCGTCTCGGTCATCGACGTGGAGAAGGTCCCGGCCCTGTTCGAACAGGATGCGGACCCGCGTTCCTGCATCGTTGCCGAACCGCAGCTGGGCCTCGGACCGTTGCACACCGCGTTCGACGGCAAGGGCAACTGCTTCACCACCCTGTTCCTCGACAGCCAGGTCGTGAAGTGGAACATGGACCGGGCGATCCAGGCCTATGGCGGCGCGGATGTGGACCCGATCATCTCCAAGGTCGATGTGCACTACCAGCCTGGCCATAACTCGACCTCCATGGGCGAGACGGCTGAAGCCGATGGCAAGTGGCTGATCTCGATGAACAAGTTCTCCAAGGACCGCTTCCTCAATGTCGGCCCGCTGAAACCGGAGAACGAGCAACTCATCGACATCTCCGGCGACGAGATGAAGGTGGTGCATGACGGCCCGACCTTTGCCGAGCCGCATGACAGCATCATCGTCCACCGTTCGAAGGTGAACCCGGTCACGATCTGGGAACGCGACGACCCGATGTGGGAGGAGGCCCGTCAACAGGCCGCCGCCGACGGGGTCGATCTCGAGGACGGTGCCGAGGAGCCGATCCGCGATGGCAACAAGGTGCGTGTCTACATGACATCGATCGCGCCGAGCTTCAGCCTTGAGAAATTCACGGTCAAGCAGGGCGACGAGGTCACGATCTACATCACCAACCTCGATGACATCGATGATCTGACCCACGGCTTCTGCCTCTCCAACTTCGGCATCGCCATCGAGGTGGGACCGCAGGCAACCGCGTCGGTGACCTTCGTTGCAGAGCGGCCCGGTGTGCACTGGTTCTATTGCCAGTGGTTCTGCCATGCGCTGCACATGGAAATGCGCGGCCGCATGTTCGTCGAACCTCGGGGCGCCTGACCATGAAGCGCCTCGGTCTCTTCATTGCACTGCTGTTTCTGCCGCTGGCCTGTCTGGCGGCGGAACGGCACGTGCCGGCTGAGCCCGGGGCACTCGCAACTGCTATCGGCGAGGCGAAGGATGGGGAGGTCCTGCGCCTTGCCCCCGGCGTCCACAATGGCCATTTCGCCATTGACCGTCCATTGACACTGGATGGCGGCGGCGAGGCCGTTCTCGAGGGGACCGGCGAAGGAAGCGTGGTAACCGTCAACGCGCCTGACGTTACGATACGCGGCCTGACCATTCGTGGATCGGGATCCTCGCACGACGCCATCGACGCCGGCGTCAGCCTCGGCCGCAAGGCCGATCGCGCCGTCGTCGAAAACAATACGATCACCGGCAACCTCTACGGTGTCGACATCCACGGCGCCAAGGATTCACGCGTCGCCGGCAATGTCATCGTCGGCCGCCGCGATCACCGCATGAACGAACGCGGCAACGGTGTCTATGTCTGGAACGCCCCCGGAGCCGTCGTCGATGGCAACGACATCCGTTGGGGCCGCGACGGCATTTTCGTCAACACCTCGAAAAAGAACAAATTCACCAACAACCGCTTCCGCGATCTGCGCTTTGCCGTGCATTACATGTACGCCAATGACAGCGAGGTCTCGGGCAATATCTCGATCGGCAACGATCTCGGTTACGCCGTGATGTTCTCCAAGCGGGTCAAGGTCACCGACAACATCTCAATCGGCGATGACGAGCACGGCATCATGCTCAACTACGCCAACCAGTCACATGTGTCGGGCAATCTGATCCGCGACGGCAAGAACCGCTGCGTCTTTCTCTACAACGCCCACAAGAACCGGGTCGAAAACAACCGCTTCGAACGCTGCGCCATCGGCATCCACTTCACCGCCGGTTCCGAGCGCAACGCCATCACTGGCAATGCCTTCATCGGCAACCGTACCCAGGTCAAATATGTCGGCTCGCGCTGGCTTGACTGGTCGGCGGAAGAGCGCGGCAACTACTGGAGCGATTTCGCCGGTTACGACATCAATGGCGACGGCATCGCCGACGCACCCTACCGGCCCAATGACCGCATGGACCACATTCTGTGGTCGCAGCCTTCCGCAAAGCTTCTTCTGGGCGCGCCTGCGGTGCAGCTGGTGCGCTGGGCGCAGTCGAGTTTCCCGGCGCTGCTTCCGGGCGGCGTGATCGACAGCCGTCCGCTGATGCGCGCCGTGGATATCACGGTGCCGGAGCTTGGAGATCCGTCATGACAGAACACAAGAACCCCTCCGAAACCGGGGACGCTCTGATCGTCGACGGGCTGTGCAAGCGCCACGGCCGCGTGCAGACGCTCGAAAATGTCAGCCTTGCCCTAAAGCCGGGTGAGCGCATGGCCCTGCTCGGCCATAACGGCGCTGGCAAGACGACGCTGATGAAGCTGATCCTCGGCCTATGGTCGCCAAGCGCGGGTCAAATCAGCGTAGCCGGCGCGGTCCCCGGCAGTTCCGAGGCACGCAGGGCATCCGCCTATCTGCCGGAAGCCGTTGCCTTCCACCGGGCATTGACGGGACGCGAGCAACTGACGCTCTTTGCCCGCCTCGCCGGCGCACCGGTCAAATCCGTCGACGGGCTTCTCGAGCGTGTCGGTGTCGCAGATGCCGCCGACCGGCGCATCGGAACCTGGTCGAAGGGCATGCGCCAACGGCTCGGCCTCGCGCAGGTTCTGCTCGGCAAGCCCCGCATCGCATTGCTGGACGAGCCGACCAGCGGTCTGGACCCCATATCGCGGCACGATCTTTACGCCATTATCGACGAAATGGCGCAGCATGGCACCGCCGTACTGATCGCCTCCCACGCGCTGACGGAAGTCGAAGCCAGAACCGACAGGATCGCAATCATGCGCAAGGGTCGCGTCGTCGCCGACGACACGCTCGCCAGGCTCAGCGCCCGCGCCGAACTGCCGATCCGGCTGAAGCTGACGGCCCAGAACGACGATGCGAGCGAAGTTCACGCCCGGCTCGGCGGCAAGCGCATCAACGGTGCTTCCGTCGAACTGCTGTGCAGCCCGGAAAACAAGATGGAGCGCCTCGCCCATATCGCGGCGCTCGGCGATCTCGTCGTCGACGTGGAGATGGCGCCGCCAAGCCTTGAAGACCTTTACCGCCACTATTCCGGGGAGGATCGCACATGATCGCCCGTGTTCTTGCCGTTGCCGCCGCCGAGATCCACATTGCCCGGCGCAATCTCTGGGTGCTCATGGCGACCGTGATCATGACACTGTTCGCCCTGGCGCTGACCTTCGCCGGCGCGGCGCCGACCGGCGCGCTCGGCGTCGATCTGCTGACCGTATCGGTCGCGTCGATGACCACGCTTTCGGTCTATCTGGCACCGCTGCTGGCGCTGATGATGTCCTTCGATGCGATCGCCGGAGAGAGCGAGCGCGGCGGGCTGGCCCTGCTCCTCACCTATCCGGTGTCGCGCGGCGAGATCCTGTTCGGCAAGTTCCTTGCCCATATCGGAACCATCGCCCTTGCCATGGTTGTCGGCTTCGGCGCTGCGGGCATCGCCGCAGCCCTGAGTGGCGGAGCGGGGACGGAGAGTATCCTGGCCTTGCTGCGGCTGATCGGAACTTCAATCCTGCTTGGCGCCGTCTTCCTCGCGCTCGGATACGCTTTGTCGGCCGCCGTTTCCTCGCCCACGGCAGCAGCAGGCCTTGCAGCCGGCCTCTGGCTCGTCTTCGTGGTGCTCTACGATCTGGGGCTTCTCGGCGCCGTGGTCTATGACAATGACGGTTTCTTCACCCGCAATGTCTTTCCCTGGCTGCTGGTTCTCAACCCGGCCGATGCCTTCCGTCTCTGGAATGTCAGCGCTTCGGAGAATGTGGCGCTTGCCAACGGAATGACGGGCGTCGCCGGCGCCCTTCCGGCCTGGTCCGCTCCGACCTCGCTCATCGTCTGGCCGCTGGCGGCATTTCTTCTCGCACGTCAAGTATTCAGGAGGGTCCAACCATGAAGCACCACCTGCCCTTCACTGCCCTTGCGCTGCTTGTCCTCCTCTCCGCCTGCAGCGAACAGAAGGCCGCCGCGCCCGACCCGGTACCACTCACCGAAGCCGCACTCAGCCACTACTGCCAGATGTATGTCGCCGAGCACAGCGGCCCCAAGGCGCAAATCCACCTGGAAGGCTATCCCGCGCCGCTTTTCTTCGCCCAGGTCCGCGATGCCGTCGCCTATCTGCGCAGCCCAGAACGGGAGGCGCCTGTGACGGCGGTCTATGTCAGCAACATGTCCGTGGCCAAGAGCTGGGACGAGCCGGGGGCGTCGAACTGGATCAAGGCCGGCGAGGCCTCATTCGTCATCGATTCCGACGCAAAGGGCGGCATGGGCGCACCGGAAGTCGTCCCGTTTGAGAACCGCGAGGATGCCGAACGGTTTGCCGCCGAACGCGGCGGCACGACCGCCTCGCTCGACGAAATTCCCGACGAGACTGTTCTGAGCGCCGTCGAGTTTGAACTGCCGGGCGAGGAATCCACCCAATGAGCACGGCCCTTACCCGAAGGCGTTTTATCGCGCTGACGGCAGCGACGATATCCCTGTCAGGCAATGCCCTTGCGGGCGTTCCGGTTGCGCGCTGGCGCGGCACCGCGCTTGGCGCAGCCGCCCGCATGACATTTGTCGGGATGGAACCGAAGCGGGCTGCGCCGATTTTTGCCGCTGTTGAAGCCGAGATCGGCCGGCTGGAACGTATCTTCAGCCTGTACCGGGAAAACTCCGAGCTTTCGCGCCTGAACGCGGAGGGTCATCTTGCAGTCGCGTCCATGGAACTGGTTGAACTCCTGAGCCTCTGCGATGCGCTCAATGAGATGACGGCAGGCGCCTTCGATCCCACCGTTCAGCCTCTGTGGCAGCTCTATGCGGAACGCTCGGCATCCGGCAAACGGCCCTCAGACATCGAAATCGATGCAGCGCTCGAAAAATGCGGCTGGCGGCATGTCAGGCGCAGGGACCGCGAACTCTCTTTCGGAAGGCCGGGCATGGCGATAACTCTGAACGGCATCGCACAGGGCTATGTCACGGACAGGATCGCCGCCCTGCTCAGATCGTTCGGCCTCAAGGACGTGGCCATCGATATCGGAGAGGTCGCCGCTCTTGGCCGCGCCCCCTCGGGCGCGCCCTGGAATGCCGGGATCGCAGCACCGGACGGAACCATCCTCCGCGAGACACCCCTGACCGACCGGGCGCTCGCGACTTCGGCGCCGCTGGCAACGGTGCTCGATCGGGAGGGCCGTCTGGGGCATATACTGGATCCGCGCACCGGCCGCCCCGGCGCACTCTGGCAGCTTGTTTCCGTTTCAGCGCAAAGCGCGGCGCTTGCCGACGGGCTGTCCACCGCCTTTTGCCTCAATGCGCGCGGGGCGATCGATGCGGTTGTCGCGGCGCTGCCGGATGTGAAGCTGGAATATCTCGCCTGACGGGTCAGGACTAAGCGCGGCGCAGAACCTCAGACCGGTCCGATTCCACATAACTGTGCAGCCGCGCAACGTCTGATATCGCCGCCTGGTTCTGGTTGATCCTGATCCCGACGGACCGCAACCGGGAGAAGGCCCGCGACAGGCTTTCCGGCTTCATGCCCAGCCTTCCGGCAATAAGCGCCTTGTCATAGGGAAGCGTCACCGCGCAGGGTCCCTCGTCCACCGGACACAATTCCAGAAGAAACTCCACCACCCTTTGCGTGGCGGTCTGCGCCGCGAGCCGTTCAACCTGGGACACCAGGCCGTGCAGATGCTGGTAGGTGGATGCAAGCATGGCCAGGCAGATTTCCGGCCGCGATTTCATCAATTCCAGCATGAGACTGGCGCGAACCTGCAAAAGACGGCAATCGGTCGCCGCTTCGGCCGTGACGGGATAGACATCGCTTCGGAATGCCGCCGCCTCGCCGAAGCTCTGGCCGCGTGTCGGCACGTGGACAACGGCCTCGGAACCGTTCGGCGAAACGCGATACAGCTTGACCCACCCTTCCAGCACCACAAAAACGCTGTGCGCATGTTCTTCTTGCGGAAAGATTGTTTGTCCGCGATCGAAATTCCGCACGCTCGATTTGGCAAGCAGTTCGCCGGCCACATCTTCCGGGGCCGTCGAGAACAGAATGGACTCCATGGCGACCCTGCGGTCGCCATCGCTCAGTGTCGATAATCCGTGCGCCATGTATCCCCCATAAGCGCGCCAATAGAAGCAGCCTTGCGATCAAGAGCCAAGCGTTTTTGGCGTCGGCGATTATTCGTTGAAGCATGGAAAATAGAGCAACAGCTTAAAAAGGAACTGGCTTTACCGTTGAATCGGCATGTGTTCACGCTTCCCACCTGTTGCAATCTGAAACCGTGACACTATCGTCTGCGCGAGCCGGCTTGGAGCAAGATTGGGAGTTCGAGAATGCCAAAGGATGCAAACGTCCTGCAAGACTCTGGAAAACCGTTATTTTTCGAGGTTTCGAATCCGCAGGAAATCGGCTTCGAACCACCGGTCATCCGTGACGGCCGTGGCGAGGCGGTTCGTCTTGCCGTGCGTTCGCTCACCGTCATGCAGAAAGAGGCCCTCGTTGCTTCGGCGAGAACCGGCAAAGTGTGGCGGCTCGCATCCGACGAGGGTGCCTATCTCGACGGCCACGATTATGCCCCCTGCCCGCTGTCCTTTCTTTCGACCGGCATGGTCAGCAGCTACATGAACGAGATCCTGGCATTGGCGGAAGCACGCGGAATCGCGATCAACGATATCACGCTCATTCAGGACAATTACTACACGATGAAGGGGTCCGCGCTGAAAGGCACCATGACGGGCGGCGCCGAGAACATCGATCTGGAGGTGGTGATCGACTCCGATGCCGACAAGGCAAGCCTGACCAGCCTCATCTATGACGCCGTCGCGGCCTCGCCGCTCAACGGCCTGATGCGCGGTAAGAAGGAGAGCCTTTTCACCCTGGTCCACAATGGCAGTGATATCGGCACCGGCAAGGCATTGCCTGTCGACGGGCCCACCCTGCGCGATGCCGGCGACAAATTCGACGCGACCGATGTTGCCGATGGTGATTGGACGGAACTGATCCGCCACACCGGCCGCATGACGCCGAAAACCGAAGAAACGACGACCCTTGCCGGCGGCTCCCTGACGGACCACCAGGACCGCAGGCTGCACGTCAAGGTCATCTGCCATCTGCGCCCGGACGGGATCAAGGAGATCGAACAGCACCTCTACAATCCGCACGGCTCGATCTTCCGCTACCTGAGCGAAGAGGCGCCGGAAAATGGCGGCAAGGGACGCGCGCCCGACGCCATGTCCTACATCGCCGCCGGGATCGGGTTCTGCTTCATGACGCAGTTCGGCCGCTACGCCAAGATCGTCAAGAAACCGCTGGATGAATATCGTATCCTCCAGGACTTCCACGCCACCCTTGGCGGCGCGTCGGGCGGCACGGGCATGCCCGGCGAGGCCGATCCGCTGGAAACACATTGTTATCTTTCCTCCGGGGAGGATGACGACTATGCGCGCCTGTGTCTCGACATGGCGGAACAGACCTGCTTCCTGCATGCTTTCTGCCGGACCGATCTCAAGGCGAAGGTGAAGGTGACGCCGAAAAGCAAGGCCGCGTGAGACACGGCCATCGACGTCGCAGCGCCTGATTATGTGGGGGTCGTCACCGCCGACGGGCCCGGCCAGCCCTCCTCGCCGATGAGGGGGACAAATCGGACATCCGCCAGTTTCTTCTGTTCGAAACGCCCGTCTGCCAGCCTTGTAACGCGGATGAGTTCCTGATCCTGACGGCTGTCTCCGACCGGAACCACCAGCCGCCCGCCCGGAGCCAATTGTCTCTTCAGCATGTCGGGCATGGCCGGCGCGCCGGCGGAAACAAGAATGGCATCGAAAGGCTCTGCGTCTTCCCAGCCGCGCGTGCCGTCCGCGAGGTGCACATGGACATTCCGATAGCCCTGGCCGTCCAGATTGGACGCGGCCTTGTGCGCCAGCGGGCCGATACGTTCGACGGCATAGACCTCACCGGCAATCTGCGCCAGCACGGCGGCGGCATAGCCGGACCCGGCGCCGATCTCCAACACCCTTTCGCCGCCCTTCAATGCCAGCGCCTCGATCATGAAGGCAACCACGTAGGGCTGCGATATCGTCTGCCCCTCACCGATGGGAAGCGGACCATCCTCATAGGCAAGAAAGCTGAATTGGGCCGCCACAAAGGCTTCGCGACAGACCTTCTCCATGGCCGACAGAACCAGTTCGTCAGAAATGCCGCGGCCACGGATGTGATCCGCGACCATACGTTTTCGCTGGGCCTCAAAATCGGTCATCGACAAGTTTGCGGGACGCAACCATTGCGTCGGCTGGATCATGGACTTGAAAAGGACCGTTACAGCTTAGCCGCCGCAATCCGGCAGGCATAGGCCTAGATTCCGCTTCTCCAGGCCTGCTTTGACTTGCACTTCTTGCAGATGCGGTTGCCGGGGCCGAGACTGTCGAACTTCTCGCCGCACACCAGGCAGCGGCGCCGCTTGCGCTCCACCTTGATGTGATCGTTGACGATTTCTGGTTCCGTGTTCACTCTTGCATTCATAAGCGAACATATAGAGAACGGCCTATGTTTTTCAATGGTTTTCGGTTCGAAAGACGTTACAAAATCCCAGCAGACCGGGGTTTACCGGCCGATTTCCGCGATCAGTGACCTTGTGTCCACCTGCCTGCAATAGCCCGCAATGGCGCGCAATGAATTGTCGTGCCGCTCCTGGCTGTAGGTCGCGCAGGCGTCCGTGACGAGCGTAACCAGATAGCCGAGATCGCAAGCATCGCGCACGGCGCTTTCAACGCACTGATCGGTGATCAACCCGCTGATGACAAGCTGGCGCACACCAAGATTGCGCAAGATGTAGTCGATATGGGTGGACACAAAGACGCTGGAGGATGATTTCGGCAATACGATCTCATCCTCGCCCGGCGCGATTTCATCAATCACCTGTCCGTCCCAGGACCCTTTCGGGACATTGAAGCCGGTGATCTTGTAATCCAGGCTTCGGTCCCGCCCGTCCTTGGTCAGGCTCTCGATCGTCGTATAGAGCACCTCGATGCCGGCCTCCCTGAAGGCGCTCTGAAGCCTTTGCATATTCGGTATCGCGCTGCCGTGCAGCCGGTCGAAATAATAGCCGTATTTCCCGGAGAGGTCGCTGTCGGCAACATCCTTGAACTCGCCGCCCTCGCGGCGCACGCAAAAATTCTGCACATCGATGAACAACAGCGCCGACTGTCGGGCTTCGAGTGGCACATCACGGCTGAGCGAAACTGAGGAACTCATGTGTCGAACCTTCCGCCTCCCGATGCCGCAACGGCGCGGCACATTCGAGATAGGGTCTAAAATTTCGATCAATGTCAACTGAATTGAGCATATTGACAAATTTTTTTCAAACCCGATTATGCGATGAAGACAATAATCCTGTTTGAAGAATGAGCAATCTCCGCGACACAATAGAAGAAATCGGGCCGGCCCTGACATCGAGCGAACGCAAGGTCGCCGGAGTCGTGCTCTCCGATTATCCTTTCGCCGGCCTGCAAACGATCCAGGAACTGGCCAAGGCAACCGGCGTCAGCGCGCCCTCGATCACGCGCTTCGTGTCAAAGGTCGGCTGCAGCGGTTACCAGGAATTCCAGCGCCGGCTGATCGCGGAACTGAAAGAGAGCCACCGCTCCCCGGTCGATCTCAAGCTGACTGAAAACCCGACGCATCCCGGCCGGTTCCTTTTCGATTATGCCGAGCGGATCGCAACACAGGTCAAGGAGATGGCCGCCGGCGTTTCGCAAAGTCAGTTTGACGACGTGTGCGAACTTGTCGGTGATCCCGGCCGCAACATCTTCCTGATCGGCGGCCGGATGAGCGACAGCATCGCCGGCATGCTGACGATGCATTTGCGCCAGATCCGGGAACGCATCTACCACATCCCCTCCAATCCGGAGTTGTGGCCGGATTACATATTGCGCATGCGCAAGCAGGACGTAATGATCCTTCTCGATTTTCGGCGCTATCAATCCAGCCTGACGCAGCTGGCCGAGATCGTATCGGAAAAGCGACACGCGCAGATCGTCGTCATTACCGACCGCTGGCTGACACCGGCATCGCGGCACGCCGCGCATGTTCTCGCCGTTCCCACTGAGATCGGAACAGCCTGGGACGGACAGGTCAGCGCCTTGACTCTGGCGGAGGCGATGATTGTAAAAATCTCCGAGCAGGATTGGGACGCGACACGCAGGCGGATAGAAAAATGGGATGCCGCCAGGCTGCAACAGCCGGGCAGCATTCAGGATGGTATCAAGGACGAGCAGACATGAAATCGGAACCGTTGATTGTGGCCTGTACGAGCGATTTTGCCGGAAAGGTGCGCGGCAAGGCTTTCCCGCAGGACCAATTCGAGAAGCGTCAGAAACGCGGCATCGGCTGGACACCGACAAATGTGCAGATCACCTGTTTCGACATGATTGCCGAAAGCCCCTTTGGCGCGCTTGGCGACCTGGTGCTGATCCCCGCCCCGGAAACACGGGTCAGTCTCGACTACCAGGACGACCTGCCGGCGGAACAGTTCGTTTTCGGCGATATTCTGCACACGGACGGGCGGCCGTGGGAATGCTGCACGCGTTCGCTTCTCAAGGCAGCCCTGGACCGCCTCGAGGCGCTATCCGGCCTGACGCTGCACGGAGCCTTCGAGCACGAGTTCCATATCAAGGACGGAGGCTGCGCCCTTGGCAGCGCCTACACGGCCTCGGGTTTCCGACTGCAGCGCACATTCGGCGAAAAACTGCTCTCGGCCATGCGCAGCGCCGGCCTGAAACCCGACACCTTCATGAAGGAATACGGCGTCGATCAATATGAAGTCACGATGGGTACGTCGGACGGGATCGCGATCGCCGATCATGCGGCGATATTGCGCGAGCTTGTCTATGTCACCGCCGAGCACACGGACAGGCAGGCCAGCTTCACACCCCTGCGCGATCCGGCCGGGGTAGGCAATGGCGTACATCTGCACCTTAGCCTTCGCGACGCGGCAGGAAATCCGGTTACATACGATCCGGACGGCAAGGATGGTCTCAGCGAACCCGCGGGGCGGTTCATTGCCGGGATACTGAAATATCTGGACCGGATCGTCGCGATCACGGCGCCGAGCGTCGTTTCCTATACGCGGCTTACGCCCCATCGCTGGAGCGCCGCCTACAACAATCTCGGATTGCGGGACCGTGAAGCGGCCGTGCGGATCTGCCCGGTATCCGAGTTAAGCGACGTCTCGGTTGCCGATCAGTTCAATTTCGAGTTCCGCGCCGCAGATGCCGCCGCCAGCCCCTATCTCGCCATGGCGGCTATTGTCCACGCTGGCGTCCAGGGCATCGAAGAGGCGCTCGCACAGCCCGACGCAACGGAAGAGGACGTATCCATCCTGTCGGAACAAGCGCTGAAGGAAAAGGGTCTTGTGCGCCTGCCGGGCACCCTTGAAGACGCGCTGGACGCCTTCAGTTCGTCCGACATTGTCAAGGACTGGTTCTCAGCGGAATTCGTGGATGTCTACACGAGGCACAAGAAGGGCGAAATGGCGTTTCTGACCGACAAGTCGGAAGCCGAGATCTGCGCTGCCTACGAAGCGGCCTATTGACACCATAAAGCCGCTGGCGGCACGGATCAGGCCTTGCGGTCCGGCTTGCGACAATCGTAAGGTCAGGCCGGTGCGACCAATCAGAAGTCGACAAAAAACACCGGCATAGGCCGCGGTGCCCCGGCAACCTTCCGGGCATACACCGCGTCACCAGGGTAACGGCCGGCGGGCAAGCCTCTTCGCTCAAGGCGCCTCGAGTACGGAACAGAGCCCGGTCCGGCCTGGATAAAAGGACTGAAAAATGAAGCGACTGATTTTGGGATCTCTCCTGTTTGCTCTTGCGGGAACGGCGGCCAATGCCGAGACGTTCCGCTGGGCCTCGGTAACCGATCCCCAGACAATGGACCCGCATGCTGTCAGTTCCGCACCGGTGCTCGGCTTCCTCAACAATGTCTATGAAGGCCTCGTGCGGCGCGACAAGGATATGCGCATCGAGCCGTCGCTTGCGGTAAGCTGGGAGCCGATCGGCGATGGCCAAGGCTGGCGCTTCAAGCTTCGCGAGGGCGTCAAATTCCACAACGGATCCGATTTCACCGCTGAGGACGTCAAGTTCTCCTACGAGCGCGCCTCGAGCGAGGAGTCGGATGTATCCTCCTGGTTCGCCCCTGTGTCTGAGGTCGTTGTGGTCGACGATTTCACCGTCGACATCATGACCAAACAGCCCAACCCGATCTTCCCGGACTCCATCGCCAACTGGATGATCATGGATTCCGGCTGGGCCGCCGACAACGCAACCGAGCGCCCGGACAAGGAGAACGGCAACCATGCCACGCTCAATGCGAACGGCACCGGCGCATTCATGCTTTCCGAGCGGCAGCCCGGACTGAAGACGGTGCTGGTACCATTCGACGGCTGGTGGGGCGATGCGGAACACAATGTGACCCGCGCGGAATTCACACCGATCCAGAACCCAGCGACCGCCGTGGCCGCGCTGCTCTCGGGCGACGTGGACATGATCAACCCGGTACCGATCCAGGATGCCGAGCGGCTCAAGGCACGCGATGATCTGAAGGTGCTGCAGGGCATCGAGGCACGCGTCATCATGCTCGGTTTCGGACATGAGGCCGACACGCTGAAATATACCGGCGACGCCGGCAAGCCGAACCCGTTCAAGGACCCGCGTGTCCGGGAAGCTGTTGCCAAGGCGATCAATGTCGATGCCATTCTCGCGACCATCATGCGCGGCAATGCCGAGCCGGCCAGCCAGTTGGTGAGCCCGGCCATGCGCGGCTATTCGACCAGTTCCGCCGACCGCCCGGCCTATGACGTCGACGGAGCCAAGGCTCTGCTCGCCGAAGCCGGTTACGGCGATGGTTTCTCTTTCGGTCTCAAATGCCCGAACGACCGTTATCTCAACGACGAGGCGGTCTGCCAGGCCGTTGTCGGCATGCTCGCGCAGATCGGCATCACGGCCGAGCTGGAGGCCATGCCGGTGCGCAATTACTGGCCGGAACTGCGCGCTGACAATTACGACATGTATCTGCTCGGCTGGTCGCCAGGCACGTTCGATGCAGAGCATCCCATCCGCTTCCTGGTCACCACCCCCAACGCCGAAAAGAAGCTGGGATCGTGGAATTTCGGCGGCTATTCCAATGCGCGGGTCGACGAATTGCTGCCGATGATCCAGTCGGAGATCGATGACACGAAGCGTCAGGCTATGCTCGACGAGGTCGCCAGGATACTGCGGGACGACACGGTGTATGTCCCGCTTTATGTGCAGCCGCTGGTATGGGGTGCGCAGGGCAATATCGACCTGACGCAAAGGCCGGACAATTTCTTCATCCTGCGCTGGGTGAACGTGAACTGACCGGGCATCATGCTCGCCTATACCGTCAAGCGCCTGTTCCAGGCCGTCGTCGTATTGCTCGTCGTCGGCCTGGTCGCGTTTTCCATGTTTCGTTTCATCGGCGATCCCATCGACAACATGCTGGGCCAGGAAGCGACGCAGGAAGACATCACGCGTCTGCGCACGCAACTTGGCCTCGACCAGCCCTTTCCGGTCCAGTACGTTAAATTCATCGGCAACAGCCTGCGCGGCGACTTCGGCGTCAGCTACCGCCAGGGCCGGCCCGTGGCCGAAATCATCGCCGAACGCGCCCCGGCGACGCTCGAACTGGCCGCCGTATCCGGCCTTTTCGCCATCAGCATCGGCATCGCCCTGGGCGTCTTTACCGCCATCAGGCGCAAGGGTCTGGGGGCGAACATCGTCATGGCCCTGTCGCTCATCGGTGTTTCGCTGCCGACATTCCTCATCGGCATACTCCTGATTTACATATTCTCGGTGGAACTCGGCTGGCTGCCGAGCTTCGGCCGCGGAGAGACGGTTAAGGTCGGCGACTGGACCACCGGTTTCCTCACCGAGTCCGGCCTCAAGGCGCTGATCCTGCCGGCCATTACGCTGGGCCTTTACCAGATGACCCTGATCATGCGTCTCGTCCGCTCCGAGATGCTGGAAGTGCTGCGTCAGGATTACATCCGCTTCGCCCGCGCCCGCGGCCTGTCGGACAAGGTGGTCCATTTCCGCCATGCGCTGAAGAACACGCTGGTGCCGGTCATCACCGTCACCGGCCTGCAGCTGGGTTCGATCATCGCCTTTGCGATCATCACCGAGACGGTGTTCCAGTGGCCGGGCATCGGGCTTCTCTTCATCAACGCCATACAATTCGTCGATATTCCCGTCATGGCGGCCTATCTGCTTTTGATCTCCGTCATGTTCGTCGCCATCAACTTCGTCGTCGACCTGCTATATTTCGCGGTCGATCCACGTCTGCGCGACGATGCCGTTACGGCAGGTGGATCATGACCGCGCTGTCCGCCGCATGGCAGTCGGATTTCATGTGGTCGTTCCGCCGCTCACCGCTTGCGATGATCTCTTTCCTGGTCGTCGTGCTGCTGATTTTCGGCGCGCTCTTCGCGCCGCTGGTCGCACCTCACAATCCCTATGATCCCGCGACGTTGAACCTGCTCAACGGCTTCACGCCGCCCATGCAGCCCAGCGCGATGACCGGCCAGACCTTCCTGCTTGGCACGGATGGTCAGGGGCGCGACATGTTCTCGACAATCCTCTACGGCATGCGTGTATCCCTCTTCGTCGGCTTCATGGCGGTGCTTTTTGCCATGGTCCTGGGCGTCAGCCTGGGTCTGATTGCCGGTTATGTCGGCGGCTGGATCGAATCCGTCATCATGCGGATCGCGGACGTCCAGCTAACCTTCCCCGCCATTCTTGTCGCGATGCTGATTTTCGGCATTGCAAAGGGCTTCACGCCGGTGCATCTGCGCGACCAGATGGCGATCTGGGTGCTCATTCTGGCGATCGGCCTGTCCGACTGGGTCCAGTTTGCAAGGGTCGTGCGCGGCGCGACGCTGGTCGAGAAGAACAAGGAATATGTCCAGGCGGCGCGGCTCATCGGTCGCCGGCGAAGCGCCATCATGATGCGTCACATTCTGCCCAACGTCCTCGGCCCGGTGCTGGTCATCGCGACGATCAGCCTGGCGCTGGCGATCATAGCCGAGGCGACGCTGTCTTTTCTGGGTGTCGGCGCGCCCCCGACCCAGCCCTCGCTCGGCACGCTCATACGCATCGGCCAGGGTTTTCTGTTCTCCGGCGAATGGTGGATCCTGCTTTTTCCGGGCATCACGCTTCTGGCCCTGGCGCTCTCGGTCAATCTTCTTGGTGACTGGCTGCGCGATGCGCTCAATCCGCGGCTCAAATAGCGGCGGAAAACTGTCTGATCGTTTGATGTTGCAATGCGGCAATGCTAGCATCGGACAGGACTATCAAGCGAAAGAACCAGCATGCATATTGCGATGATTGGCGCAGGTTACGTCGGGCTTGTATCGGCCACCTGCTTTGCTGATTTCGGACATGACGTCGTTTGTGTCGACAAGGATCCGAACCGGCTCAATACACTGCGCGGCGGCAAGATTCCCATATATGAGCCCGGCCTCGAAGAGCTTGTGAAGTCGAATGCGGAAGCAGGCCGCCTGCACTTCAGCGACGATGTCGGTTCCGCAACAGGTCGCGCCGATATTGTGTTCCTTGCAGTCGGAACGCCCTCCCGGCACGGCGACGGCTATGCTGACCTGACCTTTGTTTACGAGGCAGCCAGGGAAATAGCCCCTCACCTGTCCGACTTTACCGTTGTTGTGACAAAATCCACCGTTCCGGTGGGAACCGGCGACGAAGTGGAACGGATCATCAGGGACGTCAATCCGGCCGCACAGTGCGCAGTCGTCTCAAATCCCGAGTTCCTGCGGGAAGGCTCGGCCATCGAGGACTTCAAGAAACCGGACCGCATCATCATAGGAACCGATGATCAACGCGCGCAGTCGATCATGGAAGAGGTCTACGGGCCGCTATGCGCCAATGAAGCACCGATCCTGTTCACGGGACGGCGCACCGCCGAACTGACGAAATATGCAAGCAACGCATTTCTGGCGATGAAGATCACCTTCATCAACGAGATGGCCGATCTGTGCGAAAGGGTCGGCGCCGATGTTCTCTCCGTTGCGCGCGGCATGGGTATGGATGCGCGCATAGGCGACCGCTTTCTGCAGGCGGGTCCCGGCTATGGCGGCTCCTGCTTTCCGAAAGACTCCACGGCACTGACCAATATGGCCCAGGACAGCGACAGTCCGCTGCGGCTTGTCGAGACCACGGTCGCGATCAATGACCAGCGCCGCCGCGCCATGGCCCGCAAGGTCATCCGCGCCTGTGGCGGGCGGGTCCGCGGCCGCAGGATCGGCATTCTCGGCCTGACGTTCAAGCCGGACACGGACGATATGCGCGAGGCGCCGTCCATCCCGATTATCCGGACACTGCTGGACGCGGGCGCCATTATCCGCGCCTATGACCCGGCCGCTGTCGCCGGCGCAAACAACACGCTGCGTGAAATTGAAATCTGCCCTGACCCCTATGCTGCCGCCGAGGGCGCGGCCGCGCTTGCAGTCATCACGGATTGGGATGAATTCAGCTCACTCGACCTTGATCGCCTGCGCCGGCAGATGGATCCGGCTTCGACCGTGCTGGTTGATCTGCGGAATATGTTCGACCCGGCACGGATCACCGGAGCCGGCTTCGTCTACGAAGCCGTCGGACGGGGCGATCTCATCGGCACCGGAGCGACAGTCAAACACGCCGCCGAATAGCGGCTCCCACGCCATTCATTTCATGAACGTTGCGATCTCGTCGACACTCGCCCTGTCGGTGCGCAGCCCGTTGATCGGAGCGGCCTCGTCCATGTAGCCGAGGCCCAATCCGCAAAAGAGCATCCAGTCATCGGGCGGATTGAGATGGCCGGCAACCGTCTCATGCCACTGCACCCAGGCCTCCTGCGGGCAGGTATGAAGCCCGTATTCCCGCGCCAGCAGCATGATGCTCTGCAGAAAAATACCGGTATCGGCCCATTGCGGCGCACCCATGGTGCGGTCGAGATAGACGAACATGCCGACCGGTGCGCCGAAAAACCGGAAATTGCGCTGGAATTGTGCGATCCGGCCCTTCTTGTCCTCGCGCGTCACCCCGATGGTCGCATACATGTCCTCACCGCATTTGAAGCGCCGTGCCTCATAGGGATCCTTCAGATTTTCCGGGTACACCCGGTACTGAGGCGTTTGCCCGCGTGGCATTTCGACCATTGTTTCCTGAATGTCGTTCAGCAGGCCACTCAAGGCGCGACCGGTCAGGACAAAGACGTGCCAGGGCTGAAGGTTTCCGCCGGAAGGCGCGTAACGCGCCTTGTCGATGATGGCACGCACCGTTTCTTCCGGCACCGCATCGGGACGAAAGGCGCGGCAGGTGATGCGGGTGGCAAGGGCATCCGATACGTTCATGCAGATTTACCTGACGGTTGGGATGAATAGCTCATGGCGACCTCCGTAGACGGGATGTGTCGGGTTCGAGTTTCCAGGCAACGGGATCTTTTGAACAAAACAGGCTCCGATTGACAGCGAATTTTTCCACCGGAAACAGCTTCGCAGAGCTATGTGGATGGAGACAAGGTTCGATAGATGCTTGATCTTGACTTGACACAATTGGACCGTCCATGAACTGTCTAGGGCGAATTCGTTTGTTGGCATACCAGTTGGGCTGACCGGGACGGATCCGCCACGCAACCGAGGAAAACCTTGCAGCGCAATCTCCTGAAATACATCTGGACGCATTCGAGAAACCAGCAGATCTGGATATTCGTGGTCGTGGTAGTCTCCATGCCGGTCTATTTCCAGATGCTGCAGCTTCCGAAGCTGATCGTCAATGGACCGATCCAGGGTGACGGATTCGACTCACCAGGCGCCACGCAAAGCTTCCTGACGATCGATCTGCCGTTTTCGGAAACGTTGTTCGGCCGGACAGTCAACCTGTTCTCCGGCGTACAGTTCGACCGCCAGCAGATGCTGATTGCCCTTTGTTTCAGCTTTCTGTTTGCCGTGGCGCTCAACGGCTGGTTCAAGCTCTACATCAATACCTACAAGGGCAAGCTTGGCGAGAAACTCCTGCGCCGGCTGCGCTACGAGTTGTTCGACCGGGTGCTTCGCTACCCGATAGCCAAGGCGCGCCGCGTCAAACCGGCGGAGATAACAAGCGTTATCAAGGACGAGATCGAGCCGCTCGGCCAGTTTTTTGGCGACGCTTTTTCCTCACCCGTGTTCCTCGGCGCCCAGGCCCTTACCGGACTGACCTTCCTGTTCCTGCAGAATACGATGTTCGGCATCATCACCCTGGCGATTGTGCTTTTCCAGGCCTGGATTATCCCGCTGCTCCGCCGGCGCCTGCTTGAACTCGGCCGTCAGCGGCAGCAAACCGCACGCAAGCTGTCTGGGCGGATCGGCGAATATGTGCAGGGCATGGACGATGTCCATCTGCACGCCATGTCAAACCGTGCGCGCGAGAATATCTGGCAGATGCTGCGGCGCATCGTGGTCATCCGTTTCGAACTCTACCAGCGCAAGTTCCAGGTCAAGTTCCTGAACAACTTTCTCATTCAGGTGCTGGCGTTCATCTTCTATCTTCTTGGCGGCTATCTCGTAATAACGGGTCGCATGGATCTGGGCGCGCTGGTCGCCTCTATTGCCGCATACAAGGATCTTCCGGCGCCGATCAAGGGGATCATCGACTGGGACCAGCAGCGCCTGCTCAACCAGATCCGCTACGAACAGGCGGTCGAGGATTTCGCCAACACCCATATCATGCCGGGCGCAAGGCAGGAGGCGAGCGAAACGCCGGTGGAACCGATCAAGGACGGTTTCTCGTTCGATCATGTCACGGTGCTCGACGCCGCCGAGCAACCCGTCATTCAGGATGTGTCCGGAGCGATCTCACGAAACGAAGCTGTTGCGATCGTCGGCAACGCCGATTCAGGCGCCGAGCACCTCGCGGAGATGCTTGCACGCCTGCTTGTCATCGGTTCGGGCCGGATCGCGCTGGACGGGCAGGATCTGGAACGGGTGCCCGAGAGGCTGAGCGGGCAGCGGATCGGATACGCGGACAGCAACATATTCTTTGCCGGCGGCAGCATTCGCACCACTCTTGCCGAAACGCTTCCCTACACAGAAGGCTCGCCGCCCATCATCGATGAGGACAGCAAGAACACCGAATTCCGTGTCTACGAGAACGAACCGATACCGGCAAAGGCCGGCGTGCTGGAAGATGAGAGCTTCGGCCGGGAGATCAACGCGGAGTGGCCGCAGGGCGACACATCGGAACATTTGCTGTCGATCATGCACCGCGTCGATCTCTACGACGATGTCCTGGAATACGGCCTGTTGCGCCGGCTGGGCGATGATGCGGACGACGATATCAAGAACGGCATCATGGAAGCGCGACGCAGCTTTGCCAGCGATCAGTCCGGTGCGCAGATGAAGGGTGCGGTGGAATTCTTCGACCCCGCAAAATACAGCCAGGAACTGACCATCGGCGAAAACCTGATCTTCGGCACGCCCGTCGATCAGGCGTTCAGCCCGGAGAACCTGCCTTCGAACAATTCGGTTCGCGGGCTGCTCGATCAGGCCGGCCTGTTGTCGGAACTGTTCGACATCGGGGTGGAGATTGCGCGAAACAACATCGAACTGTTCGGCGACCTTGCCGAGGACAGCACATTGCTTCAGCGATCCGGCGGCCCCTCGCCCGAACGTCTCCAGGAAATGCGGATTGCGCTGGAGAAGCTTGACGGCAAGACCAGCAAGAGCGCGGACGAAGCGGATCGCGACACGATGCTCGCCCTTGCGTTCGAGTATTGCGAAGCGCAGACCCGCTTCGGCCTGGTCGACGACGCGATGCAGTCCAAGCTGCTGACCGCGCGCGACAGCCTGCGTACCATGCTGGAGAAGGAGCACAGCGGCGCCGTCGCATTCCTTGACCCGGAAAGCTTCAACCCCGCGCTGAGCGTGCTCGACAACATCCTGTTCGGGCGGATCGACGCGCGGCGCATCGGCGCACGCGAGCGCGTCCTAAAAGCGATCAAGACGCTGCTTGAAACCAGCGGCGTTTCGGACACGGTGTTCCATATCGGCCTGTCCTACGATGTCGGCAATGGCGGCCGCAATCTGTCGACGAACCAGGCCCAGAAGCTGAAAATCGTGCGGGCATTGTTGAAGAAACCCGATATTGTTATCCTCAACCGTGCGCTCTCGGCCCTGGAATCCGGCGAGCGGATGAAAATCATCCATGAAGTCGTGCGAATGGGCGCCGAGAACGGGCAGCGTCATATGGGCGTGATCTGTGTCCCGCTCGATAATGGCGGATGGAAGGATTTCGACCGCATCCTGCTCATGGAGCACGGACGTATCGTATCGGAGGGATCGCCGGAGAAGGTTTCCGAGCGGCTTGAAGCGATGGCCAAATAAGACCGGCCTGGGCTCGAAGGCAGGGAGTGAACGGGAGTTTGTAGATGAGCACGCTGAATGATGATGTCGCAATGCTGCGAAAGGTGCCGCTGTTCGAGAGCGTGGATCCCAGCAAGCTCAAGCTGATCGCCTATACGTCGACACAGCTGGTGTTCGACGACGGCGAAGAGGTGTTCTCGCAGGGCTCCAACGGAACATCCGCCTATCTGATCGCCAATGGCGAGGCCGATATTCTGTCCGACAGCGGCGACAAGCAGGTTGTTGTGGCGACCCTCGGCACAAATGCCCTTTTCGGTGAGATATCGGCATTCTGCGACGTGCCGCGCACGGCCTCGGTACGCGCCCATGGTCCGCTCACCCTGCTGGAGCTCAAGCGTGAGAACCTGATGGAGCTGATCGGCGAGTTTCCCGATGTGGCTGTTGAGGTCATCCGCGAACTGGCCAGGCGGCTTGCGCACACGACCTCCGATCTTGCCCATGTCCTGGACAAGCAGAATTCCGGCTGACGGTTTGCCTCAAACCGGTTGCGACAGGATTATGACGGCGATTATCGCCGCATAGGTGAACTGGTGAATGAGCTGGTCGGCGCCGTGAATGACCCAGAAATGCCGGGTGTGAACATCCAGCTTGTGCTTGCAGTCATAGGCACCCTTGGCGAAATCCGTAGCGTAATGAATCACGAACTCGAACACCATCAGCAGGATGACGGTCAGTGCGCTCAGGCCGCACAGCAGCAGGATAGGAAGTGTAAGCAGCACATGGATGCCGGCATGCAGATACCCGCCCATCTTGTTGACATGGCACTTGCCGGCAATCATTGAGGGCCACTGCAGCGTATAGTCCGCCACGTAGTGCTTGACCTGCAAGCCAACCAGCACCCAAACAACAAATAGTTCCATCAATCCACCCCGGAGCGAAACACGCCCTGAACGCAAGGATCGTGCGCCCCTCTCCCCTTCAACATGGATTGTCGTTCGTTTGCGGTCAACGATTTGGCGCCAATTTTTTTGGAGAAGGCCGGCAATTGGCACCATCGGATAAAAATTTTTTTCAGGGCCTTTTTGCTGTTTCCGCGGTGCAAGAAGTGAGATTTCCGGTCGATTGGACCAGCGAGGCGCATTTGCGCCGATCGCCATACGATTGATCACGATCATCGTCCCCGGGCTCAACACTGTCTAAGCTCGCCGGTGTCCTGGCAGCAATCACTCAACAGGGGAACGAACCATGCGCGGATTGAAAGGAAAGCGGGTCATCGTAACCGGCGGAGGCAGCGGCATCGGCGCGGCCACATGTCGGCGGTTCGGAGAAGAAGGCGCTCACGTCCTCATTTTCGATGTCGATATCGAAAAGGCGCGGCAGACCGCGCGGGATATTGCGGCGGGCGGCGGACAGGCGGAGGCTTTCGACGTGGATATCACCGACCGCGACACCATCTCGGCAGCCCTGTCGGAAATCGGTCCGGGCGGCATCGACGCCCTCGTCAACAATGTCGGGTGGGACAGGCTCGTTCCCTTCGTGGATTCCGATACGGAGCTATGGACCAGGGTCATCGATATCAATCTCTACGGCCCCCTGCACATGCACCACGCCGTGCTGCCGGTCATGATCGCGCAGGGCCACGGGCGCGTGGTCAATATCGCCTCGGATGCGGGACGGGTCGGATCGTCCGGCGAAGCCGTCTATTCGGCCTGCAAGGGCGGAATCATAGCGTTCACCAAGACCATGGCCCGTGAGCTTGCGAAAACCGGCATACAGCTCAACGCGGTCTGCCCGGGACCGACGGATACGCCGCTATTCGCAAGCTTTGCCGAAGGCGGCTCGGGTGAACGCATCAAGGCGGCGCTTGAAAAGGCGATCCCGATGGGCCGACTCGCGAGTCCGGACGATTTTCCGGGCATTATCTGCTTTCTGGCCAGCGACGATGCCGGCTTTATCACCGGGCAGACGATATCGGTATCCGGCGGCCTGACGATGAGCGGCTAGAACAAATTCTGAGCTAGACCGGACAGTCCGGATTGAAGTTCGGCTTGCGCTTCTCGCGCAGCGACGCAACGCCCTCACGCACATCCGGCCCCATGAATCCGAGCATCTCCAGCGCCGTCGATGTATCGAAGATCGGCCCGGCCGAGCGCAGCCAGTTGTTCAGCGAATATTTGGTCCAGCGGATGGCGCTCTGCGAGCCGGTTGCGAGGTCCGACGCGATACCGAGTACGGTTTCCTGGAGTTCATCGTCATCGACACACAGCGAGACGAGACCGATACGCTCGGCTTCCTCGCCGGTCAGCGGCTTGCCGGTCAGCAGATAATATTTCGACTTGGCCATGCCGCACAGAAGCGGCCAGATGATCGCCGCCACATCGCCGGCGGCAACGCCGAGCCGCGGATGGCCGTCGACGATGCGTGCCGCCTTGCCCGCCACCGAGATATCGGCGAGCAGGCCGACCACGAGACCCGCGCCGGCGGCCGGTCCGTTGATCGCCGAGATGATCGGCTTGTTGCAGTTCACGATGTTGTAGACGAGGTCCTTCGCCTCCTTCCACACCCGCATCAGCACATCGTAATCGCCGGCCATTTCCTCGATCAGGCCAAAATCCCCGCCCGACGAGAACGCCTTGCCTTCGCCCGTGACGATCACCGCATTGGTTTGCGGATCGCGATCGATTTCGCGCCAGATATCGGTCAGCTGGCCATGGGTTTCGCCGTCGACGGAATTGTAGCTCGACGGATTGGAGAAGGTGATGCGCAATATCCGCTCGGCCGGGCGATCAAGCTTCAGTTTGCCGTAGGCGGCATAGCGGTCGGTCATGGATGTATTCCTTGTTTTTGTCAGGCGGAGCCGGAAAAGGCTTCATCTTCCACCCGCAGGCCCCGCTCCCCTTGCGCCTCCGCATGGGCGGCCAGGTTTGGATAGAATTCGCGAAAATCGGACAGGATCTGCTCCATCGGTGCTTCCTGGAAAATACCCCTGTCCCTGACATATTCCATATGCCGCCGGTTCTTTGTATCGAATTCGTGAAAGAGCGCATCGCCGGTCCCGTCGAACTCCAGCGGCTTGACCCCGAATTTCCCGCACAGCTCACTGTTGAAAGCCGGGGTTACCTTGAAGGATCGGTCGCCAAGCCACAGTTGCACATAGCCGTGATAGATAAACAGGTCGGTCTGCATCATCTCCGACAATTTCGGCGAATTAAGGTGGTTGCGCACATCCGCAAATCCCACCGCCGCGGGAATGCCGACCGCACGCAGGCAGGCTGTCAGGAGGATGGCCTTTGGCACGCAATAAGCGGATTTGAAGCCGGCGATCGCACTGGCGGTGTAATCTTCCGGCCGAAGCGAGAAGGCGTAGGGATCGTATCGGATATCGTCCCGGACCGCGTGAAAAAGCCTGACGGCCTTCTGTGTCTCGGACTGTTCATCTGACGCCGCCAGCGCCCTTTCTACAAATGCGCGAACCGCCTCCGAATCGCTGTCGATAAAGCGGGTCGGCTGCAGATAGCCGTCGATGTCCGCCGGGAGCTGCCCGTTTGCTTCGCTCACCTGCCACCTCCTGCACGCTTCGGAAATTCGATATGATTTTCTAACGACCGTTAGAATATTGGCGCCCAAAAACAGTGTCAATCGACCGCCGGAGCGTTCATTTAAAAAAACTAACATTCATTTGTTTTTTGTGTAACATCGCCCCGCTGATTTCGGAGGCGCGCATGATGTACGAACCATCGGCCCTGTCCGGCCGGTCCACCGTTTATGGCCTGTTTCGCGCTCGGGCACGCGTCGCACCCGACATGCCGGCACTGCGCCAGCGCGACATCGAAATCTCATACGGAGCGCTTCTGTCCCGGACAAACAGGCTTGCCAACGGTTTGCGGGGAAATGGTATCGGGCGTGGCGATCGTATCGCCATCCTGTCCCGCAACCGGACGGAATATATTGAACTGGAACTGGCAGCAGCCGCAATCGGCACCATCGTCTGCTGCCTGAACTGGCGCCTTGTCGAAGACGAGCTGGCGCACTGCATATCGCTGGTGGAACCGTCTCTGATCATCGCCGAGGAGGCGCTGGCATCCGGCCTGCCCGGGGATGGCGGCGCGCCGGTCCTCAAATTGGGCAAACCCTATGAGGCGCTTCTGGCAGGCTCTTCAAGCACCGACGTGGAAGGCGACGTCGAGCCCGAGGACGGTTTGATTATCCTTTATACCAGCGGCACCACCGGTCTGCCGAAAGGCGCGGTCATCAGCCACCGCGCCATGATCGCGCGGTCGCTGGTGTTCTCATCGGAATGGGCGCTGGCGCCGGATGATGGCTTTGTGGCCTGGGCGCCGCTGTTTCATATGGCCTCAACCGATCACGCCCTCTCGACCCTGATGCGCGGCGGTCTTGTCTCAATTGTCGACGGCTACAATGCGGACGAGATCATCGCGGCGATCGAAAGGCACAAGATCGGCTGGCTGGTGCTCATACCGGGCATGATCGAGGATTTCATCGCAGCGGGCAAAGCAGCCGGCGTCAAGCCGGTGGGCATCGTGATCTGCGGCGCCATGGCCGACCTTGTGCCGCCGCAGCAGATTGCCGAGGTGACCCGCATTCTGGATACGCCTTACGCAAACTCCTTCGGCGCCACGGAGACTGGCCTTGCACCGGCGTCGCGCGGCAAAATCCAGCCCGGGGAATTTCCTGAAAGCCTCTCGAAGCAGCAGACCGCATTCTGCGAGGTCCGCCTGGTCGATCCGGACGACAAGGATGTCGCCGATGGCGAGCCGGGAGAACTGGCCCTGCGCGGGCCGACCCTGTTTTCCGGATACTGGAATGCCGACGCGGCCAATGCCGAGTGTTTTCGCGGCGGCTGGTTTCACATGGGCGATGTTTTCCGCCGCAACCCGGACGGAACGCTGGATTTCGTCGACCGCGCGAAATATCTCATCAAGACAGGTGGCGAAAATGTATATCCCGCCGAGATCGAGCGCGTCCTGCTGGCCGATCCGGGGGTCAGCGACGCCGCCGTCGTTCGTACCGGCCATGAGAAATGGGGCGAGGTTCCGGTCGCTTTCGTTTCGGTTTCGGATGAAACCCTGACGGAAGAAGCCCTGTTGCAGCGCTGCTCGCAATCGCTTGCCCGGTACAAGCGGCCGAGCCGGATACGATTTATCGCCTTTGACGATTTTCCGCGCTCGACCAGTGGAAAGATCCAGCGGCATCTGCTTGAACAGATGATTGACGAATAGCCGCCCCAATAAGGAGGTCCCATGCACAACAAAGTGTCGGTCGGAGATTATGAGCTGGCTTACAGCTTCAACGGCGTCGAACCCGTCGGAGAAGGCCCGGTCATCGTGCTGGTCCACGGTGCCGGCGGCCAGATGGCCGACTGGCCGATGGCATGGCGCGGCAATGCCAAGGGCTGCCTTGCAAAATTCCCGTGCTACGCCATCGACCTGCCCGGGCACGGCCAGTCGGGCGGCACGAGCCAACGCACGGTGGACGACTATGCGCAGGCGGTCGCCGCCTTTCTGGAGGCGCTTGATCTCAACAACGTCTTCCTTGCGGGCCATTCCATGGGCGCCGGGATCGCCCTCACGCTCGCCGTCGCAGGCAATCCGCGTCTGTGCGCGATCGCCATTGTCGCGGGATCCAGCAAACTCTCCGTCAGCCCGGCAATCCTCGAAGGTCTTCAGAACAATTTCGAGGCGACCGTCGACAACATCGTCAAATATTCATGGCACCGCGACACGTGCGATGCCTTCAGGCAGGAAGGCCGCAAGCGGCTGATCGAGGCCGGCCCGGAGGTTGTCCATGACGATTTCTTTGCCTGCAGCAACTATGACCTCTCCGACAGGCTGGACAAGGTAGGCATTCCCGTTCTCGTCCTGGCCGCCACCGCCGACAAGATGGTGC
Organism: Allohoeflea poritis; assembly: GCF_027889715.1. Classification (GTDB taxonomy): domain Bacteria; phylum Pseudomonadota; class Alphaproteobacteria; order Rhizobiales; family Rhizobiaceae; genus Hoeflea_A; species Hoeflea_A poritis. Next base: position 128,684 of record NZ_JAPJZH010000002.1, read on the forward strand.
CCGCCGACAAGAGCGAAGCCTTGGCCGGCAAACTGAAGCGTGCCAGTTTTGTCGCGCTCGACGGCTGCGGACATTATCTGCAGATCGAGCAGACCGAAGCCGCCGGACAGACGTTTTCCGACTTTCTGACCAAAGAGATCGCGCGTTAGGGGCCGGGAACGCGATCTGAACACCGCGACCACGCGCCAAGCCTGTATTTTCAGGTCGCCGGCCGGCCTGCACCCGATGGTGCAAATCACGGCCAGCGACCTGCCTCTGGAGCGCCTTTGCGGCACCCTCGCAAAGGTCCCCTCTGGACCTGCACAGAACATTGCAAGCTCTATGCCAGATTTTCGAGAGAAGATTTAGATTATTTAATTCAATGAATTACGCCGATTTCTTTATTCTTTTTGACCGGCGAGCTGGACCTTCAGAAGTGAATAAGCAGGCAGCCGGCTCAAAATTTGTGCACCGCACCGTTCCGAATGATCAGAACTTCGACAGGATTTTTTCGACCTTCCCGAGAAATCGCGCGCGGGCGCGGTCGTCGGCATGGTCCATATCGTAGAGCTGCAGCCAGGTCGTCCTGCAGGTCGGGCTGAACATGATACGCATGCCGCGCATCAGGAAATTGCGCCCCGGATCGCGCACGATCCGCAACCACCAGCGCGGCGAGCCGGACGTCGTGATCACGCAGAACCGCCTGATATTCTTCAGCTTTCCAACGATACGCGCATTCTTCTCCGGCGCCACCTCGAATGCAACGCCCGGAAGACTCACCCGCTCCAGCCAGCCCTTGAGCATGGCCGGTGGGCCATACATCCAGGTCGGAAAGATCAGCACCAGCCCTTCGGCCCAGGCAAGGGCCTCCGCATAGCGCTTTACCGCCTCGATGTTCTTTTCCGGCGTGCTGAAATAGGAAAGCCACTCTTCACGGCCCAGAACCGGATCGAACTCTTCCTTGTACAGGTCAATAACCCGAACCTCGTGCCCGCCCGCCTCAAGCGTCGATACCGCGCGCCCATGAACCGAGGCCACAAAGCTTTCTTCGCACGGATGGCAGTAGATGATCAGCAGGCGCACGTGCCCTCCCCGGTTCCCGTTTGACCGACAATCAGTTAAACGCAATTTCAGCGCAAGTCACTCGCCACCGACGACCTGTCGTGTGCAAGAGGAGCACTGGCTCCGGTCCGATGCGTTCAGCAGAGGCCGCGCATGGCCGAGGGTGTCATGCCGAATTCGCGCGAGAAGCAGCGCGAGAAATGACTGGGGCTCTGGAAGCCCGCCTCCAGGCCGATCTCGACAATCGGACGCTGCGGGTTCAGCAGAAGCGCGATGCGCGCCTTGCGCAGCCGGCTGCGCAGAAGAAACTGTCCGAAGCTGATGCCCGAGCGGGCGAAAAGTTTGTGCAGGTGTCGGGTGGAAATGCGGAAATGCGCTGCCACCGTGCCAGGCGACATGGCGGGATCGCTGCAATTGCCGGCGACAAACCGCTTGATATGCCGCAAATGCCGGTCGGCAAGCGCATCGGCGCGACCGTCGCCAAGACTCAGCCGCAGCAGATGCACCAAATGATCGGGCGATCCTTCCGTGTCCTCCTCATCGATAATGGCATCGACACTGTCGAGCAGCGCCGCCCCGAAGACGTCGCCCCGCCCGACCGGCCTTGCCACGGCCATCTCCGGATTGAAACCGTGCCCGTCCAGCAGGTGCATCGGCAAATGCATGCAGACCTGCCTGAAATTTCCGTCAAAACGCATGTCGAAGGGCTGGCGTGCATCCAGCATGACGAAGCTGCCGGGCTCCAGTTTTGCCTCCACGCCGCACTGGCGCACAGCGCTTGTACCCGACACCTGGATATTGACGAAGACGGCATCGCATGGCCGGTCTTCCACATCGCGCCTGCGCCGCTGAACAAGTTGCGGGCTTGCGGTGATTCTGGAGAAGGTACCTGTTTGCCCGAAGGGCGAAAGCCGTATTTCTCCGGCAAACCGGCCGTCCGAAATGCGTTCGGGCGTCAGCTTGGTAAAGGCCTGACAAACGACTTCTCGCCAATGGGCGAACGTATCGTTCCGCCCGACCGTAGACCAGACATTCGATCCTGACGGCACCGCTCCCATCGCGAAAATATGGCACCGAACCGCCTCATGGGCAACGGGCGCGGACAAGAGTGCACTTTCAGGCAAGGCGGGGTCACGCTGGGGCAAGCGCCACGATTTGCCTTCATCTACGGTTTTCGAATTCAGATCCGGGAGCCGACAATGAACGACCGCCTTGCAACACGCCTTACCGAAAAATATGGCCTGTCGACACCCATCGTGCAGGCAGGCATGGCCTTTGCCGGCATGACGCCGCCGCTGTGCATCGCCGTCAGCGAAGCCGGAGCGCTGGGCTCGATCGCCGGTGTCGGCATCATCCCGCCGGAGGGCGTGCAAATGCTTGTCGGCGGCGTGCAGGCCGGAACGTCGCGCCCGTTCCACGTCAATTTCATCACCTGCTACACGACCGACGCCCACATAGACCTGATGTGCGACATGAAGCCGGCCGCCGTATCGTTCCATTGGGGCCGCCCATCGTCCGCCTGGATCGGCAAGCTGCACGATGCCGGCATCGATGTGATCGAACAGGTCGGCTCGGTCGAGGACGCGAAATCAGCGGCGGATGCCGGCGTCGACATCATCGTCGCGCAGGGAACGGAGGCCGGCGGACACAATTACGGGACCGCCGGCACCATGGCGTTGACGCCGGCCGTGGTCGATGCGGTCGGGGACCGGGCGCTTGTCCTGGCCTCCGGCGGGATCGCCGACGGACGCGGCCTGGCGGCGGCGCTGATGCTCGGCGCGGACGGTGTCTGGGTGGGGACCCGGTTTGTCGCGACAGCCGAGAGCGCCGTCGCCGAGGATTATAAAAACCGCATCGTATCCTCCGGCACCGCCGACACCGTTCTCACTCACGTTTTCGGGCGTCATCACCCGGAATTCAATCCCATCCGCGTGCTCAGGAACCGCGTGGTGTCCGAGTGGCAGGACCGGGTTGCTGAAATCCCGGCCGACAATTCGGGTGAGCCGGTGGTCGGCCAGATGGATCTGCTCGGCGAGGCAACGCCTCTGCTCAAATTCACGAACCTTGTGCCCATGGCCGGCGCCAGTGGCGATTTCGAGGAAATGCCGCTTCTGGCCGGCGAAGGGCTGGGGCTCGTCAACGATCTGCCATCCGCAGCCGATGTCGTGCAGCGCATGACCGATGAGGCCCGTTCGGCGTTTGCCGGACGCCGGGCGTAGGGCCGGAAAGTTGGCCCGCATCCTTGTCACCGCCGCCACCGGCCGCGTCGGCTCCGAGCTGGCGCAAAGGCTGATTGCGGCAGGCCACGATGTGTCGGCCGTCACAAGCCGGCCGGAAAACGCCGACGCGCTTCGCGATGCCGGCGCAACCCCGGTCATTGCCGATCTGCAAGAGCCGGAAACCTTCCGGCAACCGGCGGAGGGAATGGATGCGATCTTTCTCGCGACGCCGGATGACCCCAGACAGGATGTCATGGAGGGCAATCTGATCGCCCTTTTCGCGGCAGCCGGCAAACCGCATATCGTCAAGCTGTCCGCCCAGTCCGCGGGGCTCGATCCGCCGGTCAGTTTCGGAGCCTATCATCGACGCTCGGAGGAGGCGCTGGAAGCAAGCGGCCTGCCCCACACCGTGCTGCGACCGACCTTTTTCCAACAGTCGCTGTTGCTCTTTGCGCAGGACGTTGCGCGCAAGCGAAAAATCACCGCGCCCGTCGGCAAGGGTCGGATCGCCATGGTGGATGTCGCCGATGTCGCGACAGCCGCGGAAGCCGTGATCTGCAGTGACCGCCATTTCGGTGAAACCTACACGCTGACCGGGCCGTCAGCACACAGCTTTGACGACATTGTCGGCCTTCTCTCGGATCGGCTTGGCCATAAGATAGGCTTTTCCAGCCCGCCGGCCTTCGCCGCACGGATCGTATTGCCGCTGGTGACCGGAATGCCCCGCTGGCAATCAGGCCTTGTCGTCGATCTTCTGTCGGCTCTCAAGGCCGGTGCGCAACAGGAAACAAACGGCGATGTCGAGCGGCTGACCGGCCGCCCGCCCCGATCCATCGAGGATTTCATCACCCACAATCTCCACGCCTTCGGCGGTTGAGGAAGCAAGGCTCACGCAGCGGAGCGGGCCACGAACCAGCGCCGAAGCGCAATCACCGACCAGATCCCCTCGGCAACGACAAAGGGATAGGAGTGGATCAGGACGGCATAGAACGCCGCGAGGGCGCAGCCTCCTGAAAAGATGGCTATGAAAATCGGGTGGCGATGTTCCAGCGCATAGCTGGTCACCATGATGATCACCGCCACGATGCCGATTGTCTCTGTTCCAACCATGGTGCCCTCAGCTTCCAAAACAGACATTGACGCCTGGCAGGATCAGTCATGACCAGTACGCCGTTGCTTCCATCGCAGCCGGACCGCCCTCCCGCGCCGTCCATAGATGCAGAACGTCGCCGTCTTGCGCTGCATGGAGGATAAAATCGCCGTCATCGAACAATGGCGCTTTGCTGCGAAAGGTGAAGCGTGACGGCGACCGGCCGGCATTCAGTTCCGCGGCGAAGTGCAGGAGCAGTGTCGCCTGCAGCGGGCCGTGCACGACGAGGCCCGGATAACCTTCCGTGCCGGTCGCGTAAGCCCGGTCGTAATGAATGCGATGCCCGTTGAACATCAGCGCCGAATAGCGAAAGAGGAGCGGCGCGGTGACGCGGATGCGCCTGCTATGCTCGCCGGATTTCGCGGGCTGCGGCGAGCCAGCTCCGCGCGACGGATCGCTCGGGCCACGATAGACGATGTTCTGGATCTCGGTCAGCACCGGCCTTGCATCGACTGAAATCCTGTGCTCGACCGTTACGAAACACAAGGCGCCGCTGCGGCCCTGCTTGACCGCGATATCGGCCACACGCGAGTGCCGCTCGACCCGGTCGCCGATCCGAAGATCATCGAAGAATTCCAGTTCACCGCCTGCCCACATGCGGCGCGGCAGCGGTACCGGTGGCACGAAATCGCCGCGCGGCGGGTGACCGTCCGGACCGAGTTCGCCGGTCGCGGCAACCGACGGAGCGAGGCACAGATGGACAAGCAGCGGCGCCGGCGCTCCGATCTCCGGTGGTGGCGCACCAATGTCGAGGGTCGCGTTGAAGCGGCGCACCAGTTCCGGTGTCACCACATCCGAGACGGTCTCCTCGCGCCCGATCCATCCGTTCAGATAATCCAGATCCAATTCTTCAGACCTATCGTCAGGCACGTTGCGTCCTCCGGCTTGCTTCCCAAAGACATGGCAGGTTTTTCCCGATCGGAAAAGACCGCGCATGCGGGCTGTTTCGCAGAACAGATTGCTCCTATAAGAAATGCGTACCGCTTGCCGCCGGTGAGCCTGAGGCCCGCATGCTGACGGAGACCGTTTCATGACCGCCATGCTTGATCGTGAACTTGAGGGCATGACCGCCATATCGCTGGAACAGGCCGTCGCCGCGCCCTATTGCGGCCTGCTTCTGGCCGATGCCGGCGCGCGGGTCATCAAGGTCGAGCGTCCGGACGGCGATTTCGCGCGCCTCTACGACCATGGCGCGGACGGCGAGAGCGTCTGGTTTGCCTGGCTCAACCGCGGCAAGGAGTCCATTGCCGTCGACCTCAACAACCCGGACGACGCGGCCTTGCTGCACCGGCTCATCGACAAAGCCGACATCTTCCTTCACAACCTTGCGCCCGGCGCATTGGAGCGGCGCGGCTTCGGCGGCGAGGCCCTGCGGCAAACCAATGCCGGGCTGATCACCTGCCAGATTTCCGGCTATGGCGATCATGGCACCGCCGCGCAGATGAAGGCCTATGACACACTCGTCCAGGCCGAGAGCGGCATCTGTTCCGTCACCGGAACGCCGGAACAGCCGTCACGGGCCGGTGTCTCGATCTGCGACATCGCTACCGGCTTGACAGCCTTCTCGGCAATCCTGCGCGCCCTGATCCAGCGCGGCCGAACGGGAAGCGGCCTCGATCTGTCCGTCTCCCTCTTCGATGTCATGGCGGACTGGATGAACATGCAGATGCTGGTCTACCGCTACCTCGGTCACGCGCCCGCGCGTACCGGCCTCACGCATCCGGTGATTGCGCCCTACGGACCCTACGAAACCTCCGACGGCCAGATCATGATCGCCATTCAGAGCAATCACGAGTGGCAGAATTTCTGCAAAACGGTGCTCGAACGCCCGGAACTCGGCGCAGATCCGAGATTCGTCGACAACACGGCACGCGTTGAAAACCGTCCCGTCATGGACGAGGCGATCAATGCGGTGTTTTCGAAGCGAGGCCGCGACGAACTGATGGCAATCCTTCGCGAGCACAAGATCGCCTGCGCGAGGATCTCCAGCGTCGAGGACCTTTCCAATCACGAATTCCTGCGGCAAACGCAGATCCATTTCGGCAATGCCGAGCTGATGGCCGCCGACCTGCCGGTCCTGACCGCCGGGCCGCGTCGCTCCCATGTCCCCAAACTCAACGAGCACGGAACGGCCATCCGGCGCGAATTCGCCGAAGGCTGACCGTGCGATGGAAACGTCATGAGATACGAAACCGGAAATGAGGACATTCGCGAGGGCGTGCGCCGCCTGTGCACCGATTTTCCGGATGCCTACTGGCGGCAATGCGACCGCGAACAGGCCTATCCGAAGGATTTTGTCGACGCGCTGACGAAGGCGGGCTACCTCGCGGCACTGATACCGCAGGACTATGGCGGCTCCGGCCTGACCATCTCCGCCGGCGCGGCAATTTTGGAAGAGATTCACAGATCTGGCGGCAATGCCGCCGCCTGCCATGCGCAGATGTATACGATGGGCACGGTCCTGCGCCACGGATCGGACGAGCAGAAAAAAGCCTATCTGCCGGCCATTGCCTCCGGCGAACTTCGGCTTCAGGCCTTCGGCGTGACGGAACCGACCAGCGGGACCGATACCGGATCGCTGCGCACCACCGCGCGGCGCGAAGGAGACACCTATTTCGTCAACGGCCAGAAGATCTGGACGTCGCGCGCCGAGCACTCGGACCTCATGGTGCTTCTGTGTCGCACGACACCGCATGAAGAAGTCGCGAAAAAGACCGACGGGCTTTCGGTGCTCCTGGTCGATATGCGCGAGGTCCGGGACAAATCGCTGACCATCCGGCCGATCCGAACCATGATGAACCATTCGACGACGGAGATCTTCTTCGACAACATGCCCGTGCCTGCCGAGAACCTGATCGGCGAGGAAGGCAAGGGTTTCCGTTACATCCTGTCGGGCATGAACGCCGAGCGCATCCTGATCGCCGCAGAATGCATCGGCGATGCCAAATGGTTCATCGAAAAGGCGGCGAGCTACGCAAGCGATCGCGTGGTCTTCGACCGGCCGATCGCCCGGAACCAGGGCATCCAGTTTCCCATCGCAAAGGCCTATGCGCAAATGCGCGCGGCCGAACTGATGCTGCGCGAGGCGATCCGCCTTTATGAAGCCGGCAACAATCCCGGGGAAGAGGCCAACCTTGCCAAGATGCTGGCGGCCGACGCGTCCTGGGCTGCTGCCGAAATGTGCCTGCAGACCCATGGCGGCTTCGGCTTCGCCGAGGAATATGATGTCGAACGCAAATTCAGGGAAATACGGCTCTACCAGGTCGCGCCGATTTCCACGAACCTGATCCTGAGCTACCTTGCGGAACATGTTCTGGGACTGCCCCGCTCCTTTTGAAGGCCGATCACAGGGAAAAACCAATGTCTCGCACGGATGCGCCGCCGAACCGGACAGAACAGATCTCGCCGCGAATTGCCGAATTTGCCGTCGCCCTGCCTGCAGCGGACATTACCGAGAGCGCCCGCCAAATCATGCGCCTTTCCCTGCTCGACTGGGCAACCGTCGCGATCTGCGGCCGCGACGAACCGGTCGCCCGCAAGCTGCGCGGCCTGGTCGCAGGCGAAGGCGGCACCGCCGAAGCGTCGGTGATCGGACTGGACACCCGGCTGCCGGCACGGGCGGCGGCGCTTTCAAACGGCACCACGTCCCACGCGCTCGACTATGACGACACCCATTTTATCCACGTCGGCCACACCAGCGTCGTCGTTGTCTCCGCCGCCCTCGCGGCGGCGCAGAAGACCGGTGCAAATGGCGGCGCGTTCCTCGATGCCGCGCTGATCGGCGCCGAGACCGCCTGCCGCATCGGCGACTGGCTCGGCCGAAAACACTATGATGCCGGCTTCCACCAGACCGCGACCGCCGGCGCCTTCGGTGCCGCGATGGCCTGCGCCCGGCTTCTCGGGCTGGACGCGACGAAGGCACAACACGCCCTCGGGATTGTCTCGACCCGCGCTTCGGGGCTGAAATCCCAGTTCGGGACCATGGGCAAACCATATAATGCGGGGATCGCCGCATCCAATGGCGTCGAGGCGGCCCTGCTCGCAGATGCCGGCTTTGTTTCCCGCCCGGACGGACTTGAACGCCAGCAGGGTTTTGCGGAAACCCATGCCGGCGCGTTTCGCGATCCAAACACCGTTCTGGCCGGCCTCGGAGAACACTTCGTCTTTGAAGCCGTCCAGCACAAGTTCCACGCCTGCTGTCATGGTCTGCACGCCATGCTCGAGGCGCTCACCGAAATGCGTATGCAGGATTCGCCCTCACCGGACAGTATTGCGGAAATCGTCGTGACAACGAATCCGCAGTGGCTTCGCGTGTGCAATCAGGCAGAGCCGCAAACCGGGCTTGAGGCGAAATTCAGCTACCGGCTGACGGCGGCCATGGCGCTGTGCGGAATCGACACCGGCGCGCTGGCCTCCTTCACCGACGCGATCTGCGGCGACGAGCGGCTGGTCCGGCTGCGCGACCGGGTCCGCGTCGAAACCGACGATCGCCTCGCGGAAACGGCAAGCCGTGTTTCCGTCACGCTCGATTCCGGTGCCGTCCTGTCCAGGGAGCACGACCTGAGCGCACCGCTGCCCATGCACGTGCGGGAAGACAAGATCCGCGCCAAGGCAGCAAAATTGCTGGGCGCCGATGAAAGCGCCGAACTCTGGCGGATCGTGTGTTCACTCCATGCCACAAATCTCGATGATTTCACGGGCTTTCTCGGCCGGTACACAATCTGAAAATACGAGAGGCCGCATGCGCCCCCGTGCATGCCCACCATACCGTCCGAACAAAAACCGGACCGGAGGACGGCCCCGCCCTGCCCTTCCGGTTCCGGTATTGGGCCGCCCTTGCGGCACCGGCCCCGTGTCGATCTTTTTCGGACGCCAGCGATTTGGGAGCAATGCCGGGCAGACATAGGACGCCAATATCAGCCGATATGCACCGTCTCGCCTTCCTCTGCCGAGCGGGCAATTGCCTCGAGAACCTCGATATTGTGAACCAGTTCCTCGGACGTGTAGGGATAGACCGCTTCGCCGCGTATGGCGGCGGCGAACGCCTCCAGATTGGCAACAACCGTATCGGTCCATTCATAGCGCTCGACAGCGTGTGGCGAACCGGTGCGCGACAGCACAAGCTCCGCTATGCCGCCCGGCGTGTCGGGATGCGTATCGTTGCGCACCTCGACCCACTGTTCGGAACCGAAGACATGGAATCGGATGAAATGCGGGGTCGCCAGCACGGCACTCAGGCTTGCCGTCATGCCGGCCTCGAAGCCGAGCTGAACGGTGACGACGTCGCCCGTCTCCCAGCCCAGTATCCGGTTCGCTGTCAACGCCTGCACCGTGCGCACACGGCCGAATAGCGAGATGTAGAGATCGGTCAGATGGATGCCCATCGCCGTCATGCCGGCAGCCGGCGACACGGCTTTCGACGTGCGCCAGTCGCCGGCCGGCACATTGATGAGCTTGTCGTGGCTGAAGGCCGCTTCGGCGTGCATCACGGTTCCGAGTTCGCCCTCTTCCACAAGTGCGCGAACCTTCACGAGCGCCGGCTCGAAACGGCGTTCGTGACCGATACCAAGCACGACGCCAGCGGCTTCGCACGCGTCGACCGAGCGGCGCGCGCTCGCGCCGGTCAGGCCGAGCGGCTTTTCGCAAAAGACATGTTTGCCGGCGCCCGCAGCCGCCACCACCTGCGCCTCGTGCATCGTGTTTGGCGTCGTCAGGACGACGGCTGTGATCTGTGGGTCGGCAAGGGCGGCATCGAAATCGGCCGTCGTGCGTACGCCCTGCTCGCCGGCAAGCTTGCGCCGCTCCGCATCGGGATCGATGACCAGCAATGGACGTATGTTTTGATTTTCCGACAGACGCCGGACCATGTGCTGGCCCCACCAGCCATAGCCGGCAATTGCGATATTGACCGTTTCGGATTGACCGTCCGGCATTGCGCCCCCGTTTGTTGCGTGTCGGATGTTCTCCGCCGGCCTCAGGCGGCGGCTTCGGAAAGATGTGAAAACTGGCCGCGATGGAACACCAGCGGCTGTTTTTCATAGGTCGAGATGCCGACCACCTCGCCAAGGTAGATTTCGTGGTCGCCGCCCTCGTGGCGCCGGTAGGTACGGCACTCCAGCTGTGCATGGACACCGTCGATCAGCGGCACATTCTCGATCCCCGGCCGGAAAGCCACGTTGCAGAATTTGTCGTCCGACGGCCGGGCGAACTGCATGCACAGATCGCGCTGATCGCTGGCCAGGATGTTGATGGCGAAACTGTTGTAGTTGCGGAACGCATCGAAACTCGGCGCCGTGCACGCAAGGCTCCACAGGATCAGCGGCGGCGAAAGGGAAACGGAGTTGAACGAGTTGATCGTCAGGCCGACCGGCGCCCCGCCGTCGCCCACCGTTGTGACCACGGCAACGCCGGTGGCGAAGTGGCCGAGCGCGTCGCGCAGCATGTTCCGGTCTATCGGGACCATATTCGGGATCGTATCACTCATATTCACCGCCGATTGTTGTTGCAGATTGCGGATTGGGCACAAAATAGGTGAGCCCGCAAAAGCGAACAAATTATTTTGCTTTATGCCGGTCATCAGCACTTCTGAAGCCCGGCCATCAGCAGCGCTGAACGCGCCAATAAGCCAAAATCATTACGCTTTCCCGCCCGGGAACCATATGCTCAAAAGCGTTCCCTTCAACCGGAAAAACCAGTGGGATTAAGCGATGGATGTCTCGTTTTTCACCATGCCGATCCATCCGGTCGGCAAGCCGATTGCGCAGTCGCTGCGCGAGGACCGCGAGGCATTCCTTCTGGCCGACAGGCTGGGTTTCAAGGAAGGATATATCGGCGAACACACGACGGACCTTGCCGAAAACGTCACATCCTGCGTCGCCTTCGTCGCAAGCCTCGCCTACGCGACCGAGAATATTCGCCTCGGAACCGGAACCGTCAACCTGCCGAACAGCCACCCGGCCGCCGTCGCCGGCCAGATCGCCATGCTCGACCACATGCTGGAAGGCCGCTTCAATTTCGGCATCAGTCCCGGCGGACTTCTGTCCGATGCCGAAGTCTTCGGCAATCTGGAAGCCGACCGCAACGCCATGTTCGTCGAATGCATCAACATGATCCTCGACATCTGGGCCGGTGAAGCGCCCTATAACCTGAAGGGCGACTACTGGCAGATCACCACACAAAAGACCATGATGCCGGAGATCGGCCAGGGCACGGTCATCAAGCCCTTCCAGGATCCGCATCCGCCGATCGTCGGCACTGCGGTCGCCCCGTTCTCCAAAGGCGTAACGGCCATGGCCGCGCGGGGATGGGAGCCGATTTCGGCCAACTTCCTTTTGCCCAAATGGGTCGCCAGCCACTGGCCGAAATATGCCGAAGGATGCGAACTCGGCAACCGCCCGGCCGATCCGGATAACTGGCGCGTCGCCAAGAGCATCTTCGTCGCCGATGACGAGGAGACTGCACGGCGCTATGCAACCGATCCGAACGGACCCTATGTGTCCTATTACCGCTCGATCGTCACCAAGATGCGGCGCGGCGGCCGGCTCAACCTGTTCAAGGAAGACCAGAACATGCATGACGACCAGGTCACGCTGGAAAATGTCTGCGATCAGCTCATCATCTACGGCACGCCCGAAAGTGTTACGGACCAGATCCTCGCCTTCCGCGAGCAGGTCGGCGATTTCGGACACCTGGTCTACGCCGGTCACGACTGGGCCGACCAGGAACTCGGCCGGCGGTCCATGGTGCTCATGGCTGAAAAGGTCATCCCGGCCATCAACGAGGCCACCAAGATGCCAGCGGCCGTGGCACAGTAGATGACATCAGGAAAGATCAAGGTCGGCGCGCACGAACTCCAATGCCGGATCGAAGGCGAAGCCGGCAATCCCTGGCTCATCCTTTCGAATTCGCTGGCCACCGACCATGCGATGTGGCAGCCGCAGATCGACACCCTCACCCGGACCCACCGGGTCTTGCGCTACGACACGCGCGGTCACGGCGAAAGCGCAGCCCCTGCCGGCCCTTATGCGTTCGACGATCTTGTATCCGACGTCATAGGACTGATGGACGCGCTCGAGATCGAAAAAGCGACATTCATGGGCCTCTCGCTGGGCGGCATGACAGCGCTCGGCCTGGCGCTCGATCATCCGGACCGCATCGAACGCATCCTGTGCTGCGACGCGCGCGCAGACGCGCCTGATCTCTACAAGCAGATGTGGCCGGCGATGATCAAAAAAGCCCGTGAGGAAGGTATGGACGCCCTGGTCGCACCGACGCTGGAGCGCTGGTTCAGCACGAATTTCCGCACCAACCCCACCAATCGGCCGGCGCTGGAGGCAACAGGCGACATGATCCGGCGTACCGCCGTGGAGGGTTATGCAGGCTGCGCCTCGGCGCTCATGCGTCTCGACTACCTGCCGCGCCTTTCGCAGATTGCAATCCCTGCGCATTTCATCGTCGGCGAACATGATCCGGCAGCTCCGCCGAACGTTATGCGTGAGATGGCCGCCGCAACACCGGGTGCAGATTTCACGGTGATTCCAGGCGCCGCACACCTGTCGAATGTCGAACGGCCGGATGTTTTCAACGACATCGTCGCAACCTGGCTGGCCCGCTCTTGAACCGCTCTAACCCGCGATCGCGTCCGCTGCCCCGAGCTTGCTGTTGCAGAAGGTGCAGGTCGTGCGGATTTCCTTGACGATCTCGTCTGCGAAGAGTTCCGCCGCCTGGGTCTTCGACTGCGAGGCCGGCTCGATGAAGACATAATCGACAACCAGGGGCGGATTGACGATGGGATGCAGCTTGCGGCGCGGATCGTCGATATCCGGCAGGCAAAGGCAGCCCGGCAGGATCGTCGTCCAGTCGCTGCGCGACACCAGGTCGAGCGTCGCCATCATCGTATCGAGTTCCATGATGGAATCGATCGGCACCTGGTAGGTTTCCAGATAGGTATCGATCTTCTCGCGCCGCGCGTTTCCGGGCCCCGGAAGCGCCAGTTTCAGCGGCTTGTTCTTGGAAAGATCGACGGGTTCGAGATGGGTGCGCTTGGTGTTCGGCGACGTGACGAACACCTCGACATCGGTCGCCAGATGCTCCGCCTTCAATCCCGGCACCATCTTGCCGGAGGGCACCACCGCCATGTCCAGCTGGCCATTGGTGACCGCTTCGCACAAAACCGCGCTGTAGGCCTCGGTGACCTTGATCTCGACATTGGGATAATGCCGGGCGAAACGCTCCAGCACCGGCGCGAGCACAGCGCGGGCAAAGGTCGGCATCATGCCGACCTGCACGCGTCCGCTGACCTGGCCGGAGAGCGTCTGAACATCATTCTCGATGGCGCTGACCTCCCGCAGGATGCGGGTCGCGCGCTCATAGAGACGGTCGCCGGCTGTCGTCGGCGTCACGCCCGTCGAGGAGCGGTCGAAAAGCCGCAGACCCAACCGCTCTTCGAGTTCCTTGATCTGCATGCTCAGCCCCGACTGCGTCGCATTGACCCGGCGGGCCGCGGCCGTGAAAGAACGCTCCTCGTGAATGGCGACGAGAAAGCGCAACTGGCGGAGATTCACATAAATCATGCGATCGTATGGCTATCCCTGATTGTTATCATTATTACTGATATCCCTTACAGCACCTCCGGGACTTGCGCAACGCCGGACTCATTGCGGCAACTGGCCGGAAACCGCATAGGCGGACCAAAGAAGCGCCGGCAACAGCGCGAATGTCAGCAGAGTCGAGACCACAACCGCACCGGCGACCTGCCGCGAATCCTCGCGATAGCGTTCGGCAAAGACGTAGTTGACGATCGCCGTCGGCATCATCGCCAGCAAAAAGACCGTTCCCGCCTCGACACCGCTCAGCGACAGGGCCGCAATCACGATGAGGCTGGCCGGCAGGCCGATACACAGGCGGGCTATGGCAATCGTAATTGCCGGTTTGAGATCGGACACCGAGAGCCGGGCGAGCGACGTACCGAGCAGGATCAGCATCGCCGGGATCATCATGCCGCCAAGAAGTTCGGTGGTCGATGCGATGATGACGGGCACCTCGATGCCGGTAACGGCCACGACGCCGACAAGCAGGATGGAATAGATCAGCGGCTGATTTGCCAGATCCCTGAACCGGTACTGGCCCGACGAAATCGCCGCGCCCACCGTATATTGCAGCAGGGCGATGACGAAGAAGTAGGAAATCCCCAGCGCCAGACCGGTTTCGCCAAACGCAAGCAGCACCAGGGGCAATCCGATATTGCCCGAATTCGGCATCATAAGGCTGGGCAGGAATGTCCGGTAGGACATGCCGGCGAGCTTCAGAACGGCGAGCCCGAGCAGCGCCGCGATCGAGACGCACAACACGGCGGACAGCGCCATCTTCGCGACTGTCTCTCCGCTGATGTCGAGCGAGGTCAGCGTCGAAAATATCAGGCAGGGCGTTGCGACAAGCAGAACCAGCGAACTGATCGTGGCGCTGTCGAGCTGCAGCTTGGAGCGGCCGAGCACATAGCCCACGAACGTCATGACGAATATCGGACCAACCACGTTCAATATCTGACCGTACATCGCAAAACCTTGGGTGTGGATCGGCCGGATGGCGTTTCATCATGCCAATGGAATCATACCTTTAGATACAGGACCTATACGCAACCGGCCTCTGGAATAACCCGAAAGCACCTCGAGCCGGCATCCGGAGCTGGGGCGCAATCAGAAGAATCTAGCCTGAAGGTTTGCTGTTCACAACGGGGTCCGGCAATCAGGATTCCTGATACTGGCCATCGCGAACGGTGATCGTCGAACGGGTGGAGACCGCCAAGTTGGGCGCTTGCGATTCGTCCGACTGAAGATCCCGCACGGAGATTGCGTAAACGCCTACAAACGAACGAGCGTTGCGTTCTCGCCCTCGGTCAAGCGGTCGATCGCGCGCATGAAATCCTCGTAAGCCCGCGGTTCGAGCTTGCCGGAAAAATGCGTATTGAGTTCCTTGACCAGCCGGTGGCAGGCCCGCATCTTGCCCCGCCCCTTGTCGGTCAGGTGCACCTCCGTCACGCGCCCGTCGGTATCGATCCCGTTGCGCACAAGCAGCCCCTGCTCTTCCATCGTCTTCAGCAGCCGCGATATCGCCGGCCGCGCAATACCGATATAGCTGGCCAGCGCTGACGGCGTGGTGACATTCTCCATGCCGACCCCGCGCAACACGCACCACATGAGCCGTGTAATACCGTGCTCGCCGATCCGTTTTTCAAGACGAACCTCCATCAGCCGGGCCAGCCGTGTGACCTTGTAGCCAATGCGGTTATGCAGCGTGAAGTCTTTCATGACGGCCCCTTTGGCAGGCTTAACTCTCCAGTTGACAGTGAATCGGCCACAGTCCACAATTTTGCGCAATAGATAACATCGATAATTATCAATATTAACCAGATTGCCGATTGAGTTCTGGGAGGGACGACATGAAATCCATACACCGTGTGAAATGCGCCGTGTTCGCGGTCGCCGTGGTTGCGGCTTCAGCAATACTGCACACCCCGGGAACCGCTTCCGCCAAGGAGCTGAAGGCCGCGCACTTCATGCCGCCGATGCACCCGATGGATCGCGGCGTGATGACACCGCTTGCCGAGGAACTCAACGCAGCGACCGGCGGCAAACTGACCATTCGCATCTATCCGGCCGGAGAACTCGGCAAGGGTCCTGTCCAGCAATACAAGCGCGTTGTGACCGGCGTCGCGGACATCGCCTTCGGCATCCCCGCTTACACGCCCACCCAGTTCGGCAAGACGGTGCTGGTCCACATGCCCGGCCTGTTTGCCAGTGGCGAGGAGGCAACCAACGCGCTATGGGACAATCTGACGGCCATCGAGGACGAATATGCCGAGACCAAGCTGCTTGGTCTTTGGGCCAACAACCCGTCGGTGCTGATCACCGCCGAGAAGCCGGTCCGCACACTGGCCGACATCGAAGGCCTCAAGGTCCGCACACCCAATCCGGTCATGGCGGAAGTGGTCAAGGCCTGGGGCGGCATACCCGTGTCGATGCCGACGCCGGACATCTACAACGCCATGAATACCGGCGTGATCGACGCCGTGATGATCGGGCCGTCCGGCATCCGCTCCTACAAGCTCAACGAGATCGGCAAACACGCCACCGTCAACATCCCCTCGGCGGTCGACAGTTTCTACCTGCTGATGAACCGCAATAGCTGGGACGCGCTCAGCGATGAACACAAGGCCAAGCTCGACGAGCTGGCCGGCCGCGGCCTCAGCCTGCGCGGCGCCAAGGCGTTCTACGATGCCGGCCAGGCCGGGATCCAGCTTGCCCGCGACAGCGGCGTGGAAATCATCGAAATAGACGAAGCAGCGGATGCCGAGTTCCGGGCCGCGATGGCCGAGGCCCTTGAGGCGCTGGTCGACAAGACCTCGAAGGAAACCGGCGCCGATGCCCGCGCGATCATTTCAGGATTTTCAGGGCAATAGGCATGTCCGATGAGGATAGCGAGAGCGCCGGCCGACCGGTATCGGCAGACGGCTGGCGGCGCTGGATCGAAGCGCCGCTGACCGCTTGCGGCGCTCTTGCCGTCTTTGCCATGATGTTCCTGTCCGTCGGCGACGCGCTGCTGCGCTCACTGTTCGATGCGCCGATCTTCGGCGCCAACGACTATACCCAGATCATCCTGTCGATCGCCGTGTCGATAAGCCTGCCGCTATGCGTGCTGGCCGGCCGGGTGATCGCCATCGACACGCTGGTGGCGCTCCTTTCGGCCGGCTTACGGCGACCGATCGATATAGCGGTTTCGCTCGCCGGAGCGGTGATGATGGCCTATCTCGCCTGGCGGGCCCTGCTCAACGCCCGTGAAGCAGCCCGCTTTGCCGAAACGACCCTGCTGCTGCAATTGCCGCTCGATATCTCCTATTATGCCCTTGCCGCCGGCAGTGCCTTGTCCGCGCTGTTGCTGCTGACCGAAAGCAGGACCCATGAGTCCTGAACTGCTTGGCGTCGCCGGCTTTGCCGTGCTGTTTGCGCTGATGGCGCTCGGCACGCCCGTCGCCATCGCCCTGCTGATCGTCGGTTTCTGCGGCACGATCCTACTGTCGGGCTTCCAGGCGGCCGCCTATACGCTGAGCGGCCAGGCCTTCGCCACCATCACGATCTATGAGCTTTCGATCATTCCGCTCTTCATCCTGATGGGCAATCTTGCGTCCGCCGCCGGGCTCAGCCGCGACCTGTTTGACGCCGCCTACCGGCTGATCGGCCATTTGCGCGGCGGGCTTGCGGCCGCAACCATTCTGGGCTGCGCCGGATTTTCCGCGCTGTCCGGCTCGTCCATCGCATCAGCCGTGACCATGGGAAAGGTCGCCTATCCTGAAATGCGCCGCTACGGCTATGGTCCGCGGCTCGCGACCGGTTCGATCGCCGCCGGCGGCACGCTCGGCATTCTCATTCCGCCGTCCACGGGCTTCGTCATCTATGCGGTGCTGACCGAAGAATCGATCGGACGCCTGTTCATGGCGGGCGTTCTGCCGGGCCTGATGCTGACAGGCCTTTTCCTTGTGGCAATCGCCGCGATCACATTCTTCACGCCCGAGGAAGGCCCGAGAGGTCCGACCTTCGACCTGCGGGAAAAGCTGTCGAGCCTTGTGCGCTCTACCGGCATCGTCACCATCATCGTGATTACGATCGGCGGCATCTATACGGGCTTCTTCACCCCGGTCGAGGCGGCCGGGGTCGGCGCCTGTTTCGCCCTCCTGATGCTGATCATCCGGGGCAAATGCACGCCGCACACATTGTGGGTCGCCAGTGCCGACACGTTGCGGACAACAGGCATGGCGTTCTTCATCCTGATCGGCGCCAACGTCTTCGCGCCCTTCGTAGCCCTGTCGCATCTTCCGGAGACCATCGCGAACGGCATGTCGGGGCTGGCGCTTGGCGCCTACGGAACGCTTGCCGTCATCCTGCTCGGCTATGTGGTGCTGGGCATGTTTATCGAGGGTCTGTCCCTGCTTGTCATTACCCTGCCGATCGTCTTCCCGCTGATTGTCTCCCTGGGCTTCGACCCGATCTGGCTCGGCGTGGTCATGGTTATCGTACTTGAGATGGGCCTTATTTCACCGCCCATCGGCGTCAATGTCTTCGTCGTCAAGAGCATCGTTCCGGACGTGAAGATGGAAACGATTTTTGCCGGCATCATGCCCTTCTGGCTGGCCATGGCCGTCGCCCTGTTGTTCCTGGTGCTGGTGCCGGATATCGCCCTGTTGTTGCCCAACGCGATGTTTGACTGACCCGTAGTCTCGCAACATGCGGCAATCCGCAATTCGCATCCCGCGGCGCTTCAGCAATCAGCTTTCTTGATATGCGCCATAGTGACATATGATCACCGGAGCGACTTTTCTCGTCGAAATCTGCGGCATGAGCCCGTATCCTCGAATCTGGGTTCGTAAGTGGATGGCGACGCGCCCTATACGCCCCGCGAATGAACAGACAACAAGAATTCTGCCGTACCAACGGCGGAGCGAGCGAAGGCGCCTGCCTGGGAGGGATCGGAATGTCGCATGTCGAGCCGTTGAGCATCGAGGAAACGGACGCGGCAAAGGCCGACATCGAACAACTCGCCTCCGCGACCGGTTTCGTCGCCAATTCGATGCTGCTGCTTGCAAGACGTCCGGAAATCGCCCGCGCCGTGCTCGGCCTTATTCGCGCCGTCGTCCGCAATCCGGACGGCACGGTGGATCCGGCGCTGCGCTGGATGGTTGCCCATGTCACAAGCCGCGCCAACGGCTGCACCTACTGTTCGGCGCATACATTCAAGAACGGCGCAGACAACGGCGTTCCGGACGAGAAGCTGGCGGCGATCTGGGAGTTCGAGACGAGTCCGGTCTTTACCGATGCCGAGCGCGCCGCATTGCGCATCGCCGTGACGGGCGGACAATGCCCGTCCTACGCGACGCCGGAGGACATGGCCGAACTGCGCCGGCATTTTTCGGAAGAACAGATCATCGAGATCGGCTCGGTCATCGCGCTCTTCGGCTTCAACAATCGCTGGAACGCACTGATGGCAACCGATCTGGAGCCGGAGGTCACGGACTTTCTGGCCGGAAAATCACTTTCAGGGGAGCAGAACAACTAGCCATTCCGGATGCAGATCCGGCTTTTTGAGTGGAGGAGAAAATGGCAAAAACCAAAGGGAACGCAATCGCCGCGATCGATCGCAGGACGTTTCTAGCCGGATCGGCGGCAACCATGGCGGCTCTGTCGATCACGATCCCGGCCGGCAAGGCGCGGGCAGCCGGTTATCCGGAGCGCGCCATAACGCTCGTCGTCATGTATGGCGCCGGCGGCGGCACGGACACGATCATGCGCAAGCTTGCCGAGGAAATGGCGAATTCGCGCGGCTGGAAGATCAACGTCATCAACAAGCCGGGCGCCGTCGGCGGCGTCGCGACGCAATATGTCCACGGCCAGGCCTCGGACGGCTACACGGTTCTTGGCGGCGCCAACTACAACAAATTCGTGCGCGTCATGGGCCATGTCGATTTCGTGCCCTGGGACGAATGGGTGTTCTTCCAGGCGGCGACCGCCAATGCCAGCTGGTCGGTGCCCGTCGACTCGCCCTTCAAGACCTTCGATGATGTTGTCGCCGCGGCCAAGGCCGACCCGGGCAAGATCACCATCTCGACATCCGGCACCGGCGGCCTGTGGCACGAGCTTGCCCTCATCGTCGGCTCCTTCGCCGATATCAGCCTGAAATACGTGCCCTACAAGGGCGGCAAGGCGGCGACGCTCGCCGGCCTGCAGGGTGAGGTCGATATTGCCGGCGGCGGCGTCCATGAGCATGTCGATCTGGTCCGCGCCGGAAAGCTGCGCTGCCTGCAGCAGACCTCGACCGCCGACATAGACCTCGGCGACGGCAAGGTCATGCCGACGATCGGCGGACCTTTGCCCGCAATCAAACCCTTCCTGCCGATCGGCGGCACCTATAACTTCATCATGAAGCGGGACACGCCGACGGAGGTGCTGGAGGAAGTCAGCAAGGCCTTTGTCGAGGCCGCGAATTCCGACGGCTTCCAGGACATGGTCAAGAGCAAGTTCTTCCAGACCGACATCCGCACCGGCGAAGAGGCGGACAAGCGCGCCGCGCTGCTTGAGGTGGTTACCGTGGACACGTTCAACAAGTTCTCGGACCAGATCGGTGCTGACGTGGTGACTGCCGAGGATCTCGGCCTGCCCAAGCCGGCCGATTTCGAGGCCTGGTGGCCGCCGGCGGGATACAAGCCGCGTATCTGATTGCCAGGACGGGCAAATGCCCGTCGAATGAACCGACAAGGCGGAACCGGAATCGTAGCTCCGGTTCCGCCACCATTCGACATCTGGAAAGAGCGGCATGAGCGAACAGCACAAATTCGCCGGCGAAGACGAGCACGCCGGCTTTGCGACACCCGTACAGGACTTGATCGCGGCGGCGTTCCTGATTGCGCTGTCGCTGTGGATCATGGTCGAAAGCGTACGCCTGACCAACCCCGGATCGCTTTCGACGACGCCAGGCCTGCTGCCGTTCCTGACGGCCGGCAGCCTGTGCGTCATGGCGCTGATCCTCGGCACCATGGCGCTCCGCCGCCGGGCCGCTGGCGCGACCGCCGCCGAAGACGATGAAAAGCCCGAACATGTGCGCACCGCGATGCTTGCGGCCTTTATCGGCGCCTATCTCCTGGCGCTGCAATATCTGAACTTCGAATATTCGGCGACGATCGCCGGCATGGAGCTCGGCTATGGCGGCTTCGAGGTCATCACCATCGTCTTCCTCACGGTCATCCTGGCGATCTTCTGGACCGGGGTCCTGTGGAAATGCCTCCTCGTCTCGGCGGTTTGGATCACGCTGCTTGCCGCAGCGTTCCGCTACGTGTTCGCCATTCCGTTACCGGGCTCGCTCTGACCCATGATGCTGGAATCCATCCTTCAGGCGCTGACGCCTTACATTCTTCTGGTCACCCTTGCCGGCGTGTCGCTCGGTATCGTGTGGGGCGCAATGCCGGGCCTTTCGACGACTATGGCGATGGCCCTGCTCATCGGCCTTTCGGCCAGCATGGACCAGGCAACCGCCATCTCCTTCATGCTCGGCGTCTACACCGGCAGCGTCTTCGGCGGCGCGATCTCGGCGGTGCTCATCAATATTCCGGGAACGCCCGACGCCGTTCCGACCATGATCGAGGGGCACCAGCTTGCAAGGAGAGGCGAAGGCGGCAAGGCGCTGGGCATGGCCATCGGCGCCTCGTTCATCGGCAACTGGGTCGGCATTCTGCTGCTCATCGGTTTCATTCCGCTGATCCTCGCCTTCGCCCTGCATTTCCGGTCATGGGAAATGTTCCTGCTCGCGGTCATCGGCATCACCGTCAGCGGCTCGATGTCCGCCGGCAGCCTGCCGCTCAAGGGCTGGATCGCCGGCTGGCTCGGCCTGCTCGTCGCCTTTGTCGGCATCGATCCCATCCACGGCGTACCGCGCTTCACCTTCGGCACGCTCGAGCTGATGGACGGCATCAACTATGTCGCGGTGCTCATCGGCCTGTTCGGTCTTGCCGAAGTTCTTCGTGTGCTGCCGCAGCGCCAGCACTACTCCATTCCCTCAGAGGTCGGCCGTGTCATGCCGTCGCTGGGCATGCTGCTGCGCTATTTCCGCACCGCCGTCCGATCCGGCATTATCGGCACCCTGATCGGCGCGATCCCCGGTGCCGGTGCCAATGTGGCATCGTTCCTGTCCTACGATATCGGCCGGCGCAGGGCCAAACCCGAGGAGCGCAAGAAATGGGGCAAGGGCAGCTATGAGGCGATTGTCAGTTCGGAAGTCGCCAACAACGCCAATATCGGCGGATCCATGCTGCCCATGCTGGCGCTGGGCATTCCGGGCAATGCCGCCGCGGCCGCGCTGCTCGCCGCCCTCACCCTGAAGAACATCGTGGTCGGACCGACCATCGAGATCGATCATCCGGGCCTGATCTACTTCATCTATTCGGCGCTGATTGTCGCCAATATCCTGATGTACGGGGCGGCGATCGCGCTGATCAAACCCTGCGTGAAACTGTTCAGCCTGCCGCGCGGGTTGCTTCTGCCGCTCATCATCCCGATCTGCGTCATCGGTGCCTACGCGGTGCGGCTCAGCATGTTCGACGTGTGGATCATGTTCGGCGCCGGCATTGCCGGCTACATCCTGCATGCATTCCGCTTCCCGACGGCTCCGGTCGTTCTCGGCGTCATTCTCGGGCCCCTTGCCGACGAGAATTTGCGCCGCGCCATGCTGCTCTTCGAGGACAAGTCCTTCGGCTTCGTCCTGTCGCAATATTTCGGCACATTCCTGCTTATCGCCCTTTGCGTCATCTTCGCCGAGGGCCTCATCCGCGCACGGCGCAACAGAAACCCGGTTGGAGGTGTTGGTGACTGAGAAACGGAAGGAAATCGGCCTGGCGATCATCGGCTGCGGCACGATCGGACGCATTCGCGCGGAACTGGCCCGCGCCTATCCCGGTGTCGGCTGGATCGGCTTGTGCGACATCAAGTCCGATATCGGCGAAAAACTGCGCGACGATGTCAAAGCCGATTTCTTCACCACCGATTTCCGCGAGCTGCTCGCCCGCCCGGAAGTGACCGCCGCGATCATCGCGACGGACGAGAACTTCCACACCGACCCGACACTCGCCGCCGTCGAGCGCGGCCTTGACCTCTTCATCGAAAAACCGCTGGCGACCGACGCACGCCAGTCGCAGCAGATCCTCGACGCAATCAATGCCGCCGGCGTCGATGCCGTCGTCGGCTATACGCAGCGTTTCCGCCGCCGCTTCCTGGCGGTCAAGGAGCGGCTGGTGACCGGCCAGATCGGCGACGTGACATCGGTCGTTACGCGCGCCTTCATGAACCGCATGGTGCCCATCGCAACTGTCAGCCGCACCCAGGACCGGGCGAACCTGACACCGATGGTCGTCTCCGGCACCCATAGCCTCGACATGTGCATGTGGCTGATGGAAGGCAAGAAGCCGGTCTCGGTCTATGCCCAGTCCTGCGATGCGGCGCTCGGCAAATGGGGCACCAAGGATTCCACCTTCGGCATCTTCACCATGGATGACGGCACAATCTGGAGCATGAACATCTCCTGGGCCCTGCCGGTTGTCTGGCCCGGCGCGGTCTACGGCATCGAGATCGGCATTGTCGGCACCAAGGGCGTCATCGATATCGAGGACACGCACCGCGATGTGGTTCTGGCGACGGAGGTGGCGCAGGGCGCCGGCTACGCGCCGGAAGGCTTCGATCCCGGCGCGCCGCGCCACGTCGACTTCCTGACCAGCTATCCGCCCGGCGACCTGCATGACAACCAGCTCTGGGGGCCGATGCGCGAGGAAACCAATGCCTGGTACCAGCGCGTCTATACCGGCCAGCGCACGCCGCACGCCACGGCAACGGACGGCCACAACAACCTGCTCCTGACCATGGCGATGGACCTTTCGGCCAAGCGCGGACGGCCGGTCGAACTTCCCGCCGATCCGGACGAGTTGATGCGGGAACTCGTCTGATGGCAGCAATCCCGCTGAAATTCGGCGGTTATCAAGGGCCGGCCTCGGTACACACCCGAGGGGGACATGTTTTCGGCAACGCCCTGTCCGAGGAACTCGGCGGATCGATCGATTTCTCCTTCGACAGCAATATCGTGGAACGCGGGCAAAAGGCCTCGGACCTTCTTTCCATGGTGGAATCCGGCACGCTCGACGCCTGCTACTTCTCCTCCAGCTACCTGGCCTCGCGGGTGCCGGAACTTGGCATTTTCGACCAGCACTTCATCGTGCCGGACCGGACCCGCGCCTATGCGGTGCTCGACGGCGCGCTGGGCCTAGAACTGGCCGGGCTGATGCAGGAAAAGACCGGATTTGCGGTGCTCGATTTCTGGGACAATGGCTTTCGCCATATCTCGAATGGCAAAGGACCGCTCCTCGCCCCGCAGGATTGCGCGGGCCTCCAGATCCGAACGCTCGCCAACGACAATCACCAGCGCGTCTTCCGCGCCCTCGGCTTCGAACCGAAAACCATCGACGTGCGCGACCTGCCGGCTGCGGTGGCGGACGGAACAGTGGACGCGCAGGAAAACCCGCTGACCAACATCTACAATTTCGGCCTTCACAAACACCACAAGCATATCACGCTGACCCGCCACCTGATCGGCGTCGCGATGGTGCTCTTCAACAAGGACGCGGTGAATGCCTGGCCCTCGGACTTCAGGGAAGGCGTTCAGCGGGCGCTGCGCAAGGCAACGCTTGCCCAGCGTGGCTTCGCGGAAGAGGATGATGTCGTCTGCGCGGAAAAACTTATCGCCGAGGGCGTCGAGATCAGCGAACTCGGCGGTGACCAAAGGCGCGCCTTTGTCGATGCGACAGCCGACGAGGTGGCGAAAACGCGCGCGCAATTCGATGCAAGGTTGATCGGCCTGTTCGACGAGGACCTAGCGGGCAGGTAAGGCATCCCCCACCGGCTCGGGCATGCCGGCGTTCAGGCGTCTGCCATCCAGCGGCTCACCGCCCTGCCCCAATCGACAACCGCATCCGCCTCGGCCGGCAGCAGGGCCGCCAGATCGCCGGCGAATTCCTCGAAGGCCGGCTCATAGGTGTCGCGCACGGCGGTCAGCACCGGTATGCCGCGCTCGAGCGCCTTTTCGATGACAACGCGGAAACCGTGACCATCGGATTCGCCCTTGCCGAAGCGGTTGAGGACGAGAAGATCGACATTCTCTTCCAGCGTGCCGACGAGATCGCCGCATACACCGGCAAGCGCCTGCGGATCGAGCTTGCATCCGCGCGAGCCGGCACCGAGCGCCTGCGAAATCCGGTGCCGTTGACCCGTTTCGATATCTTCCAGATAGGTGATGTCGCAACAGGTGCTGGGATCCGGTGTCTCCCGCTGCACGTAGCCGGCAATGCGCAGGCCCTCCGCGCGCAACGCGGCAATCGCCGCGTCGAACACGCCGTCCACATGAAAATCCTTGCCGAAACGGATGGCCGCCAGTCGCCGCGCGGTCTTGTCTGTCATTGGAAACTCCGTTGCATCACAACAGCTTACACATTTGCGCGCAAAGGCAAATGGGCCAAATTGCCGCCGATCGATAAAGGCTCAGGCATGACCCTGCCCAACCCAGTCGCTGTCCGCTTCGCCCGTCGCACCAGAAAGTCCCTTGCATCCGCATTCCAGGTCACGCAACAGCCCGTCATTGAGTCCGTAGACCCAGCCATGGATGGCCAGTTCCTTGCCGCGGCTCCAGGCCGAGCGAATGATCGGCGTCCGCGACAGGCTTTCCACCTGCGCCGCGATGCTCATCTCGCAAAGCCTGTTGAGGCGCGTATCGGGGTCGCCGATCTTCTCCAGTTCCTCGGCACATTGATCGGCCGTGTCCCGCACCGGCTGAAGCCAGTGGTCGATTATGCCGTGCCGGTGTCCGTCCATGGCCGCGCGCACGCCGCCGCAGCCATAATGCCCGCACACGATTATATGTTTTATTTCAAGGCTTTCCACCGCGTATTCAAGAACCGACAGCAGGTTGATATCGCCCCGGTGCACAAGGTTCGCGACATTGCGGTGCACGAACACCTCGCCCGGCTCCAGGCCGGTGATCACATTGGCCGGCACACGGCTGTCCGAACAGCCGATCCACAGATAATCCGGGCGCTGCAAGGCCGAAAGCCGACTGAAATAATCCGGGTCCTGTCGTTGTTTTTCGGTGGCCCATTGGATGTTGTGATCGAGCAGGTCAGACAGCATGTTTCTTCTCCGGATAGTCGATACCGCGGCGCGCCGCCATGCGGCGCCCCAGATTGCGCAGGTCGTCATCGTTCAGACGCGCCCTGGCGAGTGGCATGACAATAGCATTTTCGACGATCAGATGCCTCCTTTCACCTGCGGCGAAGCGCTTGAGGAGCGCCGCGAACTCCGCGTCCGGAAAATCCGCGCGCCTCGTTTCAAGGGCCTGTGCCAATCCCTCGACAATCCGTTCCGCGTCGTCGTGGTCCGAAGCGTGTTCGAGGCTCAAGGCGCCAAGCACCATGTTTATGTCGTCCTCGGGAAGCGCCCGTCGGCGCAGCAATGGAAACAGGTCCTCTTCCTCATCGATGACGTGGAGGCCGAAATCGGATTTCATGAAACGCAGAACCGCTTCGGCCATCTCGCGATCGAAATCGTCCGCGTTGGCCAGGTCCTCCACCGCCTTGCAGAGGGAGCGCTGCCGGAAATGATCGGACAGGATGTAGTCAAGCGGCGCAAGAAGCTGTGCGACAGGCGGCGGCTCGCCGAGTGCGGCGATTGCCAGCTTGCGTGCTTGAGCCAGCCTGTCCATGCATCATGTCCTATTGAACCAGCGGCCCCTCGCCGGCCTTGAGGCTGACACCTTTAATGTCGGCCTTGCCGGCCAGAATGGCGATATATTGCGATACGGCCTTTGACCATGCAGCGGCTTCCAGCCAAGTGGCGATGCGTTCACGTACAAGCTCAAAGGGCAGCAACTCGCCCGGTTCCCTGCGGCCGAGTGCGATGATGTGGTAGCCGAACCGGCTTTCCACCGGAACCGGCGAGATCGCGCCTGGTTTCATCCGTTCGATCGCCCGTTCGAATTCGGGCACGGTGCTGCCGCGAGTCAACTGCCCGAGATTGCCGCCCTGTTCGCGGGACGGACAGGCGGAATGCTCCCGTGCCAGGTCGGCAAAATCTTGCCGCCTGTCCGCGAGGTGGTCGCAGAGCCGCTGTGCCAGCGCAGATGCTGCCTTCCGCGCCGCGCCGTCTTCGGGCGCCGCTGCCAGCAGAATATGCCGCGCCTCGACGATCGGCTGCGACGAAAACCGGTCCGGGTTCTGTTCATAGAAACGCCGGCACTCCGCCTCACCCGCCGAGGGCACGTCCACTTCCCGGTCGATCAGAAGACGTATGGCTGCGTCCCGCTCGGTTTCCGGGCGCCCGTCCTTGTCGCGATCCGGTTCGACGGCAATCCCGAGACGCCGGGCTTCCTGCCAGAGGAGCTCGCGCACCACCAGGGCGCGGGCCGCTTCCGCGAGCGCGCCGCCCGGATTTTCCGCCGGATGGTTCTGGGCCTCGGCCAGGAGCTCGGTCTCGGCGATCGCAACCCCGTTGACGCTGATCTCGCGCGTCACCGGTCCCGCCTTGGGCGGGATCGACGTGTCCGGTTCCTGATAGCTCGTGTAACCCTCGCCGTCCGGCCGCGGCGCAACCGCGGCCGGTTCGATGGACGGATTCCTGTAGACGATCGCCATCACTTACTCCGCCGGTATGCGGTTTGGCGCTTCGCGCCGGTTGCGCTCGCGCACCACCTGGTATCCCGGCCGCCACATGTAACGAACGGGCACACTCAGCATGTGTACGAGCCGTGAGAACGGGAAGATCAGGAAGATCGTCAGTCCAAGCAGGATATGCACCTGATAGGGCCAGGCCTGCGCGGCGACGAGCTCGGCGGTCCCGTCAATGCGGAGCGTGAGAATGCGCTGCGCCCATTCGGACAGCGCCAGCATGACCGATCCGTCCGTATGCTGCAGCGAATAAGGTACCGTGATCAGGCCAAGCGTGAGCTGTATCCACAAGATCACCAGGATCGCATTGTCGGCAAAGGTGGAGGTTGCGCGGATGCGCGGATCGAAGAACCTCCGGTGTATCAGCATTGTCAGCCCGATGAAGCAGACGATACCGGCGATCGATCCGGCGATGATTGCCAGCAACTGCTTGGCCTCGGCCGAAATGAAGTGTTCGTAGACAAAGTGTGGGGTCAAAAGACCGACGAAATGGCCGAAAAACAGGAACAGCACGCCCACATGGAACAGCACCGAGCCCCAGACAAGCTGCCGCCGGCGCAGCAGCTGCGATGAACCCGACCGCCAGCTATAGGGCTCGCGTTCATAGCGCAGGACGGAGCCGACGATCATGATCGCCAGCGCCACATAAGGGTAGACGGTAAAGAGCAGCGTATTGAGATAGTCCGACATGAAAGCCTCCGTTCAGGCGTTCGGCGCGGCAGCACCGCTGTCCGGCTTGCGTTGATGGGCGCGTAACTGACGTTGCAGGCGGTCCGGGCCGCAGGCATTCTCGCCGGCATTGCCGCCGAAGGTGACAACCTCTTCTTCCCAGACCCGGTCGAGTGCCTCCAGGTCGTCCGGATCATCCAGTGGCTCATTCAGAAGATCGTCGAGCAACGCCCGGTCGGGCTTTCCCCCGGCAATCAGCTCCAGCGCCGCGAAGGCGTTGGCGTAGATCGACTTGCGCTTCTTCAGCCGCTCGCGGAGAGCCGTCAGAATATGCGCCGTCTGCCCGAGGAGTTCGCAGGCCTCCGCCTCCGGTTTGGTCGACAGGAATTCCAGGAACATCGGCAGGTAATCCGGCAGTTCCTTGACGCCGATCTCGAAGCCGGCCTTGCGGTACATGTCCATCAGGTCGACCATGGCGCCGCCCCGGTCACGGCTTTCGCCATGCACATGTTCGAACAGATGCAGCGAAAGGGTCCGCGTGCGGTCGAAAAGATGGACGTAACGCTCCTGCGCGTCATAGAGATCGCGCCCGGCGATATCGTCACACAACCGCTTGAGAAACAGTTTCTCGCGATCCCCGAGGCCGGTATCGCCCATGACGGCGGCCTTCAGTTCGGGAATAGCGTCGACCAGTTCCTGCGTCGGATAGGTCAGCAGCAGCGAAATGACTTTGAGGGTTCTGTTCATCAGACCTGCTCCTTGAAACGATCGGTCGGTGTCTGCGTGGTGCGCGTGCGTTTGACACCGAAGAGATCGGACTCCGCCGGGCCGACCGTGCACCCGTTGCCGAAGGAAAAGCCGCAGGAGCCGCGCACGTCATAGGCGTCTTCGCTGATTTCGCGGTGCGTCGTCGGAATGACGAAGCGATCCTCGTAATTGGCGATCGCCATGATCCGGTACATGTCCTCGATCATCGCGCCGGTCAGGCCGACCTTTTCGGCCACCACCTCGTCGATGACGCCGTCGATCGTCTTGGCCCGCATATAGGCGCGCATGGCAAGCATGCGCTCCAGCGCTGAAACAACCGGCGCTTCCTTGCCGGCGGTCAGGAGATTGGCGAGGTAACGCACCGGAATGCGCAACGACTTGACGTCGGGCATCTCACCATCGACGCCGATCTTGCCGGCTTCCGCCGCGGACTGCAGCGGCGACAGCGGCGGGATGTACCAGACCATCGGCAGCGTCCGGTATTCCGGATGCAGCGGGAACGCCACTTTCCAGTCCATCGCCATCTTGTAGACAGGCGATTTCTTCGCTGCTTCCAGCCAGTCGTCCGGAACACCGTCCTTCCTGGCCTGTTCGATGACCTTCGGATCGTTCGGATCGAGGAAGACTTTCAGTTGTTCTTCGTAAAGATCCCGCTCGTCGGAGGTTGCCGCCGCATCGCCGATCCGGTCTGCATCGTAGAGCACGACGCCAAGATAACGGATGCGCCCGACGCAGGTTTCGGAACACACGGTCGGCTGTCCGCTCTCGATGCGCGGATAGCAGAACACGCATTTTTCGGATTTGCCGGAAGACCAGTTGTAGTAGATCTTCTTGTATGGACAGCCCGAGACGCACATGCGCCAGCCGCGGCATTTCTCCTGGTCGATCAGCACGATGCCGTCATCCTCGCGCTTGTAGATCGCACCCGATGGACAGGCCGCGACGCAGGCCGGGTTGAGACAGTGCTCGCACAGCCGCGGCAGATACATCATGAAGGTGTTCTCGAATTCGCCGTAGATTTCCTTCTCGACGCCCTCGAAATTGGTGTCCTTCGACCGCTTGGAGAACTCGCCGCCGAGGATTTCCTCCCAGTTCGGCCCCCACTCGATCTTCTCCATGCGCTCGCCGCTGACCATGGAGCGCGGCCGCGCCGTGGGCATGGTCTGGCTTTCGCCGGCGGTCTGCAGATGGCCGTAGTCGAAATCGAAGGGCTCGTAGTAGTCGTCGATCTCCGGCAGGTCCGGATTGGCGAAGATCTTCGCGAGAATGCGCCATTTCGGGCCCATCTTCGGCTGGATCTTGCCGTTGGCCTTGCGTTCCCAGCCACCGTTCCACTTCTTCTGGTTTTCCCATTCCTTGGGATAGCCGACGCCGGGCTTGGTCTCGACATTGTTGAACCAGGCGTATTCGACGCCCTCGCGGTTCGTCCAGACATTCTTGCAGGTGACGGAGCAGGTGTGGCACCCGATGCATTTGTCGAGGTTCAGCACCATGCCGATTTGTGCGCGGATTTTCATTCTGCCGCCTCCGTATTCGGTGAAACCGGACCCGCATAAGGCCCTTCCATCCAGTCGACCTTGTCGAGCTTGTGCACGACGACGAACTCGTCGCGGTTGGCGCCGACCGTGCCGTAGTAGTTGAAGCCGTAGGACTGCTGGGCGTAGCCGCCGATCATGTGCGTCGGCTTGGTAATCGCCCGCGTGACGGAATTGTGGATGCCGCCGCGCTGCCCTGTGAGCTGTGAGCCGGGCGTGTTCACGATCTTCTCCTGGGCGTGGTACATGAAGATGGTTCCATCCTTCATGCGCTGCGAGACCACGGCCCTGGCGACGATCGCGCCATTGACGTTGAACACCTCGACCCAGTCATTGTCGACAATGTCGGCCTTCTTCGCATCGGTTTCGGAAATCCACACGACCGGACCGCCGCGATTGAGCGTCAGCATCATCAGATTGTCCGAATAGGTCGAATGGATGCCCCATTTCTGGTGCGGGGTGATGAAGTTCAGCACCACCTGCGGCTTGCCCGAGGATTTCGCCTCGATCACCGGATTGATCGTCTTGGTGTCGATAGGCGGGCGGTAGAGGCAGAAGGCCTCGCCGAAGGCCCGCATCCACAGATGATCCTGGTAGAGCTGCTGGCGGCCGGTGATGGTGCGCCATGGGATCAGTTCGTGGACATTGGTATAGCCGGCATTGTAGCAGACCTTCTCCGATTCCAGGCCCGACCAGGTCGGCGAGGAGATGATCTTGCGCGGCTGCGAGACGACATCCCGGAAGCGGATCTTCTCGTCTTCCTTGGGCATGGCGAGATGGGTGTGGTCGCGGCCGGTGTTCTTCGACAGCGCTTCCCAAGCCTTGACCGCCACTTCGCCATTCGTCTCCGGCGCCAGCGACAGGATCACTTCCGTCGCGTCGATGTCGGTCTCGATCTTGGGCCGGCCCTTTGTCGGCCCCTCATCATCGACCACGCCGTTGAGACGGCCGAGCAGATCGACCTCGTGCTCGGTGTTCCAGGAAATGCCCTTGCCGCCATTGCCGAGCTTGTCCATCAACGGGCCGAGCGCCGTGAAACGCTTGTAAAGATTGGGATAATCCCGCTCGACGACGGCCACCGCCGGCATGGTCTTGCCGGGCACGGGCTCGGCCTCGTCCTTCTTCCAGTCCTTGACATCGAGCGGCTGGGCAAGTTCGCCCGGCGTATCGTGCAGGATGGGGACCAGAACGACATCCTTTTCAACGCCGAGAATCTCGGGCGCAACTTCCGAGAACTTCTCGGCAATGCCCTTGAAGATGTCCCAGTCGCTGCGCGCGTCCCAGGCGGGATCCGCCGCGCTGGTCAGCGGATGGATGAACGGATGCATGTCCGACGTGTTGAGGTCGTTCTTCTCGTACCAGGTGGCCGTCGGCAACACGATGTCCGAATAGACGCAGGTCGTCGACATGCGGAAATCGAGCGTGACCAGCAGGTCGAGCTTTCCTTCCGGCGCCTCGTCGTGCCAGACCGCTTCCTTCGCGCGCTGGCGCCCCTCGTCGCCAAGGTCCTTGCCCATGACGCCGTGGCTGGTGCCAAGCAGGTGCTTGAGGAAATACTCATGCCCCTTGCCGGACGAGCCGAGCAGGTTGGAGCGCCAGACGAAGAGGTTGCGCGGCCAGTTGGCTGCATCGTCCGGGTCCTCGCAGGACATGTGCAGCCGGCCGGATTTCAGTTCCTCGGCCACATAGTCCTTGGCCTCCTTGCCGGCCTCGCCCGCGGCCTTGGCGACCTCCAGCGGATTGGTCCTGAGCTGCGGCGCCGACGGCAGCCAGCCCATGCGCTCGGCACGGATATTGTAGTCGATCAGCGTACCGTCCCACGGACCTTCCGGTGCCGTCGGCGACAGGATTTCCTCCACCTGCAGCGTCTCGTAGCGCCACTGGTCGGTATGCGCATAGAAGAACGAGGTCGAGTTCATCTGCCTCGGGGGGCGGCCCCAGTCGAGGGCAAATGCGAGCGGCAACCAGCCGGTCTGCGGGCGCAGCTTTTCCTGGCCGACATAGTGGCTCCAGCCACCGCCGGACTGGCCGACACAGCCGCACATGACCAGGAGATTGATGATCCCCCGGTAGTTCATGTCCATGTGGTACCAGTGGTTCAGGCCCGCCCCGAGAATGACCATGGACCTGCCATTGGTCTTTTCCGCGTTTCTTGCGAATTCGCGCGCGACCGTGATGATCTGCTCACGCGGCACGCCGGTAATCTTCTCGGCCCATGCCGGGGTGTAAGGCAGCTCGTCGTCGAAGGACTTCGCTGAATTGCTGTCTTCAAGACCCCGGTCGAGACCGTAATTGGCAACGAACAGGTCGAAGACCGTGGCGACCAGCGTTTCGCCCTCGGCGAGCTTCAGTTTCCTGGCCGGAACCGAACGCACGAGGACGCTGTCATGGTCCGTGCCTTCGAAATGGTCGTGCTCGCGGTTGCCGAAATAGGGAAACGCGACATTGGCGATCTGGTCGTGGTCGGTGTCGAGGATCAGGCTCATGCCGAGTTCGACATCCCTGCCCTTGCCGTCCTTGGCCTCGAGGTTCCACTTGCCCTGTTCGCCCCAACGGTAGCCGATCGAGCCGTTCGGAGCGACGACCTCGCCGGTCTTCTCGTCGATGGCGACCGTCTTCCATTCCGGATTGTTTTCCTCGCCCAGACCGTCCTTGAAATCGGACGCGCGGACCAGCCGCTCCGGCACATAGTTGCCGTCCTTCTTCACCAGACGCACCAGCATCGGCATGTCGGTGTAGCGCCGGCAGTAATCCTCGAAATATTCGGCCTGGCGGTCGAGATGGAACTCGCGCAGGATCACATGGCCCATCGCCATGGCGAGCGCCGCGTCGGTGCCCTGCTTGGGATGCAGCCACATGTCGGAGAATTTCGCCGCTTCCGAATAATCCGGCGACACGACCACGGATTTGGCGCCCTTGTAGCGCACCTCCGTGTAGAAATGCGCATCGGGCGTGCGCGTCTGCGGAACGTTCGAGCCCCACAGCATCAGGAAACCGGAATTGTACCAGTCGGCCGATTCGGGAACGTCGGTCTGCTCGCCCCAGGTCATCGGCGACGACGGCGGCAGGTCGCAATACCAGTCATAGAACGACATGCACACGCCGCCGAGCAGCGACAGGTAGCGCGAGCCGGCAGCGTAGGAAATCATCGACATGGCCGGGATCGGCGAGAAACCGATCACCCGGTCCGGGCCCCAGCGCCGCGCCGTATAGGCGTTGGCCGCGGCGATCATCTCGTTGACCTCGTCCCAGGTGGCGCGAACGAAACCGCCCAGTCCGCGCATGCGGACATATTCCGCTCGCTTGGCCGGATCTTCCTGGATCGCCGCCCAGGCGCCCACCGGCGTCTTCAGCGTCCGCTCCCTGCGCCACAGCTTCAGCAGTCTGGAGCGGATCAGCGGATGTTTCACGCGGTTGGCCGAATACATGTACCAGCTGTAGCTGGCGCCGCGCGAGCAGCCGCGCGGCTCGTGATTGGGAAGGTCCGGCCGGGTGCGCGGATAGTCCGTCTGCTGGGTCTCCCAGGTGACGATCCCGCCCTTCACGTAGATTTTCCAGGAACATGATCCGGTGCAGTTGGCACCGTGTGTGGAGCGCACGACCTTGTCGTGCTGCCAGCGCGCCCGGTAGCTGTCCTCCCAGTCGCGGGATTCATTGGTGGTGACGCCATGGCCGTCGGAAAACGTGCCTGTTTTCGTCGGCGCCAGGAAATTCAGCCGGTCAAGGAGATGGCTCATGGGTGTTCTCCGGTTTCGATTGCGGCGGGCACGCCTCCGCGCCCGCCGGGTAGCATTTCGTCAGCTCACGGGTTCTTCACGTAGGCATTCTTGCGCAGGTAGAACCACCAGTTGATGATGATGCAGACCATGTAGAAGGCGGCGAAGCCGTAGAGCGCCAGTTCGGGCGTCGCCAGCTTGATCTGCTCGCCCAGCACCTTCGGGATGATGAAGGCGCCGTAGGCGGCAACCGCCGAGGTCCAGCCAAGAACCGGACCGGCCTGCTCCTTGTCGAACACGACAGCGATGGTGCGGAAGGTCGAACCGTTTCCGATGCCGGTGGCCGTGAACAGGATCAGGAACAGGATCAGGAAGGGAACGAAATAGTCTTCCGGCGTAGCCGAGGCATAGGCCTGCTGCATGAAGTAGGCGACGCCCAGCGCGCTGGCGACCATGACGACCGAGATGATCTGGGTCACCTTCGCGCCGCCGATCTTGTCGGAGATCGATCCGCCGATAGGCCGGATCAGCGCGCCGATGAACGGCCCCATCCAGGCATACATGAGCGCGCTCGGCCCGTTGGGATTGACGGTATCGTGCGTCATCACGCCGTCGACCATGATGTGCTGGAAGCCGAAGATGACCTTGATGGCAAGCGCGAAGGCCGCCGAGTAACCGATGAACGATCCGAAGGTCATCGTGTAGATGACGGTCATCGCCCATGTGTGCTTGTTACCGAAGATCCGGTACTGGTGCTGCAGGTTCTTGCCGACCTGGCCCGGGATCATCCGCAGCAGCAGCACCGTCGCGGCGATGACGAGCGGCAGGACGATCCATTTGCTGACATCGAACCCCGATCCGCCGACATTTTCCGGCAGCATCAGCCACAGGCCGCAGGCGGCTGTGAACAGGCCGATAACCAGCATAAAGACAATGATGCCAAAGGCGCTGAACGGGTTGCCGATATCGGGTGAAACATGCTCGTCACGGATATTGTTCATGCCGAACCAGCCGGCAAAGGCGAGCGGGATCAGGAAGACCAGCCAGATGAAGCCGGCATTCTGGATGTAGGTGACGGTGCCGGCGGGGATCTTGCCGATCAGCGTGCCGGACGTGTTCTGAAGCACCATGCCCTCGCCGCCGAAGATGCCCATGGTCATGGCCAGCGGCACCAGGATCTGCATGGTGGTGACGCCGAAATTGCCGAGACCGGCATTCATGCCGAGCGAATAGCCCTGCATCTTCTTCGGAAAGAAGAAGCTGATATTGGACATGGACGAGGCGAAATTGCCGCCGCCGATGCCGGACAGGAAGGCAAGGATCTGAAACTGCCACAACGGCGTGTTCGGGTCCTGCAGCGCAAGGCCGGCGCCCGCCGCCGGGATCATCAGCAGTGCCGTGGTGAAGAAGATCGTATTGCGCCCGCCGGCAATGCGGATGAAGAAGGTGCTCGGGATACGCAGCGTCGCGCCGGTCAGGCCGGCGATCGCCGCAAGGGTAAAGAGTTCGGACTTTTCGAACGGAAAGCCCAGATTGAGCATCTGAACGGTGATGATGCCCCAGTAGAGCCACACGGCAAAGCCGCACAAAAGGCTGGGAATGGATATCCAGAGGTTCCTGTTCGCGATGGCTTTTCCGTCGCTTTTCCAGAACGCCTCATCTTCCGGGTTCCAGTTGCGTAAATCTTGTCCCACAAGTCATCTCCTGGTTAAGTTCAATGCGTGGACCTGGCGAGCGGAGGGCGTGTTCGCCCTCCACCGGTGTTCATTGCGCCGGTTCACGGGTCTTTTCCTGTCGGCTCCTGATGACGGCCATACCTTCTTCGAACTCCTTCATGGCCTTGTCGGCACGGGCACGAAGGGTCTCGATATTGGCCTCCACGAAGTTGGCTTTCTCTTCCTCTTCCTGTTCCGGGCTGAACCGGACGAAGAAAGCGAGGAAAGACGCGACGGTCACCACCATGCCGAGGATCAGGAACGCATCGTTCCAGTCGATGGCACCCTTGAACAGGAAGCCGGCAAGGACCGCTCCGGCGTTGCCGCCCGCGCCGACCACGCCTGCGACCGCGCCCAGCGCCTTCTTGTTGATGAAGGGAACGACCGAGTAGGTGGCGCCTTCAGCCATCTGGGTGAACAGCGAGAAGACGATCAGGGACGGAAGCGCCAGAAACAGGACGTTCATGCGTGAGAACAGCATGAGCGCGAGGCCCTCGCAGAACAGGCAGATAAACAGCCAGAACGCGCGGCCGCGCAGTCCCCAGAGCGCGCCGTAATTGTCGCCGAAAATGCCGCCAAGCGTTCTGGCGAAGATGTTCATCAGGCCGAAGCAGGCGGCCATCAGGCCGGCCTCGACGAGACCCAGATCAAAATAGTCGGCGAAATAGAGCGCGGCGGTGTTGTTGACGGTCAGTTCGATGCCGAAGCACGCGCCATAGATGACGAACAGGATCCAGACCCGGCCATCGGCCAGAGCCCGCCAGTAATTGCCCGTCACCGTCTTCTTGGCCGGCATCAGGCCCTTGGCGCGCAGTTCGCTGAAATTGCCGTCGGGCGCATCCTGTGTCCAGAAGTAGTAGGCAATGCCGGTACAGAAGATCGCCGCGCCGACAACCATCATCGACAGGCGCCAGCCGATCGCTTCGGAAAAGCCGAAGCCGAGCACGAAGACCGAGAAGATCAGCGGCATGACGAACTGCGTGACGCCGCCGCCGAGATTGCCCCAGCCGGCAGACGTGGCATTTGCCTGCCCGACCACATTGGGAGCGAACATGACGGAGGTATGGTACTGGGTGATGACGAAGGAGGCGCCGATGGCGCCGATCGCCAGGCGGAACAGCAAAAACGTCTCGAAATTATGGGCCAGGCCGATACCCATGACCGGGAAGGCGCCGAGCATAAGCAGGCCGGTATAGGTCAGCCTCGGCCCGATCCGGTCGCAAAGCCATCCGATAAGCAGGCGCGCGAAAATCGTGATGGCGACCGAACCGATGATCGTCCAGCCGACCTGATCCTTGGTAAGCTGCAGTTCGTCGCGAACCACTTTCATAAGCGGTGCAATGCCGAACCACGCGAAGAAGCAGAGAAAAAACGCGAACCACGTCATGTGGAACGTTCTGATTTGAACCATCGTCACCTTGAAGAAGTTTCCCCAAAGGCTCGTGGCTTTGTGCTGCAGTTCCATCGAAGTCCCCCGATGAAGTCGGATAATTGTCCCAGAACGGCCCGTGCAAAAACCTGATGCAGGGCTGCAGGGCGTAGAATTTACCCGCGCCTATTCTCTGGAATTGATCTAAATCAACGGCTTGGACGCTTGCCGAAGAAACAAGAACCGCGCGAACAAGCCGCAAGGCAACCGCGAAAACAGGTCAACGAAGCCGATTGCGGTTGCCGGCACGGGCTGCTAATTACGTCAATCGAACTCTTGATTTTTATTAAGGATCGATACGTGCGTTCTTCCGACCTGCCTGAGGTCCGCTCGCTTGAACTCTTCGAAAGCATGAGCGACTCGAACTTTGAAGCGCTCATGCAGGCCGCCTATCTGCAGACCTTTCCAGCACAGCTCGAACTGATCACCGAAGGCGATCCGGCGGACTTTCTCTACGTCGTTATCGAGGGTTGTGTGGAACTGTTTGCGCGCACGAATGGACGCGAATCGACCATGGGCATGGTTCGCCCGGTCGGAACCTTCATCCTGGCGGCTGTATTGAAGGATGCCGTTTACCTGATGTCGGCGCGCACATGCCAGCGCTCGAAGCTGCTGATGGTGCCATCGGAAAACATCCGCGACATCTTCCAGCGCGATGAGGCCTTTGCCCGGGCCATCGTGGTCGAACTGGCCAATTGCTATCGAACCGTCGTCAAGGAACACAAGGACCTGAAGCTGCGCACCGCTGTCGAACGCCTCGCCAACCGCCTGCTGCGCTACCACACCGATCAGGGCGGCACCGGGATGCTCGAATTGCCGCAAGACAAGCGCACTCTCGCCTCGTTGCTCGGCATGACCCCGGAAAACCTGTCGCGCGCCTTCAACACGCTCAAACCCTACGGCGTCGTTGTCCGCGGCAACAAGATCAGCCTTGACGATCTTGAGGCCCTGTCCACGCTCGCCAAGCCCAACCCCCTTATCGACGGTCGTGATACCTGACACACCGTTTCCGCTGCCCGCGGGACAAACCGTTACGGATATGACCTCGCACTGAAAGGATACGCCCGCCATGAGCGAAGCAAAAAAGTCGATCATCATCACCGGCGCCGGCTCCGGTATCGGCAGGTCTTGCGCGGAGGTTTTTCTTGCTCACGGCTATCGGGTGGGGCTCGTCGGCCGCAGGGTCGCTCCGCTCAAGGAGGCCGCCGACGGGCACGCGGATGCGCTTGTGCTGCCCGGTGACGTGACCGACCCCCGGCAGGTGGAGGACATGTTCCAGAGGGCTTTCGACAAATGGGGTCGGATCGACGTCCTGTTCAACAATGCCGGCATCTCCAAGCCGGGCCGCCCGATCGACGAAATCGCCGTCGAGGACTGGCTCGAAACAGTCAATGTCAACCTGACCGGTGCCTTTCTGTGCGCGCGGCAGGCATTCAAGATCATGCGCGAGCAAACACCGCAAGGCGGGCGCATCATAAACAACGGCTCCATATCGGCCTATGTGCCGCGTCCGGGTTCGGTTCCCTACACGGCGACCAAACACGCAATCACCGGCCTTACGCGAACGATTTCCCTGGACGGACGCCCCTTCAACATCGCCTGCGGGCAGATCGATATCGGCAACGCGCTCACCGAAATGGCCGCGCCGATGACCAAGGGCGTTCCGCAGGCAGACGGCTCCGTCCAGGCCGAGGCAACCATGGATGTCGCCAATGTCGCCTCATCTGTCCTGCACATGGCCGAATTGCCGCTCGATGCCAATGTGCAGTTCATGACAGTGATGGCGACGGCCATGCCCTATATCGGGCGCGGATAGCTATTGACGCCTTGACGACGGCGAACGCCCGAACTTGCGGCGATAGCTGTCGGAGAAATGCGCCGAATTGGCAAAACCCGTCGCCAGCGCCACGTCGGTCACGTTCAGCGTCGATTGCGAAAGCAGATTGTCCGCCTTGTCCAGCCGCAGGCCGCGGTAATAGGCCATTGTGCTGCAACCGAGCTTTGCCCGGAAAAGCCGGTTGAGCTGGCGCGCGCCGAGATTGCATAATTTCGCCAGTTGGTCGAGCGCCAGCGGATCGGCGATATGGTTCTCCATCAGCTCAATGGCCTGCAACACGGACGGGTTGGAAGTGCCGTAGCGCTCGACCGGCCCCGCCCTTTGCGGCCCGCCCGCCGGGCGGATTTCAGTGTGCACGAACCAGTCGCTGACCTGTCTGGCGAAATCGGCCCCGTGATGATCCGTGATCAGGGCGTGCATCATGTCCAGCGCGGCCGTGCCCCCGGCGCAGGTCAGCCGGTCCCGGTCGATGACATAAAGATCGCGCTCCAGAAGCAGCGCCGGATCGAGTTCCGCCAGAACGGGCGCATGTTCCCAGTGCACCGTCATGCGCCGTCCGGCCATGACGCCTGCACGCGCCAGCACGACCGGTCCGCCCGATACGCCGCCGATCAGCACCCCGCGGCGGGCAAGGTGCCGCAGCCACTGGAAAATCCTCTGATCGGAAAAGCGAGCCGGGTCGCCCCCTGCCACGACCATTATCAGATCGAAATCCACCCGCTCGCCAAGATGCGACGTCGCCCGGATAATCGCGCCGCTTGAGCTCACCGACTGACCGCCGACCACCGGAAGATGGTCAATGGTGTAGAGCGCACGCCCGGCCAGGAGATTGGCCGCCCGCAGCGGCTCGACCGCCGCCGAATAGGACATCAGCGCAAAACCGTCGATGAGCAGAAAGCCGACCCGGAATGGCCTGCCTGTTGAGCGAGATTTGTCCATTATTCGAAAAAATACGACTGTTTCAGGAAAGTCAATCACATGGCCCGGCCGGATGATGCGGCCGGCGACGAGGGGAGCGAACCAGTATGCGTTACTCCGGTATGAAAGTGTTGTGGGAAGGGCTGACCGGCAACCGCGGCTGGAAGCCTGTCTGGCGCGAGCCGGAACCCAAGAAATCCTATGACATCGTCATTGTCGGCGGCGGCGGTCACGGGCTTTCGACCGCCTACTATCTCGCTAGGGAATTCGGGCTGTCCAACATTGCTGTGCTGGAAAAGGGCTGGCTCGGCTCCGGCAATATCGGCCGCAACACGACCATTATCCGCTCCAATTATCTGCTGCCCGGAAACGAGCCCTTCTACGAGCTGTCCATGAAGCTCTGGGAAAACCTGGAGCAGGACTTCAACTACAATGCGATGGTCTCCCAGCGCGGCATCATCAATCTCTACCATTCGGATTCCCAGCGCGACGCCTTTGCGCGGCGCGGAAACGCCATGATCATGGCCGGCGCGGACGCCGTCCTGCTCGATCGTGCAGGCCTTGAGAAACAGTGTCCGTTTCTCGATTTCGACAATGCGCGCTTTCCGATCCAGGGCGGCCTGTGGCAGCCGCGCGCCGGAACCGCCCGCCACGATGCCGTGGCCTGGGGCTATGCGCGCGGTGCAGACATGCATGGCGTCGATCTGATCCAGAACTGCGAGGTCACCGGTTTCCTGATCGAGGATGGCGTATGCAAAGGCGTCGAGACCTCGCGCGGCGCGATCCTGGCAAGGAAGACGGCCGTGTGCGTCGCCGGATCTTCCGGCCGCGTCATGTCGAAGGCGGGTATGCGCCTGCCCATCGAAAGCCATGCACTCCAGGCATTTGTCTCGGAAGGCCTGAAGCCGGTCATTCCCGGCGTGATCACTTTCGGCGCGGGGCATTTCTACATCTCCCAGTCCGACAAGGGCGGTCTCGTCTTTGGCGGCGACATCGACGGCTACAACACCTATGCCCAGCGCGGCAATCTTCCGGTCGTGGAGGATGTCTGCGAGGGCGGCATGGCCATCATGCCCATGATCGGCCGCGCCCGGCTGCTGCGCATGTGGGGCGGCGTCATGGACATGTCCATGGATGGATCGCCCTTCATCGACCGCACCCATATTGACGGTCTCTATTTCAATGGCGGTTGGTGTTATGGCGGCTTCAAGGCAACGCCGGCATCGGGCTTCTGCTATGCGCATCTGCTGGCACGGGACGAGCCGCATCCGACCGCTGCCGAATACCGCCTCGACCGCTTCATCAGCGGCCGCATGATTGATGAGCGCGGCGCCGGCGCCCAGCCGAACCTTCATTGAGGACTGGCCAATGATCATCAATCATCCCCTGCTCGGCCCGCGTGATGCTTCAGAATTCGTCTATCTTGGCGATGCGTCACTGATCGACCGGCCCGACTGGCAGGCCAAGGACGCGCAGCAGCAGTTCCATGACTATCTCTATCTGCGCGACAACCCGGCGGGTGCGCACCGGGAACTGTGGTTCCATGAACAGGGCGACCGGTCCTGGCTCGTCGTCACCCGCGATACGATCACCCACGAGATAACGAACGTCGAACTGGCAAGGGACGTCGCTTTGCAGAGGGGGCGCGGACGATGAGCCAGACTCATCGCATCGACGGCGGCCTTCTCGACCGGTCCAGGGCGCTCCGGTTCACCTTCAACGGCACCAGCCTGGAAGGCTACGCGGGCGACACGCTCGCCTCCGCACTGATCGCCAATGGCGTGAAGCTTGTCGGCAGGTCATTCAAATACCACCGCCCGCGCGGCATCTTCACGGCGGGCTCCGAGGAGCCCAACGCGCTCGTCACACTGCGACGCGACGGCCATGGCGAGCCGAACACACGGGCCACGGTCACCGAGCTCTTCGACGGGCTTGTCGCAAGCAGCCAGAACCACCGCGGGCCATTGCGCTACGATCTCATGGCCGTCAACGACTATCTCGCGCCCTTCCTATCCGCCGGCTTCTACTACAAGACATTCATGTGGCCGAAGGCCTTCTGGGAAAAGCTCTACGAGCCTGTCATCCGTTCCTCCGCCGGCCTCGGACGGCTGTCGGGCAAGGCCGACCCGGACATCTACGACAAGGGCTTCCTGCACTGCGATATCCTGATTATCGGCGCCGGGCCAGCCGGGCTTTGCGCCGCATTGTCGGCGGCCCGCTCCGGCGCGCGCGTTATCCTCGCCGACGAGGATTTCCGCTTCGGCGGCCGGCTCAACACCGAGACCATGGCGGTCGCCGGCACCAGCGGCGCGGACTGGGCACAACAGGCGGTCGCGGAACTGGCCTCCATGGACAATGTGCGCCTGATGCCGCGCACGACAATCTATGGCGCCTACGATCATGGCATTTACGGCGCGCTGGAGCGCAGGACGGATCACCTCGCGGAAAGCGCCGGCAAACCGCGACAGGTTCTGTGGCGCATCTATTCGAAACGCGCGATCCTGTGCGCCGGAGCAACGGAGCGGTCGATCGCCTTCGGCAACAATGACCGCCCCGGCATCATGCTCGCAGGCAGCGTGCGCGCCTACGCCAACCGCTGGGCAGCCCTGCCCGGCAAGCGCATCGCGGTCTTCACCAACAATGACGATGGCTGGCGCACCGCCTCCGATCTTGCCGCGCATGGCGCCGATATTGCTGCTATTGTCGACACGCGCGACCGCGCGCCGCTTGAGGCGCCGGCCGGCGCGACGGTTGCGATGGGGGCATACGTAACGGACACGAAGGGCCGTCACGGCCTCAAGAGCATCACCCTTTCCAACGGCACGACAATCGAATGCGACTGCCT
This sequence comes from Allohoeflea poritis, assembly GCF_027889715.1. Classification (GTDB taxonomy): domain Bacteria; phylum Pseudomonadota; class Alphaproteobacteria; order Rhizobiales; family Rhizobiaceae; genus Hoeflea_A; species Hoeflea_A poritis. Next base: position 171,819 of record NZ_JAPJZH010000002.1, read on the forward strand.
CGCCGTTTCCGGCGGCTGGAGCCCCAATGTGCACCTGACCTGCCACCAGCGCGACAAGCCGCAATGGCGGGATGACATCGCCGGTTTCGTGCCGGGCCCGGACCTGCCGGTCGGAATGCGCGTGGCCGGGGCCGCCAATGGCGCCCTGACACTCGCGGCTGCCCTGCGCGAAGGACATGAGCAGGCCCATGCAGCGGCCGAGGAGCTCGGCTTCAAACCGGCATCCATCGCCCTCCCCGCAGCGGAGGACGAAGCCGTCGAAACCAGTGCTTTCTTCCATGTAAAGGCGGATGGCCCGCGCGCCTGGATCGATCTGCAGAACGACGTGACGGCAAAGGACGTCAAGCTTTCCCATCAGGAAGGCTTCCGCTCCGTCGAACACCTTAAACGTTACACCACGCTCGGCATGGCGACGGATCAGGGAAAGACCGCCAATCTTCTCGGTCTCTCCGTCATGGCTGAATGCAACGGCCGCTCAATTCCCGAAACCGGGACGACCATTTTCAGACCGCCCTACACGCCCGTCGCGATCGGCGCCCTCGCCGGCCGTTCGCGCGGCAAGGCGTTTCGCCCCACAAGGCTGACGACGAGCCACAAATCGGCAGAGGAACGCGACGCGGTCTTCGTGGAGGCCGGCCAGTGGCTGCGCGCGCAATGGTTTCCCGAAAAGGGAGAGACACACTGGCGCGAAAGTGTCGACCGCGAAGCTGTCAGGGTACGGGAATCGGTCGGCATCTGCGACGTGACGACACTCGGCAAGATCGACATCCAGGGACGCGATGCGGCCGAATTCCTCAATCGCGTCTATTCCAACGGCTTTGCCAAACTACCCGTTGGCAAGGTGCGCTACGGTCTGATGCTGCGCGAAGACGGCATGGTCATGGATGACGGGACGACCGCGCGGCTCGGCGAGAACCATTTCGTCATGACAACGACCACGGCCAACGCGGTCAGCGTATTCCGTCACCTGGAGTTCTGCCGCCAGTGCCTTTGGCCGGGTCTCGACGTGCATCTGATATCGGCGACGGAACAGTGGGCTCAGTTCGCTGTTGCCGGCCCCCATTCGCGCGATCTTCTGCGCAAGGTGGTCGATCCGGAGTTCGATTTATCCAACGAAGCCTTTCCATTCATGGCCTGCGGCGAAGTCACGGTCTTCGACGGAACCCCGTCGCGGCTGTTCCGCATCTCCTTTTCCGGCGAACTGGCCTACGAGATCGCGGTTCCGGCCCGTTATGGCGATGCGATGATCCGCGCATTGATGGATGTCGGCGAGGAATTCGGTGTCGTTCCTTACGGCACCGAGGCGCTCAGCGTGCTGCGCATCGAGAAAGGCCATCCGGTGGCCAATGAACTGTGCGGACAGACAACGGCGCGCGACCTCGGTCTGGAGCGCATGGTTTCGAAGAAAAAAGACTGTATCGGCAACACCTTGTCGGAGCGATCGCATCTCAATCGTGAAGACGGGCTGGCACTGATGGGTTTCGCTCCGGTCATGCGCAATGAGCATCTCTCGGCCGGCGCGCATTTCACCAGCCGCGACAAGCCGGCAACAACCGAGAACGACGAAGGCTGGATGACTTCCGTCGCCTATTCCCCGACGCTCGGCCATTCCATCGGACTGGGATTCATCGCCCGTGGCCGGGACCGTGTGGGAGAGATCGTTCAGGCGGCCGATCCGCTGCGCGGCAAAACCATCGAGGTCAGGATCGTATCGCCGCATTTCGTCGATCCGGAAGGAGAACGCCAGCGTGCCTAGACTTGCACCAAGCTCGCCGCTCAACGGCTTCCGGCAGGAATTCGACAGGCTTGAAATCACCGAAATAACAGACCTTGCCCTTGTCTCCATCGCCTCACCGCAGGGCCGCGAGGCTGAACTGGCGAGCGCGGTTTCCGGTGCCTACGGGATCGCGCTCCCGCCGGTGGGTTCCTCGGTCGAAGCCGACGCCGGTGAACCGCGCTTTCTGGGGCTCCAGCCGGGCCAGTGTTTCGCACTGTTCGAGCGACAGGACGAAGGGCCGGTGGACATAATAGCCCGCAAGCTCAGCGACGCCGGCTATTACACCGATCAGTCCGACAGCTGGGCGGTGCTGCGGGTTTCCGGAACCCGGTGCCGCGAAGCGCTGGAGCGCATCTGTCCACTGGACCTGCATCCCCAGACATTCGTGACCGGCGCCGTCGCGCGCACGGTCATGGAACATCTCGGTGTCATCATTTTTCGCGACGGCGAAGACTCTTTCCTGCTGCTTTCGGCGCGCTCGTCCGCGCCATCATTCCTGCACGCCGTCGTGACGTCGGCAAAGAACATTCAATGACAAGATCCCGGGCATGACCGGGCAATTGGAGAAGACAGATATGGCACACAAGTCCGATATTGAAATCGCCCGAGAAGCGAACAAGAAGCCAATCCAGGAGATTGGCGGGAAGCTCGGCATCCCGAATGAAAGCCTGCTTCCCTATGGCCATGACAAGGCAAAAGTCTCGGCTGAATTCATCGCGGCGCAGAAGGGCAGGAATGACGGCAAGCTGATCCTCGTCACCGCCATCAATCCGACACCGGCAGGCGAAGGCAAGACGACCACCACCGTCGGTCTCGGCGACGGCCTCAACCGCATCGGCAGGAAAGCTGCTATCTGTATCCGCGAGGCCTCGCTCGGCCCCTGCTTTGGCATGAAGGGCGGCGCCGCCGGCGGTGGCTATGCGCAGGTCGTGCCCATGGAAGACATGAACCTGCATTTCACCGGCGACTTCCACGCCATCACCTCGGCGCACAATCTTCTGTCGGCGATGATCGACAATCACATCTATTGGGGCAACGCGGAAGACATCGACATCCGCCGTGTGACGTGGCGCCGAGTCATGGACATGAACGATCGGGCATTGCGCGAGATCGTTTGCTCATTGGGCGGCGTTGCCAACGGTTTCCCCCGCGAGGCCGGCTTCGACATCACCGTTGCGTCCGAGGTCATGGCGATCCTTTGCCTGGCAAACGATCTCGAAGATCTGGAAAAGCGGCTCGGCGACATTATCGTTGCCTATCGCCGCGACCGCTCGCCGGTCACCTGCCGTGACATCAAGGCCGATGGCGCCATGGCGGTTCTGTTGAAGGACGCGATGCAGCCCAACCTCGTTCAGACGCTGGAGAACAATCCGGCCTTCGTGCATGGCGGCCCATTCGCCAATATCGCCCATGGCTGCAATTCCGTGGTTGCCACCAAAACCGCATTGAAGCTTGCCGACTACGTCGTGACGGAAGCCGGTTTCGGCGCAGACCTCGGCGCCGAGAAGTTCATGGACATCAAATGCCGAAAGGCCGGCATTGCGCCCGACGCCGTCGTCATCGTCGCCACGGTGCGCGCCATGAAGATGAATGGCGGGGTAAAGAAGGAAGATCTCGGCACGGAGGATGTCGAAGCCGTGCAGCGCGGTTGCGCCAATCTCGGCCGCCATATCGAGAACGTCAAATCCTTCGGTGTACCGGCGGTCGTCGCCATCAACCACTTCGTCACCGACACCGATGCGGAAATCGCCGCCGTCAAGGATTATGTGGCAAGCCTCGGCTCCGAGGCGGTTTTGTGCAAGCACTGGGCGCAGGGCTCGGAAGGCATCACGGAACTCGCGGAACGCATCGCCGAAATCGCCGACAGCGGCATGGCGCAGTTTTCAACACTCTATCCCGACGACATGCCGCTGTTCGAAAAGATCGAGACCATTGCCAAGCGGATCTACCGGGCCGACGAGGTTCTGGCGGACAAGAAGATCCGCGACCAGCTTCGCCAGTGGGAAGACGCCGGTTTCGGAGACCTGCCGGTCTGCATGGCAAAGACGCAATACTCGTTTTCGACCGATCCGAACCTGCGCGGCGCGCCGACCGGCCACAGCGTACCGGTCCGCGAGGTGCGCCTGTCGGCGGGCGCCGGCTTCATCGTCGTCATCTGCGGCCAGATCATGACCATGCCGGGTCTGCCGAAAACGCCATCGGCGGAAGCGATCCGCCTCAATGATGACGGCCTGATTGAAGGCCTGTTCTGATTGCTGCCGCGAGACCGGGATGCGGAACTTCCGGCATCCCGGCATTCACGGAAGCTGTGTTTGAAATCCGGGTGGTTTGAAATAAAGTCCGGGCCGAATCCAACTCGGGGCCGCGCACCGGATGAATACGACAATACTGAAACAACACACGAGCGCCGCAGATCAGCCGCCAGCCGGCAATGAAATCATCTGCGCAATCGACAATGTGTCGAAAACCTATACCGGCGGCTCCGTCGCGCTTGATGCGGTGTCTCTCGATATACGAAAGGGCGAGATACTTGCCCTGCTCGGCCCCAACGGCGCCGGCAAGACAACGCTTATCTCCATCATCTGCGGTATCGTCAATGCAAGCGGCGGCAAGGTCACCGTGGGCGGTTACGATGTCGTGGACAATTACCGCCAGAGCCGCGGCCTGATCGGCCTGGTACCCCAGGAAGTCAATCTGGAGCCCTTCGAGACGGTCAACAACACCGTCACCTTCTCGCGCGGCCTGTTCGGAAAGCCCCGTAATCCGGGCACCATCGAGCAGGTCCTGCGCAAACTGTCGCTCTGGGACAAGCGCGACAGCCAGATCGTCACCCTGTCTGGCGGCATGAAACGGCGCGTGCTGATTGCCAAGGCGCTGTCGCACGAGCCGCGTGTCCTGTTCCTTGACGAGCCGACGGCGGGTGTCGATGTCGAATTGCGCAAGGATATGTGGGAGACCGTGCGCGCACTGCAGGCCGACGGGGTCACCATCATTCTGACGACCCATTATATCGAGGAGGCCGAGGCGATCGCCGACCGCATCGGTGTCATCGACAAGGGCAGGTTGATGCTGGTCGAGGACAAGGCGACGCTGATGCAACGCCTCGGCACCAAGCAGATCCGCATCGAACTTCAGGACCCGCTGGGCCGCATCCCGGACGCGCTGTCCAAATACGAGCTGGAAATCGCGACAAGCGGCAACGCGCTCATCTACACCTATGACCCGACCGGTGGGCGCACCGGCATCACATCGCTCTTTTCGGATCTCAAATCCGCCGGCCTCGTCCTGTGCGACGTGCAGACACACGAAAGCTCGCTGGAAGAGATCTTCGTCAATCTGATCAAGGGTGAGGCATGAACTTTCACGCGATAAAGGCGATCTACCTGTTCGAGATGTCGCGGACATTCCGCACGCTTCTGCAAAGCGTCGTCTCGCCCGTGCTTTCGACCGCCCTCTATTTCGTCGTTTTCGGCGCCGCGATCGGCTCGCGTTTCGCCGATGTCGAGGGCGTCAGCTACGGCACCTTCATCGTGCCCGGCCTCATCATGCTCACCGTGCTGACCCAGAGCGTTTCCAACGCCTCCTTCGGCATCTACTTCCCGCGCTTCATCGGCACCATCCAGGAAATCCTCTCCGCGCCGATCTCCAGCATCGAAATCGTTGTCGGCTATGTCGGAGCGGCGGCCACCAAATCATTCGCCATCGGCATCATCATCCTGCTCACCGCCACGCTGTTCGTTCCGCTGCGCATCGATCATCCTGTCTGGATGCTCGGATTCCTGGTGCTGACCTGCGTTTCCTTCAGCCTGTTCGGCTTCATCATCGGCATCTGGGCGAAGAATTTCGAGCAGTTGCAGCTGGTGCCGTTGCTGGTGATCACGCCGCTGGTGTTTCTCGGCGGCAGTTTCTATTCGATCAACATGCTGCCGCCGCTGTGGCAGAACATCACGCTCTTCAACCCGGTGGTCTATCTGATCTCCGGCTTCCGCTGGAGCTTCTTCAGCCAGGGTGACGTCGCGGTCGGCCTCAGCCTTGCCATGATCACCCTGTTCCTGGCGATCTGCCTCGGCACCATCATGTGGATCTTCAAGACAGGCTACCGGATCAGGAACTAGCCAACGCCGGTAATCATCGAGACGATCTCGTTCTTGTCCGTCTTTGCGGTTTCGCGCACGCCGATCTGTATGCCCCGCCGCAGCACGCAGATGCGGTCGGACAGACGGAAAACCTGATCGAGACTGTGGCTGATGATCAGGATGGCGATATTGCGTTCGCGCAGCGTCCTGACGATATCCTCGACCTTTGCCGTTTCAGCCACCCCCAGAGCAGCCGTCGGCTCGTCCAGCAGAATGAGCTTCCTGGCCCAATGGGTCGCGCGGGCGATTGCCACACCCTGCCGCTGCCCGCCCGAAAGGTCGCGGATGATCGCTTTCGCCGAGGGAATGCGCACATCCAGTTCATCGACAAGGGCCTGGGTCTCGCGCATCATTGCCTTGCGGTCGAGCAAATTCAGCGGGCCGCGCACCGTTTCCCGGCCCAGGAACATATTCATGTAAACCGGTTGCTGGTCTGCCAGGGCCAGATCCTGGTAGACGACTTCGATACCGTGTGCCCGCGCGACGCTGGCGTCCGAGAAGGAAACCGCCTCGCCGTCGAGGCGGATCGTGCCTGAACTCGGCGCATGCACGCCGGATATCATCTTCACCAGCGTTGATTTCCCGGCGCCGTTGTCGCCCACCAGCGCAACGATTTCACCGGCTCGAAGCTCCAGCGAAAAATCCTCCACGGCAACAACGCCGCCGAACGCCTTGTGAATATTATCCAGCGCGAGCACGGGCGCGTCGGAGCCGCCATGGACGGTCGTTTTCATCAGCGCAGCTCCGGCCAGGTTTCGGTGCCGCCGAAAATATTCTCGATTGATGCCACCTGCGGATCCCCGGTCGATATCCCCGAAATACCGACGGTGAAAGCCCGGGTGACGAAGGCCTGTCCACGGAAACCGAATACGACACTGTCGCCAGGACGCGGGCTGGCCGGGCCGGAGGTGTCGATCATGCCGTAATAGTCGATGGCCGAGGGCGGCGGGATCTCGACACGCGCCAGTGCCGTTTCCTCCGTCGTCGGCTCACGTGCGACAACCGCCTTCACATCGTAATCCGGAAACACGGGATCGATATACAGCCCACCGCCGAAGCAATAGGCCCGCCAGCCATGCATGTGCGAAACCTCGCTGAGATAAACCACCGCGGGACGTTCCGGAAGATCCTCAAGCGCATGCAGCGGCGTTGTCCCGTGCAACCCGTTCCCGGGCTCGCACTGTGTCGCACCGGCATCGGCAAGCGCGTCGAGCACCACGGAGGAGGTCGTGCCGGGCGCATTGATCTCGATCCCCGACCGCCCCGCTGCGGCCAGTTTTTCCGCCGCCTTTGTAAGCGTCGCAAGGTTCGGCGTCGGCTTTACCTTGCGCGTCTCGTTGTCAAACAGCAGCGCAGGAAATGTCGTGATTCCGGCAAAGCGCCCGCCGGAAAGCCCGTCGATCATATCCGCCGCCGCGACAACATCCTCCGCCGGAAAACCGCCTTCATGGCCGCGATAGAAGATGTCGCCCTGTGTCTGGATCCGGGCCATGAGCCCTTGCTCGCGGCCCGCTGCATCCGATGCCTCGGCGGCCTCCCGCGCCTTTTCTTCGCTGAAGACCGTCCAGTAATCCGGCCTTATGTTCCTCGCCGCCGGCGCCGCCTCGAAGCGCGGCACCTGAACGAGGTGCCCCAGGTGACCGATGCTCATGCCGGCGCGCGCGCAGGCCACGGCACAGGCCATGTCCACCGCGACGGCACGATCGACACCGCCCCGCACAAGCGCGTGACAGAAGGCGCTGTTGCGCCCCACCTGCTTGGTCATGGCGAAGACCTTGAGGCCGCGCTTGTCGGCCTCGGCCTTGAAAAGGCGCGCATTATCCTCGACCGCGTCGAGATCCAGCACATAGGCGTTGGCCGGAATGCGGCCCTGCTGATGCAGCGCGATCGCCGCTTCGATCAGCTTCGGATTGCGTCGTCTCAAAACATCCAGAAACATGTGTGCCTCCTTACCGGGCCGGATCGCGCAGCGATATCGCCACGGCGATCAATATGATCAGCCCCCGCACGATCATCTGATCGGATACCGAAAGGCCCATCAGAATGAGCCCGTTATTGAGCATGCCCATCAGCAAGGACCCGACCAGGGCGCCGATGACGGAGCCCTTGCCGCCATTGAGCGCGGTGCCGCCGACGATCACGGCGGCGATGACCGTCATCAGATCGCTCTCGCCGAGCGTGTAGCGCGCCGCCTGCAACCGGCCCGCATAGAGCAGCCCGGCCAGCCCGGCACAGCCGCCGCTGATCATCAGGACGGCAAGCCGGATGCGCGGCACCTTGATGCCTGAGACCTGCGCGGCGCCGGCATTGTCGCCGGTCGCAATCACATGGGCACCGAAACGTGTCTCCCGATAGACCACATGCCCGACAACAACCGCGCCGATGGTCCACAAAATAAGGGAAGGAATGCCGAACAACGACCCGGACCCGAAAAAACCGGTAAAGGCGTCATTGATCACCGGAATGGAGCGCAGATCGGTCATTGACCTGGCAACGCCTGCAAACAGGCCGAGCGTCGCCAGCGTGACCAGGAATGACGGCAGGCGCAAATAGGCGACCAAGAAGCCGTTGAACCAGCCGATCGCGAGACCAACGCCCAGGCCGGCGGCAATGCCAGCCACCATCGGATAATCCTGCATCACCACGGCGCCCGAAAGCGCTGAAACCGCAACGATCGAGCCGAATGAAAGATCGATCTCACCCGCCGACAGCACGAAGACGAAGCCGATCGCCATGATCGTCGCCGGCGCCGTCTGCAGGACGATGTTTGAAAGATTGCGGGTCGTCAGGAAGCCGTCATCGCTCAGCGTAATGGCGAAGAACAGGAAGATGGCAAGAAAGCCGAGATAAACGACATATTGCTGCAGATCGAAAGTCTGCCTGGCGGATCTCAGCCAATCCATGGCCTGCGGCTCCCCTGAGAACGGTTGATTGAAAACCGGCCGGCTGAACGCCGGCCGGAAGTGGAAGGAAGATTACTTCCCGGCGTTCTTGACGCTGTCGGGCGCTTCGCGGTGCAGGGATTGCTTCCACCCGGCCTCGACATTGTCCGGCGTCACCGTGACCGCCGGCGCAACAACGAAGGGCGGCGTTTCCTCGCCCGCCAGTGCGCGGGCGCCGGCCGCGGCCATTGCACGGCCCAGCTCATAGGCCTCATCGGCAACGATCGCCGTCACATTGCCGCCCTTGACCATGTCGAGCGCCACCGGCTCTGACAGATCGAGCGTCACCACTTTCGTCGTCTTGTTTCCATTGGCGCGAAGCGCGGCAAGAACACCTTCCGCCGGCCCTGCCCAGGTCACGTAGATGCCGCCAAGATCGGGATTCTTGAGCAGCATCGCATTGGCGATGTCCTCGGCCCGGGCCGGATCGCTGATGCCCTGCTCGGCGACGATCTCGATATCCGGATAGTCGTTCTCGATGGTCGTCTTGAAGGCGTTGTCGCGCTGGTTGGTGACATAGTAATTGGCATCGTGGAAGATCCAGCCGACCGTACCCTTGCCGCCCATGCCCTTGGCCAGCGCATCGGCGGCCTGCTTTCCCATCTGGAAGAGGTCATCGGTCACGATCGCCGCATAGTCCGTCGGATGCTGATAGTCCTGCGGCAGGTTGGACAGGAACACCAATTTCACGCCCTCGGCCTTGGCTTCCTTGAAGGCGGCAGCCGATGTGACCGGATCGAGCGGCAAAGACAGGATGATGTTCGGCTTTTTCGCCAGTGCCGTTTCGATATCGCTGCGCTGTTTCGCGGCATCGAAGCCGGCGCTTGTGGTGGCAACCACTTCAATACCGAGCCGGTTGAATTCGTCCGTGGCTCCGGCCGTCACCGCGTTCACGAAATCGGACTGATCGTGCCAAAGCAGCGCCGCGCGATAATTGCCCTCCTTGAGCATCGATACCTTGTCATCGTCCACCTTCACCGTCTTTGAAGGTGTCGCGGTTTCGCCCTGGGGACCGACAGTCTCGGCCTGGGCAAGTCCACCCAACAGCATCAGCGCCACCGAAGCTGTGGTCATCATTCTGGTAAATCGCATAACGGGTTCCTCCCTTGCTTTTTGCTGCGGCGGGTCACTGACCGACGACGCCGCACTGGTTTGCAATGAACGCGGCAAACGCAACGACGCCGGCCACGTATTCTTCGACATTCACGCGTTCTTCGAGCGTGTGGCAGTTGGTGATGTCTCCCGGAGCGCAATAGACTGCCGGGCATCCGATCTGATCGATCAGGAACGGGATCTCCGACCAGTAGGGCGCGCCTTCGATGCGGCCGCGGCCGGGCAACGCGGCCCCAAGAATTTCAGCGAGATCATGGATCTGCGGAAGATCCTCGCTGACTTCGGATGGCGAACCGCCAAAACGATGATCCCGCCCGGCCGGGTAGTCGATTTCAATGGAAATGCCATCCTGCACCTGCGCGCCCCGCACGGCCGCCTCGAATTCGGCAACGGCATCATCCAGCGCTTCGCCGGGAAGCAGCTTGCGGATCAGCGACAGGCGGCATTCCCCCGGAACGGCGATATAGCCGCCGCCGCTCATCTCCGTCACCAGCGCGAAGGCGCGGCCCACGAGGCTGTGGCTGTCACGCGCGGAAATCGCGTCCGAGTGCGCCCATATGGCGGAAGCCACGGCATGCGCGGCTTTCAGAGCATCCACGCCCTGTTCCGGCACGCCGAAATAGGCGGATTTTCCGGCAATCGCGAGGTCGGCGATAAAAAAGCCCATCTGCGCCGGAAACACGGAAAGCCGCGTCGGCTCCACATAGATTGCAAAATCCGGCTTCTCGATCTCTCCGGAAAGCACGCGCTGGGTATAGTCCTTGATGCCGGCACTGACGCCGGTGCCCGGTTCGCCGCTCTCTTCGTCCCCGACAAAGGCGAATGCGACGTCGCCCTTCAGTTCCACGCCGGCCCTGTCCAGCAATTGCACGGCGGCAAGCGCCGAACAGATGCCGGCCTTGAGGTCTCCGGCGCCGCGCGCCCAGATCTCGCCGTCGATCTCCGGCGCTGCGAACGGGTCCTCGCGCTCAGTGCCCCGCCAGCGCTCCTTCCAGCCCCGGACATGCACGGTGTCGGTGTGGCCCACGAACAGCAGTCGCGGGCCATCGCCCCTTCCCTTGCGCGCGCCCCAGATATTGGGCCGCCCGGGCAGGAAATCCGCCTGCTGCGGATCGAGGCCCAGATCGGCCATCTGCCGGTTCAGGAAGGCGACGAAGTTGGCTTCGTTGCCTGTGATGCTTTCATGCGAGACCGCGGCCTTAAGCAGTGCGACGACCGCATCGCGGTCAACCAACCGCGCAAACCGTTCGACTATGGGCGCGTGCGCCGTCATGCCCTCGCCCCGCCGAATTTCACAACATCCCTTGGCGGCAGCGCGATGGCAGCGCCGGGTACGCCACCGGAAAACAGCGTTGCGTGCAGATGGCTGAGCCCAACCGCTGCCGCACCGACAATCGCGGCTTGCGTTCCAAGCGATGACACGGCGATATCGATCTCGCGCGGGAAGCACAGCCTGGCGAATTCCCGAACGCGATCGGCGATCTCGTCGCGGCTGCCGATCGATCCGCCGAGCACAACCCGGCCCGGACCCGTCACGGCACAGATCGCGGCGACCGCCCGCGCGACAAGCTTTGCCGTCTCATCGAGAACGGTCAGCGCTGCGGCGTCGCCACTGGCGGCGGCATCGAAAATACCGGGTACGTCTTCATCTTTTCCGGTCAGTTGCCTGTATCGGTCGCGCATACCGAACGTGGCTGTGACACGCTCAAGTGCGCCGACACGCAACGATTCCGGTTCGAACGGATCGGCGCCGAAGGGCAGGAAACCGAGCTCGCCCGCCGCATGCGCGCTGCCGCGAACGAGTTCTCCGCCGACCATGATGCCGGCGCCGATGCCGGTTCCGAGCGCGACATAGGCGAGGTCATCGACCCCGGAACCGGTTCCGATCCAATGCTCACCGAGAACGGCCAGATTGACGTCGTTCTCGACGAACACATCCCGGCCCAGCTCCTGCCTGAGCTTATCGACGACATCGAATGTCTCGATATCCGCGATATTGGGTGCCATCAATACGCGACCGGTATCGGGGTCCGGCACGCCCGGCACACCGATGACAGCAAGGCGCACCTTTTCAAAGTCGATGTCATTGTGCCGCGCCACATCGCGACACATGCGGGCGATCTGCCGGACGACGTGAACGCCGCCCTTCTCGTCCGTCGGCTCGACAAGCTCGGCAAGAACGTTGCACGACAGATCGGCGATCGCGGCGCGGGCCTTGGTCCCGCCAAGGTCCACCGCCGCGATGCAAGCCGCGTCTGGCACGATTTCGTAGGTGACGGCGCTGCGCCCGACATGGCCGCTGGTCCGGCCGGTCTCGCGGATCCAGCCGTCATTTTCCAGCAGGCGGGCGATCTCGGAGATCGTCTGTTTGGAAAGGCCCGTCTGCTTCGCCACGCTGGCTCGCGAGATCGGGCCGGAATGCACGATCGTTTCCATGACAGCGCAAAGCGAAAGTTGTCGTGATATGCGCGAGGCGTCGCTCAAGGTGCATCCTATTAGTTCGTTCTGTTACCGAACTAATTACATGGAACCCGCCCATCCGTCAACCTGTCCAGCCGGGCCGTGCGGACCGGACGGCCATGCGCTGCCGCGCAACCGTGTGAAAATGCGATTATTGCGCCTGACCACAACGCGCCAACAAACTGCAAGAAAACTATCACAGAACTGCAACTCCCGGGTCACAGCGGTCGTCGAATCTGGCACCCTCACCCCAATTGAAGGAGCGGTCTGATGCTATCTCGGAAATTATTGACGACCCTTGCCGTGCTGCTCGCCGGCACGGCCATGGCCCACGCCAAGGATGCGACCTATGTCGGGTCCGTCGAAACCATAAGCGGCGATGCGGGCGGAAAGGCGCGCGGCACCGTCTTTCTCGACGCGAACCGCAATTCCAGGCTTGATAATGGCGAGTCCGGCATTGAGGGCGTCATGGTTTCCAACGGTCGCGAGGTCGTCCTCACCGGCGCCGACGGCAAATATGAATTGCCCGCCTATGATGACATGAACCTGTTCGTCACCAAGCCGGCGGGCCATGCCACACCGGTCGACAAGGACATGATCCCCCAGTTCAACTACATCCACAAAGTCGCCGGCTCCCCCGATCTGCGCTTCGGCGGCATCAAGCCGACCGGCCCCCTGCCCGCACAAATCAACTTCCCGCTGATTGCCGACGGCTCCGGCTCCAGCTTCGATTGCCTGATTTTCGGCGATGTCCAGGCCTACACGAACCGGGAGCTCGGCTATGTACGCGAGACGGTCGGAAAGATGCTGGCCAACCGGGACAACCAGAAGACCGAATGCCTGATCTACGCAGGCGACGTTGCCGGTGACGACCTGTCGCTGTATCCGCGCATCAAGGCCATCGGCGCGGTCGGCCGCGTGCCGCAATACTGGGTCGGCGGAAACCACGATCTCGATTTCGACGCAAAAAGCGATGCCGATTCCTTCGACACGTTCCGCACCGAATGGGGACCCGAATATTATTCCTTCGATATTGGCAACGTGCATTTCGTGACGCTCGACAATGTGCGCTATCCCTGCAACGGCGTCGATCCGCACCCCTTCTGTTCGCCCGACAAGAAGTCGACCTATAACGGCGTCATCTCGGACAGGCAGCTTGAATGGCTCGCCAACGATCTCGCCAATGTTCCGCAGGACAAGCTGATCGTCATCAGCGCCCATATCCCTTTCCAGACTTTCACGGACAATACGGCCGCCAAGCACCAGACGGACAATTTCGACAAACTCGCCGCGCTGCTCGAAGGCCGGCCCGCGCTTGGCCTGTCGGGCCACACGCACACGACCGAGAACATCCTGCCCGGCGAAGATTACGAAGGATGGGAGAAGAACACCAAGGTGCCGTCAGCACCCTTCCACCAGATCGTTACCGGCGCGGTGTCCGGCTCCTGGTGGGCCGGCGACGTAAACGACGACGGCGTTCCGCGCTCCACACAGCGTCTCGGCTCGCCGCGCGGTTATTACCAGATCGCTTTTGACGGCTCCGATTATGTCGACACCTACCTCAAATTCGGCGGCGAAGAAAACGAGCAGATGCATGCCTCCTTCAATTCGCCGCGGTTCCGCGATTGGGCCAAGGACCTGCTCGCCTATGTCGACCTTTACGGCGCGCCCTCGGATGTGCTTCCGCCGGTCACCGTCAACGACCTTTTCGACCAGAACATGCTGACGCGGGCCGATCTTCAGGGCGGCACATGGGTCGCGGTCAATGTCTGGAACGGCTCGAAGGAAAGCAAGGTCAGCATCTCGATCAACGGCAGCGAACCCATTGCCGCCAAACGCACCCAGGACGGAACCGGCGAAGCCAAGCGGTCAGGCGTCGAATATGCCGATCCGCTGGCGCTCGCTCAACAGTCCACGAACGGCAGCATGGCTTTCAAATCGGCGAAGAATGGAGAGGCAACGGACGGTTTCAACACCTGGACCGGCGTCGAGTGGCGCGGCGTTCCCGGCCCGCTCCAAAGCTGGATGCTGACGAAGAACTCCCAACACCTATGGCGCGCCGACCTGCCCGCGGACCTTCCAGCCGGCGTGCACACACTGACGGCACAGACCACGGACCGCTACGGTCGCACCTTTGATCACACCATCACCTTCGAGGTGGTCGAACAAATGCCACAGATGACCTGGCAGAAAGATTTGTGGGATTAGTCCAAACCGGCCCTTCCCGGAAACGGGAGGGGCCAACGCATCACGTATCGAAGTTCAGCCGCTTGAACTGCCGCTCCACGACGCTCAGGAACAGGTGCTTGACCGGATCGATGGCGGTCGTGCCGGATATGATCAGACCGATCTTGTATTCGCTCAACGCCTTGTGCGACAGTTTGACGAACTTCAGCTCGCCACGCGCGATCTCATCCATGAAACCCATCTTGGTATAGATGCCGACCACCTGCTTGGACAGGATCGCCTGCTTGGCGATCACCAGCGCATTGGTGAAGATGTGCGTTGAAAGATGCACCGATAGCGATGCCATCTCCTGGTCGAGCAGGGAATGCCCGGCCCGCGCGTCGATGGTCCTGACCAGCGGATAACCCTCGATATCGTCGACGGTGACGCTGTTTCTTTCAGCCAGCGGATGATCGGGACGCAGGATCACCCCGAACGGCGCGGCCTTCTCCGCAAAGACCCGCACGTCCGGGTGCACATAATTGCTGAAGCTGATGCCGATATCGGTATCGCCGGAAACGACAGAATTGACGATCGATTCCGGCTGGTCGGTGGTGACCGAAAGGGAGATGCCGGGATAGCGCTCGCCATATTCGGCAAGTACATGCGGCAGGATGCCGAAGGTCACTGAATCCAGCGTCTGAATGTTGAGATGTCCGGTCCGCAGGTCCCGGATGTCGTCGATCATCGCCTTGATCCGGTCGAAATCGTAGAGGGTCTTGCGGCAGTGCTCGAGCACCAGCTTGCCTGCCGGCGTGATCTCGACACCCTCCGGTGAGCGGTCGAGCAGCCGGATCCCGAGCATTTCCTCGATATTGATGATCTTGCGGTTGACGGATGTCGAAGACACATTGAGCAGGTTCGCCGCCTTGCGGATCGACCCTTGCCTTGCGACCTCGTCCAGATAGCGCAGAAAGACCGTATGCATTGTGCCCTCTCGAGGTGGTGCATTTTTTGCACCACTGTTGGCTAATTTTGCTCCTTCTTGCCTCACCTGAATCATGGCTAAAGTCAAGTCGGGAGGAACGGGTCCTGCCGTTCGCGCTGCGATCGGCCCATGACCCCAAATTTGGAGACACGAATGACAAACAGGGTGAACACGAACATTCAACGCCGCACGCTTCTGAAGGGAATGGGCGTTGCCGCCGGAGCGGCCTTTACCGGCACGATGATCAGCATCGACAAGGCGGCCGCCGCGGACGAATTCAAGGTGACCATGCAGCTCGGCTGGCTGGCCTCGAACGGTATCCTCGGCGAAGTCGCCGCCGACAAGCTCGGCTATTACAAGGAAGAGGGCCTGAGCCTCGAGATCGTTCCGGGCGGCCCGAATATCGACGGCGTTGCCTCCGTCGCCTCAGGCCGTGCCAATCTCGGCTCAATCTCGTCGAGCCCGTCGCTGATGCTGGCCCGCGCTGCCGGTATTCCGATCAAATGTATTGCCGCCGGCTACCAGCAGCACCCCTTCACCTATTTCTCGCTGACCGACAATCCGGTCAGGGCTCCGAAGGATCTCGTCGGCAAGAAGGTCGCGACGCAGGGAACGGCCCGTATCCTGCTTCGGGCTCTGCTCGCCAAAAACGACATCAGCGAAGACGACGTGGAAGTTCTAACCAGCGGTAGCGACATGGCTGTGCTGATGACCGGACAGGCGGACGTCGTCACCGGCTGGACCACGAACGTCAATGCCCTTTCAGTGCTCGGCGACAAGCGTGTCGACATGAGTCTTTGGGATGCCGGCATCCAGCTTTACGCCAACCCGTATTATGTGACCGACGAGACACTCGCCGAGCACAAGGACAAGGTCGAGGCCATGATCCGCGTCAGCGCAAAAGGCTGGGGCTGGGTCCACGAGAACCAGGAACAGGCCTGCGAATTCCTCGTCGAGCGCTATCCGAATCTTGATCTCGAAAGCGAGCTTAAGGCAGTGCCTTTGGTCGACGGTTACTCGTTCAACGCCGTGACGGCAAAGAACGGCTGGGGCACGATGACTCGCGAAAACTGGCAGGCGCAAATTGACGCCTACGCCGCACTCGGTCAGTTTGATGGCGACCCGCCCAAGGTCGATGACATGATGACCCTGTCGATCCTCGAGGCAACTGCCGCGGACCGGCCTAAATACGGATAAGCAAAAAATGCCTTCTGGAGTTACAGTCCAGGCAGCGGCAACCGGATCACCCCCGGTTGCCGCATCCCTGAAGAACGCCTCCGTGCGGTTTGGATCCTTTACCGCGATCGAGAACCTGACGCTCGATGTGGAGGACGGTGCCTTCTACACAATTCTTGGCCCTTCGGGCTGCGGCAAGTCAACCATGCTCCGGCTTGTATCGGACCTGATCCCGGCCGCGACGGGAGAGGTCAGCATCTTCGGAAAATCCACGGAGGAAGCGCGTCTTGCCCGCGAATTCGCCTTCGTCTTCCAGGACGCGACGCTTCTGCCGTGGCGCACGGCAATTCAGAACGTGCAATTGCCGCTGGAGATCGGCCGCAAGCGCGGCGTGAAGATTCCGGTCAGTGACAAGAGCCCATCGGAGCTTCTGGATCTCGTCGGCCTCTCCGGCCGCGAGGACGCGCTGCCACATGAACTTTCCGGCGGCATGCGCCAGCGCGTCGCAATTGCCAGGGCACTGGTCTGCAAACCGAAGCTGCTCCTGATGGACGAACCCTTCGGTGCACTCGACGAAATGACCCGCGATCATCTGAATATGCAATTGCTGAAGATCTGGCAGGAAACCGGCGTCACCATCCTCTTTGTGACTCATTCAATACCGGAGGCCGTCTTCCTCGGCCAAAAGGTGCTGATGCTGGCCGCGCATCCCGGAAGACTGCGCGAAGTGGTTGAGATCGACCTGCCCTATCCGCGCGAGATCAAGCTGCGCGACACACCCGAATTCACCCGCCACGCGGCCCATCTGCGTGAGCTTCTGGAGACCTGCTGATGACCATGGTGGACAAGGCAAATCCCGGAAGCGTCGAAACCGACGAATCCAAACTGCAGGCGCTCGAGGAAGAGCGCCGGTTCGAACGGCGGCGCAAATTCGAAGCCGTAGCCATTCCGATCACAACCGTAATCGGCCTGCTGATCATCTGGCAGGTCGGTGTCCGGTTGTTCGAAGTACCGACCTATATCGCACCCGCACCCAGTGAAGTCGCCGACAAGCTTGTCACCGAGTTCCCCATCTTGCTGGCGAATTTCTGGCCGACGCTTTTTGAGGCGGCGCTGGGTTTTGTCACGGGCAACGTGGCGGCCGTTTTGATTGCAATCGCCTTTGTTCACTCCAAAACGGTAGAGAAGGCGTTTTTTCCGATTGCCGTGTTTATCAACACGATCCCGATCCTGGCGATAGCGCCGATTCTGGCGCTGATTTTCGGCCTCGGCATGACCACCAAGGTTGTGATTGCGGCCCTGATCTGCTTCTTCCCGACGCTTGTGAACATGGTGCGTGGCCTGCAGTCCGTCAGTCCGCAAACAATGGAATTGGCGCGGATATTGTCGGCATCCAAATCGGAGATTTTCTGGAAGATCCGGCTGCCCTCGTCCCTGCCGTTCCTGTTTTCCGCTCTTAAGATCGCTGCGACCACATGTGTGATCGGGGCCATCGTCGGAGAGTGGATCGGGGCAGATCTCGGCCTCGGCGCGCTCATACTGGAATCGATGTACAATTATCGCTCGCCCATGCTCTACGCGACGGTGTTCATGTCCTCGGGTCTTTCCGTCCTGCTGTTCGCAATCGTATCGATCGCGGAGCGAAGCATCATCCGTTGGCACACATAGCGGCCATTGAATCAAGATCATCGCAAGTCCGCATAAGATACTGAGAATAAAGAATTTAACTGCAACAAAGCTGCTGATCGGCATGCTGGTTGCGCCCAAGGAGACAGATAGATGGCCGAACAGACAAGGGACCACATCCTTTCAAAGAGCGAGCAGATACCCGTGGTCGCAGCCACCGACGTCGTTGTCATCGGCGCCGGTCCGGCCGGATTGTCCGCCGCGGTCTCCGCGGCCCGCAATGGCTGCTCCGTCACGCTGGTCGAACGTTACCACCACCTCGGCGGCATGGCGTCCGGCGGCATGGTTCTCGTGCTCGACGACATGGTCAATGAGGGTAACGAGATCGTCACCACCGGCATCGTGACGGAATTCGTCGACCGGATGGAAAGCCAGGACGGCGCCGTCTATCCGCCGCGCGAAGATTGCCTGACCAACTGGGAGATGTGGCAGAAATGGTCGCGCTGGGGCTGCATCGACTTCCACAAGACCGGTATGCCCCAGCCGATCATCCATGCGGTCGCCTTCGATCCGGATTGCTGGAAGCGCGTCAGCCTCGATCTGGTGCGCGAAGCCGGCGTCAATCTGCGTCTGCACAGCTGGTTCTCCGAAGCCCTGATCGAAGACAACCGCGTCACCGGCATTATCGTCCAGACCAAGCTCGGCCGCCAGGCGATCAAGGCCGGCATGGTCATCGACGCATCCGGCGACCTTGATGTCGCGGCATCCGCCGGCGCATCCTTCATCAACGGCCAGTATATCGTCACCACGGTTTTCCGCCTGATGGATGTCGATACGGACCGAGCGGAAGCCTTCGAATACAGCGAGCCGGAGGCCTACAAGAAACTCGACCGCGAGGCGCGCCGGCGCATCGGCGGCGCTTGGGGAATGTGGTGGCTGAAAACCCCGCTGCCCGGTGTCGTGTGGTGCAATTGCCCGCATATGCCGGGCTATGACGGCATTTCGCCGGAGGACATGGTCGCAGCCGAGTTCGAGGGCCGCGAGCGCATGATGAACCTGCTTCATTTCGCCCGCGAAAACCTTCCCGGCTTCGAAAGCGCCAAGATGCTCGGCGCCGCCGAGCAGATGGGCATCCGCCAGACCCGGCTCCTGCAGGGCGAATATGTGGTGACCAAGAAAGATGTCGCCAGCCGGCGCTACTTCGCCGACAGCGTGTGCCGCGGCCGCGACTACTACACGCCTTACCGGGCATTGCTGCCGAAGGGCATCGACAATCTGATCGTCGCCGGCCGGCACTACTCGGTCGACAGCGACGCACAGAAACTGTCGCGCGAGATACCGCCATGCATGTCACAGGGCGAAGCCGCCGGTGTCGCCGTTTCACTGGCCCTGAATGCCGGCACGGCACTGCGCGATGTCGATGCGAAGCTGATCCAGAAACAGATGCGGGCGCAGGGAGCCGATCCGGGCGATGTTCCGTCCGCCAACGCCCTCATCGAAGACACAGTCACGGCCTGAGGACAAAAAATGACCGATACGAACGCAAAGCCCCTCGACGGTGTGCGCATTCTCGATTTCACGCAGGTGATGCTTGGCCCCTGCGCCACGCAGATGCTTGCCGATTTCGGCGCCGACGTGATCAAGATCGAGCGGCCCGGCGCCGGCGACCTGTCGCGCAATTTCTTCGGCGAAACCTCGGAAGCCGCCATGAACAATGCCGTGTTCTCCTCGCTCAACCGCAACAAGCGGTCCGTCGAGATCGACACCAAGTCCGAAGACGGCAAAAACGCCGTCTACGAGATGGTGAAGCATTGCGATGTGGTGGTCGACAATTTCCGCGCCGGCGTCATGGATCGGCTGGGCTTCGGCTATGAGGATCTGAAGAAGATCAACCCGCGCATCATCTGCGCCTCCGGCACCGGCTTCGGCGAAAAGGGCCCCTATGCCCACAAGGGCGGCCAGGACGTACTGGCCCAGGCCATGAGCGGTGTCATGGAAAAGACCGCCGACCCGTCCATCCCGCGTTCCATCTATCCCACGACCCTGTGCGACTATACCGCCGGGATGCACCTGGTTCAGGGCGTCCTGGCGGCCCTTTTGATGCGGGAAAAGACCGGCGTCGGGCAGAAGGTGGGCGTATCGCTCTACGATTCCATGATCGCCATGCAGATGCAGGAGGCGGCCCAGTGGAGCAAGCACCGCGAGGTCCTCAACTGGGCGGCCATGCCGCTGACGGGCGTGTTCGACACGACGGACGGCGCGATTGTTCTCGTCGGTGCGTTCAAGGCCAATCCCCTGCAGGACATCTGCAACGCGCTCGGCATCGACGATATCTCGCCGCAATATCCGGACCTTGCAACACAGCGCAAGAACAAGCCCTATCTGCAGGAGCTTTTCCGCAAGCATTTTGCGACGAACACCACGGCCCATTGGCTCGCACGTCTCGAGGAGCAGGATCTTCTTTGCGCGCCGGTGCGCGCCCTCGGCGACGCGCTGGACGATCCGCAGACGGCCATCAACGACATGCTGGTCGATATCGAGCATCCGGTGATCGGACCGCTCCGGCTTGTCGGATCCCCGGTCCATCTGAGCGACGCGCCGCTGACGGTCCGCCACACCCCGCCAAGGCTTGGCGAGCATACCGATGAAGTGCTTTCCGAATTCGGGCTGCAGGGCGCCAAGGACAAGGTGGCGATATGAGCGTCGATTTCCGCATCGAGGACGGCGTTGCGCGCGTTACCCTGAACCGGCCGGATCGCATGAACGCCGTCGACGAGCCGACCGAGATCGAGCTGGAGCGCATCTGGACCGAGATCGAGGGCAATGCGGATATTCGCTGCGTTGTATTGACCGGCGCGGGTGATCGCGCCTTTTGCGCCGGAGCGGATCTCAAATCGGATGATGGCAAGACCGGCATTGAATACTGGACCTCGCTCAACCCGAATGGTTTCGGCGGCATTGCGCTGCGTCAGAGCCTAAAGGTTCCGGTCATCGGCAGGGTCAACGGCGTGGCGCTGGGCGGCGGCATGGAAATGGTGCTTGGCTGCGATATCGTGATCGCCTCGGACAGTGCACGCTTCGGACTGCCGGAAGCCAAGGTCGGACGCCTCCCCGTCGCCGGCGGCATCGTCATGCTGCCACGGCTGATCCCGCAGAAGATAGCTGCGGGTCTGATGATGACCGGCCGGTTGATGCCGGCCGCCGAGGCACAATCACACGGCCTCCTCAACGCTGTCGTCCCGGCTGTGGAACTGGATGAGGAGGTCGAGCGCTGGGTTGCCGATGTCCTGTCCTGCGCGCCGCTTGCCCTTGCTGCCATCAAGGCCACCATCAAGCAAACCGCCCACCTGCCGGCCATGGATGCGAGCCAGCTCAAACTGCCGGAACTTCTGGCTGCCCTTGGCAGTGAAGACGGCGAAGAAGGTGTCGCCGCCTTCCGCGAAAAGCGCCCGCCGCAGTGGAAGGGTCGCTAGCGAAAGATGACGCTGATCATCAAAAGCGAGTGCATTGACGTCAAGGACGGCGAATGCACCAAAGTGTGCCCCGTGGACTGCATCTATGAGGGCGCGCGCATGTATTACATCCATCCGGTCGAATGCATCGAGTGCGGGCTGTGCGAAACCGTCTGCCCGGTCGATGCCATTCGCTGGGACGACGAAGTCGCCGCGGAAGAAGAGATTTATGTTGCCATCAACCGCGAGTATTTCGAAGATGCGATAACCGGGCTGGGCAGTCCGGGCGGTTGGAGTTCCGACATGTCGGCCGACAAGGATCACCCGCTCGTTGCCGCAGCTCCGCACAATCCGCTAGCCGACGCGCAGGCGCAAAAGGAAAGTTCATAATCGATGCAAGGTATCATTGCCGCCGTCCCCACCCCGATCGACACCGGCGGAGAGCCGATCCGCGAGCTGTTTTCCGCCCATTGCCGTTGGGCATTGGACAATGGCTGCGACGGGCTGAACGTGCTCGGCTCGACGGGCGAAGCCAACTCCTTCGCAACGCCTGCGCGAAAGACGGTCATGACCTGGGCGGCCGAGGATCTCGACAGCTCCCGTCTGATGGTCGGCACCGGCACGCCGTCGCTCTCCGAAACGGTCGATCTCACGGAAACCGCCGATGATCTCGGGTTCAAGGTCGCGCTGGTGCTGCCGCCCTACTACTATAAACCGGCATCCGAAGACGGCCTGTTCGACTGGCACGGGCGCCTCCACGAAACGCTCGGCTCGCGCCCGGTCGCCATCTATTTCTACAATTTTCCACAGATGACCGGGATAAACCTGCCGGTCTCCCTGATCGAACGGCTGCACGGCATGTGGCCCGAGCGATTTGCCGGCATCAAGGATTCTTCCGGCGATCTTGCCTATTGCCGCGACCTGACGGCGCGCATGCCGGGGCTCAAGGTCTTCCCGAGTTCGGAAGTGGCGCTTGGCGAGGCAGCGCGAAGCGGATTTGCCGGCTGTATCTCCGCGACCGTCAATGAAGCGCCGCAGCTTTCCGAACGGCTCTGGACAAATCGCCAGGACCCTGACCCGGCGCTCGTGACCAAGATCTCCGATGTCCGCTCCGCCATCTCGGCCCAGCCTCTGGTCCCATCGGTCAAATACCTGGTCTCCCGCCGCACCCGCGATCCGCGATGGCAGCACGTTCTCCCACCGTTCCGCGAACTGGACGATGCGCAACACACCGTCCTGTCAGAGGCAATTGAGAGGCTCGAAGCGGCATGACAGGCTTTGAAGAAACATCACTCTAGAGGATCAAAATGACCAAGCACGACAATCTGATCGGCGCTGACTGGATCAGTTTCGGCAACTACCAGGACAACATCAATCCGTCGGATGTGTCGGATGTCATCGGCGCCTATTCCTATGGAACGGCCGAAAGCGTCGATGCTGCCGTCGATGCCGCCAGGGCCGCCTTTCCCGCCTGGCGGGATGCAACGCCGCAGGCGCGCCACGATGTGCTGGACGCGGTCGGCAACACCATTGCCGCGCGCAAGGACGAGATCGGACGGCTGCTTTCGCGCGAGGAAGGCAAAACGCTTGCCGAAGGCATCGGCGAGACCATGCGCGCCGCGCAGGTCTTCAAGTTCTTCGCCGGCGAGGCGCTGCGCCAGTCCGGCGACCTGCAGGCCTCGGTGCGGCCCGATATCGATATCGAAGTAACGCGCGAACCGGTCGGCATCGTCGGCCTGATCACGCCCTGGAACTTCCCCATCGCCATCCCCGCCTGGAAGATCGCCCCGGCCCTTGCCTACGGAAACTGCGTCGTCATCAAGCCGGCCGACCTGACGCCCGGCTGCGCCCATGTGATTGCCGGCATCCTGCACGACTGCGGCTGCCCGGCCGGTGTCTTCAACCTGGTGATGGGCCGTGGCTCGGTCGTCGGCGAGGCATTGATCAACCACCCGGATATCGCGGCCATTTCCTTCACCGGATCGGTCGCGACAGGCCAGCGCATCGCCGAGACCTGCGGGCGGCTGCGCAAGAAGGTGCAGCTGGAAATGGGCGGCAAGAACCCGATGGTCGTGCTCAACGATGCCGACCTGTCCGTGGCGGTTCCGGCCTGTATCAACGGCACCTTCTTTTCCACCGGGCAGCGCTGCACCGCTTCGTCCCGGCTCATCGTCGAAGCGGGCATCCACGACGCCTTCGTCGACGAAATGACCCGGGCGATTAAGGAACTCAAGATCGGCAACGCGCTCGATCAGGCGACCCAGATCGGCCCCGTGGTCGACGCCAGGCAGCTCAATTCGAACCTTGAATATGTCGAGATCGCCAAGGGCGAGGCCGAGGAAGTGATCGGCGGAGAGCGGCTTGAGCTTTCCGACAACGGCTTCTACCAGGCCCCTGCCCTGTTCGTCGGCACGCGCAACGATATGCGCATCAACCGCGAGGAAATATTCGGCCCCTGCGGTTCGATCATCAAGGTCGGCGATTTCGACGAAGCGATCGCGGTGGCCAATGACACGGATTTCGGCTTGTCGGCCGGGATCTGCACGCAGAGCCTGAAACATGCCCGCAATTTCAAGCGCAAGGTGGAAGCCGGCATGGTGATGGTCAATCTGCCGACCGCCGGTGTCGATTACCACGTGCCCTTCGGCGGGCGCAAAGGCTCCTCCTTCGGCGCCCGCGAACAGGGCCGCTACGCGGTCGAGTTCTACACGACCGTCAAGACGTCCTACGTCTACGCGGGCTGACATGTGCGGCGACAAAAAGCAAAAGTGGGATCGGCGATTCATGGAGCTCGCCGATCACATCGCGTCCTGGACGGAGGACCGGGACTTTTCCGTCGGCGCCGTCATCGTCGGCGATGATCTCGAAATCCGCTCCACCGGCTATAACGGCCTGCCGCGCGGCGTGAAGGCAAATGACGACGCGCGCTTCGACCGGGCATCGGGCGAGAAATTCTTCTGGTTCGAGCATGCCGAGCGCAATGCCATCTACAATGCCGCACGCATGGGCACGCCACTCGACGGCTGCACGATCTACGTTAACCGGTTCCCCTGCGCCGATTGCGCGCGCGCCATCATCCAGAGTGGCATCACGACAGTTATCTGCCCGCCGAAACCCGCGCATGACGGCGCGCTGGATCACAGTTTCGACGTGTCAGAGATTCTGTTGGCCGAAGCCGGCGTCACGCTGACGACCCACGGCGAATAGCGGCGACTATACGCCCGTCAGTGCCCGCATCCAGCCGAGCCCCTCGACCGTTCCGGCCTTGGGGCGATACTCGCACCCGACCCAACCATCATAGCCCAGCGCGTCGATTTCCTTGAAGACGCTGACGTAATCCAGTTCGCCGCTGTCGGGTTCGTGCCGTTCGGGCA
The DNA here is from genome assembly GCF_027889715.1 of Allohoeflea poritis. Classification (GTDB taxonomy): domain Bacteria; phylum Pseudomonadota; class Alphaproteobacteria; order Rhizobiales; family Rhizobiaceae; genus Hoeflea_A; species Hoeflea_A poritis. The sequence continues at coordinate 197,029 of NZ_JAPJZH010000002.1, forward strand.
CGCCGGCGATCTGTATGTGCCGGATCAGCGGCATGTAGCGCTCGAGGCTGTGCAGGATATCGCCATGCATGATCTGGTGATGATAGACATCGAATTGCAGGCCGACATTGGCAAGACCCAGTTCGCGAAGGATCTCGGCGGCCAGTTCGGTCGACGACAGGAAATAGCCCGGCATGTCGCGCCCGTTGATCGGCTCGATGGTCATTTCGAGCCCGGCTTCGCCCAGACGCTCAGCAGCAAACCGCAGATTTTCCAGGTAAGTCGCGCGCGCCGTTGCAAACGGAAGCGCTCCGGGGATTCCGGCCAATGCGTGGAGCCGCCTGGCGCCGGTCGCCTCGGCATAAGCGATCGCCGTCTCGACGAACTCCCTGAACTCCGCTTCGCGGCCGGGAATACAGGCCAGACCGCGCTCGCCCCGTTCCCAGTCGCCCGGCGAGAGGTTGAATATACTGATGGAATGACCGCTGTCCCCAACGGCACGCGCCAGTGAATCAACCGGCCATTCATAGGGGAACAGAAACTCCACGGCCTCGAAACCCGCATCGCGCGCCGCCCCGAAGCGCTCCAGGAACGGGTGTTCATGGAACATCATAGAGATGTTGGCTGAAAATCGCGGCATGGGCGCTATCCGTCAGCCGGAATTGACATGAATGTCTGCGGCCGGCGCGAAGGCTTCCACCGGACTGGACACGTTGCGCAGTTCAAACGCACCGAGCGACTGCATTCGGGCATCATGTCCGTCGGTAATCGTTTTTGTGGTGACCACGCGGTGCCCGAGCTGCTTTCCGAGATCGCCGAGCCGCGCGGCGACATTTGCGGCTGAACCGATCACGGTGAAATCGAGCCGCCCTTCCGATCCGACATTGCCATAGGTGACATTGCCGAAGGCGAGACCGATAGCGCAGCGTATCCTGTCGTCCGACTCGCCCAGTCCCATATTGACGTCGCGGTCGATCATCAGTGCCGCCGAGAGCGCCTGCCGGCAAGCCTTGGCCTGATCCTCACCTGCGGGAAAGATCGCCAGCACCGCATCGCCGATGAACTTCAGCACCTCGCCGCCATTTTCATGCACGATATCTGTGGTTACCTCGAAAAACTGGTTGAGAAGGTCCAGATAATCCTGCCGTCCCATCTCCCCTTCCAGCCGCGACGAACCGCGCAGATCGCAGAATAGAATAGCCGCATCGATCTCGTCACCGTCGCCGCGGCGGATTTCGCCGCCAAGCACCCGCGCACCCGTGCCCTTGCCCAGATAGGTTTCGAGCAGCGCCGAGGCATTATCGCGAAGCGTGAACACTTCATAGAGCCGGCTGATGACGGAAGCACATTCGAAGACAAGCCCGAGATTGGCCGTGGTGAAACCATCCGGGTGATCGCAGGTCAATGTCATGACGTTGATCTGGCCATTCGAAAAAGGCAGCGGCATCGCCACATAATCCGTCCCGCCTTCCGCCTTCAAATCTTCCATGATCGGAAAGCTGAACTCGACTTCGTCGCTGAGAAGATTTTGGCGCACGCCGCCAAGACCGTTCGCCACATGCCGCAAAGGGCTGTTCACATAGTTCGGATGGTTGAAGATGTCATAGGATGGTGTGTTGATATGGACCTTCCCGTCTTTCTTGGACCAGACATAGTTGCGTCCGGCGATCATCGGGTGCAGCGACCAGATCAGGACGCTCATGCGATAGATGGCGATACCGTCCTCGTTGAACTTGCGGGCAATGGCCGCCGTCAGTTCCTCGGGTGATCCGCAAAGCCATGCTTCCCGCATGATCCAGTCAATGGTCGGCCCGGAGATATTGCCGTATTCCGTCGCATCGGCACCCGCATCCGCAATGTCCACCGAACCGAGCACATTGGGCATGAAACTGACCATGCCCTCGATGTCGCGGGCTTCCGGGATCGCATTCTTGTAGGACCAGGCGCCGTTCTCGTAGATGCGCCCGCCGATCTCGACGTCCCAATAGGTGGCCGTGCCCTTGAACGGGCAGAAAGTTCGGTGGTCGCTTGTCTGCAGCAGCTTGGCCTTGACGTCCCTCTGCGGGAAGTAAACGACGGATGGCAGCCGTGTCTCGTGCATCAGCTTGGCGCCGTGGCTGGCGGCCAGGATTTCGTCACCGCACTTCGCAACGGTTTCGCCGGAAAGCGGCGAAACGGCAAGCCGGTAGCCAAGCGATTTGGAATCTGGATGAACTGTCATGGCTTATAGATGGTCGTCCTTTGCCGAAAATCCAATGGCCGGATGGCAGCAGGCGGGCGGCATTGGACCGCCCGGGCGTGCCCTGCCCCACCAACGGATGAATCAATTTCTCCACAAATGCCGCTAACGCTCTGAATCCGTTGCCGCCGGATCGATCCACCGCTTGGTCATATCGGCAAGCACGCCGTTGTCTTTCTGCAACCGCATCCAGTAGTTCAGATAGTCGGAGAGACCGGGCGCATCCGGCGGCATCAGATAGGCGAACAGGAACCGGGTCGCAATGTCCCGCGGCACCGCCGTGGAGTAACCGCCGTGGGAAATCGCCCAGGCGCGCGCCTGTTCCAGCGTCCAGATCGCAGCATCGACGCCTTCCTCGTTCTCCAGATTGTCGTAGTTGGGCAGGACCCTGATATTTGCCGAGGGAAAGCTGCGCCGCGCGGCCGGAATGAGCACCGGATCGTCGAAGACGGCGATCGTCAGGTTCTCGATCGCATTGATCTTCCCGCGTGACGCGAAATCGTTGATCTGGTCCGTGCGCACGATCAGGGCCAGCGGGTTTTCATAATAGGGATCACTGACCGTGACGGCCTCCAGCCTGTCCTTGGTAATGTAAATCCCGCCGATGGCGATATCGAACTCGTACTCGGTCAGGTTCTTGATGAGCGACTGCCAGTCATAGGGGACGAACACGATCTCGACACTCATGCTCTGCGCGAAACGGTACATCAGCTCCACGTCATAGCCGACGAGCCGCCCCTTATTGTTCTCATAGGTGAAGGGCATGACATTCGGATTGATCCCGACGCGCAACACGCCATTTGACTGGATACGTCCCAGCACATTCACGGCTTCGCCCCTTTTCGCAGCTTCGGGCGCGCTGCCCGTCTCTTGCGCATCGCCCTTGGACAGCCTGGAGACAAGATTCTCGTCGCTAAGCGCCTGCACCTCCGCCGGCAAACCCATTTCCAGATAGTTCGTTTCCGAATGCAGCTGGATATGCGTTCCGCCCAGGCGGCCGAGGGACAGGATCGCCGTCATGCAAATGGCGGCAACGGCAATGGTGACCACGAACCGCCTGATATCGAAACGCAGCCGCCCGTAAAAGGCGAAAGTGACAAGTATGGTCACGAATGCGAAGCCGGCAACGGAGGCGAGCACCTGGGCATAGCGCGTGATTGCCATCGTCTCGACATAGAGATTGGTCGTCTCCGAAGGCATGTTCAGCCAGTTCGCCATGAAGGCGACAGCCCCGATTGAAGACGTCGGGGAGCCGAAGCCCGAAAGCAGGGTAACCACCGGCAACTCGATGAGCTGCCAACCGGTCAGCGGGATGAAGAAATAGAAGGATGCGTAAAGCAGAAACGCCAGGATGAAGAAATTGCCGATCTGAGCCAGCGGATAGCTCACCGAAAGCGTCGTCTGAATGATTTCCCTCTGCTCCGTTTCTTTTTCGGCTTCGCAGTATTTTTCCGCCATGTTCTGCGTTGCCCGCTGGATCATCGGCAGCGACGCAACAGACAACGACGTGACGACGGCAATCAGGAACGCCTCCTTCAGCTCCGACATCAGCTCCCAGTATTTCATGGGCAGGAAAGCCGTCAGCATCATCGGCAGGATCCACAGGCTCAGCAGCAGCGCCGACAACATGACAACGACGATGTAGATGGACATCGCCGCGTAGCCTTCCGGATCCATCGAGCTGATGGAACTGGCGAAAAGCGCGCACACGCCGATCGGCGCCAGCAGGACAACCCATTCCCAGATGCGGATACAGGCCTGCCGGACCACCGACAGCATGTCCAGCAACTCCGTCGGTTTGTTGCTCCGCTGGACCGCGATGCCGAAGATAAGCCCCATGAGGACGATCGAAGGAATGTAGTTGTTGCTCAACGCCTGAAACAAATTGTCGGGAACCAGCAGGTCGATCAGTGACGCGCCCTGGCTCGTGAGTGCGCTGAGAGCACCGGAGAAATCCACGACGGCCGCCTGCCTGACCAGAGGCACCGTCAGGGATGCAAACAGAAGGACCGTAAACGTCATGGCCCACAGCGCCAGGTAAATGGCCCAGCTTTTGCGGAAGAGTTTGCGCGCCGTTTCAGGCGCCAATTGTCCCAGACCGAGGATCAGCGAAGAGATGAGATAGGGAAGCACCACGACTTCCATCAGACGGACGTAAATGTCCCCGACCGGCGCCACGATCGCGGCCAGCAGCGGGCTGAAAAGGCCGATGAGTATCCCGGCCGCGCCGCCGAAGAGCACGTATAGCGGTAAGCGCTTGCTCTGCAATGGTCCGCTCTCCTGCCGCTGAAATTTCAGGCAGCACGCGCCGCGCTGCCTCCAGTCGCAACTGTAGGATGGAATACAAGTATGATTCTACAACAAAATCAAAACAGGTCGCGGACCGCGCAAACGGTCTTTCTCATGCCCCCGGTCGCCTGACGGTCAGCGGTTGCGCCGCATGCCCGCCACTTCGGCCAGAACGACATTGGCAGCGTCGAGAACGTTGGAGCCGGGGCCGAAGATCGCTGTCACACCGGCATTCTGCAGGAAATCGTAATCCTGCTCGGGGATCACGCCGCCGCAGATGACGATGATGTCGTCTCGGCCGGCCGCCTTCAACGCACCGATCAGTTCGGGCACCAGCGTGCGGTGACCGGCAGCAAGCGACGAGACGCCGATCACGTCGACATCGCCCGCGACCGCCTTGGACGCAACCTCGGGCGGCGTCTCGAACATATCGGACAATTCGACATCGAAACCCATATCGGCAAAGGCCGTGGCGATCACCTTCGCCCCGCGGTCATGCCCGTCCTGCCCCATCTTTGCCACCAGGATGCGCGGCTCGCGCTGCCTGTCGTTCCGGTAGTCGGCGATTTTCTTCTGGATCAGCTCGTATTGCGCATCGCCCTTATAGGCATCGCCGTAAACGCCGGAAATAACCCTCGTGGTCGCCTTGTGACGGTTGAACGCCCGCTCCATGGCATCGGAGATTTCACCGAGGCTCGCCCGTGCGCGCGCCGCCTCGACCGCGGCGTCCAGCAGGTTGCCCGTACCGGACGCCGCCACCTCCTCCAAGGTTCCGATTGCGGCTTCATATGCCTTCTTGTCGCGCGCCTGGCGCATCTTGTTCAGCCGCGCGATCTGCGCATTGCGCACCTTGTCATTGTCGATCTCCAGTATATCGACCTTCGGTTCGTCTTCGAGACGGTAGCGATTGACGCCGACAATGACATCCTCGCCCTTGTCGATGCGTGCCTGCCTGCGGGCCGCGGCCTCCTCGATCCGCATCTTCGGCAGACCTTGTTCGACAGCCTTGGTCATGCCGCCGAGGCTCTCGACCTCCTCGATCATTCGCCAGGCCTCGTCCACCAGTTCCTTGGTCAGCGCCTCGACATAGTAGGAGCCGCCGAGCGGGTCGACGACATTCGTCACGCCCGTCTCGTGCTGCAGGATCAGCTGCGTGTTGCGGGCGATGCGCGCCGAGAACTCGGTCGGCAGTGCGATCGCCTCGTCAAAGGAATTGGTATGCAGGGACTGCGTGCCCCCCAGAGCGGCAGCCATGGCCTCGAAGGCGGTGCGCACGATGTTGTTGTAGGGATCCTGCTCGGTAAGCGACACACCCGACGTCTGGCAATGGGTGCGCAGCATCTTCGAGCGCTCCGACTTGGCGCCGAAATCGGTCATGATCTTCGACCAGATCTGCCGCGCGGCCCTGAGTTTGGCGGCTTCCATGAAGAAATTCATGCCGATGCAGAAGAAGAAGGACAGCCGCCCGGCGAACGCATCGACGTCGAGACCCTTGCTCATCGCCGCGCGGACATATTCCATGCCGTCGGCCAGCGTGTAGGCAAGCTCCTGGGCGAGCGTCGAGCCCGCCTCCTGCATGTGGTAGCCGGAGATCGAGATCGAGTTGAATTTCGGCATTTCGCGCGCCGTGTACTCGATAATATCGGCCACGATGCGCATCGAGGATTCCGGCGGGTAGATATAGGTGTTGCGGACCATGAACTCCTTGAGGATATCGTTCTGGATCGTGCCGGAAAGCGCGGACCGGTCGACGCCCTGCTCCTCACCTGCGACAATGAACATCGCCAGAACGGGAATGACGGCGCCGTTCATGGTCATCGAAACAGACATCTGATCGAGCGGAATGCCGTCGAACAGGATCTTCATATCCTCGACGGAATCGATCGCCACACCGGCCTTGCCGACATCGCCGACGACGCGCGGATGATCGGAATCATAGCCACGGTGGGTGGCCAGATCGAAGGCGACCGAAAGGCCCTTCTGCCCACCGGCGAGGTTCTTGCGATAAAAGGCGTTGGATTCCTCGGCGGTGGAGAAACCGGCATATTGACGGATCGTCCACGGACGCCCGGCATACATTGTGCCTCGGATACCGCGGGTAAAAGGGGCAAAGCCGGGAAGTTCGCCTGCCACCGCGGCAGGCAGGTCATCGGCACCGTAGAACGGCTTGATGGTGATACCCTCCGGCGTTTCCCAGTTCAGATCCGAGGGCGGATTGCCCTTCAGCTCCTTGGTTGCCAGTTCGATCCAGTCGCGTTCCGTTTTCGTCATGGGTTCGTCCTCACGGCATCCGCTCACCGCGACTGGCTTCCAGGATTTCGTACCAGTCGCGACGGCTCATCTTGATTTCAAAGGCGCCCGCGGCCGCCCGGATGCGCTCCGGGGACTGGGTGCCGATAATGGGAACGACGCCCGCCGGATGCGCCAGCAGCCAGGCAAGGGCCACGCATTCACGCGTCGATCCATTGTCATTCGCAATTCTGTCCAGAACGGCGACCAGCCCGGCGGCGCGGAGATCCGCCCTATCCGGCGCCCGACCGGTCGCCAATGACCCGCCCGCCAGGGGCGACCAGGCCAGGGGTATGACGGAAGCGCTCTGAGCATGGTCGAGCGTGCCGTCAAAAAGCGGTTGCGTGTGCAGGGCCGAAAATTCCGGCTGTGTCACAGCAAGCGGAACATCGAGGAAAGACTGCAGGGCGCGCGTCTGTTCCGGTGAATAGTTCGAAACGCCGACCGCGTGCGTCTTGCCGCTCCAGATCAGTTCGTTCAGCGCTTCGGCCACTTCCGCCGGGCTCGTCAGGAAATCCGGGCGATGGACGAGAAAGACATCGACCGCGTCGCTTTTGAGACGCCGCAGCGAGGCTTCGCAGGAAGCGATCAGTTCCTGCCTGGACGAATTGTAAGGAACCGGCGGTGTGATGCCGCCCTTCGTGACAAGCACGATCTCGTCGCGAAACGATGGGCGCTCGGACAAAAGCACACCAAGCATTTCCTCGGCGGCGCCAGCGCCATAGACGGCGGCGGTATCGATGATGTTGGCGCCGATTTCAAGCGCCGCGTCGATCTTTCCGCGCAGGGCATCCTGCGGCGTTCCCGGCAGGCGCCAGCATCCATAGGCCAGCCGTCCGACCTCGCGGCCGACCAGTCTGCCACGCGGCTTCACCGTCAGGAATGTCTCCGGGTCGCTCAAGCCTCGAACTCCATGATCACCTCATCGACCGCCAGGCTGTCGCCCACCGAGACCGGTATTTTCGCGACCTTGCCCGGTCGCTCCGCCCTCAGGACATTCTCCATTTTCATGGCTTCGACGATCGCCAGCGACTGGCCTTCCTCGACCTCGGCGCCCTCCTCCACATGCAGCGCGACCACCAACCCCGGCATCGGGCAAAGCAGCATCTTCGACGTATCCGGCGGCAGTTTTTCCGGCATCAGCGCCGCAAGCTCTGCCACCCGGGTGGAAAGGACCTGAACCGTCTGGTCGATGCCGCGATGCCGCAGGCGATAACCGCCCGGAGCGGGATCGACCTTGAAGGCGGCGGAAGCGCCATCGATCTCCAGCAAAGCCAATGTTTCTCCGGGCTGCCAGGATGTCGTCAGCCGCATCGGCTCCTTTTCGCCGACGGTCACCGAATAGCCGTCATCGTCACGCGATACACGCACCTTGGTGTTCTCACGATCCATGCGCACGGTCTTTTCGCCCGCATCCGGGCCGCCATTGTCCGAAAAGCGTTTGCTCGCGGTAACGTCGCGACGCTCGCCCTCGATTGCATCGAGAACAGCGGCAACCGCAGAAAGGTCTCTGGCGGTCTGGCTGTCCGCTTCGACGCCCACGAACCCGTCAGGATATTCCTCGGCGATAAAGGCGGTGGTGATGTCGCCCGAACGGAACCGGCCATGATCCATGACCGCCGACAGGAATGGAATGTTGTGGCCGATTCCCTCGACCTCGAAATGATCGAGGGCATCGGCCATGCTTTCCACCGCCCCGCTGCGGTCCGGCGCCCAAGTGCACAGCTTGGCGATCATCGGATCGTAGAACATCGAAATCTCGCCGCCTTCGAAGACGCCGGTATCGTTGCGCACGATATGACCGTTTTCGCCGGTGCCTTCCTGCGGCGGGCGGTACCGCGTCAGCCGCCCGATGGACGGCAGGAAATTGCGGTAGGGATCTTCCGCATAGAGCCGGCTTTCGACCGCCCAGCCATTGAGCTTGATATCGTCCTGGCCGATGCCGAGTTCCTCGCCGGAGGCGACCCGGATCATCTGCTCGACAAGATCGACGCCGGTGATCAGTTCGGTGACCGGGTGTTCCACCTGCAGGCGCGTGTTCATTTCCAGGAAGTAGAAATTGCGGTCCTTGTCGACGATGAACTCGACCGTCCCGGCGCTGGCGTAGTCGACAGCCTTGGCAAGCGCCACGGCCTGTTCGCCCATCGCCTTGCGCGTTTCCGCATCGAGGAATGGCGACGGCGCCTCCTCGATAACCTTCTGGTTGCGCCGCTGGATCGAACATTCACGCTCGCCCAGATAGATGCAGTTGCCCTTCGTGTCGGCAAGGACCTGGATCTCGATGTGACGCGGCTCTGTGACGAATTTCTCGATAAAAATGCGGTCGTCGCCGAAGCTGGAAGCAGCCTCGGATTTGGAACGCTCGAAACCCTCGCGCGCCTCTTCGTCGTTCCAGGCAATGCGCATGCCCTTGCCGCCGCCGCCGGCACTCGCCTTGATCATCACCGGATAGCCGATATCGGTGGCGATGCGCACCGCATGCTCGGCATCGTCGATCAGCCCCATGACGCCCGGAACTGTCGAAACGCCCGCCTCGGCTGCAATCTTCTTGGATGTGATCTTGTCGCCCATCGCCTCGATCGCGCCCCTTGGCGGCCCGATGAAGGCGATGCCTTCGGCGGCCAGCCGCTCGGCGAACTCGGCGCGTTCGGAAAGAAATCCGTAGCCCGGATGCACCGCTTCGGCGCCGGTCTGCTTGCACGCTTCGACGATCCTGTCGATCACCAGATAGCTCTCCGCGGCGGCCGGCGGGCCGATGAAGACCGCCTCGTCGGCCATCTCCACATGCAGCGCGTTGCGGTCCGCCTCCGAGTAGACGGCGACCGTGGCAATGCCCATCCGCTTGGCGGTCTTGAACACGCGGCAGGCGATTTCGCCGCGATTGGCGACCAGGATTTTCTTGAACATCTGCCTGTCCCCTAAAGCGGAATGTTGTCGTGTTTCTTGTCAGGCGCTGCGGCCTGCTTGGTCTTCAGAAGCTCGAAGGCCCTGAGCACCCGCCGGCGCGTCGAATGCGGCATAATCACCTCGTCGATGAAGCCGCGCTGGGCTGCCACGAACGGATTGGCGAAGCGGTCTTCGTAGTCCTTGGTGCGCTGGGCGATCTTGTCCGGATCGTCCAGTTCCGAGCGATACAGGATCTCGGTCGCCCCCTTGGCACCCATCACCGCAATCTCAGCCGTCGGCCAGGCATAGTTGACGTCGGCGCGGATGTGCTTGGAAGCCATGACGTCATAGGCGCCGCCATAGGCCTTGCGGGTAATCACCGTGACTTTCGGCACCGTTGCCTCGGCATAGGCGAAAAGCAGCTTGGCGCCGTGCTTGATGATGCCGCCATATTCCTGCGCCGTTCCGGGCAGGAAGCCCGGCACATCGACAAGCGTCAGGATCGGGATGTTGAAGGCATCGCAAAAGCGCACGAACCGGCCCGCCTTCTTGGCGCTGTCGATGTCGAGACAGCCGGCCAGCACCATCGGCTGGTTGGCAACGACACCGACGGTCGAACCGTTCAGGCGGATGAAGCCGCACAGAATATTGCCGGCGAAATCCCGCTGGATCTCGTAGAACTCGCCCTCATCGGCGACCTTCACGATCACCTCGTGCATGTCATATGGCTTGTTGGGATTGTCCGGCACCAGCGTGTCGAGGCTTTTCTCCATGCGGTCGTCCGCATCGGGCGTATGCCTGACAGGCGGTTTTTCGCGGTTCGACAGCGGCAGGAAGTCGAACATGCGCCGCACTTCGAGCAGCGCCTCGACATCGTTCTCGAAAGCGCCGTCCGCGACCGAGGACTTTTTCGTATGGGTCGACGCGCCGCCCAGCTCCTCGGCTGTCACCACCTCATTGGTGACGGTCTTCACCACATCGGGGCCGGTCACGAACATGTAGCTCGTGTCCTTCACCATGAAGATGAAGTCCGTCATTGCCGGCGAATAGACAGCGCCGCCGGCGCACGGCCCCATGATCACGGAGATCTGGGGAATGACGCCGGAGGCCTGGACATTGCGCCAGAAGACCTCCGCATAGCCGCCGAGCGAAGCGACGCCTTCCTGGATGCGCGCGCCGCCCGAATCGTTAAGGCCGATCAGCGGAACGCCGTTCTGCATGGCAAGGTCCATCACCTTGCAGATCTTCTCCGCATGGGTTTCGGACAGCGATCCTCCGAAGACGGTGAAGTCCTGGCTGAACACATAGGTCGGCCGACCGTTGATGGTACCCCAGCCGGTGACGACCCCGTCCCCGGCGACCTGCTGGCTTTCCATGCCGAAATCCGAGCAGCGATGCGCCTTGTACATGTCGTACTCTTCGAAGGAGCCTTCATCGAGCAGCACTTCAAGCCGCTCACGGGCGGTCAGCTTGCCCTTGGCGTGCTGAGCATCGATGCGGCGCTGGCCGCCGCCGAGATGGGCCTCCCGGCGTTTTTCCTCCAGTTGCTCGAGAACTTCCAGCATCACACCGCACCGCGCGATTTCAGGAACTTCCAGGCGGTCGGGAAGATGAGCGCAGCGAGCGCGGCCTTGGTCAGATCACCGAGAATGAACGGGTAAAGACCCCAGGCCAGAACCGGCTTGTCCCAGCCGACAAGGCCGCCCAGCCACAACAGTCCGGGAACATAGAGGATCACCGTTCCGGCGAGCGCCGCTAGAAAGGCCATGACGATATTGCGGTCCCATCCGCGCTCGGCCAGCCAGCCGGTCAGACCAGCGGCAAGCACGAAGCCGATGAGGAAGCCGCCCGTCGGACCCATCATATAGGCGATCCCGATGCCCTTTTCGGGCGTTCCGGAAAAGACCGGAAGGCCGGCTGCCCCTTCCACCAGATAGAGCAACACGGAAAGCACCGCGAGCCTGGAGCCAAGCGCCAGACCAAGACCGAGAACGACAAGCGTCTGCATGGTCATCGGCACCGGAAAGAACGGAACGGCGGCTTTCGCCGACAATGCGAGCAGGATCGAGGCGGAAACGACAATGAGTGAATCGCGCAGCAATGAATGGCTGCGTCCGGCGGTCAAGGTGGCGTAAAGCGTCACGGGATCCCTCCATGAAATACAGTGATGGTCCTTAAGGATGGATCAGGTGTAGCGCGCCACGGGATCGCGCAAAAGGGTTGAAATAGCAACAAAGTTGATTTAGCTAATTTTGCAAACTTAATTTTGCAAAGTTGTGAAAATGCGCGCACGAAAACTCTTCATCGGCCGCAACATCCGCCGGATCCGCGAGGAAAACGGCCAGACACAAGCTGTCTTCGCCAAACAGCTTGGCATTTCAACGAGTTACCTCAACCAGATCGAAAACAACCAGCGCCATGTCACGGCACCGGTGCTGCTGGCGCTCGCCGAGAATTTTTCCGTGGACATTGCCAGCCTGTCGGAAAACGACAGTGACCGGCTGCTCGCCGATATGGCCGAGGCAATCGCCGATCCGCTGTTCAAGGGCCAGCAGCCATCGGCGCAGGATCTCAAGCTTGTCACGCAAAACACGCCATCGGTGGCGCGCGCCTTTCTCGCCATGCATCAGGCCCTGCGGCGCGCCGGCGAGCAACTCGCCGAACTGGATGACACGCTTGAGCGCTCCGGCGGACTGAACGAACCGACGCCCTATGAAGAGGTTCGCGACTTCTTCCACTATCTCGACAATTACATCCACGAGCTTGATATCGCAGCCGAAAAGCTGGCCGAGGATTTGCGCGGCACGACCAGAAACCGGGTCCGCACGCTGGCCGATCATCTGGAGCGCAACCACCGGGTCCGGGTTTCCATCGGCGGCGCGGCAACGGGCGCCGAGGCGATCAGACGTTACGACCCGGTCTCGCGGGTCCTGTCGGTCAATCCGAAGGCACCGCCTTCAACCCACGCATTCCAGCTGGCTCATCAGATCGGGCTGCTGGAACATGCCGACACAATGACCGCGATCATCGACAAGGCCGGTTTCCGCACCGAGGACGCAGCATCCGTGTGCCGTATCGGCCTTGCCAACTATTTCGCCGGCAGCGCCCTGCTTCCCTATGGTGAATTTCTGGCCTCTTCCGGCGAACTGCGCCACGACCTTGAACTGCTCGCGGACCGCTTCGGCGCCAGCATCGAGCAGGTCGCGCATCGCCTGAGCACGCTGCAAAGGCCCGGCAACAAGGGCATTCCGTTCTTCTTTGCCCGGGTCGATCAGGCCGGCAACATCACCAAGCGCCACAGCGCCACCAAGCTGCAATTCGCGCGTTTCGGCTCCGCCTGTCCGCTGTGGAACGTGCATAACGCCTTCTCGACCTCGGCGCGGATCTTAAGACAACTCGCGGAAACGCCGGACGGCATGCGCTATTTGTGCCTGGCAACGGCGGTGACCAAGCCGAATGGCGGCTTCCGCGATCCGGTGCAGCGCTACGCGCTCGCCTTCGGCTGCGAGATCAAGCATGCCGGAGCGCTGGTCTACGCTGATGATCTGGATCTTGAAAGCGATACGGCTTTCGAGCCGATCGGCATATCCTGCCGGATCTGCGAGCGCTCGGACTGCCACCAGCGCGCCGTGCCGCCGCTCAAGCGCCGGCTTTCGGTCGACCCGAACAGCCGGGACACGATCCCCTACTCCTTCGACTGACCGGGGCCGCCACGGCCCCGGCTGCGCCTTAGAAGTTCAGCGAGATATCCCGGTGATCGGACGTGCAGGCCGCCACGTAAAGCGCCTGTTCGCGCGTAAGACGCCGCTGCTGGCGTATGCCGATCGTCGGGCCGAGCGTTGTGACATATTCATCGATCCCGGCCTTCAGCGCTTCATTCGCCTTCTCACGCCAGGCAAGCTGCGTCTGGTATTCGGCAACAGCCTTGTCGATTTCCGCAAGCGCTTTTTCCTTGCTCGGATTTCGCGAACGCAAAGCCCGGCGCGCCTTGGAAAGGTCCGACTTGATGTCGTCCGCACCTTCGATCTCGCCGAATTGCTTCGAAAGCACATTGAGCGGTTCGGTCATGTCCTCCGGTTCATTGTCCATGACCTGCTGGCCGATGCCCTCAAGCTCCGGGCCGAGTGCCGTGAACGCATCATAGGCGTTGAGGCTTGCAAGCAGGGACGCCGCCGGCGCATAGGCCTTCTCGGCTGTCTGGAAATATTCGCGATTGAGTTTCGACTGATTGTCGTTCAGCTTGTCGAAATCGCTGTAGACCTGCTCCCATTCCTCCGGAATGGAGGCTGCCAGCGCTTCCTTGTCCGCCTGCAGCGTGGCGACGCGATTCTCATATCGCTCTTTCTGCGCGGCCTGCGAAGGATCGCGCGCCCGTTCGATCAGCACCTCGAAATGCTCGATCCGCTCGTCGATATCGCGGATGTCCTGCTCGATGGCACGGACCTGTTTGTGAAGCGGCCGATAGTCCGCTGATGCGGCGTCGATATCGCCCCGGGCCGCCTGACCGTCATCCAGCAGCGCGATCGCCTTGGAGACATTTTCGAAACTGCCTGTGACCGACTTCGAGAGCTTTTCGGGCAAGACACCGAAATCAAGTTGGCGAACCTTGTCGACGGCACTTATCAGCTCGCCGCGCGTCTCGCCCAGTTCCTCGGCCAGATATTGTTCGACACAATAGGCCAGCCGCGGATTGCGCGGCGGCGGCGCGGTCTCCGACAGAAGCGCGACGCGGTTCGGCAGATAGTTCACCAGTTGCGGCGCCATGCCGACAATCACCAGCGCAAGGAGCTGGATGCAGATAAACGGAACGACGCCCTTGTAGATCGACAGGGTCTTGACCGTCGAATCTGCAACACCGCGCAGATAAAACAGCGCAAAGCCGAAAGGCGGTGTCAGGAACGACGTCTGGATATTGAGACCGATCATGACGCCGAGCCAGACCGCCGTCACATTGGCTTCCGGATCGGCAAGCAGGATCGGCGCGACGATCGGAACGACCACCACCGCGATCTCGATGAAATCGAGAAAGAAGCCCAGCACGAAGATCACCGCCATCACGATGACGAATTTCGTCCAGAACCCCCCGCCGAGACCTTCCAGGAACTCCTTGACGAGGTGTTCGCCGCCGAAGGCGCGGAAGGCTGCCGTCAGGATTGCAGCGCCCAGCAGGATGATGAAGACCAGCGATGTCGTCTTGGCCGTCTCGATCATCACGCCCTTGAGCGTGTCCTCGATCTTGAAGGACCGCCATCCGCTCCACACAAGCGCAATGATCAGGCCGACAACGCAGGCAATCGCAAGGGTGACGCCCAGAACGTCCGAGCTCGTCTTGATGTTCTTGATGTTCGTGTTGAAGGTCGACAGGACAAAGGCCAGTCCGACCAGCGAGATGATCGCGATGATGGCCGGATAATAGGCATCCTTGTGCCCGTCCCTGAGGCGGTAACCCGCCATGATCAGCGCGCCGGCCGCGCCGATCGCGCCGGCCTGGTTGACGGTGGCAACGCCGGCGATGATCGAACCGAGCACCAGGAAGATCAGGATCAGCGGCGGAAACAGCGACAGGCAGACCTTCAGCAGGAACCTGGCGTCGTATTTGCCATCATAGGGAACCGGCGGCGCGGACTTCGGGCGCAGCGCCGCGAAGATCAGGATGTAGACCATGTAGAGGCCGACAAGCACCAGGCCCGGGATAATAGCGCCGAGGAACATTTCACCGGCGCTGGTCGAGCCGACATCGAAGATGCTCGGCATGGTCAGCTCACCGGTCGAGTCCTTGAACAGCGCCTTGCGCGCGGTGCCGGCCTGATCGGCCGCGCTGGTCAACTGGTCGGCCAGGATAATCAGAACGATCGACGGCGGGATGATCTGCCCGAGCGTTCCGGAAGCGGCGATGGTGCCTGTCGCCAGTTGCTGTGAATAGTTGTTCCGCAGCATGGCAGGCAGCGAGATCAGCCCCATCGCGACCACCGTGGCGCCGACAATACCGGTGGTTGCGGCCAGCAGTGCGCCAACGAAGACGACCGAAATGCCGAGACCACCCGGGATCGGCCCGAAAAGCTGAGCCATGGTGATCAGCAGATCCTCTGCGATCTTCGAGCGCTGCAGCATGATTCCCATGAAGATGAACAGCGGAATCGCGATCAGCGTGTCGCGTTCCGGTTCCCAATAGACCCCTCGAAGGTTGGTCACCCCGGCACTGAGCCATTGCGACGGGCCGCCTTGCGCGAAGAAGACGTCCGTGTCGCCGGCAAACAGATAGCCGGCGATTGCGGCGATCAGGATGGTGACGATGGACGAGCCCGGCAGGGCGAATGCGACCGGATAGCCCGAACCGAGGGCCAGCGCCATCAGCAGGACCAGGAGGGCGAGAAAATACAGTTCCATGATCGTTTCGCCCCTACGTTACCGACGGCTCGTGATCCACGTGCCCGGGCTCGCCGCGGTAATCGGCGATAGCCTCCAGCAGGTAGCTGACAAACTGGATCATCATTGAAATGGCGAATACGCCGAGGAACCCGGCCATCATGTATTTCACATACATGCCGAAACCGGCCTGGGTGACTTCGAAGTTGAGCACCGGACTGTTGATGATCGATGCCTTCTGTCCCATGCCGACGATCAGGATCGTCCAGCAGAAAACCAGCCCCATCAACAGCGTGCCGACCGCGTTGACCACCGCCTTGGTCTTGTTGGTGAAGGTTGCATAGAAGACGTCGACGCGCACATGGCCCTCTTCCTGGAGCGTATAGGCGCTGGCGAACAGGAACAGCGCGCCGTACCAGAACCGCACCAGATCGGCCATGAAGGCCTGCTCGTAGGAAAAGATGAAGCGCAGGAAGACAATGCCGAGCTCGGCAATCACGATCAGCAGCGCCAGCCACGGAAATCCGAGCGTGCGCGTGAAACAGGCCAGAACGATACCGAGAACCATAAGCGGAACATGGACAAACATGCCGCGAAACTGGGAGCGGCCGAGATCGGAGGCCAGATCCTCGCCAAAGATGCCTTCCAGCATGCCCTCGACGCGCATGAAGGAGATGGCAACGTCAACGACACCGACGATCAGGACGCACCAGAATGCGGCGCGGATGAAGAATGTGTTGATACCGGCAATGCGCCGGCCATCGGAACGCAGCGCGGTCTCGCGGCTGCGCAATACAAAGGCCAGCGCCGCCACCACACCAAGCGGGTAGAGCAACAGCTGCAGGAAACCGGCAAAACCGGCCTCGCCTGTGAAGGGTGAGTTCGCGCCGGGAAATCCGGCACCGAATGACAGGAAATTGTTGATCAGGAACGCGACCATGATGGCCAGAACCGACCATCCGAAAAATCGCACGAAAAGTGAAAACGGCGTGCTCGGCACCGTATCGGCCGTTGGCGATTCCGCCATCTTTGTTCCCCCAGCCTGGGTCCGTAAGATCCAGGACATCCAATTCGCCGGATTGGGCGGACAACCACAGCCGCCAACCTCCCGGGGTCACCAACCGCTACGTTTCTGCGCCGCAGCCTGCCATTGAGCCCGTCCGCCTCATGCCCTGTCGATGCTTCCAAATATGCGGGACGGGGGCAACCCCGTCCCGCAAGCCTTGCGCATTGTCTGCGCTTTTATTGATTGATAACGGCGTTGCGCTTCTGGACATAGGCCGTGTCGGACAGAGCCGTCCAGGCACCCAGTTCAGCGCGCTTTTCGAGCACTGCGTCGTAGATCTTCTTCGACAGGTCGTCGAATTCGCGTGCCTCTTCGATGACTTCGGCCGAAGCTTCGCCGAATGCATCGTAGACATCGTCGTTGAACTCGCGCAGCTGAACGCCGTGATCGTTGATCAGCCGGTTCAGATACTCACCGTTGAAGGCGTTGGTTTCAGCCATGGTGCGGGCGTTTTCTTCGTTACACGCAGCCTGGATGATGTTCTGCTCGTTCTTCGTCAGACCTTCCCACCAGCTCTTGTTCATGCCGAAGGCGATCTGCGCGCCCGGCTCGTGCATGCCCGGCCAGTAGTAGTACTTCGCTGCTTCATAAAACTTCATGAAGTAGTCATTGTACGGACCGACCCACTCGGTGGCGTCGATGGCGCCCGAAACGAGGTTCTCGTAGATCTGGCCGCCCGGAAGCGAGACCGGCGATGCGCCAAGCTTGGCCATGACGTCGCCGCCAAGACCCGGAATACGCATCTTCAGACCCTTCAGGTCGTCGGCGCTTTCGATTTCCTTGTTGAACCAGCCGCCCATCTGCACGCCGGTATTGCCGCATGCAAGGTTCTTCAGGCCGAACTGGTCTGCGAGTTCATCCCACAGTTCCTGACCGCCGCCATATTTGATCCAGGCGTCGATCTCCGTGTAGGTCATGCCGAACGGAATGGCGGTAAACGGCGCCCAGCCCGGGTGCTTGCCCTTCCAGTAATAGTCGGCCGCGATGTAGGCCTGGGCATTGCCCGAAGCAACTTCGTCAAACGAGTCGAAGGCGCCAACGCGTTCCCCAGCAGCAAAATACTGCACGTCGAGGCGGCCATCGGTCAGTTCGCCGATACGCGCTGCCAGACGCTGCGCCGGCAATCCAAGCCCAGGAAAGTCACGTGGCCATGTGGACACGATAACCATCTCCTTCTTTCCCTGCGCGAGCGCAGGAGCAGCGAGCGTGGAAGCGGCGCCTGCAACTGCAGCACCTCTCAAGAATGTACGACGTTCCATAAATTTCCTCCCAAAAAAGGCCTTTTGCAACGAGGGTTTGTCGAACCGTTGCGCGGCCTGCATAGGCATTTGACAACAGTTTCTCAATTCGTGCAAATACCAGTCTTATCAGCACTACTACTGAGTTGACCACTGTCTGCGTGCATTCGCCGCACACATGTGCCATTTTCCTGCCCCTGCCGGCCAACGGTGGCGGAAAACGTGGAATTGTGCCCATGAAATTCAAGACCAAGCTGTTCTTCATCACGCTTCTGCCGGTGATCCTGATTTCAGCGGCGATGATCTTCGTCATCGATTTTCAGTCCGGACGACTGTCGCGTTCGCAAGGCGAAACCGTCGAGAATCTCTATCTCGATCTGAAGCACACGGAACTCAAGAACTACGTCATGCTGGCGCGAAACGCCCTGACGCCGATCTATGCGTCCAACCTCAAGACCAAACGCCAGGCGCAGCGGCAGGTCACGGAGATTGTCCGCAAGATGACCTTCGGCGAGGACAGCTATTTCTTCATCTATGACGAGGACGGCACCAATATCGTCAACCCGCGCCTGACCTATCTGGTCGGCAGCAACTGGATCGGTCTGGAGGACGAGGACGGCCGGCAAGTCGTCCGGGATCTGATCGATCGCGCCAAAAAAGGCGGTGAATTCTATTCCTTCGTCTGGAAGAAACCCTCCAGCGGCGAATATGTGGAAAAGCTCGGATATTCGGTCTACCTCGACAAATGGAACTGGATGCTCGGCACCGGCATTTATCTTGACGAGGTTTCACGGCAGGTGGCCGCCGTTCAGTCGGAACTTCAGAACAATGTCGGCGAAACGCGGCTGGTCCTGTTTGTCCTCATGCTCGGCGCGGTCATGCTCACCGCAGCGACCATCGCGGCGGCACGCCTTTCGGAACAGCGGTTTGCCGATGCAAGGCTCAAGGAGCTTTCCGCCCGCCAGGTGAATTTTCAGGAAGAGGAGCGCAAGCGCGTATCGCGCGAGCTCCACGACAGCATCAGCCAACTCCTTGTGTCGGCGCGCTACGGCCTTGAAAACGCTCTCAACGTTTCACGCAAGGAAGACGACATATCCGAACCGATCGAAAAATCGATGAACGCGCTCGACAACGCGATCTCCGAGGTGCGCCGTATATCCATGGCGCTGCGGCCATCCGTGCTAGACGATATGGGCCTTTCCGCCGCCGTAAAAAGCCTCGGCAACGACTTCTCGCGCCAAAGCGGCATCGCCGTCGAGGTCGAGGCGGAGCAGACCAAGGACCTTTTGTCGGACGAAGCGAAGACCGCGCTGTACCGTGTGATCCAGGAGGCCCTGACGAATGTTGCCCGGCATTCGCACGCCGGCAACGTCAAGATCCGTCTTTGCAGGCGCGGCAGCAAGATCAAACTGCATCTGGAGGACGATGGTGTCGGCATGCCGCGCGGTGCCGCAAAGCGTAAAAGGGGCGACGGGCTCGGCATTCGCAACATGCAGGAGCGCATCGACACGTTCGGCGGTTCGATCCGCTTTTCCAAAGGCCGCGCCGGCGGACTTGCAATCGCCGTGACTTTGCCGATAGTAGGCAAAAAAAAGTGAGCACAGAATAACAAAGGGGAACGGAACGAATGCGGTCTGCACGATCAGACGGCACTCGGATTCGGCTGGTCATCGTCGACGATCACGATCTGTTGCGCGAAGGGATTCGCTCACGGCTCGCGGGCGAGGATTCGGTCGACATTGTCGGCGAAGGCAGCAATGGCCGGCAGGCGGTCGAGCTGTGCCGGTCTCTGGAGCCGGACCTGGTGCTTCTGGATATCTCCATGCCCGAGATGAACGGCCTCGAGGCAGCGCAAAAGATAAAACACACACATCCGGAAACGAAAATCCTGTTTCTGTCGATCTACGACAATGAGGAATATGTGCAGGAAGCCCTGCGCATCGGCGCAAATGGATTCGTGCTCAAGGACGTATCCAAGGACGAAATGATCAACGCGATTCGTTCCGTCGCCCAGGGCGCCACCTATCTCGGACCCCAGGCGGCGGCCTCCCTTGCCGGCCGAACCGTCGACAAGCTGGTGCCGGCCAATGATTACGGCCTGACCGAACGCGAAAAGCAGGTCCTGGCTGCGGTCTCAAGAGGCATGACAAACCGCCAGATTGCCGAGCAGTTGCACATCAGCGTGCGCACGGTCGAGAGCCACCGACTTTCGATCCGGGAGAAGACGGGCGGCGGCAATGCGGTCGCGCTTTCGAAAATCGCCAACCGGCTCGGCCTGTGAGCGATGACCGCCCACAGGCTCAGCCAATCGAATCTTGAAAACAGACAGAACGTTCGTCTTGTTTTGATTGGGTGACCGGCTAAACTGCGCATCGAAAAACGATCGTCAGGCGGCAAACTGGCCAATTCAACAGGAACCTGATCATGAAGAATCCCTTCGAGACCGAAGAGCAGCGCGCCTTCAGGGACAGTTTCGCCAAATTCGTCGATACCGAGATACGGCCCTTCGCGGACGAATGGGATGAAGCGGGTGCGATTCCCTGGGAACTGCACAGGAAGGCCGGTGCGCTCGGCATGTTCGGTTTCGGCATAGACGAAGCCTATGGCGGCCTCGGCTTCGACGACTGCTTCATGCGCGCGGCGGTCGCGGAGGAACTCGGCAGATGCGGCGCGACCGGCGTGGGCGCGGCCCTTGGCGCGCGCAACATCTCGACCGGGCCCATCGCGTTGCTCGGATCGGAGGAACTCAAGCGGCGGGTTCTGCCGCAGATCCTGTCCGGCGAAGTCGGCTCTTCGCTCGGCATCACCGAACCGTCCGGCGGCTCGGATGTCGCGAACCTCCAGACCACCGCCCGTCAGGACGGCAATGAGTGGGTGCTGAACGGCAACAAGACGTTCATTACCGGCGGGATGACCAGCCGTTACTTCATCATCGGCGCGCGCACGGGCGGGCCCGGCATTGCCGGCATCTCGCTGTTTTTCGTCGAGGCCGACACGCCCGGCTTCACCCGCACGCCGCTTGAGCGCAAGATGGGATGGTGGTGTTCCGACCAGGCCACGCTTTTCTTCGACGATTGCCGCCTCCCCGCTGACAGCCTGATCGGCCCGGAGAACAAGGGCTTCATCGCCATCATGAACAATTTCAACTATGAGCGCCTGGCGCTGATCGCCCAGAGCCTCGGCATGGCCAGGACATGCCTGTCGGAATCGATCGCCTATGCCAATGAGCGCAAGACCTTCGGCAAGCGCCTCGTCGAGCATCAGGTGATCGCCCACAAGATCGCCGACATGTCCGCCCGCATCGATTCCCTCGAAGCCTATCTGAACCAGATATGCTGGATGGCGAATGAAGGCCCGACACCGGTCGCCGAAATCAGCAAGGCAAAGTTCCTGTCGACAAAGATCCTGGAATATTGCGCCTCTGAAGCCATGCAGGTGTTCGGCGGCGCAGGCTATCTGCGCGGCAACCCGGTGGAGCGCATCTACCGGGAAGTGAAGGTCATGGCGATCGGCGGCGGTTCGGAGGAAATCATGAAGGATCTGGCGGTGCGCCAGATGGGAGTCGTCCACTGACGCAAATTGCAGAGTCTGGGGACCCGAAGGAACCGGGGATCGCGCAAGATAGATGTCGACAGCAGTCGGAAAATCTGCCACCTGCGAGACGAGCGACACGGCGAACAGTGCCGCCGGACAACAGATGAGCACACGGGCACATGGAACTGAACCACCGGGCACTCACGGAACAACTGGCGGACATCGCCCTGTCTGCCGGCAAGGCGGTCACGCATGTCTACAACGACATGCCCGAGGCCGAATTCAAGACGGACGGCACACCGGTAACGGCGGCAGACAAGGCAGCCGAGGTGATCATCCTTACAGGCCTCCAACGGCTCGCGCCGGAAATCACGGTCATCTCCGAGGAAAGCGAGGACAGCCATCGCCTGAACGCTCCGCAACGGTTCTTCCTGGTCGATCCGCTTGACGGCACCAAGGAATTTCTGAGGCGCGACGGCAAGGGTTCCTTCACCGTCAATATCGCACTGGTCGAGGCTGGCGAACCCGTGCTCGGCGTGGTCTATGCCCCTGCCCTCGATCGCCTGTTTGCCGGTGCACACGGCAATGGCGCAACGGAAACCGTCGAAGGCAAGACCAGGTCAATCGCCGTGCGCTCAGTCCCTGCATCAGGTCCCGTTGCCGTCGCCAGCCGATCGCATCGCGACGCGCAGACCGACGCCTGGCTGAACGAACAGGGCATCACCGAGACGGTTTCGATCGGTTCCTCGCTGAAATTCTGCCTGCTGGCCTGCGGTGAGGCGGATGTCTATCCGCGCTTCGGACCGACTATGGAATGGGATACCGCCGCCGGACACGCGGTCCTTGCGGCCGCCGGGGGCACGGTAACCACACCGGAGCGCGGGCCGTTTCGCTACGGCAAGGCGGAATTCCGCAACGGCCCGTTTATCGCCTGGGCTCTGCGACCGCGCACGCTTTAGGCATCCGACCTGCATTGGCCGCAAATGCCGCGCAGCTCGACGGTGGCTGCGTGCACTGTAAAATGATCGGCCGCGGCCAGCGCGCCCAGATGTGCTTCAAGCCGGTCGTCGGCAAGTTCGGAAACCTTGTTGCACTTCACGCAGATGGCAAACACCATCGTCTCGCGTGCTCCGCACTCCGAATTGCTGCAGGCGACGAAGGAGTTGAGGCTCTCGAGACGGTGCACCAGCCCGAGCTCAAGGAGCTTGTCCAGCGCGCGATAGACCTGTAGGGGCGCGCGGATTCCGTGTTCGCGCAGACCGTCAAGGATGGCGTATGCGCTCAATGGCGCCTTGGCATCGGTCAGCGCGTCGTAGACCAGGCTCTGGTTCTTTGTCAGAGCCGGCTGGTCGGTGTGGCTATGGGCAGTCATGGCTTTGCTCCCTGTGCCGGTCGATGGCGACGCGAAACGAGTGCGGCGATGGGCGACACGCTGATAAGGAAAAACACCAGCGCCGCGACCACGATCGACGGTCCCGACGGCGTATCCCATGTCAGCGAGCCGTAGAGGCCGCAAATGATCGACGCGATACCGATGACACCGGCGATGACCGCCATCTGCTCCGGCCCGCTCGAAAACCGCCGCGCCGCCGCCGCCGGAATGATCAAAAGCGCCGTTATCAGCAGGACGCCGACGATCTTCATCGATATGGCGATCACCGTCGCCATCAGCAGCATGAACACGAGGTTTGACCGTTCCGGGTGCATGCCTTCCGCCTCGGCGAGTTCCCGATTGACGGTCGCGGCAAACAGAGACCGCCAGATCAGGACGATGACACTAAGGACCACGGCGCCGCCGGCATAGATCGTTGCAATATCCGATTTCGAGACGGCCAGGATATCGCCGAAGAGGAAACCCATCAGGTCCATGCGTATCCACGTCATGAAGGCAAGCACGACAAGGCCAAGCGCCAGGGAAGAATGCGCAAGCAGCCCGAGCAGCGAATCCGACGACAGCGTCGCGCGGCGCTGCAGCAGCAGCAACGCAACGGCAACGGCTGCACAGACAACGAATACCGCCAGCGTGATATTGAGTTCAAACAGGAAGGCAAGCGCCACGCCGAGCAGAGCCGCATGCGCAAGCGTGTCGCCGAAATAGGCAAGCCTGCGCCAGACGACAAAGCAGCCCAGCGGCGCCGCGATAATCGCAACGCCGATTCCGGCGACCATCGCCCGCGTGAAAAAATCGTCAAGCACGGCGGTCTCCCCCATCGCTGTCGCCTTCGGTACCAGCTTTCTCTTCCACGGTGTGGTGGTGTCCATCGTCCGGATGGCAGTGATCGGTGATCGAGCCATCGGCATGACGCACCCGCCCGTCAGGCAGATGCGTGTGATCGTGGTCGTGCCGGTAGATGGCCAGCGCCGCCGAAGCCCGGTCTCCGAAAAGCTTACGGTATTCCGCGCTCTGCGCCACGGTCTCGGGCGACCCCTTGCAGCAGACATGACCGTTGAGGCAGATCACCTGGTCGGTGGCAGCCATCACGACATGCAGGTCGTGGGAGATCATGAGAATCCCGCAGCCAAGACCGTCGCGGATGGTGGATATAAGCTCGTAAAGCGCGATTTCACCCGAAAAATCGACACCCTGAACCGGCTCGTCCAGGACCATGAAGTCGGGCCGGCCGGCAATGGCCCGCGCCAGCATCACCCGTTGGAACTCGCCGCCGGAGAGCGTACGCACCTCCGCTCCGGCAAGATGTAATATGCCGGTGGAATCCAGCGCCGCATCGATTTGCCGATCGTCGATACGCTGAGTCAGGCGCATGAAGCGACGCACACTCAGCGGCAGCGTCCAGTCGATGGAGACCTTCTGCGGAACATATCCGACTTTCAGGCCGGCGGTCCGATGCGCGGTTCCCTCGCTCGGCTTGTGGATTCCGAGCGCCAGTTTCGCGGTCGTCGATTTCCCGGAACCGTTCGGGCCGATCAGTGTCACGATCTCGCCCCGGCGCACCGACAGGTCGACGCCGCGCACAAGCCAGCGCCCGCCCCTTTCAAGGCCCGCGTTTTCCAACGAAATGAGAGGTTCCGATACCTTCAACACAGCTTGCTACCCTGCCGGATTGATTTCCGGCTGTATTGCATATGTTATGGTGTTACACAATAAAAGTTAAGCGGCTGTGGAGGGAGCTGAAACCGACAATTTTTGAATTTCCGGAAATTGAATTTTTAGGAGGATACTATTTTGAAACGCATATTTTCTGCATTGACCATCGCCGCCTTGTCGCTCGCATTCGTTGGACCGATTATGGCCACACCGGCTGAGGCCGCGTCCTGGAAATGCACGGCGAAAAAGCTGAAAAACGCCAGCTATCGTGGCGGCAGAACCGCGATGATCCATCTAAGCCCCTACAAGAGCGGCGGAAGATACCCGGTCACCAAGGTCAGTGATAAAAAAGTGGTCGGAAAAACCAAGGACGGAACACCTTTCACCTGCACCTTGCAGTAGGAAACGCACCGACCTGGCCGCATCCAACCAAACAAAGATTGCGGCCAGGAAACTGTGCCACCAACGTGAGGCCGGTTCTGCGGTTAAGGTTGCTGTGACCGGTCTTCGCCTCCGAGAAAATCATCGGAAAGCACGACATCGCGGTCCGCGATCAACTTTCCAATCGGTATCGTTACCGGACGCTTCCGCGACTGCAGTTGGAATTCCACCAGATGGTCACCGACAAGAACATTGAGCACATTGATGCGCGAGCGGCCGATCACCGCCGATATTCTCGGTGTCAGCACGACTTCCCGGCTGATGCTCGCGCAAGGGTAACGCAGCTTGACTGTCAAATGCCCGTTCGAGCGCTCCGTGCGAACGGATGCGGCATCGGCTTTACAGGCCTTGCCATCCCCTTCCACAACCCAGATCCCTGCAATACCGTCCGAGCCAGGCCCGCTCCGCGACAAGCCGATTTGTGCCGCTTGCGCCAATCGCTCGCTGAAGAAGGTGATCCGCAATTCAACACCGGGCCGGGCGATATGTACCCATGTTTCGGTGCCTGAAAGCGAATGCGCCGGTAACGGGTTTGCGCCTGCGAAGAGCGCCGATAAACACGCCGCGAACAGACAACAGGACCTTGCGATGAAACCCGGTTTTGCTTTTACCGATCGCCAACCCATTTTCCGCGGACCTTTCATCATAACCGGACGGCTTTGCATACAACACTGGCCGGAACGAACATGTGCTGTCACGTTAAACGCCCAAAATGACCTGCCAACAACAATCAAATGAAGATTTGGCGAGGTTGTGCAGATCAAGTCGCCCTTGACCTTTGATCCGCCGGATTAGCGACTATATCGTGGCCAGGGCGACACGGACAACGAACCTGATATGCATGAGGAAAACACCTTGGGAAAAAAACGTCGCACGATCCTGAAAGCCGGCGCAGCTGTCGCCGCAGCCGCTCTTTTGCCGATGAAAGCCCTGGCTCGAAATCCACGCCGCGACGGGCTCTCCCTGGATCTGCCCACGCACATGCTGCATGAATCCATGATCGATTTTTTCGAGGGCAAAGGTTTTACCCTCGTCGATCACCAGCCGCTTGTCACCGGAAACGAGGGCTTCAATGGCGGGCTGCGATACGACGACACCGAAACGGAAACGCTGAGGGGCCAAATGGCCGTTCAGCCCTGTGCGCGGATCGAGGATATCGAGAACAAGGACGATCGCGCTGTGCTGCCGCTGTTCCATATCTTCTATGTTCGCTCATCCGAGGGCATGACGCCCGCCGATTCACTTTCGATGCTGCTTGAATATCTGGTGAATGATGCCGGGCTGGCGCGCGGCAGGTTCGCCTTCGTGACAACGAGGGAATTCGAAGGTCTTCTCCCCGTCCTTGAGAAGCACGGGTTCGATCCGGAAAATCAGGTTCATTACAGGGACACGGACGAGGCCCTGGCCGCCGGGGACGGTTCCGGCTATTTCCGCTATCCCGGCAACCCGGATGCCACGCCCTTTCCGACGGTCGGGCTGTACTACAAGACACGCATCGACGCTGCGGCGCCGGACACATATCCGCTGCCGCCCGGCTGGACGGAAATCGGCGAAGCTTCGATCGACGATAGCGTCAGCCTTGGCTTCGGCCTTGGAACCGAAAGGGTCGGCTATGCCCAGTCCGGCGAGATACCGGGATGGCGCGAGCGTCTGTTTCTGCTGTACGAGCAGGTCGACCGTCACAGTCCTGACAACCCGCCATCCGGCAGGGAACTGTTCTCAAAAGGCTGAATTTCAGCGGATGGCGGCTACGCCCGTTCCAGCGCGATGGCAATGCCCTGTCCGACGCCGACGCACATGGTGGCAAGCGCCAGGCGCGCATTGCGCTCGTGAAGCTCAAGGGCCGCGGTGCCCGTGATCCGCGCTCCGGACATGCCGAGCGGATGGCCGAGCGCAATTGCCCCGCCATTGGGATTGATGAATGGCGCATCCTCGGCAACGCCCAGATCGCGCAATACCGCAATGCCCTGGCTGGCGAAGGCTTCATTCAGTTCGATGACACCGAAATCCTCGACCGCAATGCCGAGCCGCGCGGTCAGTTTCTTGGTTGCAGGCGCTGGCCCGATACCCATGATGCGCGGCGGAACGCCAGCCGTCGCACCGCCAAGAATGCGCGCTATCGGGCGAAGCCCGTGCTTCTCGACGGCCGCCTCCGACGCAACGATCAGCGCCGCCGCGCCGTCATTGACGCCCGAGGCATTGCCGGCCGTCACGGTGCCGCCCTGGCGGAACGGCGTCGGCAGGGAACCGAGCTTTTCAATGGATGTCTCACGCGGATGTTCGTCGCGGTCGACAATCACCGGCTCGCCCTTGCGCTGAGGAATGGTGACCGGCGTGATCTCCCTGGCGAGGCGGCCATTGGCCAGCGCGGCCGCCGCCTTTTGCTGCGAGCGCAATGCAAAGGCATCCTGGTCGGCACGCGAGACCTCAAAATCCTCCGCGACGTTTTCCCCCGTTTCCGGCATGGAATCGACACCATACTGCGCCTTGAGAAGCGGATTGACGAAACGCCAGCCGATCGTGGTGTCGTAAATCTCGGCACGCCGCGAAAAGGCGGCATCGGCCTTGGGCATCACGAAAGGCGCGCGGGACATCGATTCCACACCGCCGGAGATGATCAGCTCGGCCTCGCCGGACTTGATGGCACGGGCCGCTGCTATTGTCGCGTCCATGCCCGAGCCGCACAGGCGGTTAATGGTGTTCGCCGGAACCGAGACCGGATAGCCGGCCAGCAGCACGCTCATGCGCCCGACATTGCGGTTGTCCTCGCCGGCCTGGTTGGCGCAGCCGTAAATCACCTCGTCAACCGCCTCCAGGTCGAGCTGCGTGTTGCGCTCGATAAGGGCCTTCAGTGGAACCGCGCCCAGATCGTCAGCACGCACGGAAGACAGGCTTCCACCGAACCGCCCGATGGGTGTGCGGATGTAATCGCAGATGAACGCTTCGGCCATTATGCCGCCTTTCCTGGGTCCGGCCGGCCTTCATGGGCGGCCTTTGTGCGCGCCTTGAGATCGCGGAGCGTGGTCAACTCCAGATCGGTCGGCGGCGGTGTTTCTTCTATATGGTCCGCGAATTTGACTGTCCATCCGCAGGTCGCCTGAACCTCGTCTTTCGTCACGCCCGGATGGAGCGACACGACGGTGAACTCCTTCGTCTGCGGATCCGGCCGCCATATGGCAAGATCCGTGATCAGCAAAGTCGGCCCCTTGGTCTCGATGCCGAGCCGCTGGCGATGATCGCCGCCCTCGCCATGTCCGAAGGACGTAAAGAAATCGATCCTTTCGACCATGCCGCGCAGCGACTGTTTCATGGTAATGAAGATCTCGCCGGACGAGCCGGCAATCTCCGGCGCACCGCCCCCGCCCGGCAGCCGGGTCCTGGGATGCGCATAGTCGCCGATCACCGTCGTATTGATGTTGCCGAACCGGTCGAGTTGCGCCGCGCCGAGAAATCCAATCGTTACGCGCCCGCCCTGCAGCCAGTAGCGGAACATCTCGGGCACGCCGACCGTGGTGACGGCCGTGTCACAAAGCTCCCCGTCGCCGATCGACAGCGGCAGCACGTCCGGCGCCGTGCCGATCGTGCCGCTCTCATAGATGAGCGTGATGTCGGGCGCATGGGTGAGCCGTGCCACATTGCAGGCCGCCGACGGTGCGCCGATCCCGACAAAGCAGACATCATCGTTCTTCAACGCGCGCGAAGCGGCAACCGTCATCATTTCATCGGGTGTAAAGGCCGGTCCGCTCATGCCGCGCTCCTCAGTTTGCCGACCCGGTCGGCAAAAACCTCGGGCCCGGCGTTCAGAACGTTTTCCTCCATCCAGGATGAGAAGGTTTCCCGGTCGGCCGCGATCTTGTCCCATGCGATGTAATAGGCATTGTCACGCCCGTAATAGCCATGCGCATAGGAAGGATGCGCACCGCCCGGAACCTGACAGATCGAGCCGACGGTCCAGTTCGGCAGCAGGCAGGCATTCGGATGCGCGTCGAGATCCTCGACAACCTCCTCGACCGTGACAACCGACCGCTTGGCGGCCAGCACGGCCTCCTTCTGTACGCCGAGGATACCCTCGATCAGCACATTGCCTTTCCGGTCCGCCTTCTGGGCATGGATGAAGGCCACGTCCGGGCGCACGGCGGGAACCGCTGCCAGCACCTCGCCGGTAAAGGGACAGGTCACCGAGCGGACATTGTGATTGACTTGCGCCAGTTCGGCGCCGCGGTAGCCGCGAAACACCGCGCAGGGCAGTCCCGCCGCACCGGCCTCGTAGGCATTCGCCATGGCGGCATGGCTGTGTTCTTCCAGTTCAAGCGGCTGCGGCCAGCCGTTTTCCACCGCATCGCGCATGCGCCGCAGGAGCCCGACACCCGGATTGCCGGCGTAGGAGAAGATCATCTTCTTGACCATGCCCATGCCGATGAGCTGATCGTAGATCAGGTCGGGCGTCATGCGAATGACGGTCAGGCCCTTGCGCCCCTGCCGGATCGCTTCATGCGCCGCGGCATGGGGAATGAGATGCGTAAAGCCCTCAAAGGCGACCACATCGCCATCATTGAGATTGTCGCGCACGGCATCGGCCAGCGGCTGGAACTTCGCCATAATGGTTCCCGAGTCAGATATCGAAAAAGATCGTTTCGTTGTCGCCCTGCAGGTGGATGTCGAAGCGATAACCGTCGTCGGTCGGCTCGGCGAGCAGCGTCTGCACCCGCACGCGATGCTCGATTCGCGCCAGCACCGGATCCTCCGCATTCGCCTCGGCCTCGTCGGCAAAATACATGCGCGTATTAAGACCCAAATTGATGCCGCGCGCGACGATCCAGAAGTTGACATGCGGCGCCTGCATCCGCCCGTCGGTAAACGGCACGCGCCCGGGCTTGATCGTATCGAAGCGGAAGACGCCTGATTTCAGATCGGTCGGCTGACGGCCCCAGCCCGCAAAATTCGGATCGGCGCCGCCGCGTGTCTCGGACGGGCTGTTGTAGAGCCCGTTGCTGTCGGCCTGCCAGATCTCCAGCAGCGCGTCCTTGAGCGGCGTTCCGGTGCCGTCGATCACCCGGCCGGTGATCGCAATCCGCTGCCCTCGCGTCTCGTCATTGACCATGGTCTTGCCGAGATCGCTGTCGAAGACCCCTTCTATGCCGAGAAAGTTCGGCACGCAGCCGATATGCACGTAAGGGCCTGCTGTCTGGGAAGGGCTTTCCTTCAAACGGTTAAGCGGCTGGACCATCTAGTTGCCCTCCATGCGGTTCTCGAACATGGTTGAACGCCGGCCGCGCAGCACGATGTCGAACTTGTAGGCCCGCGCATCCATCGGAACGGTGCTGGCCATGTCGAGCGGCGCGACGAGTTGCTCGATGGCCGCCTCATCCGCGATCGTCCGGACAATCGGGCACAGCGGAATCAGCGGATCGCCCTCGAAATACATCTGGGTGATCAGCCGCTGCGCGAAGCCATAGCCGAAGATCGAGAAATGGATATGCGCCGGCCGCCAGTCATTGACGCCGTTCGGCCACGGATAGGGTCCGGGCTTGACCGTGCGGAAAGCGTAACCCCCGTCATCATCCGTGATCGTCCGCCCGCAGCCGCCGAAATTCGGGTCGAGCGGCGCCATGTAGCCCTCGTTCTTGTGGCGATAGCGCCCGGCGGCGTTGGCCTGCCAGAATTCGACCAGCACGCCGGGAACGCCCCTGCCCCGTTCGTCCAGCACCTTGCCATGCACGATGATGCGCTCGCCGATGGCGCTCTCGCCGGGCCTGGCGAAATTGTAGATGAGGTCATTGTCCTTTTCGCCGAGAATATCGTGACCGAAAACCGGCCCCGTAATCTCGCTGACCGTATTTTCAAGCGACAGCAGTGCCTTCTGCGGCGATCGCGTCACGCTTGTCTTGTAGTCCGGCGTATAGGCCTTCGGATGCCATGACCGGTCCCGCACGAAAAAGGCGCCCGTTTCATAAGTCGCGTTACGCATCGCCGGCCTCCCTGCCCGCTTCCATTTCCGCAAATGTCCGTTTGACGAGCTTGATGGCGTGATTGGCCGCCGGCACACCGGCATAGATGGCCACATGCAGAAGCGCTTCGGTGATGTCTTCCCTCGTCGCCCCGGTATTGGCGGTTGCCCTTACATGCATCGCCACCTCGTCATCGTGACCCAGCGCCGCAAGCAGCGCGATCGTCACGATGGACCGCATGCGCGGCGTCCATTGCGGCCGCGACCAGACATGCCCCCATGCGGCCTCGACGATCAGTTCCTGGAACGGACCGTCGAACGCCGTTTTCTGCGCTTCGGCGCCGTTGACATAGGCGTCGCCCAAGACGCTGCGACGGGTCTGCATGCCCTGTGCATGCCTTTCGGACTCTGGCTTGGCTTCCGACATGAGTGGCTCCGTCAACAAACACGTCCGAGCGGAAGTAAGAGGCATCGTTTTCGTGCTTCAACTTCCCCACAGGCGCATGTTTACATGTTTCAATAGGGATGAATAATGATAACTGAGGCAATTCAAATAGCGAAACGGATATGAATTCACTGCGCAGGATAAAATTGCGGCATCTGGAGACCTTTGTCGAGGTCGCCCGCCAGAAGAGCGTCAGCCGGGCCGCCGAAAATCTGCACCTTACCCAACCGGCGGTGACCCGCACGATCCGCGAGTTGGAGGACATTTGCGGCAAGCCGCTTGTCGAGCGCGAGGGGCGCGGCATCCGCATCTCCCACCACGGCGAGGTTTTCCTGCGTCATGCCGGCAGTTCGCTCGCGGCCGCCCGCAACGGCATCAACGCCCTTGCGGAACTCGACGTGGCGGACGGACCCAAGATCCGGCTCGGCGCCCTGCCGACCGTTTCAACGACGATTGTGCCGCAGGCCGTCGCCAAATATCTGAAATCGGGCATGCGCAACCGTCTCAAGATCATTACGGGTGAAAACCGCGCCCTGCTCGATCAGCTGCGCAACGGCGAACTCGATCTCGTCATGGGCCGGTTGCCGGGACCGGATGTCATGCAGGGCCTGATCTTCGAACCCCTCTACCGCGACAAGGTCATCTTCGCCGTCCACGCCAGCCACCCGCTGGCATCGCGCAGACAGTTCGCCGTCGAAGCGCTCAACAACTATCCGGTTCTCATCCCGACGCTTCAGTCGATCATCCGACCTTTCGTCGACCGGCTTTTCATCGAGCAAGGTATTACCGAACCGCTGCAGGTCATTGAAACCGTTTCGGATTCCTTCGGCCGAACCTTTGTCAGCCAGCACCAGGCGATCTGGATCATCTCGCGCGGCGTAGTCCTGTCGCAGCTTGAAAGCGGCGAATACACGACACTGCCCATCGATACGGAATCGACCATGGGATCGGTAGGGCTCTGCACCCGCGCCGACACGAAGCTGAGCCCTGCCTGCGCGCATTTTGCCGACATGCTCCGCCGGCAGGTAGCGGAAAGGGGCTAAACCCGGGATTCACAAACGCACCGCTTGCGCGTGCGAGACGGTATCAATGATTGTAAGTGGAAATAACTCTATTTAACCGGGACGGCTTGCGGAGCTGAACTCCTTTTGGAGAACCGATTTCGTGTACAGATCCCCATGACCTGGCTGAGAGTGACCATTCTGATCGGCGCAGGCGCCGCCGTTGCGATGCTGGTCGGCAAGGTGCCGGCGGCGTTGCCGGACCTGCAGGCCGAGCTCGGACTGAGCCTCGTGCAGTCGGGCTGGGTCATCGCCATTTTCAATCTGGTGGCCGCCGCGACAGCGGTGTTCCTTGGAACCGTGTCGGACCAGTTCGGACGGCTCAGGGTGGCCATCTCCGGCATGGTACTGGCGGCGTTCTCGGGGATCGCGGGCGGGTTCGCCGACAGCGGCACGGCGCTGCTGGCGACACGGGTGTTCGAGGGTCTCGGCTTCCTGCTGACCACCACTTCCATGCCCGGCCTCATCCTGCACGCCGTCTCCGAACGGCACATGAAGACATCGTTTGCGCTGTGGGGCATGTACATGCCGGTGGGTTCCGGTTTCATGCTGGCGCTTTCGGGACTGATCCTGGCCCATTTCGACTGGCGGGTCCTGTGGTGGCTGACCTCGGTCCTGATCCTTGTCGCAGCGTTTCCGGTCTATCGGGTGGGGCGCGGCCTTGGAGAGGGCGCGCGGCGACCCGGGGCAAAACCGCGCCTGCGGCAAAGCCTGCGGCAGGCTCTCGGCCGGGGCCCGATCCTGCTCAGCACGGTCTTCGCCTTCTATGCCGGCCAGTACCTGATCGTCGCAGGATTTCTTCCGCTGATCCTCATTGAACTGAACGGTTTCACAGCGTCGGGCGCGGCGGCGGTCGGTGCATTTGCTGTCTTCTGCAACGCCGCCGGAAACATACTCTCCGGCTGGCTGCACGACCGTGGTGTCCGATCCACGACACTGATCCTCGCAGGCTGCGCGGCCATGGTGATCGGCGGGTCGATCGTGCTGCTAGAGGGTATCTCAGGCCTCTTGCGAACCGCTGCGGCGGGCGGATTGTTCATTTTCACGGGACTGATCCCGAGTTCGCTGTTTGCGCTGATCCCCGACCATGCGCCGGATCGCTCCGTCATCGCGACGGTCAGCGGCATTGTCATGCAGGGCGCAGCCATCGGCCAGTTGGTCGGACCGCCGATCGGGGCCGCTATCGTCGCCTGGAGCGGCGCCTGGCATGGCGCGATCCCGGTGGTGCTGGTGTGTGCGGCGATCTGCACGAGCTGTGCACTGCTGCTGCGCCGGACAGGGCCGCGCGGTCAGACCGGCTGATCGGATATCGACCGCACCGCCCAAGACCTCCGAATTGGCGCGATTGAACCAAAGCTGCAATCTGCGCTCAAATAATTTGGCGGCTCATTTCCCGATTGCCGCTGCCAAGCCGGTCAGAACTTCCCGTTTTCATTCTTCCATTCGCTGCGCGGAGCGATTGGGGAAACCGTATTCCAGTGTTCCACGATCTTGCCATCCGCCATTCGAAAGAGGTCATACAAACCTGAGTGCAGTCCGTTTCTCTGGCCTTCGATCATGCAGAGCGCGAAGTTTCCCTCCGCAAGCACACGGTGGACCTGCTGATGCTCGATCCACGGCGCGCCGTTCTTCCCGGCGTCAAGCGCCGTTCGCAATGCCGCGATCCCATCGGCTATTTCCGCATCGTGCTGGATCAGATTATCGGCCACATAGGTTTGCAGAAGGTCCAGCCTTTTTCCAACCAGCACCTGCTTGGCAAACCCCTCGGCCAATTCCCGATTGGCCTCGGTCTTGTCCCGATCCGTTATTGCGGTTTCACCATCCAGCATCGTTCGACCTGACGGATTTGGCGGCTGCCTCATCTGGATATTGTCCCAATGTTCCACCGCCTTGCCATCCTCGAACCGAAACACCTCGAACGCCACTTCCAGCCCGCTGAAGTCATATTCATTATGGGCGAAAGCGAAGTCGCCATCCTCAAATACCCGCACAAATGTCACGCGAGGGTTTGTCTTCGCCAATCGAGCGAACAGCTCCGCCAGGCCTGGGCTGCCCTCGCCGGTGCGCGGATTGTGCTGGATGTACCTGTCTTCGTTGACAACCGCCGCCGCCTCCGGATCACCGGTTTCAATGCCCTTGAGGAGTTTCATCAGAAGTTTTTTCTTGGACATGAGGTGGATACTTCTCCCGTCTGTGGCCGGACTTTCGATCCGGTCGATCATACAATTCGCTGTACAGGCGCCACTCCGCCGCCTGCGGCGAAGAAGTCCGTTTACCGAGGCCTCGGCTTTCCCTGGTGCTCCTCCGAAAATACGTCATGTCGACCAGCGCAAGCGGAAGCAGCAACCCCGCCGATAGCGGCCGTCGATGATCCATCGTTTGAGTGCATGGTACGTAGCGGTCCCAAAAATTAAAACACCCCCGGACGTTTCCGTCCGGGGGCGCCGGTGCTGGCTGTGCTTGGGAGCAACACGGCACCTATTCGTCGCAGTTCCACCAGTAGCGCGAGAAATCGGTATCCCAGCTCTGCATGGGAACCCACTCATAACCCTGCAGGCATTTGTTGGCGGCGAACCGTTTATTCTGCGTCAGCAGGAAGACATCCGACTGCATGTCATGCAGCTTTTGCTGGATGGTCTTGTAGAGTTCGTTCTGCTTGGCCGGGTCGGTCGTGCTGCGCGATTCATCGATCAGCGCATCGATTTCATCGCTCAGAACCCACTCCATCGAGGCCCAGGTGCCCTTCGCATTCGAGTGATACTGCACATAGAAGACCGAATCCGGCGACGGGTAGGTCGGACCGTAGAAGACCTGCGTGGCATTCGGCGAGGTTTCGATCGTCGTTGCCAGCTCGGTAATCCGGTTCCAGGGCTCCGGCTGCAGGTCCACCTCGAAACCGATGGATTCCAGCGCCGACTTGAACAGGAGGCCGATTTCTTCCTCGAACGCCGTCTTGGCGACATAGCCGTGGCTGATCTTGATCGGCTCCTGGCCCGCATATTTCGACTTGGCGACTTCCGCCTTGGCCTTCTCCAGATTGTACTCTGGCGCCGGAAGCGTATCGAGATAGGCATCGGCAAAGACCGGCGCCAACGGCCCGTTCAACTGCCCACCCGGGAAGATCACCTCACGGATTGTCTCGTAATCCATGGCATAGGCGATGGCCCTGCGGATGTGGACATCGTCCGTCGGCGGGAGCTGGTTGTTGAGCTTCAAGTAGAAGCCCGTCGCCGTGTCCGCCGAGATGATCTTGTAGTCGGGCAGCTTCGAGATCGCCTCATAGGTCTCGACGCCCTGATATTGCGAGGACATGCCGAGCTCGCCCTTCTGGGCAAGCGCCTTGATGGTTGCTTCGTCGCGGGTCACCACGAAACGCAGCTCGTCGATCGGCTTCTGGTTGGGCCAGCCGGCGTGATAGTCGGCATAGCGGCTCATCATCATCTGCGCGCCGCGGGTCCAGCCGTCGAGCTTGTAAGGCCCGGCGCCGGCGGAATTGTCGGCGAGATAGGTTTCGCCCCATTCGCCGTCATTCTGCTCGGTGACCAGGTCCGAATTGACCGCCAGGATGAGCGGCGTGTTGGACAGGAACGGCGAATAGACGCGGTTGAGCCCGATCTCCACCGTCTGGCTGTCGACCGCCTTGACGTTTTCGGGACTGATCAGGTCCGCGAACAGATAGGACGGCCCTTCATTGATCGAAAGCAGCCGCTTCATAGAATAGACGATATCCTTGGCCTCGACCGGACTTCCGTCCTGGAACGTGGCGCCGGCTTTCAGCTTGAATGTATAGGTCTTGTTGTCTTCCGAGACCGTCCAGCTCTCAGCAAGCTGCGGCACGACCTGCCCGGCGCCGTTGACCGTGGTCAGGCCGTCATAAAGGTTCACGGCGGCCATATATTCCGTGTAGTCGTTGATCTTGGCCGGATCGATGGTGCCGAAAATCTGCACGGTGTTGACGACGAGCGTTACCTTGTCGTCCGCGATCGACGGCGAACCCAATGCCGTCGAGGCGACCAAAGCGGCCGCAAATGCCATTCCCTTCCTTAAGTTTCTCATTTTTTCCTTCTCCATTTCATTGTTGGATTTTTCGAAAGTCACGAGGGCAAATCCTCCAGAGGCGTGTAGGCCTGCGGGTAGCCGAAATAGGCGGGGCCGACGAGTTCGATCCCGGCTTCCGAGCGCCATTGCGCATCGCATGGAAGGCCGATCATCGTGATGGCCAGGCCGAAGCGCAGTTGCTCTGTCGTCACCGGCAGGCCACCATCCGCGTCGAGCGCGCAGATGAGATCCGGCGTCAGGGCCAGCGGCTGATCCTTTTCGTCCAGTGCGATCAGAAACTCGTTCTGGAAATCGACCCGGAACGTTCGGCCGTGATCGTCGTCCATGCCTTTGAGCACCGCCGTGCCGCGGGCAAAGCCGCCCTCGGTCCTGCGCTCGATATCGACCACGCGGCCCGTGAACAGGCGCTTGCCGTTGAGTTTTTCGATGAGCGCTTGCGCGGGATTGCGGTTGTTCGCCCGCTCTCCGGTGATCACCTTGCCGATCTCGAAGATGAGCGACATCGTGTTGCGCAGGATGCCCTTCTTCACCTCGGCGCCGCTCATCGGATAGAGCGCCACCAGCGCCGATCCCCCCATTTCGATGGTCTGGGAGCGCGCAAGGCGTTCGGTCCACTGATTGGAGATGGCCTTGATGACGGAGCTGTTGCCCTTCTCATCGGCAATCACCATCGGCGTTGCCGCAACATTCTGCATGGTAAAGCTCACCATCTGCAACTCGGGAAAGGCGCGCCCCATTCCGTCGCCATCGATGAGCGGCAGACCGGTTGCGGCGGCGACGGCAAACGGAATTGTCGAATTCAGCCCGCCCGCCTCGATGCAGATCAGCGCATCCGCCTTGCGGCCGAGGAACGCTTCGAGCTGCTCGAGCGCGCTGCGCGCCTCGCCGCCATTGGGCAGCTTCTCCAGCATGACCGTCGGCGCGCCCATCATGCACACGGGCACACACAGCCAATCATCCTCCACATCTTCCGGCGAGATCACCGTAACCGGCCCGTGCTCGGCAATGGCCGACTGCGCCATCAGCTTTCCGATATAGGGGTCGCCGCCGCCGCCGGTGCCGAGGAAAGCGCCGCCCGTGGCGATCGCCTCCATCTCGTTTTCAGTAATCGTGTAGGCGCTCATTTGCCTGCATCCTCCAATACGCGTTGCCGGTCTGCGACCGCATCCTCAAGCGGCAGGTAATTCAGATTGCCGAGACCGAAACCCGCCGGTCCGACCACCGCCAACGCTTCGGGCGTGCGCAGCAACGGATGGCACGGCAGTGCCAGCACGCTGATACGCTGGCCGTAGCGCAGCATCTCCGTGGTGATCGCCTCGCCGGTATCGATGTCGAGGATCACGATGAGATCCGGCACGATGACTTCCGTCTCGCCGTTGCGCTGGAAAACGAGATTCTCGTTCTGGATAATGATGTTGGCGACATCGCCTTCGTGATCGTCGAAGCCCTCGATCGCCGCCTCGCCGGCAACGAAGCCGCCGCGCAATTCCCGTTTGACGTCGCTGATCTTGCCGGTGAAGACCAACTGGCCGTTCTCGAAATCGCAGATTGCCGCGACCGGGTCCTCGTTGCGCGCCTGCGCATTGCGCACCGCCCGCCCAAGCGCGATGGCGCGGCTGTAGGAATCGGGAATGCCGAAACGCTTGACGAAGACGCCCTGCATCGGGGCGCTGGCGAGTGTCGAGGCGCCGCCCTGGGAAATCACGCAGGCCCGCGCCAGACGCTCATGCCAAAGCTCGGATGCCGCGTGATCGAAGATCACCACATTGCCATGCAGGTCGCACATGACGCTCGGCGTGCTGCGATGGCCGTAGATCGAAAAAGTCGTCATCTGCATCTCGGGAAATGCCCGGCCCATCCCGTCGCAATCGACGACCGGAAGATCGGCCAGCGCCGCCACGATCAGCGGCTCCATGGCGTTCTGCCCGCCAATTTCCTCGCAGGCGATGGCGTCGACCTTGATGCCGAGCCGCTGTTCCAGCGCCCGCACGCAGCGCAGCCCCTCGCGGCCTTCCTTGATGCGTTCATGGGAAATCAACGGCGCGCCGATACCGCCGAGCGATACGACCTTGGCGTCGTCCGGCAGCGCCTGCAGCGGCAATACCCGCATCTTGCGGCCCTCGCGCAGCACCTGCAAGGCGCGCAGCTTGCCGATATAGGGATTGCCGCCTCCGCCGGTGCCGAGGATCGCGGCGCCGATTTCAAGCGCCTCGATTTCCTCTTCCCCGATCGAGATGAGGTCAGCCTGCCGCGACAGCATTGGCGCCCTCCATTTCGCCGACGACCTTGACGTGGATCCGCGTCGCATTGCCCGGCAGATAGGCGAGCGGCACATCCTCGCGCTCGATCGTCTCGATCGTTGCCGGCGCGGCACCGGATGCGATGGCCTTTTCCGTCGCCTCTTCTTCGGCCTGCTTCAGGCAGGCTTCGCGCGTCAGCCCGTTCTCCAGCGAGAAGATGCGGTCCACCTCGCCGCTGATCTGCGCGATCGCGGCGCCGACGGCGTTGGCAACGGCAAAATTCTCCGGCCGGATGACTTCGAGATCGGCGAGCCGGTCGGGCATCAGGATCGAGCCGCCGCCCACCGCGATCACCGGGATCGGTTCAGGCGAAATACGGCTGCGCTCCACGGCCCGCTGCAGCAGCGTCGTGATTGCCGCGCGCGCCTTCTCTGTCGTATCGGCATCGAGGCCAGCCACGCGGGAGGCGTCGCCGATATCCGCTTCGCCCCGCGCCACGGCGATATCCGTCGCCGTCAGGGTATCGCCCCCGAAGACCAGCGCCTCTTCGGTGATGCGGAAGCCGACCGACTGCGGCCCGACGGTCACCTCTCCCTGATCGTTGGTGCGGACCAGCGATCCGCCGCCGAGGCCGACGGAAAAGACGTCCGGCATGCGGAAATTGGTGCGCACGCCGCCGATATCGACGACCGTTGCGGCCTGCCTCGGAAAGCCCTGCTGCAGGGCGCCCACATCCGTCGTCGTGCCGCCGATATCCACCACGATACCGCTGCGCTCGCCGGTCAGGAACGCCGCGCCGCGCATGGAGTTCGTGGGGCCGGAGGCAAAGGTCAGGACAGGAAACCGCTTGACCATTTCGGCGCCCATCAGCGTGCCGTCATTCTGGGTGATGAAGAACGCGCAATCGAGGCCGGCGGACGTCAGCGCCTCGGCAAAGGCATCCACCGTACGCTCGCTGAGCGCCAGCAGGCTTGCATTCATGATCGCCGCGCTCTCGCGCTCAAGCAGGCCGATGCGCCCGATATCGCTGGAAAGCACCACCGAAACGTCCGGGCAGCGGCGCAGGATGTGTTCGCGCGCCGTCTTTTCCATTTCCTGGTTGATCGGGCTGAAGACCGAGCTGACGGAGGCCACCTTGATCTTGCGCGCATTGATGTCGTCGCAGATGCGGTCGAGTTCCTCCTCGTCGAGCGGCGCGATCTCCCGCCCGTCGAATTCGTAGCCGCCCCGCACGAGATAGCCGCTGTCGCCGGCGGCGACACGCAGATCCGCGGGCCAGTCGACCATCGGCGGCAGGCAGGCGGTCGCCGGCAGACCGAGCCGGATCGCGGCGACCGGATTGATGTGCTTGCGCTCGATCACCGCGTTGGTGAAATGCGTCGTGCCGATCATCACCTTGTCGATCTTGCTTCGGTCGACGCCCGACTTGCCGATCGCGCCTTCCAGTGCCTCCACGACGCCGCTGGTGACATCCTGTGTCGTGGATGCCTTGAAGCCGGCCAGCACGTCGCGTTCATGCATGATGACCGCGTCCGTGTTGGTTCCGCCTACGTCAATGCCCAGTCGATACACCGTACTCTCCTTGGTTCTCGCATGCGGTCAGACGGCGGTATCGGCAAGATACCGGCGTCGCTCCTCGATGCTGGTTTGTGGTTTCAGACGGTCTTCCTCGTCGCTCATCACCGGCACGGCCGCGATCAGCGCACGGGTATAGGGATGTTGCGGGTCCGCAAAGACCTGGCGCGGCTCGCCGCTCTCGACGACCTCGCCGCGCAGCATGATGGCGATGTGGCTGCAGAAATTGCGCATCAGCGACAAGTCGTGGGAGATGAACAGGAAGGTCAGACCCAGATCGTCGCGCAGCTTCTGCAACAGATCGATGACATTCTTCTGCACCGACACGTCGAGCGCCGATGTCGGCTCGTCAAGCACGA
The DNA here is from genome assembly GCF_027889715.1 of Allohoeflea poritis. Taxonomy (GTDB): domain Bacteria; phylum Pseudomonadota; class Alphaproteobacteria; order Rhizobiales; family Rhizobiaceae; genus Hoeflea_A; species Hoeflea_A poritis. Next base: position 238,088 of record NZ_JAPJZH010000002.1, read on the forward strand.
TGATCTTCGGGTTCGCCGCCAGCGCCCGGGCGATCGCCACGCGCTGCTTCTGGCCGCCCGACAGCTCGTGCGGATATTTCGAGATGTAATGCGGCTGCAGCTCGACATGCGCCAGCAATTCGTGAATGCGCTTTTCGACCGCATCGGCCCTGAGGCCGGCGAAACGCAGCGGCACGGAGAGAGTCTGGCCCACCGTCCGTTTCGGATTGAGCGAGGTTCCGGGGTTCTGGTAGACGATCTGGATCAGTTCCCGGAAATCGGGCCCCCGCCCCTTTTCGCCGACCGTGTCGCCATCAACGGTGATCGAGCCGGCCGTCGGCCGGATCAGCCCCATGATCATGCGCGCGACCGTTGTCTTGCCCGATCCGGACTCCCCCGCCAAGCCGAAGATTTCCCCCTTCGAGACCTGCAGCGATACGTCCTTGACCGCCAGATGCGACCGGCCGCGGCCGAACAGGAGTTTCTCGTCGAAGGATTTCGAGACGTTCGACAGGCTGACGATGGGTTCGGCATCGACCGCCTTCTGATCCTCGACACCCGGGCCGTAGAGCGGCGGGATCGCCGCGATCAGCGCCTTGGTATAGGCCTGTTGCGGTGTGCGGAAGATGGTCTTGAGCGGGCCATGCTCGACGATCTCGCCATGGCGCATGACGTAGATGTCGTCCGCCATCTTGCGCACCACGCCGAGATTGTGGGTGATCATCAAAAGCGACAGGCCATTGTCCGAGACCAGGCTGTTGATCAGCTTCATGATCTCGTCCTGGGTGGTCACGTCCAGCGCCGTGCCCGGCTCGTCGGCGATCAGCAGGCGCGGCTGGTGCAGCAGCGCCAGCGCGATCAGCACGCGCTGGCGCATGCCGCCGGAAAGCTGCGACGGATATGCATCGAAGATGCGTGCCGGATCGGAAAGCTGGACCTGCCGCAGCACCTGTTCGATGCGCCGGCGCCGGTCACGGGAATTGGACGTCTCGCCGAGCCTGCGGTCGGAGAAACGCAGGACATCGTCGAGATGACGGCCGATGCGGAACACCGGATTGAAGGAGCTCAGCGGGTCCTGCATGATGATCGAGAAGGCCGTCCCCTTCATCGCTTCGCGTTTGCCCTGCGAAAGCGTCAGCACGTCCTCGCCGTCGAAACGGATCGTCCCGCTCTCCACGACGGCATTGTCCGGCAGCGTGCCGAGGATCGTCTTGCTGGTGACCGACTTTCCGGACCCCGTCTCGCCGATCAGCGCGACCCGACCGCCCTCGGGGATTTTCAGACCGACATCCTTCAACACATTGTTGCGAATGCCGTAGGTCCGGAACGAGACGTTGAGGTTCTGGATATCCAACAGGTTGGTCACGCTCACACCTCCACGTCGAACATGTCGCGAAGGCCGTCGCCGAGCAGGTTGAAGCCGAGCGTCGCATAGAAGATCGCGAAACCGGGCGCCAGCACTTCCCACCACATTTCCGGCAGGAACTGGCGTCCGTCGGCAACCATCGAGCCGAGATCCGGCGTCGGCGGCTTGACGCCGAGACCGAGGAAGGACAGCGTCGCGCCGAACAGGATCACGAAGGCCGCGTCCAGCGTCGTCTTGACCGAGATGACCGATACGCAATTGGGCAGGATCTCCCGCGTCAGGACATGCCAGTGGCTGGCGCCGGCAAGCCGCGCCGCCTCGACGAAGTCTTCCGTGGCAATGGATTTCGACACCCGGTAGATCAGCCGCGCATGCCAGGTCCACCAAAGCAGCGTGATCGCCAGCATTGCGTTGACGAGGTTGGGCTCCAGCACATTGCCGATGGCCAGCGCCATGACCAGCGGCGGAATGGCGAGCATCACATTGGTGAAGCCGGTGATGATCCGCTCCGTCATGCCGCTGAAATAGCCGGCTAGCATGCCGAGCGCCGTGCCGACCGGCACGGCCACGCCAAGAACGCCGATGACGAGAAGCAGCGAGATGCGGAAACCGAAGATAACGCGCGTCAGGATATCCCGCCCGACCTTGTCCGTTCCCATCCAGTGGGCCGCGTCCGGGGGCATGTGCCGGTTGCGGAAATCGACCGTCGCCCCGACATCTTCCGGATAGGGTGCGATCAGCGGCGCGAAAATCGCCACCAGGATCACTGAGAGCACCATCAGCCCGCCGATCACCGCCGAGGGATTGCGCGAGAAGCGGTACCACGCCATGTAGCGGGCGGACAGGATCGTCGGCTGGTCGTTGGAGACGGCTGACATCACTTCGCCTCCTTGAAGCGCAGCCGCGGGTCGATCGCCATCAGGACGATGTCGATCACCAGGTTGGCGACAACGAAGAAGAAGCCGGAGACGAGCACCACGGCCATGACCGCATTGAGATCCTTCTGCAGGATCGATTCCAGCCCGTAGGAAGCAAAGCCGCCCCAGGAAAAGACGAGCTCGACGACGAAGGCGTTGCCGATCAGCGAGGCAAATTCCAGGCCCATGATCGTCAGCGGTGCGATGGACGACAGCTTGAGCAGGTAGCGGAAGACGATCACCCGGTCCGGCACGCCGAAGGATTTGAGCGTCAGCACATGATCGCGCCGCTGGTGCTCGATCATCGCCGAACGGGTGATCCTGGTAATCTGGCCGATGCCGGCCATTGCGAGCGCCATTGAAGGAAAGATCAGGTGCTGTAACGCGCTCCAGAATACCCGCCAATCGCCATGGACGACCGAGTCGACCAGGAGCAGGCCCGTCGGCCCGTCCGGCAGGTCCAGTGAATAATTGACCCGCCCGAGCACCGGCCAGTCGGATAGGAAATTGGCGGCAATCAACTGCAGCAATATGGCGAACAGGAAGCTCGGCATCGTCACGCCGACGATGGAGAAGAAACGCCCGACATTGTCGATCCAACTGTTGCGGTAGCGCGCCGTCATGACGCCGAGCGGTATGGAGACCGCGACGATCAGAAGAACGGTGACAATGACCAGCTCGAGCGTCGCCGGCAGCAGGGCGGCGATTTCATCGCTCACCTGCCGGCCCGAAATCAGCGATTTGCCGAAATCGCCCTGAATGCCGCGCCACACATAGTCCGTGTATTGCTGCCAGAGCGGCGCATCGAGCCCCATCTCCAGCCGCATCTCGTCAACCTGCTGCTGGGTCGCGCTGGGACCGAGCGCAATGCGCGCCGGATCGCCCGGAACGATCCGCGCCAGGATGAAGATCATCGCCGAGAGCACGAACATGACGCCGGCAAAGCCGACAAGGCGCTTGAGCATCAATTGGGCAGGATTTGTCTGCATGGCGGGCCCGGTTGAAATGGTGCCCCACAGAGTGAAACGCCGCATCCGCCGCCACAATCGCCGAAAGGTATAGGTTTTTCAAAAATAGGTATAGGTTTTGTTCGCGTGCCGGGTGCCCGACGCAGTATTCGGGTCCAGGTTCGAAGGCAGACTTATCCGTTGCAGAAGGTGCAGATTCAGTTGGCCAACCGTCCTGGGTAACCCCCAGGCGGGCAGGTATTCTTTCGCCGGACCTGACGCTGGTGGCAGCCTATGCGACCCAGTTGAGCGCCCTTGCAGCGGCAATCGCCTCGGACCGCTTGGCGCACCCCATCTTCCGGTAGATGTTGCCCAGGTGGAATTTCACGGTGACCTCGGAGAGCTGCATCTGACGCGCCACAAATTTGTTCGACGCGCCTTCCGCCACCAGCGTCAACACACGCAGTTCCTGCCGGGTGAGCCCCGGAACGGCCTTCGTGCCCGCACCCGCATGGAAACCGTCAAGACGCCTCAGGATCTCCACGGCACCGGGCGCCGCCTTGACGAACGGGCCGATGCGCTTGTCTGCCATCAGCTTTTGAAGGATTTCCTTCTCGCCGATCAGATGGGTCAGAACACCCATGCGGGCAGCGCCTTCAAGAACCTTCGTGAGCTGCGCCCGCGCCCGCGTCGTGTCGCGTTGCAGACGGGAAAGATAGGCCTCCCAAAGCCATAAAGTGCTTCTTTGCCTGTCATTGATGTGCGGATTGGCCTGAAACTGCTCCACCTGCCGCAAACGCATCGCATTGCGCGGCGCGTGCCGGATCAGGTGCCGCAGCCATGCAAACGCGATGGCGATCTCACGGGTGTTGTCGATCAGCCCAAGCGCTTCCTCGGCGCTCTCGACCCATGTCGCATTGATGCGGGACTGGACGCTGGTCAACAATTCCGCTGCTTCATGCCAGCGGTTGTGGTTCTGCAGCACATCGACCTGCCGGATGGTGATGACGAAGTTGAAACGGCGCGAGCGCCATTCCTGTATGCGCCACTTGTCGAGGAACGACCGCGCCGCGGCAACACCCAGTTCGCCGCTGATCGCCAGGCTTCCATAGTAGAGCGCAAGTTCTGTGATGGTCGGCCAGAGTTCACCATAGGCGAATTTGTCGAACTCATCATTCAGGTAATCCACCAGTTGCTGCGCGTCGCCCTTTTCGAACGCCAGAACCGCTTTAAGAAGGCCGAGCAATCGATGGTCCGTCGGCGTTTCGAAGGTGACCCGCGACAGCGCCGCATCGGCGGCATCCACGGCCGCCGCCACCTCCGGAAGCACGCCGCGATTGAGCGAAAACACAGCCCGGTGCAGCTCGATATAGAACTCGAGAAGCGGCACCTTTGCCTTCTGGTAGTGGTGGCGCGCCCGGTTGGCCATCTCCTCCGCCGCGTCCATCTGCTGGCGCTGGATACAGACTTCCAGCATCGTATTGTAGATGCCGCCACGGTTCAGGTGATCGTCCAGGTCCAGCTCGCCAAGCAGTTCGAACATGTGATCGCGCACCGTGTTGCCGATGGCGTAATCCTCGTAGATCGACATCACCAGCCGAAACATACGGAAATCGCGCGAATAGTGCTCGGGATTTCCGACCACACGCTGAAGATCGAGCGCCTCCGGTCCGAAATGCTCGCGCAGGATATGGCGGGCCCGGTTGACGCTCCCGGATTTCAGCGCATGCATGGCGAGCGCCACCACAAGCGTTGCATTGTTGCGCTGCATATCAGGCGGAAAGTTCGAAATGACCCTGAAACAGGCATCGAGCCCGTGCAGATGCATGAAGAACTGGTTGCCCTGCTCTCGGAACCACTCAAGCGCCTGGGCATGATCGCCGCTTGCCTGCGCAAGCTCGATGGCCGCGACCGCCTCACCCCGGGAGTAAAGAGCCTGCGCCTGCTTTCCTTCAATCTCGCCGGACAGCGCCGATCCAACCGCATCGCGAAGCAAGGGCGTGCGGAAAGCCAGATGCCCGCTTTCCCGATCCAGCTCAAGACATGCCGGCAGTTTTTCACAGAGCGCCACGGCAATCGGATTCGATCCGGCGGAGACCCCGTCCCGCGATTCAGCGAGAACCGCAAGGTAAGCCCTCTCCTTGTCGCTGAGTTGCAGGACCAGATCCCTGGCAATGTCCCTGACAGTGGTATCCATGTCCGTTTCGTGGCATCCCGCTCGGCGATTGTCGATGGTCGTATCTGAGAGCAGAACCCGCACGGGCGCAAGCGGACCAGGTGAAGCGCAGCAATCCGGAGCAGAACCCTTGTTCATTTCCCATATGAGTTTCCAGCTATAAGTAACTGAAAAAATTATGGTAAATTAAAAATTGATGCTTGCATTTTTGAGTCGTTTTCTGCTCGATATCGGCTTTGTTCGTCGAGCCGATCTTCTCGAATTGTTGCAACCGGTTGCAAGATTCAATGTGATTTTCTAGGTTTGACCGAACTGATTGCGCATTGAGAAACGGAGTACGCAAGTCCATTGACGGTTACCCTGAAGGAGGTCGCCGAGCGCGCCGGTGTATCGCGTTCGGCCGTTTCGCGCACCTTTACCGAAGGCGCCAGCGTGTCGGCCAAGACGCGGGAGAAAGTCCAAAAGGCCGCCGATGAACTCGGCTATCGGCCGAGCCTGATCGCACGCAGCCTGGCGACCAACCGCACCAGGCTGATCGGCCTTGTCGCCAACAACTTCCGAAACCCCGTCTTCCTGGAAGTTTTCGACCTCTTCACGCGCGTGCTGCAGGAACGCGGATTCCGCCCCCTGCTGGTCAACCTCAGCACCGAGACCGATCCGCAAAAATCACTTGAAATGCTCAAGCAGTACCGCGTCGACGGTATTATTATCGCGACATCCACCCTTCCCCCGACCTTTCCCCATGCCTTCAGCAAGGCCGGCGTTCCGGTGGTCCACGCCTTCGGACGTTTCGGTTCGGAAGCCGGCGTGCATGTCGTCGGCATCGATAATGTCCGCTGCGGTGAAATGGCGGCGCAAACGCTGTTCGACCGGGGCTATCGCAGCATCGCCCTGCTTGGCGGTCCGCAGTCGGCCACATCCACGCAGGACCGCCTTGCAGGCTTCCTCAGTCGCCTGAAGGAACTCGGACTGGAGCCGGCCGATATCCGCTTTGCCGACAACTATTCCTATTCGGCCGGCAAGGAGGCCATGAAGGCGCTGCTCGCCGAAAAATCCGTCGAAGCGCTGTTCTGCGGCGACGACCTGATCTGCATGGGCGCCATGGACGCGGCCCGCGGCTCGGGCATGAAGATCCCGCAGGATATCGGCTTCCTCGGCTTCAATGACATGAACATGGCGGGCTGGTCCGCCTATGACCTGACGACCATCCGCCAACCGGTCCGCGACATAATCCTGAAATCCGTGACCTTGGTCATCGAGATGGTCGACGATACCGAACAGGATGCCGATACGCAGCCCTTCGACTGCTCCATCGTCGAGCGCGGCACGCTCAGGCCACTGCCGGCAAGCTGACTGATTTCAGCCACGGAAGGATGGCGGCCTCGCATCGGTCCAGTTGCCGCTCTTGTTCGCCGATTCCACCGCGGCGCTGATCGCCGCCATGGACCGCAGACCATCGAGCGCCGTCGGATAGTGCGTTGCCGCGGGATCCGGCGATCGCGATTCCTTCTCCGCCATGATGACCTCGGCAAGGTCCGCATAGATATTGGCAAAGGCGAGCGGCATGCCTTCGGCATGGCCGATCGTCACCCGCGAAGCCCTTTGCGCTGCCGCAGAAAGATCCGGGGCGCCGCGTTCGATGATCTGCGTCCTGCCGTCGACCGGCGTCCAGTAGAGCTGGTTCGGATGTTCCTGCTCCCAGCTCAGTCCGCCCTTCTCGCCGAAAACCTGCAGCGTCAGCCCGTGCATGCGGCCAACGGCAACCGAACTCGTCCACAACCGCAGCACCGCGCCCCCGGACATGCGGAAACTGACCATCGCGTCGTCCTCGAGCGTTCGCGACGCGATGCAGGAGACGAAATCGGCAGACAGTTCTTCGGCCTCCTGGCCGGAAACGAAACTCGCCATGTGCAAAGCGTGGATGCCGCAATCGGCGAATTGGGCCGACGGTCCGATCTGCTGCGGGTCGTAGCGCCAGCGGATGCGCGGATTGTCGGCATCGGCGGCATTTGCGTGGAAACCATGCGCGAACTCCGCCTTGATCAGCCGCACGCGCCCCAGTTCGCCGCCCGCCACCATCGCCCGCATATGGCGCACCATGGGATAGCCGGAATAACCGTAATTGACGGCGCAGATGCGGCCGGATTTCCGCGCCGTTGCGACGATGTCTTCAGCCTCCGCGACCGTCATCGTCATCGGCTTCTCGCACAGCACGTTGAAGCCGTTTTCCAGGAATGCCTTGGTAATCTCGTAATGGGTCGCGTTGGGCGTTGCCACGGTAACGAGATCGACACGGTCATCGCGCGCCGTTTCGCCCTCCAGCATCGCCCGCCAGTCGCCATAGGCGCGATCCTCGGCAACGCCAAGGGTACCGGCGAATTCGACGCCCTTTGCCGGGTCGACATCGAAAGCGCCGGCGGCAAGGGTGAAATGTCCGTCAAGACCGGCCCCGATCCGGTGTGCCGGTCCGATCTGGCTGCCCTCGCCGCCGCCGATCATTCCCCAATTCAGTCTGGCCATGTCGGCTCCTCAATGAAATCCGATTGAACGAAGATAGGCGCGATTGGCCTTTGCGTCACCGAGCGGCGACGTCGCCCCTTCCGGATCGCAATCCTGCTCAACGGTGCACCAGCCGGCAAAGCCGGCATCGGTCAGCCTTTGCCGCACTGTGGGAAAGTCCGTCTCGCCATCGCCGAGATTGCAGAAGATCCCCTGCCCGCAGGCCTTGTAGAAATCGGTCCGCTCCGCAATCACACTTTGCTTGACCGCTGGATCGATATCCTTGAAGTGCATGTAGGAAATACGGTCCATATGCGTCTCCATGAAGGTCACCGGATCGAAGCCAGCGTAGTGTGTATGCCCGGTATCGAGGCACAGTTTGAGTTCCGCCGGGTCGGTTTCGGCAAGCAGCCGCTCGGTCTCGGTTTTGAAGTCGATGAAACCGCCGGCATGCGGGTGGATCGCGACGGTCAGCCCGTATTCCTGCGTTCCGATCTTCGCGATCTGGCGGATCCTGTCGCGATAGGCGGACCATTCATCCTCACCCATCTGCACGGCCTCATGCGGCCGCCCGGCCGTCGGCGCGCGGCGCGCAGAGATCGAATCGATCAGCACCAGGTGCTCGGCCCCGTGCGCTGCAAGGGCCTTGCAGGTGCGCAGCGAGCCATCCAGCACCTCATCCCATTTGCCCGCATCGTGGAACGGACGAAACACCACGCCGCCGATCAGTTCGAGTTCCAGTTCCGCAAGCGCATCGCCGAGCTCGGCGGGATCCTCGGGCATGAAACCGACCGGCCCGAGTTCGATACCGTGATAGCCCGCTTGCTTGCATTCGCCGAGCACCGTGCGCCAGTGGGGGTTGCGCGGATCATCCGCGAATTCGACGCCCCAGCTGCAGGGCGCGTTGCCTATTCTTATTGTCATTGACGATCCCTCCTGCCGGCGCGTCCTCAGGCCTCGTCCACCGAGACCCAGCGCCGCTCCTCATGCGATCGCCACACGGCTTCGATGATCTCGGAAACCGCCAGCCCGTCCCGGAAGGTCGGCCAGACCGGCTCACCCGTTTCAATGGCCTTGAGGAAATCATGCGCCTCGATGATGATCTGGTCCTGGTATCCGGTGCCGTGTCCCGGCCCCTGACAGAAGGGCCTGTAATCGGGATGCTCGGGCCCGGTCAGGATCTTGGTGAACCCCTCGCGTCCCGGCGCGGCGTCGCCCTTGTAGAGCCAAAGAGCGTTCTGGTCTTCCTGATCGAACCGCAGCGCGCCCCTGGTGCCGAAGACCTCGTAGATGTAGCCCATCTTGCGCCCCGTTGCGACGCGGCTGGCGAAAAGCATTCCCATCGCACCGCTTTCGAATCGGCAAAGCAACTGGCACTGATCGTCATTCGTCACGCGCTCCGGTCCATTCGGACCGGGGCGGGTCTTGTGGACGGTTTCGACATCGGCAACAAGCGATTTGATCGGACCGGCAAGAGCGAGCGCCGCATTGACGATATGCGGGGCAAGGTCGCCGAGATTGCCGTTGGCACGGCCGTGCGAACGCCACGTCGCCGGTGCGTCGGGATCGGCAAAGAAGTCCTCCGTGTGCTCGGCCCGGACATAGGTGATGTCGCCGATTTCACCGGCACCGATGATTTGTCGTGCGAGCTGCGTGGCCGGTGTGCGCACATAATTGAACGCCGCCATATTGACGACCCCCGCCGCCTCGGCGGCCTCGGTAATCTCTCGGGCTTCCTCCACCGATGCACCCATCGGTTTTTCACACATCACGGCCTTGCCGTTTGCAATCGCGGCAAGCGCGATGTCACGATGGGTATCCTGGGTGGACGCGATGACCACCGCATCGATCTTCGGATCGGTTACGAGTTCGCGCCAGTCATGAGTCGAGCGGGCAAATCCGAAAAGCCGCGCCTTTTCCGCGGCCCCTTCCTGCGTCGTCGTGCAGATCATCTCGCAACGCGGCCGCAAGCGCGTCTCGAACACGGCACCGACTGCGTTCATGGCAACGGAATGGGCCTTGCCCATATAACCGCCGCCGATGATTCCGATGCCAATCTCCGTCATTGGCGCGCTCCTCGCTGAATTTTTGCAACCGGTTGCAAAAACCATAAACTCGATTTAGGCTCTTGCGTCAAGCGAACATCTCGCATCGTGCAAACCAACCTCGGATTCTGCCGGCGGAGGACCGATGACGGCAAGTCAAACAGACAGTGTGATCAACAACAGTCAACGCCCTGACTTGGCGGCAATGGATCCGCAAGCAGTGCGAGAAAAGCTGAAAACGACTTGGGTAGAATGCTGGATTCCTTGAAGAAAAACAGCTTTGTCATCCTCGGCCGCGCCGGCATGGACTTCTATGCCGATCCGCCCGGCACGCGCACGGAAAAGGCCACGTCCTTCTTTGCGGCACTTGGAGGCTCATCCGCCAATATCGCCGTCGCAATTGCGCGACACGGCGGCGCGGCAGCACTCGTCACGGCGGTGTCGGATGACGCGGTTGGCCGTTTCGTGCGCAACCAGCTTGAAGGCTATGGCGTCAATGCGGACGGCGTGCGCACCACAGGCGGACAAAGCCGGACATCCCTCGCTGTCGTCGAAACCCGCATTCAGGACTGTCAGTCGGTGATATACCGCAACGGCGCTGCGGATTTCGAATTCAGCACTGACGATCTGGCCGGGATCGAATTCAGGCGGTATGGCGGCCTGATCGCGACCGGAACCTGTTTCGCGGCGGAGCCTTCACGCAGCGCAACATTCACAGCTTTCGAAGCGGCAAAGGACGCGGGTATTCCTGTCATTCTCGACCTCGACTACCGGCCCTATACCTGGCCGAGCCCGGCGGATGCCGGCGCCGTATGTCTCAAGGCGGCGGAGATGGCGGATATAGTTGTCGGCAATGACGAGGAGTTTGCGACGCTGGCAGGTGACATGAGCGCCGGCCGAAGTCTCGCACAGGACCTTGCCCGCAATGGAAACAGGCTTGTCGTCTACAAGATGGGCGCGCAAGGCTCGGTCACATTTCAAGGCACGCAAGTCATCGAAGCAGGCATCTATCGCGTCGAAGCCTTGAAGCCGACCGGTTCGGGCGATGCGTTCCTGGGCAGCTTCATCAGCGCGCTGGCGCAAGGTCATCCCCTGGAAGTGAGCCTCGAGCGCGGCTCCGCCGCAGCCGCCATGGTTGTCTCCAAAGTCGGTTGCGCACCGGCCATGCCCGACACCGCACAACTCGACGAATTCATCAGAACCCATCCCGGTCCGACCAGAACAATGGAGGCGGATCATGCACATCCCGCCCTTTGACAACGCCAACAAAGCCATTATCGACGCGGACGACTGCCGCGTGCCGCTCAACTATTTCAACATTGTGAAGCTCACGAGCGGCCAGGCCTTCGATTACCGCGTTCCGGGTTATGAGACCTGCGTCGTGCCGGCGACGGGCACGGTGGATGTCGTCGTGGAAGGGGCAGAATTCGCCGGGATCGGCAACCGGACAGTTGATGTCTGGGACGGGGAGCCGGAGGGTGTCTATGTCCCGTCCGGCGCCCGCGCGACAATCGTTGCCATGAGCGACGCGGCCGAGGTGTTCATTGCCGGCGCACGCTATAGCAAGACGCTGGAGCCCTTCGCCGTGCGCAAGGATGAAATCGATCTGGTCCAGTACGGTTCGGACGAGACCAAGACACACCGCAAGATCAAGCACATCCTCGGCACCAAATATCACGACAAGGTCGGGCGCCTTCTTGTTTCCGAACTCTTCACAGTCGGCCAGGGCGGCTGGTCCGGCTTTCCGCCGCACAAGCACGACACCGACCGGCAACCGAACGAAACGCGCCACGACGAAACCTACAATTTCCGCTTCAAGCCCGCGCACGGCTTCGGTATGCAACTTGTGCAGCGCGAGGACGGTCAGGTCGGCGATGCCTATCACATCGTCGACGGCTCGACGATCATCCTCGACAAGGGCTATCACCCCTGCGTCGTCGCGCCGGGCTACGAGATGTACTATTTCACGATCCTGGGCGGTCTGTTCCAGCGCTCGCTCGTGCAGTATTTCCAGCCGGACCACGCCTGGCAGATCGAGACAATACCCGGCATCAAAGACATGATCGCGAAATTCAAATGACGCTTGCGACATTGCGTGAAGTCCTGCAGCCGGCGGCTGCCGGAAACTACGCGGTCGCCGGCCTCGTCGTGCTGGGATGGGAGGATGCGCTGGCCTTTGTACAGGCGGCGGAAGAGACCGGGCGACCGATCATCCTTCAGGCCGGCCCGGGCAGCCGCAAACACACACCGGTTTCCGTTCTTGGAGCGATGTTCCGTGCACTGGCGGAACAGGTCTCCGTCCCCGTCGTCTGCCATATCGACCACGCCCGCAGCATCGAAGAATGCCGCGAGGGCATCGATTGCGGCTTTACATCCGTCATGTTCGACGGTTCCGAACTTCCCATCGAAGAAAACATCGCGCTGACCGCGCGGATCTGCGAGGACGCACACAGCGCCGGCGTTTCGGTTGAGGGCGAAGTGGGTTTCGTCGGCTATGCGAAGGGCAAGGCGTCGGCCATGACCAGCGTTGAAGAAGCCGCCCGGTTCGACCGGGAAAGCGGCGCGGACGCCATGGCCATCTCGGTCGGCAATGTCCACCTGCAGACCGAAGCCGGTACGCAAATAGACATGGACCGGTTTCGTCAGATCGAGGCCGCAACGAACTTGCCTCTCGTGCTGCATGGTGGCAGCGGCGTTGCGCCAGAAACACGCCGCGAACTCGCGACAACCAGCCGCGTGTGCAAGTTCAATATCGGCACGGAACTGCGCCAGGCCTTCGGCCGGGCTCTGCGTCAGTCGCTCAAGGACAACGCACAGTCCTTCGACCGTATCGAACTTCTGAAGCCCGTCATCCCCGCTATTCGCGAAGAAGCCGTGAAAGTGATTTCCGGCCTGTCCGTGTAACGGTTTGTGCCTGGATTAAAGGCGAAATTGGCCTCACTCGAAAACCGAAACCACACCTTTCAAGCCAACGCCTTCCTTGATCTGCCGGAGGCGATCATAAATCAGAACCATCAAAATTCCGAAGATGCCGTACGTAATGCCGTACAAAACCGAGAGCAGGATCAGTTCGACAATCACGCCTCCCGGAACAAATTCAATCACGATGGACCCGACCATATTGATCACTATTGAGATGATGCCGGTAATGATCATCACCAAAACGATGGGCCAACGGTATTGTTTGGTCAGGGAAATACTGCGACCCAGAGCGCCGAATCCCGTCCGTTCGATGACAACCGACGGTATTGTTACGGAAAAAACGGCATAGACCCACAATCCGGGAACGATGAAGAGCGCAAATGGAATGATCGACAGAATGGAGATAATGAATGTCAGCACGACGACGTGAAACGCGCTTGCAAGTGCAGGCTGAACATAACGCGCGGGCTGTATTGCCTGCCCGGCCTTGGAATCGTAAGCCAATTGCACAATAAGGGCCATGGCCACGGCGGTAATCGCCAACGAAATCACGAAGACGAAAGCGAAACTCAGGCCGAAATTCGCCGGAAGACCGGTCGGATCCTCGGCAAAATTTCCGGTCACAAAAGCCGCACCGAACAGCAGCCATGTCAAAATCAACGAGACCACGGACGGTATTCCGCCCAGGATCAGAACAGCCGTGATGTTGCCGGTCAGTATCGAGAACGTCTCGCTGACGATATTGCCGATGCCAAGCGGTTCATGCTGTTGTTCCATGGAAGTATCTGACATATCCTGAAAATTCCCCTCGAAGTTAGACTGGGTTGCCGCCCCGATCGCCCCATCCAAACAGGCGATCACGCCTTCTCCACCAATGCGAGAATCGCCTAGCAAAACGCAATTCTTAATAACCTTACCGCGAATTGCCGTCTATCCCCTGCCCCACCGCGGTCTCCAGCCACTCCCGGAAGCGCAGCAGCGGCGGGTGATTGCGGCGCGATTTCGGCCAGATCAGCGCATAACTGCCAATGCTCTTATTCGCCTTGTCCCACGCGGCGACCAGCTTGCCGCTGCGCAACTCGTCCTCGATAAGGAACTCGGGCAACAACGCAAGACCCAACCCGTGTGCGGCGGCCTGGGCCATCGTCGCAAACTGATCGAAGGTCGTGCCCGGTTGCACATCCGTCTCCAGGCCGTTCATTTCGAACCAGCGCTGCCAAGCCATGGGCCGTGTCGCCAGATGCAGCAGCGGCCCCTTGGCAACATCTTCCACAGTCTCGATGTTGAGCTGCGGCAACAGCGTCGGCGAACAGGCGAGCACCACCGTTTCCTCGGCGAGAAACAGATGCTCGGTGCCCGGCCATTCATCGGCACCGAAATGGATCGCTGCATCGAGCATTTCACTGCCGAAATCGAATGGCCGCAGCTTGGTCGTGAGGTTAACGGTAATGCCAGGATGCCGCCTGAAGAAATCCGGCAGTCGCGGTGCCAGCCAGCGCGTTCCGAAGGTCGGCAGAATGCCCAGATTGAGCACCCCGCCATCCGGATTGACCTTCATCGCGGTCGAGGCCATGCGGATGATCGACAGCGCCCTGGAGATCTCTTCGAGATAGGCCGCGCCGGCCGGAGACAGCGTGATGCGCTGACGCTCCCGGATGAAAAGCTCGGTCCCAAGCTGCTCCTCCAGCGCACGGATCTGGCGGCTGACCGCCCCTTGTGTCATGTTGAGATCGGCGGCGGCGAGCGTGAAGCTGCCACGCCGCGCGGCGGCTTCGAATGTCTCCAGCAGGCTGGTCTGGGGGAGTCTGCGGGCCAAGATCTGCACTTGCGAATTGAGCGGTTGTCGACCCGACCACTGTGCCATTATTGGCCGTAAAATGCACCCGTGCGCGTGCCCAAAAACGCAGCCAGCGGAATGTCTTCCTGTTTCAGGAAACCGCTCTGCGGCAACAGCCCGTGGCGAACCATTTCGATCACGGCGACGACGGACCCCGCCGTGGTCCAGGCTATGGCCGTGCGTTCCTTGCCGGCAATTTCGATCGGCCGATAGGCACGAACGAATTCCTTGCGCGACAAACGATCGTCGATCGTGCCTTCGGCGGCGACATGCACATAGACCACATCGTGATCGACCGGCGGCTTGGCATGAACAAGGATCTCGCCGGCCAGCTCGCGCCGCTCGCGCAACAGCAACTCGTGGAAAAAGAAGTTCATCAGCTCCATGTGACCGGGATAGCGCATGGTCTTGTAGTCGATATTGTCGACCACCCCGTGATAGGTATCGCACATCGTGCCGAGACCGCCCGATGTCGTGAAAGCCTCTAGCTTGACGCCGTCGATATAGAGCGTTTCATGCCACTCCATCGGCGAGACCCATTTGCGCTCGCCGTCCTCGATCACCTCGCAATCATTGAGATATTCATTGACCACGCCCTCCGGCGACCAGTTGAAACTGTAGCCCATCAGCCCGGTCGGGTTCTGCGGCAGCGCGCCGACGCGCATGCGCACCGAGCGGCAATTGTCGAAAGCGCCGATCAGCGATGCACCGACAATGCCGACAAAGCCCGGCGCAAGGCCGCATTGCGGCGCCATCAGACCTTTGGATGTTTCCGACAGCCCGATGATGTGCTGCGTCGTCGGAACGTCCTCGGTCAGATCGAAATAGTGAATACCGGCCGCATGGGCAGCGTCCGCCACCGCGATATTGAGATGGTAGGGCAGGCAGGAAAGAACCGCGTCGAATTGCGCAAATTTCTCCTGCATGGCCTGCCTGTCGGAAACATCCGCGCTTTCCACGTCAAACGGATGCGAGCCGCGCGGTGCATGGAGATCGAAGCCGGTTACTGAAAATCCGGACTCGTGAAGCAGCAGGGCGGCAAGGTCACCGACCTTGCCGAGCCCGAGAACGGCGATCTTTTTCATGGTTGCCCTCGATTGCGCCCTTCGCGGCGCGGTTCCGTCAGATGTCGAATTTGATCCCCTGCGCCAACGGCAGCTCGCGCGAATAATTCACCGTGTTGGTCTGCCGGCGCATATAGCCCTTCCAGGCGTCGGAGCCCGATTCGCGGCCCCCGCCCGTCTCCTTCTCGCCGCCGAAAGCACCACCGATCTCGGCGCCGGACGGGCCGATATTCACATTGGCGATACCGCAGTCGGAACCGACATCGGATAAGAACTCCTCAGCCTCGCGCACGTCGGTGGTGAAGATGCAGGAGCTCAAGCCCTGCGGTACGGCATTCTGGATACCGATCGCCTCCTCCAGCTCCGAATATTTCATGACGTAGAGGATCGGCGCGAAGGTCTCGTGTTTGACGATATCGCTCTGACCGGGCATTTCGACGATGGCCGGTGCCGCATAGGCGGCATCCGGATAGGTGTCGGCGAGTGTGCCGCCGCCGTGAAGCGTTCCGCCCTCGGACTGGGCCTGATCGAGCGCCGACTGCATGGCTGCGCGCGCACCCGCATCGATCAGCGGACCGACGAGAACGCCCTCTTCCAGCGGGTTGCCGATCGGAAGACCCGAATAGACGTCCTTCAGGCGCGGGACCAGCGTATCGTAAATGCTCTCATGGACAATCAGCCGCCGCAGGCTCGTGCAGCGCTGCCCGGCGGTTCCGACTGCCGAAAAGACAATGGCGCGCACGGCCATTTCGAGATCCGCGCTGCCGGTGACGATCATGGCGTTGTTGCCGCCAAGTTCGAGAATACAACGGCCGAAACGCTCGGCAACCTTCGCCCCGACCGCGCGCCCCATGCGGGTCGAGCCGGTCGCCGAGACGATGGCGACATCGGGCGACGAAACCAGCGTATCGCCGACCTCGCGCCCGCCGACGAGAACCTGGAGAAGATCGTCCGGTGCGTCATCGCCGAAACGGGCCACGGCCCGGTCGAAGATCTTCTTGCACGAAAGCGCCGTCAAAGGCGTCTTTTCCGACGGTTTCCAGATCACCGGATTGCCGCAGACAAGAGCAATGGCGGTGTTCCAGCTCCACACGGCAACGGGAAAATTGAAGGCTGAAATCACGCCGCACACGCCCATCGGATGCCATGTCTCGCGCATCGCGTGGCCGGGACGCTCCGAGGCAATCGTCAGCCCGTAGAGCTGGCGCGACAGGCCGACGGCAAAATCGCAGATGTCGATCATCTCCTGCACTTCGCCCAGCCCCTCCTGGTAGATCTTGCCGCATTCCAGCGTGACCAGCCGGCCGAGATTTTCCTTCTCCGCCCGCAATTCCTCGCCGAGAAGCCGGACCAGCTCACCGCGCCGTGGCGCCGGTACCTTCCGCCAGGTCTCGAAGGCCGTTCCGCCGCGGACGATCATGTCCAGAACCTGCGAATCCGAATGGGTCTGCAGCGACGCGATGCGGCTGCCGTCGATCGGTGTATGGACGTCGAGTGCACCGCCTTCCAATTCGCTCTGCGTGAAGCCGGACGCGGTCAGGATGTCTTGAAATGTCATGTTCGGTTCTCCTCGACGAAAGCCCACGACACAGGGTGTGGGTGATTAGACAGCAAAAGCGCGCCAGCAAAAAGCAACATCCTTTTGCCAATTTGTTGAATTTTTGTCATTTTGAATATCATCAGTAGCAAAACGGGGAATTCCATGGACGACACAGACCGCGGCCTTTTGCGCATTCTCATGCGAGACGGAAGGCGGTCCGTATCGGATCTGGCGTCCGATCTTGGCGTGTCGCGCGCCACGGTGCAGAACCGGATCGCCCGGATGACAGATCGCGGCACAATCGCCAAATTCACGGTGGAACTCGGACCCGATGATGAAGAAGCGGTCATCAGCGCATTCTGCCTTTTAAAACTCATTGCCAATGATACGCGACCGACCGCAGCCGCGCTACGCAAGATCGAGGGCACCGGTGACATCCATTCGCTCAGCGGCAGCTTCGACTTGATTGTTGAAATCCGTACCCACTCCCTCAAGAAACTTGATGAAATCCTCGATGACATCCGTCGCGTGCCCGATGTTGCCGAAACGGTCAGCAGCCTGCGGCTTGCCAAGGTCAGCCGCTAGCCTGCACCCGCTGTTCATCAAGGCCCATCGAGATCAGGAACGGGTCCTGTTTCTGCCGGTCCGCGAAGTCGGATTTCGAACGAAGCCCGTCCCATCCGCAGGCGATCAGCGCCTGTGCCACCGCGCCGCCCAGCGTGTTGCCGGGCCCGAGCACGATAACGCAATCGGGCGCGAATTCCTGCACCGATGACTGGACGGCGCGCGTAAAGTCATAAGGTTGGACCACCTGATGATCGAGCGTATAGCGCCAGAGCGCCGAAACGTCGGTCGCATGCGGATACCAGGCGCTGCCCTGCCCGTCGACCAGCGGAATTTGCGGCTGGCCGAAGATCTCAGCCGGTAACAACGCCCTGCCCTTATCCGCGATCGGCTGCTGCAGCGGTGTATGGAAGGCCGCGTGGTTCGGGAGCCGCATGGGAAAGCGGTCATTGACCCGCGGCAGCGCGGCTTCCAACGCGGCCAGGCCGGCCTCATTGCCGGCAAGAACCAGCATGCCGCCGAGTTCAATGGAGACAAAAAGGCTGCACTCGGCGCGGTTTCCGATATCGTCCACATGGGCAAGGATCTCGGCCCGCTTTCCGGGTATCACGTTCCATTCCTCATCGACAAACGGGTAGACCGTCTGGCCCCCGATCAGGCTTTCCTGCATCAGCGTGCCCATCGTGTTGACAACGTGCATGCCGTTCTCGGCGCTGAGCGCACCGGCGCAGGCAAGCGCGATATACCAGCCCATTGAATTGCCGGTCACCGCGACGATCTCGATGTCGTCGCGGTCGATCGCCATGAAATCGGCATAGGCGCAGCCATAGATCAGCGGCGATGCATTGTCGCCGCGCGAATAGCTGGCAACCGAATAGCGCTCCGCGCCATCGAGCGCGCTGATCGTGGTCTGGCCTTGTTCCGCGCGATAACGGTCCAGCATGGCGATGAAATCGGCCCTGTCGCCATGGTGGCGTCCAAGATAGCCGAGTTCCGGCTTGTTGTAGGTCCCGCGCCCGGGGCAGATGACGACGGCGGTCTTTTTCATCGCGCCTTCCCCGCCAGCTTGAGCGCCGCCGCGACAATGCCGTCGCGGCTGGGCAGTGTTGCCGTCGCAGCCCGTCCGAGGGGAATGAAACTGTCATCCGCGGCAATGCGCGCAATGTTCTTGTCCGGCCCCGCCCGCTCGGCAAGCAGGGCCATCAACGCTTCGGACTGCGAACCGGTCACCCGGCACTCGTCGACAACCAGCACATTCGTGCAGGGACCGACCGCTTCAAGGATCGCATCTTCGCTCAGCGGCGCAAGCCAGCGAAGATCGATGACACGAAGTTTCAGCCCATGATCCTCGGACAGGATCTTCTCGGCCTGCCGGGACAGGTAATAGCCATTGCCGTAGGTCAGGATCGCAAGATCGGTGCCATCGCCATATTGGCCGATATCGCCGAGACGGATCGGGCTGCCGCTGCCGGGCGGTTCGTAGGCAAACGTCCACAACCCGTCCTTCTCGCTATGCAGGTCCCGGGTCATGTAGCGCGCAATCGGCTCGACAAAGGCAACCACCCGCTGTTCCTCGCGCGCCAGCCGCACGCATTCGCGCAGCATGTGCACGCCATCCGCGCCGTTCGAGGGGCATGCAATGATCACGCCCGGAACATCGCGCAAGACCGCCAGGCTGTTGTCGTTGTGGAAATGACCGCCGAAACCCCTCTGATAGCCAAGCCCGGCAATGCGCATCACCATCGGATTGGTGAACTGGCCGTTTGAGAAGAAACTCAGCGTCGCCGCCTCGCCCCGGACCTGATCCTCGGCATTGTGCAGATAGGCCAGGAACTGGATCTCCGGGATCGGCACGAAACCATTGTGCGCAAGACCGATGGCAAGGCCGAGGATCGACTGCTCATCGAGCAGCGTATTGATCACCCGGTGTGCGCCGAAGCGCTGATGCAGCTTGGCCGTGACATTATAGACGCCGCCCTTGGGACCGATATCCTCGCCGGCAAGGACAATCTCGTCATGCTCCATCATCAGATCGGTCAGCGCCCAGTTGAGCAGCCGCGCCATGTGCTGGGGGCTGTCGAGCGTTTTTGCATCGGAACCGAAGACCGCCTGCCGCCTGTCGGCCGATGGCCCGTTGCCCTTGCGGCACTCGCGCTTTGGCGGAACGAGGCTTGCCATGACCGCTTGCGGCGTCTCCAGTTTCGGCCGCGCAATGACCTTCTCGCCGATACGGGCGCAGCGCTCCCCGGTCTCGTTGTAGATCGACAGAACTTCGTCAAAGCCAAGCACGCCCTCTTGGATAAGGATCCGCGCCGAATGAAGCAGCGGGTCGTTGGCTTCGTCCGCCTCGACCTCGTTCTTCGTCATATAGGCCGTCTGCATGTCCGAGCCGGCATGACCGTAAAGCCGCACCGTCGTCATGTGCAGGAAGGCCGGCTTCTTGCGCCGCCGCACATAGTCGGCGGCCGCAAGCGCAGTCTGGTACGTCTCGACCATGTCGAGCCCGGAACAGCGGAAATATCTCAGCGCCGGGCGCTGCGCCATCGTCGCCTCGATCCAGCCGCCCGGTGTTTTCGTTGAAATGCCGATTCCGTTGTCTTCGCACACGAAGAGCAGCGGCAGCGGTATGCCCTGATAGGCCGTCCAGCAGGCCGTGTTGAAGGCGCCCTGCGCGGTCGAATGGTTGGCCGAGGCATCACCGAAGCTGCAGTGGACAATGGCATCCTCGGCAAGCTTGCGGTGCTCCGGCTTCACCCGCTTGGCAAGGCCGACGGAATAGGCCGCACCCACCGCCTTGGGCAGGTGGCTTGCAATGGTCGATGTCTGCGGCGGGATCGACAGCGCCCTGGAGCCCAGCACCTTGTGCCGGCCGCCGGATATCGGATCGTCGCTCGAGGCGACGAAGCTCAACAGCATATCCCAGGTCGGTGTCTGCCCGGGCAACTGCGTCGAGCGATGGATCTGGAACGCCGCGTCACGATAGTGCAGAAAGGCCATGTCGCCGGGGCGCAGCGCCGCCGCCACCGCTGCATTGCCTTCATGGCCGGAGGATCCGATCGTGTAGAAGCCCTCGCCACGTGCCTGCAGCTTGCGCGACGTGCGGTCAAGCTGCCGCGACAGAACCTGGCTACGGAACATTGCGACAAGCTGCGGCGGCGTCAGCCCCGCATCGGCGGGCCGCACATGTGCGACGGGCGACGGAAGGTCGCCTCCCGAAACGCGTGTCAGGAAGTTCTCGTGGACAATCTCCGCACGGTCCATTGTGGTGCCTCAGAAGATCAGAAGAAGGCCTGCAATCCGGTCTGCGCGCGCCCGAGGATCAACGCGTGCACATCATGCGCACCCTCATAGGTATTGACGGTCTCAAGGTTGCACATGTGGCGCATCACCTGGAATTCTTCCGATATGCCGTTGCCGCCGTGCATGTCCCGCGCCATGCGGGCAATATCCAGCGCCTTGCCGCAATTATTCCGCTTGACGATGGAGATCATCTCCGGCGCCGCGTTGGCCTCGTCCATCAGACGACCGACGCGCAAGGCACCCTGGAGACCGAGCGCGATCTCGGTCTGCATGTCGGCAAGTTTCTTCTGGAAGAGCTGGGTCTGCGCAAGCGGGCGGCCGAACTGCTTGCGGTCGAGCCCGTATTGACGCGCCGCGTGCCAGCAGAACTCCGCCGCACCCATCGAGCCCCAGGCAATGCCGTAACGGGCCCGGTTAAGACATCCGAACGGACCCTTCAGGCCCTCGATATTGGGCAAAAGCGCATCCTCCGCGACATCGACGCCGTCAAGCACGATCTCGCCGGTGATCGAGGCGCGCAATGACAGCTTGCCGCCGATCTTCGGTGCCGAGAGGCCGGCGGCTCCCTTTTCCAGCACGAAACCGCGGATCTGTCCGTCATGCGCGTCGGATTTCGCCCACACGACGAAAACGTCGGCAATCGGCGCATTCGAGATCCACATCTTGCTGCCGGTCAGCCGGTAACCGCCCTGCACCTTTTCGGCGCGGGTCTTCATGCCGCCGGGGTCGCTGCCGGCATCCGGCTCGGTCAGGCCGAAACAGCCGATCAGTTCGCCGCTGGCAAGACCCGGCAGATATTTCTGCCGCTGCTCCTCGGAGCCATAGGCATAGATCGGATACATGACCAGCGAAGACTGCACCGACATCATCGACCGGTAGCCGGAATCGACGCGTTCGACTTCCCGTGCGACCAGCCCGTAAGTTACATAGCCCGCACCGATGCCGCCATAGGCTTCCGGGATCGTCGTTCCGAGCAGCCCCATCTCGCCCATTTCTCGGAAGATCGACGGGTCGGTGACCTCGTCGCGATAGGCCTCGATGACACGCGGCTGCAGCTTTTCCTGCGCATAAGCGCGCGCCGCATCCCGGATCATGCGCTCGTCTTCCTCAAGCTGGT
The DNA here is from genome assembly GCF_027889715.1 of Allohoeflea poritis. Lineage (GTDB taxonomy): Bacteria > Pseudomonadota > Alphaproteobacteria > Rhizobiales > Rhizobiaceae > Hoeflea_A > Hoeflea_A poritis. The sequence continues at coordinate 260,361 of NZ_JAPJZH010000002.1, forward strand.
CATCCAGCCGGAACGGATCTTCCCAGTCGAAGGTCGACAAGGACGGCATTTCTTTCGGCTTGAGGCTGATATTCATTGTGGTGCTCTCCCTGGGCGAACGGTGACCGGATCATATCCGATCCGCACTTCGATTTCAGTGCAGTCATGATATTTCAAAAAATCATGACTATTTAAAGCTTTCCGGAAAATGCTTTAAAAATTTCGGCTCGTAAATCGAGTTTTCGATATGTGATCATTCCAAAATGGAATGAAATGGCGATCAGATCGCCGATTTACGCATTTCAGCGATATAGACTTCGCGCAGTTTGCCCGCAACCGGCCCGGGCTCACCCGTGCCGATCCGGTTGTCGTCAATCGCGATCACAGGACAGACGAAACCGGACGCGGATGTCGAAAACGCCTCGACAGCCCCGATCGCCTCATCCACGGTGAATGGTCTCTCCACGACCTTCATTTGCAGATGTCGGGCGCATTCCAGAACCGCGCGCCGCGTGATGCCGTGCAGGATAAGGTTCGACAGATCCCGTGTTACGATGGTCCCGTCACCGAGCACGATATAGGCATTGTTGGACGATCCTTCCGTAACCAGACCGTCACGCACAAGCCACGCATCGTCGCCGCCCCGGGATTTCGCCTCCATCTTGGCAAGCGACGGATAGAGCAGTTGAACGGTCTTGATGTCGCAACGTGTCCAGCGCTGGTCCTCGACCGTGAAAATCTTCTGGCCGCGATTGGCGAGGTCGCTGTCGATCAGAGACTTGGCCTGTGTGAAAAGGACGAGTGTCGCGGGCGTATCCTCGGGCGGAAAAACAAAATCCCGATCCGCCGCGCCGCGTGTCACTTGGAGATAAACCAGCCCTTCCTCGATGGCGTTTTCCGACACCAGCTTCCGGTGGATCGCGAGCAGTTCCTCATCCGTGGTCTCCAGCGTCATCTGAAGTTCGCCGAGCGAACGCCGCAGACGTCCGCAATGACCGGCGAAATCGACGAGCTTGCCGTCAAGAACCGAGGTCACCTCGTAAACACCATCGGCAAACAGGAAACCGCGGTCGAACACGGATACCGTCGCCTCGTCTTCCGGCACGAAACTGCCGTTCACATAAACTGTCCGCATGATCAGCCCCACAGTTCGCTGGTGGATGGATGGACGCCTTCGGCATCATATAAAAGCGGGTGTTGCCTGTCTTCGGCAAGCAGCAAAGGCCCGTCCAGATCAACGATCTGCGCGCCCTGCGCGACGAGCACAGCGGGCGCCATGGCCAGAGATGACGCCACCATGCAGCCGACCATGATTTGGAGGCCGGCGGCTTGTGCATTCTGTTTCAGCGCGAGCGCTTCGGTCAGGCCGCCAGTCTTGTCGAGCTTGATGTTGACCATGTCGTACTTGCCGACGAGCGACGCGAGAGACGCCCGGTCGTGGCAGCTCTCATCGGCGCAAACCGGCAGGGGTCGCTCCATGGCCGCCAATGCACCGTCATCATTCGCAGGCAAGGGCTGCTCGACCATGGTCACACCGAGACGCAGCATTTCCGGCGCCAGCGCCGCATAGGATTCCGGGCTCCAGCCCTCATTTGCGTCGACAATGATCGCGGCATCCGGCGCACCGGATCGCACGGCTTCCAGCCGCTCCAGGTCGCCCTCCCCGCCGAGCTTGATCTTCAGAAGCGGCCGGTGTGCATTCTCCCGCGCTTTTTCGCGCATTATTTCAGGCGCTTCCAGGGACAATGTGAAGGCTGTTATGACCGGACCGGGCCTCTTCAGGTCTGCAATCTCAAAAACGCGTTTTCCCGCTTGTTTCGCCTGCAGATCCCAGAAGGCGCAATCCAGCGCGTTGCGCGCTGCACCTGCCGGCAGACGCGTCTGCAATGCCCGCCGGTCCAGTCCCGAGGCGAGCTCACCGGCCAGAGACGAAATGGTTTCAATGACGCTCTCCACCGTTTCCCCATAGCGCGCATAGGGAACGCACTCGCCCATGCCCGTATGGCCGTCCTGTCGTAGCGTTACGGTGACGGTTCGCGCCTCGGTCTTGGAGCCGCGCGAAATGGTGAAGACCTCGGCCAGCGGAAAAACGGTCTCGGCAACCGAGAGTGCGATACCCTTCGCCATCTATTCGAGCGCGTCGACGAGGCGCGCGGCGCCGTGACGGAAGGGGTCGACCGTCGCAATGCCCATGCGCTCTTCGATCTTCTCAGCGTATTCTGCAGCTTCTACCTCATCCATGGCCGAGGTATTGAGTGCGATGCCGGTTACGCGGCAGTCGGGATTGACGATGCGTGCGAGAAGCAATGCCGTATCACGCAGAAGTTCGAGGCTCTGGGCCTTGTAGTGCGGGAGTCCGCGCATATGCGGCCGGTTCGGCTCGTCGCACAGGATCAGGGCATCGGGCTGGCCGCCATGGATCAGCGCCAGCGAAACACCCGAGTAGGATGGATGGAAGATGCTGCCCTGCCCTTCGATCAGGTCCCAATGGTCGGCGTCGTTGTCCGGCGTCAGATATTCGACCGCGCCGGCCATGAAATCGGCAACCACCGCATCGAGCGGAACACCCGATCCGGTCACCAGGATACCCGTCTGTCCCGTCGCCCGAAATGTCGCCTTCATGCCGCGGTTGCGCATTTCGCGCTCCATGCACAAGGCCGTGTACATCTTTCCGCAGGAGCAGTCGCTGCCGACGGCCAGCAGGCGCTTGCCGCTGCGTTTCTTGCCATTGGCAATCGGATAGGCCACGCTTGGAATGCGCACATCGTGCAGTGCACGCCCTTCCCGTTGCGCGATCGCCACCAGTTCCGGTTCGTCATTGAGGTGATTGTGCAATCCCGATGCAAGATCGAGGCCGTGCCTCAACGCCGCTTTCAGCACGTCCAGCCAATTGCCCGAGATGACGCCGCCGCGATTGGCGACACCGATGACAAGGGTCTTGGCACCCTTGGCGACCGCCTCTTCGATGGTCATGTCGGCAAGGCCCATATCGGCATTGCAGCCATCGAGGCGAAGCTGGCCGACGGCAAGTTCCGGCCGCCAGTCCTTGATACCCTGGGCGACCTTGGCCGCGAGCGCATCCGGCGCATCGCCGAGAAACAGGAGATAAGGGGTTTGAATCACGTAATGCTCCGCCGTTTTCACGCATCGACAACGCAGATTTATGGAATGTTCACACGCGAAATTCCAGCGCCAACCACAAATAATTCAGCGGCCAGATAAATTGACCATCCACTGAACAGGGCAGCGTTGCCGCTCGATGGGCGGGATGGTCAGACTTCGATCACGTCGGACCAGCCATGCTCCGGCGCAAATCCCAGCAGGCGTTCCGCCTTTGAAATGTCGAGGAAAGAGGCGCGCGGAAAGGCAAAGTCCTGCGGAACCGGTTCGCCAAAGGCCATTTCAAGAAGCGCCTCATTTTCAATCCGCATGAGCGTATCGCGCGCGGCGATGTTGAACACCTCGGCGCCGTCAATTTCAGCATTGAGCGCCAGCCAGGTCGCTTTCGCGACGTCGCGGCAGTCGACATAGCTCCACAGGTTGAACTTGCGGCTGAGCGGATCGTTCCAATAGCTCGGGATCAGGAAGTAGCTCGCATGGTGATCCCGGACCGGATAAAGAACATTGGAAAGCCGCAGGCCGATAAAGCTGATACCGTAAAGCTTGTGCATTTCGGCGGCGATGAATTCAGAAGCCGCCTTCGAGATTGCATAGGCGTTCTGCGGCCTGATCCCGTCGCTCTCGCGGCATGGCACGCTCAGGGGCACATTGTTCTCGAACGGAAATCCGTAAACGGTCTCGCTCGATGCCCACACGATCTTCTTTATGCCCGCATCGGCGGCCGCGTTGAAGACGTTGAAGCAGGACAGCGTATTGTTCTCGAACCGCTCCGCGCCGTCGGCAAAGTTGAAATCGGGCTGCGGATTGCCGGCGAAATGCGCGATCATATCCGCGCCCTCGACCGCTTGCCTGACGGCGCCGTAATCCAGAAGGTCCGCCTCGATATGCGGACAGATCCCGTGCCCCGGCTTTCTCAGGTCGATGTTGATGACGTCAACGCCACGCGCGATCAGGTCTTCGACAACGGCACCGCCCGCGCCGCCGCTTCCGCCCGTAACACATATCTTCATGGTTCAACTCCCGTGAATCGGTACTCAGGCCGCAAGCCGTCTGTCGCCGGCAAATTTGTGCAGTCGCATTTCATTCGGCGTCAGAAAAACGCGGTCGCCCGCGCGCACCGGCACCTCGCCGCTCACTCGCACCGTGACGGAGCCGATTTTATCGACATCCACATAGGCAACGGTGTCGGAACCGAGATGTTCGGCATAGCGCACCCGGCCTTGCCAGCTCCCGGCATCGCTGGACAGAGCGAAGTGCTCCGGCCGCACGCCCAGAAGCTCGGCGCCGTTCTCGGCGGCGACCTCGCCCTCGAGCAGGTTCATCCTGGGCGATCCGATAAATCCGGCGACGAACGGATTGGCCGGCCGGTCGTACAAGGTCATGGGCGATCCCGATTGCTGAATGACCCCTCCATTCATGATGACGATCTGGTCGGCCATGGTCATGGCCTCGACCTGATCATGGGTCACATAGATCATGGTGGCGTCGAGCTTGGCATGCAGTTCGGCAAGCTCGACGCGCATCTGCGTGCGCAGCGCGGCATCGAGGTTTGAGAGCGGTTCGTCGAACAGGAACACTTTCGGTTTGCGCACGATCGCGCGGCCGATGGCAACGCGCTGGCGTTGCCCGCCGGACAATTGCCGCGGTTTGCGGTCGAGCAGCGCCTCAAGCTGAAGGATCTCCGCCGCTTCCTCGACCCGCGCGCGGATTTCCTTCTTCGGCTTTCGCGCAAGCCGCAATCCGAAACCGATATTCTGTGCAACCGTCATATGCGGATAAAGCGCGTAGGACTGGAAGACCATGGCGATGCTGCGGTCGGACGGCTCACGTTCCGTCACGTCCACCCCGTCGATCAGCACCTGCCCGGCCGACACATCCTCGAGACCGGCAATCAACCGCAGCAGGGTCGACTTGCCGCAGCCCGACGGGCCGACCAGCACCGTGAAGGAGCCGTCCGCAATCGTCAGCTCCAGTTTCGGAATGACATTGACGGAACCGAAGGACTTTTCAACGCGCTCCAGCCTGACTTCAGCCATAGCCTGTCTCCCTTGCGGCGTTAGCAGCGGCGCTCAATGCGCCTGCTCCCCACCGTTTTCCTCGTAATGAAAAAATGAAAAATCGGCCGGCAGCGCCCTGCCTGTCAGATCCTGCGCGGCCATTCCGACAAACGCGCCCGTGAAATTGGCATGTTCGCCCCGGCCGCCCTCATCGGAAAGCACTGAGGCGTCGAGCTCCGGGCCGATCGGCTGCCATTGCCCCTCCTGGAGCGCGTAGCGGAACCGCAGTGTGGCGCCGTCGACATCGATCCCAAGCCAGACCGTTCCTTCATCGGGAAGCGGCACCGGCTGGTCCAGCGGAAAGGTCAGATGCGCCTCAGGCCAGTTTCCCGGACAGCCCTGTATATCAAGGACACGCTTGCCGGCGCCGTCCACCGAGACGAAGAGATAGTAGAACTGCGCCCGGTTGTAGTAGGCCGTCAGGCCGGCCATCTGCTGGCTGCTCTGCGGCCGGAACTCCAGACATGTCTCGGCCGAATAGGCGGATGTCGTCTGACGCCGCGCAACCAGGGACTGCTCGAACCAGGAGCCGATGGATTCCCGTCCGAACAGCCGAAGGAAACCGGGATGTTCCCTCAATGAAAAGAGCCGCTCGGCATAAGGTGAGCGAAGCCACTGGAAATCCATCGGCAAGGTGTCGCCGTCGAACCTGTAAGTCACATTCTCAGGCTGCGCGGGCACATCCGCCGGCATCGGCGGTGCGATCACCTGGTCCGGCGTCGCGGCGTTGCCCTCGGCGTAGAACCAGCCATCATCCCGCAATTCGAGCCGGGCTATGCCGGTTTCCCGGCCACGCGGCGATTTGCGCGTTCCCGGAAGCGGCCGCGAACAAAGAAATGTGTGGTAGTAGGAGCCGTCGGGCGTTGCAACAAGCTGACCGTGGCCGACGCGCTGCAGGCCGGTCCCGGCCGAATCCTTCGCCGTCAGCAGATGCACATTCGGATGAATCTCGTAGGGCCCATCGATGGTCCGGGAGCGTGCATGCGTTACGGCATGCTGATAGCCGGTACCGCCCTCAGCGGTGATGAGATAATACCAGTCGTTCTGCCGGTAGAGATGCGGCCCTTCGGTCAGCCCATGCGCGCTTCCGCGAAAGATATTCCTGACCGGCCCCATGAGGCGGCGTTCCGCCACATCATATTCCTGCAACAGGATGCCGCCGAAGAAACCGGGTTTTCCGCCAGTGACGGGGTCGCGGTTGCCCTGGTGATCCCAGACCATGTTGACCAGCCATTTTCGGCCGTCCTCGTCATGAAAGAGCGACGGGTCGAAACCCGAAGAGTTGAGATAGACCGGATCCGACCACGGCCCTTCGATCGACGGTGCGGTCACAAGGTAGTTATGTGTGTCCTTGTAATTGCCGTCGTAGCGCTTCACGTCGGTATAGACGAGCCAGAAAAGCCCGTCCGCATGGGACAGACAGGGAGCCCAGATGCCGCAGGAATCCGGGTTGCCCCGCATGTCGAGCTGGCTCGCGCGGTCAAGCGGCCGGCAGACCAGCGTCCAGTTGGTCAGATCCCTCGAATGGTGGATCTGAACACCGGGATACCATTCGAATGTCGACGTCGCGATGTAGTAATCCTCGCCGACCCGCCAGATCGACGGGTCGGGATTGAAGCCGGGGAGGATCGGATTGCGTATCATGAATGGTTATCCCTTGACCGAGCCGCCGGTCAGTCCGGCGACGATGTATTTTTGAGCGGCGATGAAGAAAACGACGGCGGGCGTCAGCGTCATGGTCATGAAGGCGAGTGTACGGTTCCACGACGAGATGTATTCGCCGCGATAATCCATCGCGCCCAGCGTCCAGGTGTAGCCGGCCCGATCATTGAGCATGATCAGCGGCAGCAGGTAGTTGTTCCAGCTTTGCACGAACACGAAGACAGCGATGGTCGCCAGGATCGGCGTCGACAGCGGCAGCGTGAAGTAGAAATAGAAGCGGATGTAACCGCAACCGTCTACGCGGGCCGCCTCGAACAATTCCGGCGGCATCTGCTTGAAAAACGTGCGGAAGAACATGATCGAGAAGGCAAGGCCGAAGGCGACCTGCGGCAGGATCACACCCCAGGGCGTATCGAGGATGCCGAGATCGCGCACGGTCAGAAAAAGCGGCATGATGGCCGCCGCAAAGGGAAACATCAGGCCGAGCAGCAGATAGCTGAACAGAAAACGCGAGCCGAAGAACGTCGCCTGCGCGAAGGCATAGGCCGCCATCGAACCGAGGATGAGCGTCAGCGCGACGGTCAGCAGCGAGATTACCAGCGAGTTCCACAGATAGCGCCAGAACTGCGGATCGATGAGGATCTCGCCATAGAACTGCGTGCGCCAAACCTCCGGCAACCCGAACGGCTCCGCGCGCAGCTCTCCATCCGTCTTGAATCCGCCGAGGATCGTCGCCGCCAGCGGAACGAGAATGAGGCTCGAAACCAGCAGAAGGACACAGATGCGCAACGCGCTTCGCCAGGTAAAGCTGCTCATCGGGCGGCCTCCCTTTGTACCGTGTTGCGGTAGACGAAGGCGAAGATGACACCGACCGCGAAGAGGAAGACGCCCACGGCGCTTCCGTAACCGACATTCAGCCGGATGAAGCCGAAATTGTAGAGATAGCTGACGAGCGTGTGGCTGCTGTTGGACGGCCCGCCCGCCGTCATCGGCATGACCAGGTCGAAGACCTGCAGGGCGCCGAGCACCGAATAGAAGATCGATATGGTGATCGCCGGCCATAGCATCGGCAGCTTGACGAAGAAGATGATCTGCAGCGGGCGGGCGCCGTCGATGCGCGCCGCCTCGATCAGGTCCTTCGGGATGCTCTGCAGTCCGGCGATATAGATCATCATGTGGAAGCCGAAATACTTCCACACGATCACCGCGAGGATAGTGTTGAAGGCCCACTGTTTCTCGGCCAGCGGAAAGAAGGCTTTTTGCAGTTCGAACGTGTCGGTAATGACGCGCGACAGACCGAAATTGCCATCGAAGACGAAGCTCCAGATCAAACCGGTCGCAACTTCCGCCAGGATATAGGGCACGAAGAAGATCAGCCGGAAAACTGTATTCGCATAGCTTTTCCGATAGATCATCAGGGCCAGCATCAACGCCAGCGGCAACTGGACCAGCAGCGAGACCGAGATAACCTTGAAAGTATTGGACAGCGCGGTCTGGAAAGCGCTGTGACCGAACATGCGCTCGAAATTGGCCCCTCCGGTCCAGGTGCCGAAACTCTTGCCCGTCGCCTCGTTGAACGCCCAGGGCGCAGGCCCGTAGCCGCTCCACTTGTATGGCGAAAAGAATGCCGCCTCGGCCATCGGGAGCATGACGAAAACGGTAAAGAGCAGGATGGCCGGCGGTAGGAAGATCAGCAGCATCGTGGTCTGACTGCTGAGATCGAACCCCTTTCGTCGGCGTTTGGCGGATCCGACCGTGCTCTGTGTGGAAACCAGTGTCATGGCCCTCGTCTCATTTGGCTGACGGGACGCCCGGCCGACAGCCGGACGTCCCTCCCCGCGGCCCGCCTACTGGAACTGCCGTGTTTCCTCGAGAAGCTTCGCGGCCTCTTCCGGTGTGATGTCGCCCGTCGCCATCTGCGCCGACACATCGTTGATGGCACCGCCCAGGGTGCTGCCGAAGAACTGGTCAAGGAACAGCTGGTGATAGGTCGATGCCCCGCCGATGGCGGCGAACTGCTTGAGGATCGAATCCTTCACCAGACCGCCGGCGGATGGCGCGGTTGGAATGTAGACGCCTTCCGCTGCGGCGCGTTTTTGCGCGTCAGGCCCCATGAAGACCTTGAGGAAATCGATGGCTGCATCCGGCGCATTGCGCGTCAGCACAAAGCCGGAGGCGCCGCCCAGCGTATCGCTGGCCTTGCCCTTGCCGCCTTCGACCATCGGGAACGGAACGACGCCAAGCTGCTCGTTGGAGAGCCCGCCATTGGAGGAAGCGGCGCGCTGCGCGCCGAGATCCCAGTCGCCCATCAGGGTAAAGACCGCGCCGCCATCGCCCCAAAGACCCGTGGCGGCATCATATTTGACGCCCATGAAGCCTTCCTGGAACGGCTCCAGTTCGATCAGGCGCATATATTCCTTGCCGGCGCGCACCCAGTCCTCATTGTCGAAGCCGCCATTCTCGCCGGCGGCCGAGGCGCGAAGGCCGTCCTCGCCCATGATGCGCATGGCGAGCAGCGAATAGTAGAAATGCAACGGCCATTTGTCCTGCCCGCCGACAATGATCGGCGTCACGCCGGCCTCCTTGGCGGTCTTGACCTGGCCGAGGAAATCATCCCAGGTCTTGATCTTTGTCGGATCGACGCCCGCTTTCTTCGCATTGTCCTTGTTGTACCAGATGGCGACGTTCTGGGACGCCTCGGGCGCACCGTAGAACTTGCCGTTATAGGACAGCGCGGCCATACCGCCCGCCGAAAGGTCCTTCTTCCATTCAGCGGCAATGTCGTCGGGAATGGGCCTCAGAAAGCCCTGATCGGCCTGCTCGTAAAATACGCCGCCGCTCCATGAGAAAAACAGGTCCGGCGCGGCGTCGGATTGCAGCAGCGTCGGCAGTTTCTGCTTGAAGGCCTCGTCCTCCATGAATTCGACTTCGACGTTAACCCCCGGATTGGCCTTGTTGTATTCCGCCACCACGTCCAGATAGAGCTGTTTCCACGGCTCTACATCCCGGTTGATGGACAGAACCTTGACCGTTTCCTCGGCGAGCGCGGAGCCGGTCAGAAGACCGCCGGCGATCAGGCATGTTGTGAGCAGTTTCTTCATGAGATCCTCCTGTTTCTCATTTTGCCCGCGCCGGTTTCGGCGCAGAGTTCTTCCTGGTTCGGACAAAGGAAGCCCCTGCCGATCCGGTCGCTGTGACCGTCGTGCCGTCTTCCTGCCGTCGATTTGGGATGGATCGCTTCTAGCTCATGGCAGATTGTCCGCCAGGTAGATATCGATCCTGATTTTTTCCTGTGCTTCGATGATCGGCCGACCGCTGCAGAACGCCGTCAATACGCGCACCGCGCTGCGCGCAATGTGGCCTGTGTCCTGGTTGATGACCGCATCGACCGTTCCGTCGGCCAGTCCTCGTCGCGTATGCTCGGACAATTCGTGCATGAGCACCACAAGCCCGTCGGATTTGCCGAGGTCTGCAAGCACTTCAAGGATGCCGACATTTCCCGCGGCGGCGGAATAAAGGCCGACAAGATCGTCATGCTTTTCCAGAAGACGCCGCGTGATGACTGCATTGTGCGTGTGCAAGCTGTCTCCCTCCTCGATCGGAAGGATGCGCAATCCCGGAAACCGGGCGCGCAGGATCTGCTCGAATCCGAAGTAGCGGTCGACATGATCGCGCATGCGCAAGGAACCTGCGATGACACCGACGGTGCCCTTTTTCTTGCCCGCGAACCGACCCATCAGCGTGCCGGCGACCCGGCCGGCTGCGACATTGTCGATACCGACGAAATGATGCCGCTTCGAAGTGGGTATGTCGGAAACAAGCGTGACGACCTTGACACCGCGTTCGACGACCCGGTCGATCGCCTGCCGCACGCCGGGCGCGTCGACGGCAAAAAGCGCAAGGCCGTCATATTTCTCGGCGGTCACCGCGTCGATCTCGCGAATGAGCGCCAAATTGTCACGCAGGTCGATACGCTGCGTATCGTTGATCACATTGATCTCGTCGCTCACACGGGCAGCGGTCCGCACCGATGTACAGATCGCCTTGGCGAAACTCGTATTGACCTTGGGAAGCAGGAACAGGAAGCGCAGCGTACGCTTGGGCGCTTCCATGAGGTCGCCTGGCAACTGTCCGAAACCGAGCTCATGAATGGCCGCCCTGACCCGTTCGCGAGCCTTTTCGCTAACGCCGGAACGATTGTGCAGAACACGGTCGACGGTCGCGGTGCTCATGCCTGCCAGCGCTGCCGGATCCTGAACGGTTGCTTTTCGCATTGTTCCTCCCGATCCGAAATTACGGGAGTGGGAACCGGGCAACAATGGCTGCTTCATGAAAAAACATCATGATTTTGATTGATTACAATCAAAATCATGATGGGAATCCTTGGCAACCTAAAGGCGTGTTTTCTCAGACGTAGCGGTTGACGACGTTTTCCAGGAATTCCTGGCGGCCGGAACGCGGCGACGGGTTGATGTTCTCGGCCTCGACCCGCGCCGCGATCGCCTCAAGACCCATATTTCCGGCCAGCATCTGTTGCGCGGCTTCCCCGTTCCAACCCTCGTAACGCGCGTCGACAAACTCCGAAAGAACCCCGTCCTCGATCATCGCCGCTGCGGCTTTCAGGCCGCGAGCACAGCAATCCATGCCGCCGATATGGGCCATCAGCAGATCTTCCGGATCGAGCGACTGGCGCCGCAGCTTGGCGTCGAAATTCGTGCCGCCTGTGGTAAATCCACCGCCCCTGAGGACATGGTAATAGGCCAGCGCCATTTCCGGTACATTGTTGGGGAACTGGTCGGTATCCCAGCCCGACTGGTAGTCGTTGCGGTTCATGTCGATGGAGCCGAAGATGCCCAGCGCATTGGCCGTCGCCAGCTCATGCTCGAAGGAATGCCCGGCAAGGATCGCGTGGCCCTGCTCGATATTGACGCGCACCTCGTTTTCCAGCCCGTAACGCTTCAGGAAGCCGTAGACCGTCGCGACGTCATAGTCGTACTGGTGCTTGGTCGGCTCCTGCGGTTTCGGCTCGATCAGGATCGTGCCGGAAAAGCCGATGTTGTGCTTGTATTCGACCACCAGGTTGAGAAAGCGGCCAAGCTGGTCGAGTTCCCGGCCCATATCGGTGTTGAGCAGCGTCTCGTAGCCCTCGCGCCCGCCCCACAGCACGTAGTTCTCGCCGCCGAGGCGGTGTGTCGCATCGATGCAGGTCTTCACCGTTGCCGCCGCGAAGGCGAACACATCGGGATCCGGATTGGTGGCCGCGCCGGCCATGTAGCGGCGGTTGGAAAAGAGATTTGCAGTGCCCCAGAGCAGCTTGACGCCGGTCTGCGTCTGCTTTTCGGCGAAATAGTCGACGATCGTATTCAGATTGCGGGTGTTTTCAGCGAAATCGGCGCCCTCCGGACGCACATCGGCGTCATGGAAGCAGTAATACGGAACGCCGAGAATGCTGAACATGTCGAACGCCACGTCGGCTTTCAGATAGGCATTCTCCATCGTGTCGCCGAACCACGGACGTTCGAATGTCTGACCGCCGAACGGATCGCCGCCGGGCCAGCAGAAATTGTGCCAGTAACAGGCGGCGAAGCGCAGATGGTCTTCCATGCGCTTGCCCATGACCTCTTCGTTCGGATCGTAGTGACGAAACGCCAGCGGGTTGATGCTGTCCGGCCCTTCATGGGCGACACGCTCGATATTGCCGAAAAAATCCGTCTTCATCACATGGTGCTCCGTATGGCCGGATAGGTCTTCCGGTATTGCTGATAGGCTTCCTCATAGGCCGGGCGCAGCGCCTTATCCGGCTCGATCGATCGGTCGATATCCGGCGGCATGCAGGCGGCCAGCGATGCCGTTCCGCCCGCCAGCATGCCGAGCCGAGCCGCGCCGAACGCCGCGCCGACATCGCCGGCAACCGGCACGTCGACGGGGATGTCGAGCGCGGTGGCAATGGTGCGCAGCCAGTATTGCGAGCGCGAACCGCCGCCGCTCGCCGTCAGACGCCGAATGTCGGTGCCGGCGGCGGACAAGGCCTCGATACTATCGCGAAAAGCGAACGCGACGCCCTGCAGGATGGACGCGGTGATCGCCGCCCGGTCGGTCCCGTGGGAAATCCCGGTCAGCGCGCCGCGAATCGCAGCATCGTTGTGCGGCGTTCGCTCTCCGGATAAAAACGGCAGGAACAATCCCTGCGGCGCGCGCAATTCGTCGCCGAGTTCATCCGTCAGCGCGGCGGCCGATTGGCCGACGAGAACCGCAAACCAGTTGAGGCTGTCCGTCGCCGACAGGATGACACCCATCTGGTGCCAGCTTCCCGGAGCCGCATGGCAGAATGTGTGCACGGCGCTTTCCGCATTGGGCCGATAGGAGTCATTCGCCGCGAACACGACACCGGAAGTTCCAAGAGACACGAACGCCGCGCCCTCGCCAACCGTGCCCATGCCGATCGCGGTTGCGGCATTGTCTCCGGCGCCGCCAGCTACAACGGTCCCGGGCTTGATGTCCCATTCGGCGGCAAGGTCTGCCCGCAAACCGCCACTCGCCTGCATGCCTTCCACCAGCCGCGGCATCTGGCGCATATCCATCTGCGAAGCCGCCAGCAGGTCCGGCGACCAGCGCCGCTGACCCACATCGAGCCAGCTCGTTCCCGACGCATCGGACATCTCCGATACCTTTTCGCCCGTCAGCCAGAGGCGCAGATAGTCCTTCGGCAGCAGGACCGAGGCGACTTTCGCAAAGATATCCGGCTCGTTGTTGCGCACCCACATGAGTTTGGGCGCCGTAAAGCCGGGAAAGACGATGTTTCCGGAGATCGCGCGGAATTGCGGATCGGCATCGAGCAAAGCGGCTTCTTCATGGGCCCGCGTATCGTTCCACAAAATGCAGGGTCGCAGGACCCGGTCGGCCGGATCCAGAAGGGTGGCCCCGTGCATCTGCCCGGAGAGCCCGATGCCCTTGACCTCGGCAATTTCGGCAGGATGCTTTTGCCTCAACTTTCCGACAGCCGCGCCCGTCGCCGAAATCCAGTCGGCGGGGTCCTGTTCCGACCAGCCGGGGGCCGGCCGGGAAACCTTCAGATCCGCCGTCGCCGAGGCAACGATCTTCTGCGCCCCGTCAATGATCAGCGCCTTGACGCCTGACGTGCCGAGGTCGATTCCGAGATACATTCTTCCTCCCATGGACGGACCGGATCAGCCATCGCGTTGCAACGGCCGCGCGTCCTGCCTTGCGTTTGTCCCGGATGGCGCCGGGACGGATCAGCTCGAAAGCGCCCCGGGGCCCGGCGTCGCGCCGGGCGGGCACTTTCCGAGAATGATCATGCCGAGCACCTCGTCCTTGTCGACATCCTCGGTCCGCGCCGTGCCGACAACCTGACCGTTCTTCATCACCGCCACGCGGTCGGCGAGATCGAACACGTCGTGAATGTCGTGACTGATCAGGAAGATGCCGATGCCTTCCGATTTGAGCTGCAGGATCAGCTCGGACACCTGTGCGGTCTCCTCCGGTCCCAGCGCCGCGGTCGGCTCGTCCATGATCAGGATGCGGGCGTTGAACAGGATCGCCCGGGCGATGGCAACCGACTGCCGCTGACCGCCGGACAACGCCTTGACCGGGTCCTTGAAACGCTGGAAGCGCGGGTTGAGACGCCCCATCACCTCCCGCGCCTTCGCCTCCATCGCCACATCGTCCAGCGTTCCCCAGGGCGTGAGCAGCTCGCGCCCGAGATAGAGATTGGCGGCGGTGTCGACATTATCGGCAAGCGCCAGCGTCTGGTAGATCGTCTCGATGCCGTAGCCCTTGGCGTCGCGCGGATTGTTGATCGTCGCCAGTTTGCCGTCGATATGGATCTCGCCATTGTCGCGCTGATAGGCGCCCGAAAGGATCTTGATCAGCGTCGACTTGCCGGCGCCGTTGTGGCCGAGCAGACCGACCACCTCGCCCGGATGCAGATCCACCGACGCATCGTCGACAGCGTGGATGCCGCCAAACGAGATCGACATGTTGCGCATTTCGACCAGGGGCTGTGTTGCTGTTTCCATGCTCATGATTTCCTCCCCTGACCTAGAGCGAGTTGTGATTAGATTGAAGCATTTGACCGTGGCGATTTTGGTCACTGGCTAGGCGGGTTGCGCGCCGTGGTGCTTCCCCACCACAAGCGCGAGCCAACGACGCCAGGGGCCAAAATCGCCCGGCCCATTCCATATTCGTTTCCAACATCTTCTCCCCTTTCAAGGGTGGGGAAAATCGGCCCATCGGACGTCGTTGCGCCGCTCGCCCGATGCGCTGCATCGCGCTGCGCGACGCGCCTCGCCGAATGAACCGATTTTCCGCCATCAAATGCATCAATCTAATCACAACTCGCTCTAATGCTGAGACCGGCGGTAAAGCGAGTCGAGCCAGACCGCGATCACCAGAACGACGCCGACAACGATGTTCTGCAGCGGCGTATCGAGACCCATCAGCACCATGCCCGACTGCAACGATTGCATGACCAGAGCACCGATCATGGCGCCGGCGATGGTCCCCACGCCGCCGGCAAGCGACGTGCCGCCGATAACGGCTGCCGCGATGGTCAGCAATTCGTCGAGCGTTCCCTGCGCGTTGGTCGCCGCATTGAGGCGGGCCGTGGAGATGGCCGCGGCGATGGCGCACAATATGCCCATGATGATGAAGATCTTCATCGTCACCCAGCGCGTGTTGATGCCGGCCAGATCGGTCGCCTCCGGATTGCCGCCAAGGGCGAACACGTAACGGCCGAAGCGCGTGCGCGTTGCCAGGAATGTCATGACGATGCCGACGCAGATGGCGACGAGAACCGGGATTGCGACACCGTGACCGATGAGGATCTCGGTCGCTTC
The DNA here is from genome assembly GCF_027889715.1 of Allohoeflea poritis. Taxonomy (GTDB): domain Bacteria; phylum Pseudomonadota; class Alphaproteobacteria; order Rhizobiales; family Rhizobiaceae; genus Hoeflea_A; species Hoeflea_A poritis. Next base: position 276,034 of record NZ_JAPJZH010000002.1, read on the forward strand.
GCCCTCAAGCAGCCCGGCCTGGATATGCCGGCGCACAATACCGATCGGCCAGTAATAGATATTGGCGATGAAGACGGCGCCGAGCACCAGGAAACATCCGAGCGCGGCGAGAAATGTCTCGGCCCAGACCGGCCGCAGCGGAAACTGGAAACGCTTGCGCTGGCGGCGGGCAATGACGATCATCGCGACGATCGCCACGCAGGCGATCAGCCCGACGATCCAGCTCGCGATCTCGCCGACCGAGCCCGCCGGTCCACCGCCCAGAAGGCGGAAATTCGAATCCATGGGCGCGACCGTGCGTCCGGACGTCACCCACCAGGCCGCGCCGCGCCAGACCAGCAGGCCGCCGAGCGTGACGATGAAGGCCGGCACGCCCATATAGGCAATGACATAACCGTGCAGCGCGCCGATGGCCGCACCGACGGCGATGCCGACGGCCAATGCGATAACCCACGTGAACGGATTGTCGAAACCGATATAAGCGGGCAGGATCTCGGCCTGCGTCACCGCCATGATCATGCCGACAAATCCGAGAATGGAACCGACGGACAGGTCGATATTGCGCGTCACGATGATCAGCACCATGCCGGTCGCCATGACCGCAACAGACGCCGTCTGTACAGACAGGTTCCACAGGTTTCGCGGCGTCAGGAACAGACCGCCGGAGAAGATGTCGAACAGGATCCAGATAATCAGCAAAGCGCCGATCATGCCCAGCATGCGCGTGTCGAGTTCAGTCGCCTTGATGAAACGACCGACAATCGATAGTTCGGAATGGCGTGCGGTATCAGTTGCTGTTGCGGTCGTTTGAGGTTCCGATTGGTCCGTCATGACGGCTCCCCCCAATGGAATTAGTGCGATCTGTGATCGCTCAAGTTCAGAAAAAGCGCCGCGACCGGCACGGATCGCGGCGCTTTTCTATTCGCCGAGGCTGTGCGGTTTAGTTACAGGCTGCGACCGTACCCGATGCAACACCCTGGCAAACCACGTCCTTGCCGATCCATCCGGCATCGATCACCACGTCGAGATTATCCTTGGTGATCGGCACAGGCGCAAGGAAGATGGCGTTCATTTCGACACCATTCGGCCCACCGGACCATTTGACGGCACCAGGAACGTCCGCCATGGCCGTGCCATCGGCCAGCACAGATGCGACAACGGCGGCGTTCTTGCCGAGCTCGCGGGCATCCTTCCACACCGATACGGTCTGGGTTCCGAGTGCGACGCGGTTCAGCGCGGCATGGTCGCCGTCCTGGCCGGAAACCGGAACGCTGCCGTCGAGCCCCTGCGCGGAAAGCGCGGCAACGACACCGCCGGCTGTTCCGTCATTGGAGGCAACGACCGCGTCGACATTGTTATTGTTGGCCGTCAGGATCTGTTCCATGTTCTTCTGGGCGTTTTCAGGCTTCCACCCGTCCGTGTAGGCTTCGCCGACATTCTTGACCTTGCCGGCATCCATGGCTTCCTTCAGCACTTCCATCTGCCCGGAAAACAGGAAATCCGCATTCGGGTCCGCGGACGAGCCCTTGATGAAGGCGTAGTTGCCTTCCGGCATGGCAGCGAAGACGGCGCGGGCCTGCATGCGGCCGACTTCCTTGTTGTCGAAGGTGATGTAGAAGGCTTCCGGATTTTCGATCAGCCGGTCATAGCCGACGACCGGAATGCCCTCCGCCGAGGCCTTCTCGACAGCCGGCCCGATGGCGCCAGCGTCCTGCGCCAGGATGATCAGCGCGTCGGCACCCTGTGAGATCAGCGATTCGACATCGGTGAGCTGCTTGGCGGCGGATGACTGGGCATCGGCCGAAATATACTTGTTGCCGGCGGCCTCGATAGCGGCCTTCATGGCGGCTTCATCCGTCTTCCAGCGTTCTTCCTGGAAGTTCGACCAGGATACGCCGATCGTCTTGCCATCGGCGAACGCGGCGCCTGCGGATGTAGCAGCAAACACCGCACCGATGAGTGCGGCCTTGAGAATTTTCATTTTTCAGTACCTCCCGGTGAGTGGATCACCGCCCCGACGGATCGAAGCAACGAGCCACGCTTCAAATGAGCCATTTAATTCGAGGCTCGAAAAAAATAGTGACTTAATCGCAAAGCTGTGTCAACTTGAAAATTGAAGCGCCTTAAGTTGTTGTATTGCAGCAATATTTTTTTGCAATGCAGCAAAATATGCGCCAATGGGAGGAATTGGAAGCCGTGGTCGAATTGGGACGATCGGACGACGTGCGAAAGCGCAACCGCAGCCGCATCCTGGCTGCCTTGCGCCGCAACGGCCCGATGTCCAGAAAGAGCATTTGCGCCAAGACCGGGCTCAGCGCCTCGACGGTTTCGGCGATCACGTCGGAACTGATCGACGAGGCCATCCTGGTCGTACCCGGCAAGGAAGGCTCGGCAAGCCTCGGCCGCGGCCGCCCGCAGGTCCGGCTGGCGCTCAATCCCGGGGCGGCGCTGGTCGCTTCCGCGGTCGTCCAGCTCGACCGGGTGTCCGCGACCATTTCCGACTATGCCGGTCGGCGCATCGCAGAAATCGACCAGCCTTTCCGTGCGCGGCGCGCCTCACCCGAGGAATTTCAGATCATGCTGATCGATACAATTCGCCGGGCAATGTCGGAACTTCCCGCAGACGCGGGCAAACTCAAGCGCATCCGGCTAGGCGTTCAGGGCGTCACCGATGTCGAGGGAACGGCCATGTTGTGGTCGCCGATCACACAGCACCGCAATCTCGGCTTCAAGGCCATGCTGGAACCGGAATTTGATGCGCATGTGAAGCTGTCCAACGACTGCTCCATGATTGCCCGGGCTCTGCACTGGCGCGATCCGGTCCGCTTCAATCGCAACTATGCCGCTGTACTGTTGTCCCATGGCATCGGTATGGGCCTGATTCTGAATGGCGAACCGGTCAGCGGCATACGCTCGTCGGGCACCGAATTCGGACACCTGTCGCACGTTCCCGACGGTGCGCTTTGCCGCTGCGGCCGCCACGGGTGCATTGAAGCCTATGCGGGCGATTACGCCATCTATCGCCGCGCCAGGGCAGCCAGCGAAAAAGACAGGCCGCGAAACGATATCGGCCCCGCCGAGATGAGCGCAGTGCATGAGGCCGCCATTGCCGGCGACCGCGACGCACTGAAGGCCTATGAGGACGCCGGCCGGGCGCTCGGCACCGGTCTGGCGGACATGTATGCCCTGGTGGATTCCTTTCCGGTCGCCTTTGTCGGAAAGGGAACCGAGGCCTTCGAGTTCATCGAAAGGTCCCTGCGCGAGGCCATCGGCGCGACCAAGCTCGATGTGGTTGCCGAGAAGATCGAGATCCACTGCTTTCCGGACGAAAAACCCCTGATCGTCGAGGGCTGCACGATGACCGCCCTGCTGGAACTGGATGAATTGTTCGCCCGGGCAACGGAACGGGCAATCGAGGTGGAAGACAATGCCGTATAGAGTACTGCTTGTCGCGGGCGCCGCTGTTTTAGCGCTCCTTGCCGGCGCCGCGCTTGCCGAAAACAACCCATCGCCATGGGATGAGCGGACCATCGGTGAGCAAACAAGGCAGGCGGATTACTCAGGCCGGCTTTCCGATGAAGAACTGAAGGCTCTGATTGAGCGGGGCGAACACCTCTTTACCGCCAAGTTCACGACCATGGACGGCGTCGGCCGTCCCATGGCGACGCAGGCCATTATCCCTACAAAACGCAAGCGGCCGGTTCCGCAAGCATTTCAACGGCTTCCGGGGATGGATTCAAACGCCTGTTCATCCTGCCACAATGATCCGATTGTCGGCGGCGCCGGCGATTTCGTCACCAATGTGTTCGTATCGGAAGGCTTTACCAATGCCGATTTCGACAGCACCGATCCGCAATTTTCCAACGAGCGCAACACCAACCACGTCTTGGGCGCAGGCCTGATCGAGCTTCTGGCCCGGGAAATGACGGCAGACCTGCAGGCACAGCGCACCGAGGCGCTTGTTCGGGCGCGGTCCACGGGCGAGCCTCAAACCGTCCGGCTGACGACCAAGGGCGTCGAATTCGGCAAGATCACCGCGGAGCCGGACGGCATTGTCGATCTGTCCGGCATCGACGGCGTCGACACCGATCTCGTCATCCGCCCGTTCAGTCAGAAGGGCGTCATCGGCTCTCTGCGTCAGTTCACCGTCAATGCACTGAACCACCACCACGGCATACAGGCCGTCGAACGTTTCGGACCGCGCTGGACCGGGCAGGACGATTTCGACGAGGACGGCATCGCCGCCGAAATGGGCGCCGGCGACGTCTCGGCGCTGGTTGCCTGGCAGGCGAGCCGCCCCCCGCCGACGCAGATCACGCCCGATCAAACGCAATGGCAGCGGATGTCGGAGCGCGGCAGCACCATATTCGAGGATATCGGCTGCAGTGACTGCCACCGCCCCGCCCTGCCGTTAAACAGCCTCGAATTCGCCGATCCGGGCCCCGTCGACGGCGCCGGAACCTTGCGGCAGACCGAGATTGCGGACGGCGCTGTCTATGATCTCGCTTTGCTGGACTGGGCGGAAACGCTGCCGCGCGACGAGAGCGGCGCGGTTCTGGTGCCGCTTTTCGGCGACCTGAAGCGCCATAAGATCGCCGACCAGCAGGTCTCCGCGCTCGGCAATGAACTGCTCGGCCAGCGCTTCGTCGATCGCGATGTCTTCATGACCGGTGAATTATGGGGCATCGCCTCGACAGACCCCTACGGCCACCGGGGCGACCTCACCACGCTCGACGAGGTGATCCGGGTACATGGCGGCGCCGGCCGCGCTGCCCGCGACCGCTATATCGCACTCGGCGACGACGACCGGGAAGCACTGATCGCGTTTTTGAAAACACTGGTAATCACGCCATGAAGAATTCACCGCTTTTCGCCGCACTGCTTGCACTTTGCCCGGCGGCCGCAACGGCGGCGGAACCGGCGATGGACATCCCGGTTCTCGCCGAGCAGGCCCGCGAAGCCGGTATCGCACATGTCTATGGCGGGCCCTGGGAGTATTTCGTCGGCGGCGGGGCGGCGTCCTTCGACTGCAATGGCGACCGCTATCCGGACCTGATGCTTGCCGGCGGAACCGGCCAGACACGCCTTTTCGTCAACCGTAGCGCCAGAGCAGCAGCCCTGAAGTTCGAGGCCAGGGATCTGGACCTTGCCGAAAGCGACCTGCGGAACGTCACCGGCCTCTACCCGATCGATTTCGACAATGACGGCTATCGCGACGTGGTCCTGCTGCGGGTGGGACGCAACATTCTTCTGAAAGGCGGCGAGGACTGCAGCTTCACAAACGCCAACCGCGAATTCGCTTTCGATGGCGGCCGCGCCTGGACCACCGCCTTCGCCGCCACATTCGAAGGCGACGCCCCCTACCCGACCCTTGCATTCGGCAACTATGTCGACCGTTCCGCGCCGGGTTCGCCCTGGGGCACTTGCCATGACAATATGCTGCACAGGCCGCAGCCCGGTGAACGGCTTTCCTATGCCGAGCCGAACGCGCTGTCGCCCGGCTTTTGCGCCCTGTCGATGATCTTCACCGACTGGAACCGGTCAGGCACACCGTCGCTGCGCGTGACCAATGACCGGCACTACTATCGTGACGGCGAGGAACAGTTATGGCGCATCGATCCCGGCAAGCTGCCGCGCCTTTACCGCCGCTCCGATGGCTGGAAGCGCATCAACATCTGGGGCATGGGCATAGCCGAAGGCGATATCGATGCCGACGGCTTTCCCGAATATGCGCTGACATCAATGGGCGATACAAAGCTGCAGACGCTTGACGAGGAAGCCGAGGAAGGGCGGCCCGCCTATCGCGACATCGCCTATGAGCGCGGCGCAACGGCCCACCGCCCCTATACCGGCGACGATCTGCGCCCCTCCACCGGCTGGCATTCGGAATTCGCCGACTTTAACAATGACGGCCTGCTGGACCTCTACATCGCCAAGGGCAATGTCGAGGAAATGCCCGATTTCGCCGCCTTCGATCCGGACAATCTCCTGCTCGGGCAGCACGACGGCACTTTCTTTGAAGCCGGGCACCTGTCGGGCATCAATCTCGACCGGCGCGGACGCGGCGCCGTCATTGCCGATTTCGATCTCGACGGCCATCTCGACCTGCTGGTCGTCAACCGGGAAGCACCGGTCAGCCTGTTCCGCAATCGCGGCGGCAAGACCGGCTGGGGAACGAGGCCGATGGGCAACTGGCTTCAAATCGAACTGCGACAGAGTGGCGCCAACAGAAACGCCGTCGGCGCGACGATCCTAGTGAAATCCGGCAATGAAACACGGCTGCGCAAGATCCAGGCCGGTGGCGGCCATGCTTCCGGACACGCCGGTTTCATCCATGTCGGAACGGGTGTCGCCGAAAGAGCCCAGATCCGCATTCAATGGCCCGATGGGGAGTGGAGCCCCGCCTATCGCGTGTTTGCCAACAATTTCGTGGTGATCGAACGCGGAAGCAGTGAAGCGCGCTACTGGTACCCTTGAGCGGGACAAAAAAATGGGGTGATCCGGCGCGATGGACCACCCCATTTCAGAGCTCTCAAGCAGTGACAAGCACTGCCAGATCGCCAAATACAATATGTACACTTTTTCGATGTACACGCGATAAGTAAACGCCTGTTAACGACATCAAATGGTCTGAAAACGACAAATTGACAGGATTCTGACCAAAAACCCGAAATTCTTTCATATATGACGTAGGCAGTGCGCTTTTCCGAAGCGGGTTTGAAGGCCGTCCGGCACCACCAAAGCCGTTAACGCAAAGCAGCAGGTTTGCTTGTAAACGCGGATGACCGGTGCGACATTGCCGCCTTGTGCTGTAAACCGGGCCGGACACACGCAGGCATGCGCGTCAAAAGAGCAAAACCATCGAACATCGCCAGGCGTTGCGCGAAATTGCGCGCCGGCGACACGCTGGTGCTCGAGGAAGGGTTATACCGCCACCCTCTCGTACTGAACGGCGTTCGCGGAACGGCAAACCATCCGATCATCATCCGGGCGGAGGAAGGCGCGGTCTTCACGAGCGGCATGTCGCTCGAGAAGTACGGCCGGATAGCCAACCTCACGGCCATGCGCCGCCAGGCCGCCGGGTATTATCCGAGCGTCGGCCAGACGGCCGACGAGGCGGCATTGGCATTCATACACTGCCAGCACATCGTTCTGCGGGGTCTGAGCTTCCTGCGTTGCTGGCCGACGGCCGTTTATCTGGACGAATGCCAGCACGTGACACTCGATCGGCTTTCGTTCCGGGAAGGCACAATCGCCATCGGGGCCAACGGCCTGACCACGCGGGACATCACCGTCAGCAACTGCGACTGGAAGCAGGATGTCAGCGCCGACAATGACATGTGGAACCGGATCCCGTGGCGGCTGATACACGGTTCGAAGAAGAACACCAATGGTATCGCGGTCGATCCGAAGGGTGATTACCGCGCCTGGGACGGGGACTTTTTCCGTGCCTGGGACGTGGCCGGCAACATCATCATCCGCAACAACCGGATATGCGACGCATTCAACGGCATCCATTTCTTCAACCGCGCCGACCGTCTGGCGCCGGGCATCGACGCCATCGGACTGGAATTCAACAACGGAAGGCGGGCTTCGGCCAACGTTCTGATCGAAGGCAATAGCTTCACGCGTATCCGCGACAACGTCATCGAGCCGGAAGACTATGCCTGGAACTGGGTTATCCGGCACAACACATTTGCCGACTGCTACCGGCCGTTCTCCTTCGAATTGCAACGGGCCGGCTGGTTCTACGTCTACGGCAATTACGGCTGGGTCAACAACCCGCCGAGCATGCTGCCGGAGCCCGGCGAGCGCACCAAATGCTCGCATTTCAAACTCGGTGGTGATCAGGAAAACGAAGGCGGCATCCACGTCTTCTTCAATTCCTGGTACTACCGGAAGGGCAAAGGCATCTTTCCCAAGGGCGCGCTCGGAAAGCTGCGTCACCACAACAACGCCATCGGTTTCGGCGATCCGGCCAATGCAAGAATGTTTGGCAAGACCGGCAAGCTGCATAATGTTTCAACGACGACCGCATCCGCAGCCGAATTCAGCGATAATCTCGAAACGCACTTCACCCGCGAGTGGAGCGAGGAGGATTACGGCATCATCTTTGACGGCGACATCGTCGAGGATCTGGATTTTCCGCAAGCGCTGCGAGACCGGGGGTTTGCACTTGGTGACCGCTCACGGGGCTGCTCGCCCGAATTCGCCCACCCGGAAGCGGCCCGGCCGGATTTGAGCATATCGGAGGGCTCGCCGGCCCATGGCAGTTCGATCGCCATGACGATCATCCTGCCCGATGGCGTGTGGTTCGAAATTCCCGAGGGCCTGAATGTCGGCGCATTCCAGAAATCCGGTGCATACGAGGCGATTGACGACAATTTCGGCTTCCTTCCGGACGCCACCGGCGTGCCGATCACCCAACAGGTGCGGGAAGAACAAGATGATGAGGAGGAGGACGCCGGCCAGAAGCCGTCATTGCTGCTTTTCTAGTCAGCGTTGAAGACGTCCTCGCCGCCGATCCAGACCCGCTCGACCGCCAGATCGTCCGACAGATGCACGAAGTCGGCGCGCGCATCCTCGCCGATATGGCCGTGGCCGGCAGCAACGCCCATGGCACGCGCGGGATAGAGCGAGGCCATGCGCAATGCCTCGCCCAAGTCGATGCCAACCTGTTCGACGAGCACCCGCACCGATGCGATCATATCGATATCGGCCCCGGCCAGCGTTCCGTCCTTGAGGGTGAGGCGTCCATCGGACCGATAGACCGTTCGTCCGTTGAGGGTGAATTCGGTGCGCTCGCTGCCGATTGTCGACATGGCGTCGGTGACGAGGAAAATCCTGCCTGGCCCCTCCTTGCCGCGAATGGCGATACCCATCGAGGCCGGGTCGACATGGATACCGTCGGCAATCATCCCCGCCGATACACCCGGTTCCGACAAGGCCGCCCCGACCATGCCGGGCTCGCGGTGACCCAGCGGGCTCATGGCGTTGAAGAGGTGGGTAAAGAGTGACGCGCCGGCCGAAACCATGTCGGACGCCGTGCCTCTGTCCGCATCGCTGTGCCCGAGACTGACCTTGATGCCGGCATCTGACAACGCACGGACCTGCGCTGTCGTGACCGCCTCCGGCGCTGCGGTGACCAACAGATTGCCGATCGCCTTCCCGGCCGCAAGCAGACGTTCGATATCCGCGTCCCGCGCCGGGCGCACCAGTTCGGGATCATGCGCGCCGCGCCGCGCCTGCGACAAATGCGGGCCCTCGAGATGAAGCCCGAGACAACCGGGCACGGTACGCTGTAGCGCGGCAGTTGCGGCATCGATCGCCTGCGCCGTGCGCTCCGCGGTATCCGTAATCAGCGTCGGCAACAGCGCGGTCGTGCCGAAACGGCTGTGGGCCCGGCAGATCGTTTCGATGGTCTCGACGCTCGGATCGTCATTCATCAGGACACCGCCGCCGCCATTGACCTGCAGGTCGACAAAGCCCGGAACGAGCATGCCGGCTTGCAGGCGCGTTACCGGCAGGCTGTCCGGCAGGCGCGACGTCGGGACTATTCCGGTCACCCTGCCCGCGCCGAACAGCACGGCTGCATCCGAATGCCATTCGGAACCGTCGAAGATCGAAGGTGCGCAGATCGCGGACTGAGACGTCATGTGGTCTCCGTCACCTTTTTGAGCTTCTCGGGCCGATCCGGATCAAGGCCCATCCGGCGCGCCAGCGCTTCGACAAAACCGTAGAATGGAACGATGAGCGCCAGGGCGTCGGTCAGCGGATGGCCCGTATCGACGAACGGCAACACCTGCGCCTTGTCGGCCCGCACCGAGGTTATATGAACGGCGGCGCCATCGCCCGCCATCGCTTCGGCGGTCGAGACCATGGCCTCCTCCGCCTTGTCACGCGCGGCCAGCGCCAGCACCGGGAAACCGCGTCCGACCAGCGAAACCGGCCCATGCAGCACTTCTGCCGCGCTATACGCTTCGGCATGTAGGTTGCAGTTTTCCTTGAATTTCAGTGCCGCCTCATGGGCGATGGCAAGTGACGGACCGCGACCGAGTATAAACAGCGAACGTCCGTTTTCGATATCCGGACGGATGGACGACCAGTCGAGCGAAACAGCCTTCTCAAGCTGGCCCGGCAGCTTCTCCAGCGCCTTCATGAGTTCTTCGTCCCCCGTCCAGGCGGCCAGGAGCAGAAGGCCGGACAGCACCGAATTGACATAGGTCTTTGTCGCGGCAACGCCTTTTTCGGTTCCGGCGCGTATGTCCACGGCAAGGTCGCTCTGCACGGCAAGCGGCGCTTTCTCGTCATTGGTCAGCGAAACCGTGAGCGCGCCGCCCGCCGAGGCGGCCTTTTGCAGGGCAACGATGTCGGGGCTTTGCCCGGATTGCGATATCGAGATGCACAGCGCGTTGTCCAGCGACAAGCGTGCGCCATAGATCGATGCGACCGACGGGCCGACGGAGGCGACGGCAAGACCCGCCTTCAGTTCGATGGCATATTTCAGAAACGCGGCGGCATGATCGGACGAGCCGCGCGCAATCGTGGTGACAAAGGCCGGATTGCGCGCCCGCAAGGTGCTGCCGATGGCGGGCAACATCGGTGAGAGCCAGTCGACCAGCCGCTGCGCGGCAACCGGTATCTCTTCGATCTCCTTGCGCATGTTTGTCACGATTTGATGTCCTTTCCGAACCGTTTGCGTGTCGTTTTCTAGTTCTTGCCGATGGTCAGCTCGGCTACAAAATCATAGGCATCGCCGCGATAGAGCGAGCGCGTGAACTCTACCACCCGTCCAGATTCCAGATAGGATATCCGCTCGATCCTCAAGCCGGCGTCGCCCGCCTCGAGACCGAGCAGCCCGGCATCCTCGGCGCGCAGATTTGTCGCCGAGATACGCTGCAGCGCGCGAACCGGCCGAAAGCCGTAGACATCGAGCGCCGCGTAAAGTGATGTGTCGACCTTTTGAGGGTCGGGAAGCATCTGCGTTGAAATCGAGGCCCGCTCGATCGCCAGGGGCATTTCATCGGCAATGCGCAACCGGTCGATGCGCACCACCTCGTCTCCCGGCGCAAGACCGAGTGCCACCATCTCTTCCGGCGACGGTGCGAAAATACCCCTTTGCAGCCACTGCGAGCGGGCATTCCAGCCGCGGCGCGACATGTCCTCGGTAAAGGAGGTCAGGCGGGACAAAGGCTGCTCAACCCGGGCAACCGGTTTGGAAACGAAGGTGCCGGAGCCATGGCGCTGCACGAGCACGCCGTCGCGCACGAGATCCTGTACGGCCTTGCGGACGGTCACGCGCGACACATCGGCCAATTCGGCGATATCGCGTTCCGACGGAAGCGCATCGCCGTCACCGAGAAGTCCGTCGCTGATCGCCCGCTCGACCCGGTTTCGCAACCTGATGTAAAGCGGACCGCTTCCGGCAGCCAGCCCGTTCTCACCGGCGAAGATCCGTTCGAACCGATCAGGCATGTGCCCTGTCCTTCAAAGAGAACCGCTCTATCGCCAGCGAAACCGCACCATCCAGCGCATCGCCTTTCGCCGTCGTCACGCAAGCCCGGTGCTCCGGCCTCAGCCACGGCTCGAATGGAGCCGCGAGACCGCCGAGCAGGCACAGTCTCGGTTCGCTCATGGCCAGAACGACGCTGATCGCCTCGTCGACCTGCGCCGCCGCCTCGCACACGAGTTTCTCGGCAACAGGATCGCCTTTGTGGGCAAATTCGAAGACGATCGGCGCGTAGCGCGCAAAATCGCCGGGCGCGGCATCATGGGCAAACGCCACCAGCTTTCGCGGATCTTTATCAAACGCGTCCAGGAGCTTGCCGGTTACGGGTGACGCGGCCCGCACGCCGTCATGGGCAAGCAGGGCTTCCTGCATCAGTCGCCTTCCGAGCACCGCCCCGCTTCCCTGATCGCCGACAAGGAAACCCCAGCCGCCGATCGTACGCACGCGGTGGCCTTTCTTGGCACCGAAGACCGATCCGGTCCCGAGGATCGCAGCCGCGCCGTCCTGTGTTCCGAGCGCCCCGTGCACGGCGATCAGCGCATCGGATTCGACCGCGCAGTTACCGAAAGGAAGCCTCTTCCGCACCGTGGCAACCGTCTTTTCGACATTGGCGCCGGCAAGGCCGAGAACGACATGACAGGACCCGAACACAGTCGTTTCGAGACCCGCTTCCTCACAGGCCTTTTCCGCCGCCTCGATAATGTGCCGAAGGCCGCCTTCGGGATCGGTCAGGATATTGGCCGCACCGCTCTTTCCCCTTCCAAGAACGGTTCCGTCGCCCGCCGCCAACGCGGCCCGGCAACTGGTTCCACCACCATCGATCCCGATAAAATACGCGGTCATCAAAACCTCCCGCAGGCTATAATACCAATAAAATACCATTAACCAAGGGGTGGCCGCAAAAAAATTCAGTTTCAGCATATATCCATGTTTAAAAAGCCAAAAATACAAGGTGCGCATGAATATGGTTAATTTTTCTGAGTGCGTATCTGGACAATTGGTATTTTTTTGGCATTATTGCCCATGGGAGGACCATATGCGCAAAACCGTCACGGAGACGTCACACGAGCAAGCGGCCGGGCTGGATCTCAAACAGCCCGAGGCCATTCTCGCCTTGCTCATGGACGGCCAGACGGAAGCTGCGGCCAGCGTGCGCCCGGCAGCCGATGCCATCGCCTCCGCATCCCGAATAACAGCAAGGACGATCCGCTCTGGTGGCACCCTCGCCTATGCCGCGGCAGGCAGTTCCGGACTGATGGCCATGTCCGATGCATTGGAACTACCGGGAACCTTCGGCATCGACCGCAAGCAGATCAGCATCCTGTTTGCCGGCGGTCCGCCATGGCTGGATACATTTCGCGGCGGCCCCGAAGACGACTACGAGCTTGGCGTGCGCGATGTCGACAAGAGCAATCTCGGCGACAATGATTGCATGATCGCCGTTTCCGCCAGCGGATCGACGCCCTATGCGCTCGGCGCCATGACCCACGCGCATGAGCGCGGAACGGCAACCATCGGCATCGCCAACAATGCCGGCTCTCCCCTTCTGGAAATGGCCGGCACACCGATATTGCTTCCGACACCGCCGGAATTGATCGCAGGTTCGACACGCATGGGCGCAGGAACCGCGCAGAAGATCGCGCTCAATCTGATGTCCACCTTGATGGCGATCGAACTCGGCCACGTCGTCGACGGCCACATGGTCAATCTGAGCATCGAGAACGCCAAGCTTCGCTCGCGCGCCCTCAACATGATTTCCGACATCGCGGGCTGTACCGACGACACGGCGTCGCACTGTCTGGAACAGTCTGACGGCTCGGTTAAGATCGCTATCCTGCTTGCCTGCGGCGCCGCCAACATGGATGCCGCACGACACCTGCTCAACACACATAACGGTAATGTACGGTCCGCCCGGGCCGCACTGGATCAGGGCCAAGGTCCTGAAAAGCAACGCGCCTGAGCGGCGCAACATCAGGGAGAAAACCATGAAGAGCACATCACTCAAAGGGCTGCTTCTCGCATCGACGCTTCTGTGCAGCATCGGCTACGCGCAGGCGCAGGATGCCGAGCTGACCATCGAAAGCTGGCGCAATGACGACCTGGAAATCTGGCAGTCCAAGCTGATTCCGGCATTTGAGGCCAAGCACCCCGGCATCAAAGTCAAGTTCACCCCCTCGGCGCCTGCCGAATACAATGCGGTCCTGAACTCGAAGCTGGAAGCAGGTTCGGCCGGCGATCTGATCACCTGCCGCCCCTTCGACGCCTCGCTGGCGCTTTACGAGGACGGCCATCTGGCAGCCGTAACCGATCTGGAAGGCATGAAGAATTTCTCCGATGTCGCCAAATCCGGCTGGTCCACCGATGACGGATCGGTGCAGTTCTGCGTGCCCATGGCATCGGTGATCCACGGCTTCATCTACAACAAGGACGCCTTCGACGAGCTCGGACTTTCCGTGCCGCAGACCGAGGCGGAACTCTTTGCCGCGCTCGACAAGATCAAGGAAGACGGCAATTACGTGCCCATGGCCATGGGCACGAATGACCAGTGGGAAGCCGCGACGATGGGTTACCAGAACATCGGCCCGAACTACTGGAAGGGCGAGGAAGGACGGCTCGCGCTGATCAAGGGTGACCAGAAGCTCACGGACGACGTCTGGGTGCAGCCCTATGAGACCCTGGCCAAGTGGAAGGACTATCTGGGCGACGGCTTCGAAGCACAGACCTATCCGGACAGCCAGAACATGTTCACCCTCGGCCGCGCCGCCATCTATCCGGCCGGCTCCTGGGAAATCTCGGGCTTCAACAACCTGGCCGATTTCAAGATGGGCGCCTTCCCGCCGCCCGTCCGCAATGCCGGCGACGATTGCTACATCTCCGACCACACGGATATCGCGATCGGCATGAACCCGAAGACCGCCAATCCGGAAGCCGCCAAGGCGTTCCTCAACTGGGTGGGCTCGGAAGAATTTGCCACGCTCTACGCCAATTCGCTGCCGGGCTTCTTCTCGCTGTCGAATCATGACGTGAAAATGGACGATGCGCTGGCCCAGGAATTCGTCTCCTGGCGCGGCAAGTGCAACTCGACCATCCGCTCGACCTACCAGATTCTGTCGCGCGGCACGCCAAACCTCGAGAACGAGACCTGGAACGCATCGGCCAACGTCATCCGTGGAACGGAAGCGCCGCAGGATGCAGCCAAGCGACTGCAGGACGGCCTTGCAAGCTGGTACGAAAACCACAAGTAAGCGAGTTGTCCGGGCCGGTGGGATGCCGGCCCGGATCTTTGATTGCATCCGGGGACATCCATGAGCGCTTCAGAGCAAAAGAAAAAACCGGTGCGCTGGCACATCGCGGTTTTTCTCGCGCCGGCCGTGCTCATCTATACGGCGATCATGATCCTGCCGCTCTTCGGCACGTTGCAATTGTCGCTGTTCCGGGAAGTCGACCAGAGCCAGGTCTTTGTTGGCTTTGACAATTTCCGCATCCTGTTCGGCGATCCGCGCTGGTCGGAATCCTTCTGGAACGCGCTCTTCAACAACACCTGGTTCTTCATCATCCACATGCTGGTGCAGAACCCGCTCGGCATCCTCTTCGCGGCGCTTCTTTCCAGCCCGAAACTGCGTTTCTCGGTGTTCTATCGCACCGCCATTTTCGTGCCCACGATCTTGTCCTTCGTCATCGTCGGCTTCGCCTGGAAGCTGATCCTGAGCCCGCTCTGGGGCATTGCGCCGGACATGCTGGACGCCGTCGGCCTGAAAAGCCTTTTCGCGCCCTGGCTCGGCAAGACCGAATATGCGCTCACAACGCTCAGCCTGATTTCCGTGTGGCAGTTCATCGGAATTCCGATGATGCTGATTTACGCGGCGCTTCTGTCCATCCCGGACGAAGTGCTCGAAGCCGCCGAATGCGACGGCATAACCGGCATGAGCCAGTTCTGGAAGATCAAGCTGCCGCTGGTGCTGCCCTCGATCGGCATCATCTCGATCCTGACCTTCGTCGGAAACTTCAACGCCTTCGACCTGATCTACACGACGCAAGGGGCGCTCGCCGGGCCCGACTACGCGACGGACATCCTCGGCACGTTCCTCTACCGCACCTTCTTCGGCTTCCAGCTTCAGATCGGCGATCCGAATATGGGTTCGACCATCGCTTCCGTCATGTTCCTCATCATCCTTGCCGGCGTTTCGCTTTACCTCTTCGGCATCCAGACGCGGCTACGCCGCTATCAGTTCTGAGGCTGGCATGGCGAAGGCAACCCATTCCGTCACCCGGTCATTCGCAGCGCACGCCATTCTGGCGACCTACACGATCATTGCGCTGTTTCCGGTCGTCGTGATCATCATCAACTCCTTCAAGTCCCGCAAGGCGATCTTCCGCTCGCCGCTGTCCCTGCCCGACCAGGAAACGTTCAGCCTGATCGGCTACGAGACGGTGCTCGCGCAGGGCGATTTCTTCCTCTATTTCCAGAACAGCCTGATCGTCACCGTGGTGTCGCTGTTTTTCGTGCTGCTGTTCGGCGCCATGGCAGCCTTCGCGCTGTCGGAATACCGTTTCCGCGGCAATTCCCTGATGGGCCTTTACCTGGCCCTCGGCATCATGATCCCGATCCGGCTGGGCACGGTCGCAATCCTCAAGCTGATGGTGGCCAGCGGCCTGGTCAATACACTGACGGCGCTGATCCTCGTCTACACCGCGCAAGGCCTTCCGCTGGCGATCTTCATCCTGTCGGAATTCATGCGGCAGCTTTCAGCCGACCTGAAGGATGCCGGCCGCATCGACGGCCTGTCGGAGTACCGCATCTTCCTGCGGCTGGTATTGCCCCTGGTGCGTCCCGCCATGGCGACCGTCGCTGTCTTCACGATGATCCCGATCTGGAACGACCTCTGGTTCCCGCTGATCCTGGCGCCGGCCGAAGAAACCAAGACCATCACGCTGGGCGCCCAGGTCTTTATCGGCCAGTTCGTCACCAACTGGAACGCGGTCCTTTCGGCCCTTTCCCTGGCAATCCTGCCGGTCCTTGTCCTCTATGTCATCTTCTCGCGCCAGCTCATCCGCGGCATCACAGCAGGAGCAGTCAAATGACCGAAAAACCCTTGCGTGTCATGGTCGCCGGGCTCGGCAATATGGGCCGCAGCCACGCCCTCGCCTATCACCACAACCCCGGTTTCGAGATCGCCGGTCTCGTCAACCGGTCGATCGTCGAGCTGCCGGAAGCGCTTGCCGGCTACGGCATTCATCCCGCCTTCGAGGAGGCGCTCGACGAA
This sequence comes from Allohoeflea poritis, assembly GCF_027889715.1. GTDB lineage: Bacteria > Pseudomonadota > Alphaproteobacteria > Rhizobiales > Rhizobiaceae > Hoeflea_A > Hoeflea_A poritis. The sequence continues at coordinate 292,807 of NZ_JAPJZH010000002.1, forward strand.
TTGAAACCAGATGCGGTTTCCATCAACACCTATTCAGACAGCCATGCGGATTTTGCCGTGCGTGCGCTTGAGGCAGGCTGCCATGTCTTCGTCGAAAAACCGCTGGCCACAACGGTGGCCGACGCGCGCCGGGTGGTCGACTGCGCCACGGCAAACGGCAGAAAGCTGGTCATCGGCTATATTCTTCGCCATCACCCGTCCTGGATCCGGCTGATCGAGGAAGCACGCAATCTGGGCGGTCCCTACGTTTTCCGGATGAACCTCAATCAGCAGTCAAGCGGAGCAACCTGGCGGACCCACAAGCAGCTGATGCAGACCACCTCGCCGATCGTCGATTGCGGCGTGCACTATGTCGACGTCATGTGCCAGATCGTCGATGCCAAACCGGTCGAGGTACGCGGCATGGGGCTGCGGCTCTCCGAGGAGGTCGAGGAGTGGATGTACAATTACGGCCACTTGCAGGTCCTGTTCGAAGACGGTTCCGTCGGCTGGTACGAGGCCGGCTGGGGGCCGATGATGTCGGAGACGGCCTTTTTCGTCAAAGACGTGATTTCCCCGAAAGGCTGCGTATCGATCGTCATGGACGAGAACGCCAAGTCGGATGACATCGACACCCATACGCAGACCCAGCGTATCCGCATCCACCGCGCGGAAACCGGCATCGACGGGGAATTTTCGACACCGGACGAACTCGTCTCCATGGAAGGCGAACCGGATCACCAGGCCCTGTGCGACCGCGAACAGGCGTTCTTCCTCAAGGCGATCCGCGAGGATCTGGATCTGTCGCGCCACATGGAAGATGCCGTCCAGTCCCTCAGCGTGTGCCTTGCGGCGGATGAGAGCGTGCGGACCGGACAGCCGGTACGGCTGGCGCAGTAGAAAAGGCAGGAGCAGACCTTGGGCTCGCTTGTATTAAAGAACATCCGCAAATCATTCGGCCAGGTCGAAGTGCTCAAGGGCATCGACCTTGAAGTCAGCGATGGCGAATTCGTTATCTTCGTCGGCCCGTCCGGTTGCGGCAAATCCACCCTGCTGCGGGTTATCGCCGGCCTCGAAGACGCAACATCCGGATCGGTCGGCATCGACGGCGAGGTCGTCGGTCATCTGCCGCCGTCCAAGCGCGGCATTGCCATGGTCTTCCAGACCTATGCGCTGTATCCGCATCTGACGGTCCGCAACAATATGGCGCTCGGCCTGAAACAGGCCGGCCAGCCGGCCGACCAGGTGGAGCAACGGGTCACCGCGGCCTCGACAATGCTGTCGCTGGACGAATATCTCGAGCGCTATCCGGCGGAACTGTCCGGCGGTCAGCGTCAGCGCGTTGCGATCGGCCGCGCCGTCGTGCGCGATCCGCAGCTGTTCCTGTTCGACGAGCCGCTGTCGAACCTCGACGCCGCGTTGCGCGTCAACACGCGCCTGGAGATCGCCCGCCTGCACCGCGAACTCGGCGCGACGATGATTTACGTCACCCACGACCAGGTCGAGGCCATGACGCTCGCCGACAAGATCGTCGTTCTCAACAGCGGCGTTGTCGAGCAGATCGGCTCGCCGATGGAACTCTACAACAATCCGGCGAACATGTTCGTTGCCGGCTTTATCGGCTCGCCGCAGATGAATTTCATAGACGCCGGACGCGTCGGCCGCGGCGATGCCGACAAGATCGGCATCAGGCCGGAGCATATCTCGGTGGACCCGGAAACTGGCACCTGGGCTGGCAATGTCCTGCATGCGGAACACCTCGGCGCAGACACGATCCTCTATATGGAGACGGAAGCTGCCGGCCTTCTGACCGTGCGCCTGTTCGGCGAGCACAAGTTCAACGCCGATGACAAGCTCTTCGCAACCCCGGACGAGAACCGCATGTTCGCCTTTGACAAGGACGGCAGGTCGATTGCCGCATAGCGGCTGCGCAAAACAATTGACATTCAGAATTTCATGTTTTACATGAATTTTCCATCTAAAAACATGGAAAACGGAAATGTCATTTTCACCACAATCCGGCAGCCCTGAGAGCCTGCCCGCCAAACGTATCTATACGCTCGCCCGGGTTCTCGCCGTCGCAACGACGGTCGGCATGGTTCTGCTGCCGCTATTGACCGCCCTCGTCTGGGGCGCGGCGCTGGTCGGCACCCTGCCGCAATGGCTGGCAATGGAGCACCTCGGCGATCCGGCCGGTACTGTCGATCTGACGACAACCAGCCCCTTCGCCAAACTCCTCGCGCTATCCGTCGAGATGATCGGCGTTCTTATCTTTGTCTACGGGCTTGCAGGGCTTCGGCGCACCTTCGTTGAGAGTGCGCGGGGACGCTGGTTTTCCTCAGTTTCGATCAGCGGCTTTCGCCGGTTCGCCTGGGTCAGCCTCGCCATGGTTTTCGTCGAGATCGTCCAGCAATCCGCCATGAGCGTCATCATGTCCGTCGGCACGCCCGGCCTGCAAAACCAGTTGAGCATTACGTTCGGCTCGCTTGAACTCGCGAAACTCTTTACCGCGCTGCTGTTCGTCTTCGTCGCGCAGGTCTTCGTGGCCGGCAAGGCCGTTGACGACGAAAACGCCGCCTTTATCTGAGCCGCGCCATGAAGATCATCGTCAATCTGGACGTCATGCTCGCCCGGCGAAAGATGAAGCTGAAAGACCTCGCCGCCGCGATATCCATCAGCGAGCAGAACGTGTCGCTTATCAAGACTGGCAAGGTGAAGGGCATCCGCTTCGAGACGCTTGCAAAAATCTGCGAGGTCCTGGATTGCCAGCCGGGCGACATTCTCGAATTTTCCAACGCGGCGGAGTAAGCGGCCCGGCCGCTTCGGCTTTGTCAGTCCAATTCGACGAAACGTCCCTCGGTTACGGATTTCAATGCCGCATCCGCCAGAATCAGCGACTTGAGGCCGTCATCGCCGTTCGGAGAAATCTCCGCACCGTCGCGCAGCGCGGCGATGAAGGCCGTGATCTCCGCCGCATAGGCGTCCACGTAACGCGTCATGAAGAAATCGTGCAATGGCGGGCGCCGGTGCCCCTGCTCCGTCGCAACCTCGATCATCACCGGCCGTTGGTTTTCCGCCGCGACCATGCCTTTCGAACCGTGCACCTCGATACGCTGGTCATAGCCGTAGCTGGCGCGGCGGGAATTGGTGATCACGCATTGCCGGCCGCTGGGTGTCTGAAGCAGAACGCTTGCGGTATCGAAATCGCCGAGCCGGCCGATCTCCTCGTCGACGAGAACAGACGCCACCGCGCTGACGCGGGCAATTTCCTCGCCGAGGAGAAATCGTGCCATGTCGAAATCATGGATGGTCATATCGCGGAAAATACCGCCCGATTTGGCGATATAGTCTGCCGGCGGCGGGCCCGGATCCCTTGAGGTGAGCTCGACCAGTTCCACATCACCGATCTGGCCCGCATCGATTGCCGCGCGCACCGCCTGGAAGGATGGATCGAAACGGCGGTTGAAACCGACCATCAGCCTGGCGCCGGTCTGCTGCACCGTGGCAAGGCAGTCGCGCACGCGCTCGACGCTCAGATCAATGGGCTTTTCGCAGAAGATCGCCTTTCCGGCGCGGGCAAAGCGCTCGATGAGATCCGCATGGGTGTCGGTCGGCGTGCAGATGACCACGGCATCGATGTCACCGGCAGCTTCGATCTCCTCCAGCGAGCGGACGTCGCAACCGAACGTGTCTGCAAGGCTCTGCGCCGCTTCGGGAACGGCGTCCATGACCGCGATCAGCCGGGCATCGCTGTTTCCGGTAACGGCGCGGGCATGCACCTTTCCAATGCGCCCTGCCCCGAGCAACGCGAAACGAACACTCATCTGTCTTGATCCTGTGATCGAAGTTTATCTGTCGAAACGGCTTACAGGCCACCGCCGCGCCGTTCAATAGGGATGTCGCCGGCCGGAGATTGCCGGCCGGCGATCAAGTCAGACGGTCCCGCCGAGCGATCCCTCAAGCTGCGCCAGTTCCTTGCCGCCAGCCATCATGTCCTGCAGCTCCTCGGCCTCGATTTCCCCGCGTTTGGCGGTGCCGAGCGTCTGGCCGCGATTGAGAACGGTGAACCGGTCACCCACGGCAAGCGCGTGGCGCACATTGTGGGAGATGAAGACAACACCGATTCCCTTCTTGCGCACCTTGTCGATGGTCGCCAGAACGTTGGACGTCTGGCGCACGCCGAGCGCCGAGGTGGGCTCGTCGAGGATCAGGATCTTGGCCCCGAAATAGACGGAACGGGCGATCGCCACCGTCTGCCGCTCGCCGCCGGACAACGTGCCGACGGCCTGGCTCGGCTCGCGCAGATGAATGCCCATGCGGTCCATCTCCTCCATCGTCACCCGGTTGGCCATTTCGAAATCGATGAATTTCAACGGCCCGACACTCCGCAGCGGCTCGCGCCCCATCCAGAAATTACGCGTCACCGACATCAGCGGAATCATCGCAAGATCCTGGTACACGGTGGCGATGCCGGCCTCGATGGCATCGCGTGCCGTGTTGAACACGACCTGCTGACCGTCCATGAAGATCTCGCCCCTGGTCGGCTGGTGCACGCCCGCCATCGTCTTGATGAAGGTCGACTTGCCGGCACCGTTGTCGCCGAGCAGGCAGTGGCACTCCCCCGGATAGACCGAAATGGAAACGCCGTTGAGCGCAATGACGGAGCCGAAATGCTTCTCGATGTTTTTCAGTTCGATCAGTGGCGTGCTCATATCAGCGCTCCCCTGTGATGCTGCGGCGGATATAGGTGTTGAGAATCACGGCAAGCAGCAGAATGACACCGAGGAACACGCGGAACAGCGAACTTTCGACGCCGGCGAAGAACAGGCCCTGCTGGACAACGCCGAAAATCAGCGCACCGAGTGCGGCGCCGATCACCGAACCGTAGCCGCCGGTCAGCAGCGCACCGCCGATGACCACCGAAATGATCGCCTCGAACTCCTTCAGCAGACCGCGGTCCGCTGCGGCCGAGCCGAATTCCATCACCTGGCAGGTTGCAAAGACCGTCGCGCAGAAGGCGGTGAACATGAACATCAGGATCTTCACGCGATTGACCGGAACACCCGAATAACGGGCCGCCTGCGCGTCCCCGCCCGAAGCGAAGATCCAGTTGCCGAAGCGGGTGCGGGTGAGCAGCACATGGCCGAAAATGATCAGCGCGACCGCCCATACGATCAGCATCGGAATACCGTCGACCACCGGATCGCCCGCACGGTTGCCGGCGACGAATGTCTGTATCCAGCCATTGTCGCCCATCCACTTGAAGAAACCGGTGAGGATCTTGCCGCCGAACAGCGATGCCAGCCAGTCGCCCTCCGCTGCATCGCGCACGCCGCCGATAATGGTCTTGTTGGTCGTCAGGATCGCCAGGAAGATGGTCAGTCCGCGCAGGATGTACAAAAACGCCAGCGTCACGATAAAGGACGGCAGCCCGGTGCGGATAACGAGAAAACCGTTGAGCCAGCCGATGCCCATGGCGATCAGGAAAGCGGCGATGATCGCAACCCACATGGGAAGGCCGTAGGTCACGGACAACAATGCGATAACGATGCCGGAAAACCCGATCATCGAGCCTACGGAAAGGTCGAATTCGCCGGCGATCATAAGCAGGCAGGCGCCGACGGCGATGATCGCGAACTGGGCGGAAACCACCGTCCAGTTGATAACGCCTTCCGGCGAGAACATGCCTGAATCGCGGGCGATCAGAAAGAAAAACACAAAGACGAGGATCACGCCGCAGATCGAACCGAGTTCGGGGCGAATGAGCGCCTTTCGCAGCGGGGAAATCTCTCGGATGCGCTCGTCATGCGCCTCCTCTTGCGGCGGTTCCGCCTTGGTTTCGGCTTCCGACATATCTGCCTCCAATCCGCACCTGGCATGCCAGGCGGGCCCATGCATTGAATTGTGTGTACGGCCTCGGCTGTTATTCAGCCCGGCAAAACAATCGGACCCTCAGGCGCAACGCTACGGGCGCGGTCCGTTACGAAAAACGGCCGCAGCATTGCCGCGACCGTCATCTTGACTAGCGGTATTCGCCCGCGTGCTCTTCAACCTTGGAAAGGGCGTCCTTGGTGACGAAACCCGGTCCGGAGTTGATGTTGTTGCCCGGCAGAACGCCGAAACGGTTGTAGTTGGCCAGGACGACCACCGGCAGATAGGCCTGCAGGAAGGGCTGCTGGTCAATCCCCCACTGGATGGTGCCGTCCTTGATGCCCTTGACGATTTCGGTGCCGAGGTCGAACGTGCCGAAATAGATCTGGCCGGCCATGCCGTTTTCCTTCAGCGCCTCGATCGTCGGATCGGCCGATGTCGGTCCCAGCGTCAGCACCGCTTCGGTATTGGGATTGGCTGAAAGGTAAGCCTTCACGCGGTTCTTGATTTCAGCCGGGTCCTGACCGGAATCGATCATCGAATCGCCGAGTTCCACGCCAAGACCATCGGCAAAGCCGCGGCAGCGCTCACCGACGACCGGGTTCGATACCACATGGTTCACGCACAGGAACGAACCGATGCCATCACGCTTTGCGCGCATTCCTGCGGCAAGGCCGGCATCGTATTCGGGCTGGCCGACATACATCAGCGCGCCGACTTCGGCAGCCTGCTCGGGCGTGCCCGAATTGATGATGATGACCGGGATGCCCTTGGCGACGGCGTTCTGGATCGGGCCGTTCAGGACGTCCGGGTCGGCCAGCGTCGTGATGATGCCGTCCGGATTGGACGCCGCTGCCTGCTCGATAATGCGCGCCATGTCGGCAATGTCACCGGTCGGCGGGTTGCGATATTCGACGTCGGCATTCACATGCTCGCCGGCCAGTGCCAGGCCGTTCTTGATCGTATTCCACCAGGAATCGGAATCAGGCGCATGGCTGATCAGGATGATCCGCTCGCCTTCGGCATTGGCCGATGTGGCGATGCCAAACATCGTGCCCACGGCGAACACACTCGCGACAAGACCGCGTATCAGTTTTTTCATTTCATAATCCTCCACCAGGGTGTCCGGCGGCACCCCCATTTTCCGGAAAGCCCCTTTTTGCAAAATGAGGCGAAAAACCGCTGCAAATCGAATTCGATGACGAACCGAAAAACGGAATGTATTCACCGAAAAACCGACCTAGCGGAATATTTATTCCATTGTTTACCCTCAAGGTCAAGTGCCAAGTGCAACCGATTGCACTATTCCTTGACCGAAACCCAGCGCCCTTCCTCGAAAGATCGCGCCATCGCGTGAACGGTGCGCTCGATGGCAAGCCCCTCGTTGAAATCGATCACATGCGCATCGTCACCGGACATCGCCGCAAGCAGCTGGCGGCATTCGATGATCTTCTGGTCGTTGAAGCCGAGCCCGTGCCCCGGTGCGGGCAGGAAGCGGTCATAGGGCGGATGATCGGGAGAGGCGAGAACCGTACAGAATCCCTGGTTGGCCGCGTGACCGGTGTTTCGGTAGATCTGGAACTCGTTCATCCGCTCCTGGTCGAACAGGATCGAGCCTTGCGAGCCGAATATCTGCATGGCGACCCGCCCCTTTCGGCCCCATGCCGAGCGGCTGACGCACAGTGTTCCAGCCGCGCCGCTTTCCAGCCGGATCAGGACGCTCGCGACATCGAAAGTCTCCACGGAACGGTGCCCGCCTTGCCTGAGCGGCCGCTGCTCGAAAGGCTTTGCCATGTCGGCCATGACCTGCGACACCGGTCCCAGCAATGAATGGATTAGCGACAGGGGGTGAACGGCAAAATCGTCCAGTGCGCCGTAGCCTGAGGACGCTTCGCTTTTCCAGAAGAAATGGGCTCCAGGATCGGCCATGAAATCCTCGTCCATCTCGAAACGGACGTGATGCACGGTTCCGATCTCTCCGGATTCCAACAGCGCCCCGATATGCCGCATGACGGGGTTCTGTATGTAATTGTAGCCGAGGATCGCCACCTTCCCGCTGGCATGCGCCGCCTCGCGCATGCGCTCGGCATCCTCGACGGCCGGCGCCATCGGCTTCTCGCACCACACATGTTTGCCGGCTTGCAGAGCGGCGATCGCCATCTCGGCGTGAAAGGCGTTCGGCGTCGTGATCGAAACCACGTCGACCTGCGGATCCTCGATGACGGCCCGCCATTGAGCGGTGCATTTGGCAAATCCAAGCTCCCGCGCTTTGGCCGCCGCCTGCTCATCCGTCAGGTCGGCAAGATGGACCAGATGGACGTCCGGACAATCGCCAAAAACCGGATTTACGGCGTTCCAGGCCAAGGCGTGACACTTGCCCATATAGCCTGTACCAATCAGGCCAACGCCAACAGATTCCATCGGATTCTCCAGAAAGACGAGTGGGGCGAATGATCGATTCTCAACGAAATGATCATTTCCATTGTGGAATATTTATTTCATTTGTGCCAAATTAGGTCAAGAACGTTTCAAAGGGGAAGCACATTGTCCGCAGACGAAGACACCCTTGCGCCACGCGATTTCGAGTCGCTCCGCAGCCTGATCATCGACCGCCGGAGCGTCCTGCCGAGGCGCCTGGCACAGGTCGCGAAATACGCGCTTGACCATCCCGATGAAGTCGCCTTCGGCACCGCCGCCAGCATTGCCGGTGCTGCCGATGTTCAGCCTTCGACGCTTGTGCGCTTTGCCCACCAGCTCGGCTATGACGGCTTCTCCGATCTGCAAAAGGTCTTCCAGGAGCGGCTTCGCGGGCGCAACTCGAGTTACGAGGAACGCATGGAGGCGTTGAAGACAGCCAAGGAAGATGAAAAGGGCGAAGCGGCGCTGGTGCGCGGCTTCCTCGCGGCTGCCCAGCGCTCCCTTGAGGATTTTTCGAGCCTGGTGGACCCGGCACTGCTGTCACGCGCCGTCAATATCCTTGCGGGCGCCGACACCATCTACCTGCTGGCGCGCCGCCGTTCCTATCCGCTTGTCGCACACATGGCCTACGCTTTCGGCAAGCTGCGCGTGAAAAACAACCTGATCGCGTCGCCCAACGGGATCGATCCGGAAATCGCCGCGATGGCCGGCCGCAATGATGCGGCGCTGGCGATCAGTTTCTCTCCCTATGCGGCCGACAGCATCAGCCAGGCGCGGGCGATGTCGGATGCCGGTGTCCCGGTGGTCGCCATCACCGACTCCGCCTTTTCGCCGCTTGCCGATTGCGCGACCGAGTGGCTGGAGGTTGCCGAGTCCGACTATGCCGGCTTCCGCTCGCTGTCCGCCAGCATGGCCCTGTGCATGGCGCTGCCGGTCGCCATCGCGGAGGCCCGCCTGCAAAAACAGCGATAAAACCAAAACAGAATTTTTATTCTGAATTGACATGTTTTTGGAATTAATGTTTCATTGACGTCAGTCCCAAAGCGCGCGCTTGCGGGACCTTATTCCATGCGGAGTTGAAAGATGGCGTCAGCGGCATCAAATGGCGGCGGTTCGCGGCCACTGGACGTGATCACGATAGGACGGTCATCGGTCGATCTTTACGGCCAGCAGATCGGTTCGCGGCTGGAGGATGTGACGAGTTTCGCCAAGTCCGTCGGCGGCTGCCCCTCCAACATTGCCATCGGTTCCGCGCGCCTCGGTCTGAAATCCGCTGTCGTCACCCGTGTCGGCGACGAACAGATGGGACGCTTCATCCGCGAACAGATGCTTCGCGAAGGCGTCGACGATCGGGGCATCGTCACCGATGCGGAGCGGCTGACGGCGCTGGTTCTGCTTTCGGTTCAGGATGACGCCACCTTCCCGTTGATCTTCTACCGCGAAAACTGCGCCGATATGGCGCTTTGCGAAGACGATATCGATCCAGCGTTCATCGCCTCCTCGCAGTCGGTACTGGTCTCCGGCACGCATTTTTCCAAACCCGGCCCCTATGTGGCGCAGAAGAAGGCGATGCAAATTGCCCGGCAGAACGGCGGCAAGGTGATCCTCGACATCGACTACCGCCCCAATCTGTGGGGACTTGCCGGTCATGCGGCGGGGGAAGAACGCTACATCGCCTCCAGCGCGGTTTCGGAAAAGATGAAAACCGTGCTGCCCGAATGCGACCTCATCGTCGGCACCGAGGAAGAGGTGCTGATCGCCTCCGGCGAAAGCACCCTGCCCGACGCCCTTCGCACGATCCGCAGCTGCAGCGACGCCACCATCGTCCTCAAGCGCGGTCCCATGGGCTGCATCGTCTATGACGGCGCCATCCCGGATGATCTCGAAGACGGCATCGTCGGTGATGGGTTTCCCATCGAGGTCTACAATGTGCTCGGCGCCGGCGACGCCTTCATGTCCGGTTTCCTGCGCGGCTGGCTGCGCGGTGAGGATCACCGAACCAGCGCCACCTGGGCAAATGCCTGCGGCGCATTCGCCGTATCGCGGCTGTTGTGCTCGCCGGAAATCCCGACCTGGCCGGAACTCAACAGCTTCCTTGAAAACGGGTCGCCGCACCGGGCACTGCGCAAGGACGAGCATATCAATCATGTTCACTGGGCCACGACGCGCGACAAGGACATTCCGCTGCTGATGGCACTCGCCATCGATCATCGCTCGCAGCTCACCGAAATCGCCGATGCCCTCAATGTGCCGCATGAGCGCATATCGCAGTTCAAACGCCTTGCCGTCGCCGCTGCGGCACAGGTGGCAAACGGGCGCGAGGGATACGGAATGCTCATCGACGAGCGCTTCGGCCGCGACGCCTTCTTCGATGCGGCGAAACAGAATTTCTCCTGGATCGGCAGGCCCGTCGAACGCCCGGGATCCCGGCCGCTGCGCTTCGAGTTCAGCCAGGATATCGGCTCGCAGTTGCCGGAATGGCCCAAGGATCACTGCATCAAGGCGCTGTGCTTCTATCACCCGGACGATGAAGCGGATCTCAAGTGGGAGCAGCAGGAGAAGCTGCTGGCGCTCTATCAGGCGGCCCGCAAGGTCGGCCGTGAACTGCTGATCGAGATTGTCGCCGGCAAGCACGGCCCCCTTGACGACAACACAATCGCGCGGGCGCTGGACGAAATTTACGCGCTTGGCATCAAGCCCGACTGGTGGAAACTCGAACCGCAGGGCTCCGAGGTCGCCTGGGCCAATACCGAATCCGTTATTCAACGCCACGATCCGCTTTGCCGCGGCATCGTAGTGCTGGGCCTCGAGGCCCCCATCGCGGAACTGGAAGAGACATTCCGCGCTTGTGCGAAGGTCGGTGCGGTGCGCGGCTTCGCCGTGGGGCGCACGATTTTCGCCGGTGCCGCCCGGAGCTGGCTTGCGGGCGAGATGACCGATGAACAGGCAATCAACGATATGGCGAGCCGTTTTGAGGTGCTGTGCGACCTTTGGCTCGAATGCAGAAACACAATGAACGCGGCGATCGGAGAATGAATATGAGTGCGACCGTCAGACTGACCATGGCCCAGGCCGTTGCGAAATTCCTGGCCAACCAGATGACCGAAATCGAAGGGGAAACACTTCCGCTTTTTGCCGGCGTATGGGCGATTTTCGGCCATGGAAACGTTGCCGGCCTCGGTGAAGCGCTTTACCAGCACCGGGAAGATCTTCCAACCTACCGCGCCCACAATGAGCAGGCCATGGTTCACTCGGCTGTCGCCTTTGCCAAGGCATCCGCCCGCCGCCGCATGATGGCCTGCACCACGTCCATTGGGCCTGGCGCCCTCAACCTTGTGACCGGCGCCGGCGTTGCCCATGTCAACCGCCTGCCGGTGCTGCTCCTGCCCGGCGACATCTTCGCCAACCGCAGACCGGAACCGGTCCTGCAGCAGGTCGAGGATTTCGGCGACGGCACCGTTTCGGCCAATGACTGCCTGAAACCCGTGTCACGCTACTATGACCGCATCAGCCGGCCCGAACAGATCATTCCGGCTCTGCGCCGCACGATGCAGGTCCTGACCGACCCGGCCGAGTGCGGACCGGTGACGCTGAGCATGTGCCAGGACGTGCAGGCCGAGGCCTATGACTATCCGGTCAGCTTTTTCGAGCGGACACTGTGGACGCCGAGGCGCATCCAGCCCGATCGGCGGGAGCTGGATATGGCCGCCGAGGCGCTGCGCAATGCCCGCAAGCCGGCCATCATTGCAGGAGGCGGCGTCTATTATTCCGAAGCGACATCGGATCTGCGCAAATTTGCCGAAGACCACGGAATTCCGGTCGCCATGACCCAGGCCGGAAAGTCGGTGATCCCGGACGATCATCCGATGGCCCTGGGTTCCATCGGCGTTACCGGAACCGCCGCCGCCAATGCGGTGGTCGAGGATGCCGACATCGTGCTCGCGGTCGGCACGCGGCTGCAGGATTTCACCACCGGTTCCTGGTCGCTCTTCAAGAATCCGGATGTCCGTATTGTCGGTCTGAACGTTCAGCCCTTCGACGCCGGCAAGCATGGTGCGCTGCCGCTCGTGTGCGATGCACGCGTCGGGCTGGAGGCGCTGTCCGCGAAGCTGGGCGACCGGAAAACGGATGCCGGATACGCTGAGGTCATCAGCGCCGCCAAAGCCGACTGGCAAAAGGACGTCACAGCGGTCACCGCATCCTCCAACGTGGCGCTTCCCTCGGATTCGCAGGTCATCGGAGCTGTGCAGCGCGCGGCTGCGCCGAACACAACGATCGTCGGCGCCGCAGGCAGCCTTCCGGGCGAGTTGCACAAGCTGTGGCAGGCGGAAAAACCAGGCTCCTTCCACCTCGAATACGGGTTTTCCTGCATGGGTTACGAGATCGCAGGCGGTATCGGCGTCAAGATGGCCCGGCCGCAAGACGATGTCGTGGTGATGCTTGGCGACGGGTCCTACCTGATGATGAATTCGGAGATCGCGACCTCGGTGATGCTCGGTCAGAAAATGACAATCGTCGTGCTCGACAATCGCGGCTTTGGCTGCATCAACCGCCTGCAGATGGGCACTGGCGGCGCAAACTTCAACAACCTGCTGAAGGACGCGAAACACGACGTGCTGCCGGACATCGATTTCCGCGCACACGCGGAAAGTCTGGGAGCAGAAGCACATCAGGTCGCTTCGCTTGCCGATCTCGAAAGCGCAGTCGCCGCGGCGCGCAACAGCGACCGGACCACCGTGATCGTCATCGACACCGATCCGCTGCCCTCGACCGAAGCCGGCGGTCACTGGTGGGACGTTGCCGTGCCGGAGGTCAGCGTGCGCGAGGAGGTGCGCGAAGCCCGCTCGGCCTACGAGGAAGGCCGGAAAGGACAGCGCTGACAACGATCCGAGGGCAAGAACAATGATAAGATACGGCACGAACCCCATTGCGTGGACCAATGATGACGACCGTACGATCGGCGCTCATATCAGCCTGGAACAATGCCTGAGCGATGCTGAAAAGATCGGCTTTGACGGCATTGAGAAAGGGCACCGGATGCCCGACGAAGCCGAGGCGCTGCGCCGTGTGTTGCAGCCGCACGGCCTTGCCTTCGTCTCGGGCTGGTATTCCCTCAACATGCTGGTCAACGATCTGGAAACCGAACGCGTGGCGCTGCGAAAACAGCTCGACCTGCTGAAGGCCCATGATTGCAAGGTATGCATCGCCTGCGAGACGTCCAACGCCATTCACGGACGCGACGATGTGCCCCTGTCACGGCGGCCGGTGATGGACGACACGCAATGGGAACGCTTTACCGAAATGCTCGAAAGCCTGGCGCAGACATGCGCCGATGACGGTATCGATCTCGTATACCACCACCACATGGGTACGGTTATTCAAAGCCGCGATGAAGTCGACCGGCTTATGCGGGACACCGGTCCCGCGACAAAGCTTCTCTTTGATACCGGCCATGCCTGTTTCGCCGGTATCGATCCGCTGGACCTCGCGCGCAGCCATTTCGGCCGCGTCCGCCATTTCCATGCAAAGAATGTGCGCGGCGCGGTGCTCAAGGAGGTCGAGGCTGAGGATACGAGCTTTCTTGAGGCGGTCAGGCGCGGTATCTTCACGGTGCCGGGCGACCCGGAAGGCGCGATTGCATTCGAGCCGATCCTGAAGGTCGCTGCCGAGAACAACTATAATGGGTGGCTTGTGATCGAGGCCGAACAGGATTCGGCCGTCCGCGATCCGTTCCACTATCAGAAGATGGGTCTCGAAGCCCTGAAATCGACGGCACGCACCGTCGGTCTTGACGCATAGGAGCGCAACAACCGCCATGTCGAAACTGCTGGTAAAACCCACAGACGGCCAAGGCCGGGTAACCCACATAACGCCGCAGAATGCGGGCTGGCAGTATGTCGGCTTCGATCTGCATCGCCTGCGGCCCGGAGACCGCGTCAGCGAGGAAACCGGGCACCGGGAAGTCTGCCTGGTCCTTGTGAGCGGCAAGGCGAGAATTGCCGCCGGCGGTGAGGAGTTCGGCCTGCTTGGCGAGCGCATGTCGCCTTTCGACGGCGTTCCGTCGGCGGTCTATGTGCCTGGCGGTTCGGACTGGACGGTGAGCGCCGAAACCGAAGTCGAACTCGCCGTGTGCTCGGCGCCCGATCCCGAAGGCAATCTGCCAGCCCGGGTGATCGCGCCATCGGATCTCAGCAAGGAAACGCGCGGAAGCGGAACCAATACGCGCTACGTGACAAACATCCTTCCCGAGGACCAGCCGGCACAGTCACTGCTTGTTGTGGAAGTAATCACGCCGGGCGGCCACACCTCGTCCTACCCGCCGCACAAGCACGATCAGGACAACCTGCCGCACGAATCGCTGCTCGAGGAAACCTACTATCACCGCCTCAACCCGCCGCAGGGCTTCGCTTTCCAGCGCGTCTACACCGACGACCGCTCGCTCGATGAGTCGATGGCCGTCGAAGACGGCGACGTCACGCTGGTGCCGAAGGGCTATCACCCCTGCGCCGCCTGCCACGGCTATGACCTGTATTACCTGAATGTCATGGCAGGTCCGCGACGCACGTGGAAATTCCACAACGCCGCCGAACATGAGTGGCTGTTGAACGCCGGTTAGATTACTTGTCGGGCAATACCGCCGTCGCCTCGATCTCCACCTTGGCGCGGTCTTCCATCAGTGCCGTCACCTGGACGACCGCCATGGCGGGGAAGTGGCGCCCGATCACGTTGCGGTAGGCGGCCCCCAGTTCCCGCTGGTTCGCGAGATATTCGGCCTTGTCCGTGACATACCAGGTCAGACGCACGAGATGTTCCGGCCCGGCTCCGGCTTCCCGCAGCACCGCCACGATGTTCCTGAAAGTCTGTTCGCACTGGCCGACGAAATCGTCTGTCTCGAAGACCTGGTCACCGTTCCAGCCGACCAGCCCGCCGGTCACGACGAGCTCGCCTTTCGCCTGAATGCCGTTCGCATAGCCCTTTGCCGGCTTCCAGCCTTCCGGTTGCAGAAATTTCATGACATCTCTTTCTTCGTTGTCCTGGCTCTTGTTTGCTTCATCGCGGCGGTTCAGACGCCCAGGAACCGGTCTTGAATGTCGCCATCAAGATCGGCCGGCGCACCGTCCCATACATTCGCTCCGCGCTCCAGAATGGTGCATCGGTCGGCGACCCGCATGAGTTCCTTCAGCGTCTTGTCGACGATCAGGATCGATTGCCCCTCGCCCTTCAATTCCCGCACCGCCGCCCAGATCTCCTGACGGATAACCGGCGCCAGCCCTTCCGTGGCCTCATCCAGGATCAGCAGTTTCGGATTGGTCATCAGCGCCCGTCCGATGGCCAGCATCTGCTGCTCACCGCCCGACAATGTGCGCGCCATCTGGTTCTGGCGCTCCCTGAGCCGCGGGAAAAGCAGACCCACACGCTCAAGCGACCAGGCGCCTGGCCGCGCCGCGACGACGAGGTTTTCGTGCACCGAAAGGTTGGGGAAGCACCGCCGGCCCTCCGGCACAAGGCCGATACCCAGCCGCGCCACCCTGTGGGGCCGCATGGCTGCGAGATCCCGGTCCAAGAAGCGGACGTTTCCATGGCGGTACGGCATGATGCGGCAGAGCGAGCGGATGGTCGTCGTCTTGCCCATCCCGTTGCGGCCCATCAGCGCCACGACTTGGCCTTCCTCCATGGAAAGATTGACATTGAACAAAGCCTGGGAACGGCCGTAGAACGATTGCAGGCCCTCGATCTGCAGGAGCATCAGTCCTCCTCCCCCAGATAGGCTTCGCGCACATCCCGGTTCGTGCGGATTTCATCGACACTGCCGCTGGCGATCACGCTGCCATAGACCAGGACGGAAATGCGGTCGGCGAGCGAGAAAACGGCCTCCATATCGTGTTCGACCAGCAGGATCGGCACCTCATGGCGCAGCGTGTCCAAAAAGCCGGTCAGGTTTTTCGAGCCCTCCGGTCCCATGCCGGCCATCGGCTCGTCCAGCAGCAGCAATTTCGGGTTCAAAGCCAGCGCCATGGCCATCTCGAGCTGCCGACGCTCGCCATGGGAGAGTTCGGCGGCGACCACATCGGCACGTTCCGCAAGGTCGACCAGAGACAGTTTTTCCATCGCGGCATCGACCAGCGACGCATCGTGCATGACCGGTTTGAAGAAACGGAAGCTGGAGCCCTGTGTGCTCTGCACGCTCAGCATGACATTGCGCAGCGCCGAGAATTCGGGCGCGACGGAGGACACCTGGAATGTACGCCCGAGCCCGAGGCGGACCCGCTGCGCCACGGTCAGACCGCTGATATCCTCGCCATTGAACCGGATCTCACCGCCATCCGGCGTCAGCGAGCCGGCCACCTGGTGGATCAGGGTCGACTTGCCGGCCCCGTTCGGCCCGATCAGCGCATGGATCTCGCCTGGCCGCACATCCAGCGACACGTCGTCCGTGGCCTTCAACGCACCGAAGCTCTTGCGCAGTTCGCGCAGTTCCAGGATGGGTGCGGTCTCAGCCATGAACCCGCCTCCCCGCCAGAATGCCGAGAATACCACCGCGCACAAAAAGCACGACGCAGAGCAGTATAATCCCGAGAAAGAACTGCCAGTGCTCGGTTATGCCGCCGAGATAGAACTCCATGACGATGAAAAGCGCCGCGCCCGCGAGCGGGCCGAACAGACGGCCGACGCCGCCGAGAATGACGAAGATCATGATTTCGCCGGACACGTGCCAGGACAGCATGGACGGGCTGACGAAGCGGTTGAGATCGGCGAAAAGCGCGCCGGCCAGCCCGGTCATCGCCGCCGAGATCACGAAAGCCACAAGCCGGATGTTGAAGGGCGCAATACCCGTCGCGGCCAGCCTTTCGGGATTCTGCCGCGCCACCTGCAGCGCCGCGCCGAAGCGCGAATCGCGCAGCCGCGCCGAAATGAACAGGCATGCCATCAACACCACGTAGCAGATGAGGAAGAACTGGATCGGATCGAGCGTATTGAGTTCAGGAAAGCCGTTGCGCACATAGATCGAAAGGCCGTCCTCACCGCCATAGGCGGGCCAGGAAATGGCGAAATAGTAGATCATCTGCGCGAAGGCGAGCGTGATCATGATGAAATAGACACCGGATGTGCGCAGCGCAATGAGACCGATCAGAAACGCGACGACAGCCGACAGCACGATCGCCACGAGCCAGATCAACAGCATGTCGTTGCTGCCTGAAACCATGAATGGCCAGGCAAAGAGCGGCTCCTGGTTGAAGGCGTGGGTTGCCAGGATACCGGCGGCATAACCGCCGAGACCGAAGAACGCCGCGTGGCCAAAGGATACCATGCCGCCAAGGCCCAGCGCCAGATTGAGACCGACGCCGGCCAGTGCCAGGATCGCGACCCGCGTAGCCAGCGTGATGTAGAAGGGCTCGCCCTGCATCAGCGCAAGAAACGGCACGGCCAGCAGGCCAAGTGCAAGCGCCCAGTTGATGACGGTTTCACGGCTCATTGCGAACCCGCCGCGAAGAGGCCCTGCGGTTTGACCGCAAGGATGATGGCCATGAGGATATAGATGGCCATGGAAGCCAGCGCCGATCCGACGGACGTCGCCTGCGAGGGACCCATGAAGAGTTCGAAGAAATTGGGCAAGAGAATGCGCCCGAGCGTGTCGACCACGCCGACCAGGATAGCGCCGATCAGTGCGCCCTTGATCGAGCCGATCCCGCCAATGACGATGACGACGAAAGCCAGGATCAGCACCGGTTCACCCATGCCCACCTGCACCGACTGGATGGCGCCGACAAGCGCGCCGGCAAGGCCGGCCAGCGCCGCCCCGAGCGCAAAGACAACCGTGTAGAGCGTGCGGATATCGACGCCCAGCGCACCGATCATCTCCCGGTCCGATTCACCGGCCCGGATGCGCATGCCGAGCCGGGTGCGCGAGATCAGCAGGTAGAGGCCGAATGCGATCAACACGCCGACGACGATGATCGAAAGCCGGTAGAGCGGATATTGCGCTCCGCCTGGCAGCGATACCGCCCCTTGCAGGGCGGCGGGAATATCGAGATAGAGCGGAAAGGAGCCGAAGACCCAGCGCGTGCCTTCCGAAAAGATCAGGATGAGGGCAAAGGTTGCCAGCACCTGGTCGAGATGGTCGCGGTCGTAAAGGCGTCGTATCACGACAATCTCCACGATCGCCCCCGCAGCCGCCGCGCCCGCGAGGCTGGCGACAAGCCCGAGCCAGAATGAGCCCGTCGCCAGCGCGACCGTCGCGCACAGGAACGCGCCGATCATGTAGAGCGACCCGTGCGCCAGGTTGATCAGCCCCATGACGCCGAAGACAAGCGTCAGCCCGGCAGCCATCAGAAACAGCATGACGCCGAACTGGATGCCGTTGAGCAATTGTTCGATAAAGAGGGCGAGTGTCATCCTGCGCTCGGCCTGTCGCTCGCGTTAGACGGAAAGGGCGCGCGGGAGCAACGGCCCCCGCGCGCGCATTCGTTACAGCTTGCAATCGCCGACATAGGCGCTGGAGCGGTCCTCCAGACCGACACCGATGATCTTGTTCGTCAGCACATCGCCTTCCTTGATCACTTCACGGACATAGATATCCTGGATCGGATGCTGGTTGCTGTCGAATTTGAAATCACCGCGCACGCTGTCGAAATCTGCCTCTTTCAGGGCCGCGCGGAAGGCGTCGGCATCCTTGACGTCGGCCTTCTGCATCGCTGACAGGATAAGGTTCGCCGTATCGAAACCCTGGCTGGCGTAAAGCGACGGCAGGCGGCCATACTCGGCCTGGAATGCCTCGACGAATGCCTTGTTGGCGGGATTGTCGATATCCTTCGACCACTGCGAGGAGTTCTTCACGCCCAGCGCCGCCTCACCGACGGCCCCGAGAATGCCCTGATCGAAGGAGAAAGCCGGTCCCATGACCGGAATGTCCACGCCGGACTGTGCGTATTGCTTCATGAAGGCAATACCCATGCCGCCCGGCAGAAAGAAAAACACGCTGTCCGCGCCCGAAGCCCTGATCTGCGCGATCTCTGCGGCATAGTCCGTCTGGCCGAGCTTGGTGTAGAGCTCGTCGGCGACATCGCCCTCATAGAAGCGCTTGAAACCGGTCAGCGCATCCTTGCCGGCCGGATAGTTCGGCGCCAGGATGAAGGTCTTCTTGAAACCGGCGCTGTTGGCGTGGCCGCCCATCGCCTCGTGCAGATTATCGTTCTGCCAGGCGACGTTAAAATAGTTCTCATGACAGCCCTTGCCGGCCAGCATGGACGGTCCGGCGTTGGGCGAAAGGTAGAACACGCCCTGCCCGACGGCGCTTGGCACCACGGCCATGGCGAGGTTCGACCAGATGATGCCGGTCAGCACATCGACCTTTTCCTTCTGGATCATCTTATCGGCGATCTGAACGGCAAGGTCCGGCTTGCGCGCATCGTCCTCCACGATGACTTCAAGATCCTTGTTGCCGGCCATCTTGGCGGCCAGCATGAACCCGTCGCGCACATCGACCCCGAGGCCGGAGCCGCCGCCCGAGAGCGTGGTGATCATGCCGACCTTGACCGGTTCGGCAAGCGCGCCGGCGCTGACCGTGAGGCCCAGGCCTAAAAGGCTTGCGGCAATAAGCTTCTTCATTTTGTTTCCTCCCTTGGTGTTTTAGTTTTTCAGTCGAAAGCGCTGAACCTTGCCCGTCTGCGTCTTGGGCAGGCTTTCGATAAATTTGATGGATCTTGGATATTTGTAGGGCGCGATCGTCGCCTTGACGTGATCCTGCAACCGCTTGATCGTGACCTCATCCGGTGAAACGCCCTCACTCAGTACGACATGCGCTTCCACGATCTGACCGCGCTCCTCATCCGGTGCCCCGACGACGCCGCACTCGGCGACATCCGCATGCGCCAGAAGCGCTGCCTCGACCTCAGGGCCGGCGATATTGTAGCCGGCTGATATTATCATGTCATCCGCGCGGGCGACGAAGTGGAAGACACCGTCTTCATCCTGCATGAAGGCATCGCCGGTCACGTTCCAGCCATCGCGCACATAATCGCCCTGGCGCGCATCGTTGAGATAGCGGCATCCGGTGGGGCCGCGTACCGCCAGTTTGCCGGTTTCGCCGCGCGGCACCTCGTTCATCTGATCGTCGACGACCTTCGCTTCATAGCCGGTCACCGGCGTTCCGGTCGCACCGGGCTGCGAGTGGCCGAGCCGGTTGGAAATGAAGATATGCAGAAGCTCCGTCGCGCCGATGCCGTCCAGGATCGGTTTGCCGGTCTTCTCCCGCCACATCTCGTAAACCGGAGGCGGCAATGTCTCGCCAGCCGAAACGGCGACCCTCAGGGACGAAAGATCGGCCCCTTCTTCCATGGCGGCGAGCATCGCCCGATAGGCCGTCGGTGCCGTAAAACAGATGGTCGCCTTAAAGGTGTGGATGATATCGATCATGTTCGGCGGGGTGGCGCTTTCCAGCAGCGTCGCGGCCGCGCCGAAACGCAACGGAAAGATCGCAAGCCCGCCAAGACCGAAGGTGAAGGCCAGCGGCGGCGAGCCGACGAAGACATCGTCGGGCGTGACACCGAGCACTTCCCTGGCATATCCGTCGGCGATCACCAGCAGGTCGCGGTGGAAATGCATTGTCGCCTTGGGTTCGCCCGTCGTGCCGGAGGTAAAGCCGAGCAGCGCGACATCGTCGCGGCCTGTTTCGACGGCATCGAAAAGTACCGGCTTGTTCAGTGCAACGCGGTCGAGCTCGGCATCATGATTGGCCGTGCCGTCAAAGCCGATCACCTTTTCAAGGAATTGGCTGTCCTTGGCGCAATGGGTCAGTTCATCCATCAGCCGCGTGTCGCACAGGGCCAGCGAGATTTCCGCCTTGTCGACGATCTTTGCAAGCTCGGCGGCGCGCAGCATCGGCATGGTGTTGACGACCACCGCGCCGGCTTTGGTGGCGGCGAGCCAGCAGGCAACCATCGCCGGGTTGTTTGCCGAACGTATGAGGATGCGATTGCCCGGCTTGACGCCGTAATCCTCGACCAACGCATTGGCAATGCGGTTTGTCCAGTCGGCGAGTTCCTTGTAGGTCCTGCGCCGTCCGTTGCCGATCAGCGCCGTGTGGTCGGCGAAACCCTTGTCCACCATGGCATCGGTCAGTTCCACCCCGGCATTGAGCCGCTCCGGATAGTTGAAACCGCCGAGGTCGAGAACCGGCCAGCTTTCATGCGGCGGAAGATTGTCGCGTGTAAACGTATCGGTATGGGCCGTCGGGCCGAGCGGTGCCCCAGTCATGACTAAGCTCCGGTCTGGGCGGTGGCTAGCGCCTGCCGCGCAATGACGATTTTCTGAACATCGGACGCACCCTCATAGATGCGCAGGGCGCGGATATCGCGGTAAAGGCTCTCGATGATGTGGCCCGAGCGCACGCCGTCGCCGCCATGGATCTGAACCGCCTTGTCAATCACCTCCTGCGCCTTGTCGGTGGCGTAGAGTTTTGCCATCGCCGCCTCACGCGTGACGCGCACAGCGCCCATGTCCTTGGTCCAGGCGGCGCGGTAGATAAGCAGAGCCGCAGCATCGACGTCGAGCGCCATGTCGGCGATATGGCCCTGCACCATCTGCAGGTCGAACAGCGGCGCGCCGAAGAGTTCGCGATTGGCGGCGCGGTTGACTGTCTCGTCCAGCGCCCGGCGCGCAAAACCGAGCGCCGCCGCCCCGACCGTGGAGCGGAAGACGTCCAGCACCGACATGGCGATGCGGAACCCGCTGCCCGCTTCGCCGATCAGGGCGCTTTCCGGAATTCGACAATTTTCAAAAGAAAGCCGCGCAAGTGGATGCGGTGCAATAACATTTATGCGTTCGGCAATTTCAAGTCCGGGCGTATCGGCGGGCACGACAAAGGCGCTGATGCCCTTCGCGCCCGGTGCCTCTCCCGTCCGGGCGAAGACCGTGTAGACATCGGCGATCCCGCCATTGGAAATCCAGGTCTTTTCGCCGTTCAGCACATAGTCGCCGCCCTCGCGCGCGGCGGTCATCTCCATATTGGCCACATCCGAACCCGAACGCGGTTCCGAAAGCGCAAATGCCGAAAGCGCCGCCCCCTTGCGGGTTTTCGCAAGCCATTGCCGTTGCTCGGGCGTTCCGAAGAAAGACAGCGCGCCGGTGCCGAGGCCCTGCATGGCAAAGGCGAAATCGGCTAGTCCGTCGTGACGCGCCAGGATCTCCCGCGAAAGGCAGAGTGTGCGCACATCCATGGTTGAACCGGCTTCGTCCGGATCGACGGCGCTGGCTTCCAGCCAGCCGGCCTCACCCAGCTTCCCGGCGATCCGCCGGCAGCTCTCATCGACATCGCCGTGGTCGATATCCGTCAGGTTCGCGCCGACCCAGGCGTCGAACCGCTCATAGTAATCGCGATGCGTGTCGTCGAAGAAGGGCCAGTTCAGGAAACTGCGGTCGGCCATGCTCAGTTGCCCTCGAAAACGGGTTTTTCCTTGGCGACGAAGGCATCATAGGCGCGCTTGAAGTCGCGCGTCTGCATGCAAATCGCCTGTGCCTGCGCCTCCGCCTCGATCGCCTCGTCGATCGACATTGCCCATTCCTGCTTGAGCATTGTTTTTGTCATCATGTGGCCGAAATTCGGACCTTTTGCGAGTTTCGTCGCGAAATCAACGGCCTCGCTTTCCAGCGCTTCGGCATCCACCAGGCGGTTGAAGAAGCCCCAGCGTTCGCCTTCCTCGGCCGACATGGTCCGGCCGGTGAAGAGAAGCTCGGATGCCCGACCCTGGCCGATGATGCGCGGCAGGATCGCGCATGCGCCCATGTCGCAAGCTGCCAGACCGACGCGGGTGAACAGAAACGCCGTTTTCGCCCCGGGCGTTCCGAAGCGGATGTCCGAGGCCATGGCGACAATCGCGCCGGCGCCGACGCACACGCCGTCCACCGCCGCGATAATGGGCTTGCCGCAGCCGACCATCGCCTTGACGAGATCGCCGGTCATGCGCGTGAACTCGAGAAGACCCTTCATGTCGCGGTCGAGCAGCGGGCCGATGATGTCATGCACATCGCCGCCCGAGCAGAAATTCCCGCCATTGGAACCGAAGACGACGGCATCGACATCATCCGCATAGACCATGTCGCGAAACGTGTCGCGCAGCTCCGCATAGCTGTCGAAGGTCAGCGGGTTCTTGCGATCCGGCCGGTCCAGCGTGATGACAGCGACCGTGCCTTCCATGCGCCAGTTAAAATGCTGAGGCACAAGGCCCGCCAGTTGTCTGCTCATCGCGGACGCACTCCCTTGATCTGCACATTGTCGAGAAGTTCGACGAGGACATCGGCATCCTCGTCACTGAGCATGTTGAGCATGCTCGCGATCCAGCCTTCGTGAACCCCGGCCATATGGGCGAATTCATCTCGGCCCTTGTCGGTGAGTTGCACGATCATGGCCCGCCGGTCGCCGCTGACCGGCACCCGCACGACCAGCCCGTCGGAGACCAGGCGTTCGACAATACCTGTCACATTGCCGTTCGAGACCATCAGCGCCGCCGAAAGCGCGCTCATCTTCATGCCCTCGCGCTCGCGATAGAGCGCCGCCAGCACGTCGAAACGCGGCAGTGTCGTCGCGAACTCGACCCGCAGACGCTCGCGTATCTCGGCCTCCATCTGCCGCGATATCTTCAGCAGCCGAAGCCAGATGCGCAGGCGCTGCTTGTCGCGTTCCTCATTGTCGGCGGTCTCGGCAATGTTGCTCATACCTCGCCTCCCGATACGGATACGGCCTGTCCGGTAATCGCACCGGAATTCGGACCGCACAGCCAAAGGACCGTCTGCGCGACTTCATCCGGCTGGATGAAACGCCCCATCGGGTTGGTCCGCAGAAGCGCCTTGGTCGCCTCGTCTCGATTCATACCCGTTTTGTCCATGACATTGTCCAGCGCCTCGGTCAGCATCGGCGTTTCCGTATAGCCGGGGCAGATCGCATTGACGGTGATTCCGCTGGTCGCAAGCTCCATCGCGACCGAACGGGTCAGGCCTATGGCGCCGTGCTTGGCGGCACAGTAATGGGCGACATAGGGATAGCCGCGCAGCCCGGCCACGGAGGCAATGGTGACGATGCGGCCCCAGTCCTTGTTCTCCATGGCGGCGACACCCGCATGGATCGTCAGGTAAACGCCGGTCAGGTTGACGTCGATCGTCTTGCGCCAGCTTGCAACGTCAAGCTTTGCAAAGGGAGACGCCTGCGCCGCGCCGGCATTGGCAACAACGATATCGGCGCCGCCGTGATCGTCGCTGACGGTCGCAAACAAAGAGGCAACGCTATCCGGATCGGTGACATCGCAGGTCCTGGCCGTGATGCCATCCTGCGATTTGGCCACCTCGTCCAGGGCCTCCCGCCGACGCCCGGATACGGTCACTGTCGCACCGGCCTTGGCGAGCTTGCGCGCGATCGCCGCGCCGACGCCCGAGCCGCCGCCGGTCACCACCGCATGTTTTCCGCTCAGTTTGCCCAATTGTTCACACCTTTATGGTTTGCGCCTCGGCACGCTCGGCAAGCCGCACGAGTTGATCGCGGCCGGCGAGATATGGCAGCGGCCATTCGGTCTGCGTATCGCCGAGACCCGCCGCAGTGTGCAGTGTCCAGTAGGGATTGGCCAGATGCGGCCGGGCAAGACACACAAGATCGGCACGACCGGCCATCAGTATCGAATTGGCGTGATCGGGCTCGTAGATATTGCCGACGGCCATGGTCGCCATGTCGGCCTCGTTGCGGATGCGGTCCGAGAACGGCGTCTGGAACATGCGCCCGTAGACCGGCTCGGCCCGGATCGAGGTCTGCCCGGCGGAAACGTCGCAGATGTCGACGCCAGCATCCTTCAACATGGCGGCAATCGCCACCGCATCGTCCGGCGTCACGCCCTCATCGCCGACCCAGTCACAGGCGGAAATGCGCACCGAGATCGGCTTCCCGTCGGGCCATGCGGCGCGGACCGCACGGTAGACTTCGAGCGGAAACCGCATCCGGTTCTCGAGCGAACCACCGTAATCGTCGTCGCGCCTGTTGGTCAGCGGCGTGATGAAGGACGACAGCAGGTAACCGTGGGCGGCGTGAATCTCCAGCATGTCGAAACCGCAGCGATCCGCCATCTGCGCCGAGGCGACGAACTGCTCGATGACGCGCTCCATATCCGCCCGGTCCATGGGTTTCGGCGCCTGGTTGTTCGGCGACCAGGCAATGTCCGAGGGCGCCAGAAGCGGCCAGTTGCCATCCTTGAGCGGCGCATCCATCTCCTCCCAGCCGAGCTGTGTGGAGCCCTTGGCGCCGGAATGGCCGATCTGCATGCAGATCTTTGCCGGCGTTTGGCTGTGCACGAAGTCGACGATGCGGCTCCAGGCCGCCTCATGCTCCGGTGCGTAGGTTCCGGGACATCCCGGCGTGATGCGCCCCTCCGGGCTGACACAGGTCATTTCCGTATAGACCAGTCCCGCGCCGCCCTTCGCCCGTTCGCCGTAGTGGACAAGATGCCAGTCGGTCGGACAACCATCGACGGCCTTGTACTGCGCCATCGGCGAGACCACGACACGGTTTGCCAGCGTCATGTCGCGCAACCGGTAGGGTGCGAACATCGGCGCACGATGGCCGTTGACGCCGGCACGCGCCTGGAACCAGCCCTCGGCGCGCTTCATCCAGTCCGGATCGCGCATGCGCAGGTTCTCATGGCTGATGCGCTGCGAACGCGTCAGCAGCGAATAGTTGAACTGCACCGGATCGAGATGCAGGTAGCGTTCGACATTCTCGAACCACTCCGTGGAATTGCGCGCGGCCGATTGCAGCCGCAATACCTCGACCCGCCGCTCCTCCTCGTAGCGGTCGAAAGCCGCCTGCATCGAAGGTTCGCTGTGCAGGTAGTCGGCCAGCGCGATGGCGCTTTCCATGGCAAGCTTGGAGCCCGAGCCGATGGAGAAATGCGCCGTCGCCGCGGCATCGCCCAGCAGGACGACATTTTCGTGCGACCAGCGCTCGCAAAGCACCCGCGGGAAATTCAGCCATGCCGAACCGCGAATATGCCTGGCATTCGACATCAGCGAATGGCCGCCGAGATATTTGGCGAAGATCTTCTCGCAGACGGCGATGGACTCTTCCTGGCTCATGTCGCCAAAGCCGAATTTTTCCCACGTCTCCTCGCGGCACTCGACGATGAACGTCGCCGTATCGTCGTCGAACTGGTAGGCATGCGCCCAGATCCAGCCGTGTTCCGTCTCCTCGAAGATGAATGTAAAGGCGTCGTCGAATTTCTGATGCGTGCCGAGCCACACGAACTTGCACTGGCGCACATCGATCTCCGGCCGGAAGGATTCCGAAAACTCGTTGCGCGTCTTCGAGTTCAGCCCGTCCGAAGCCACAACGAGATCGTAGTCGCGCGCATAGGCCGCGGCGCTTTCCATCTCCGTTTCGAAGCGCAATTCGACGCCCAGCGAACGGGCCCGTTCCTGCAGGAGCAGCAGAAGCTGCTTGCGTCCGATACCGCAAAAACCATGCCCGGTGGAAACTTCGGTGGTTCCGCGATAGTGAACGGCAATGTCGTCCCAATAGGCGAAGTGCTTGCGAATGGCCTCGGCACTGACCGGATCGTTTTCCTGGAGATTGTCCAGCGTCTCGTCGGACAAGACCACGCCCCAGCCGAAAGTATCGTCCGGTTTGTTGCGCTCGATCACCACGACCTCGTGGTTCGGATCGCGCAGCTTCATGGTGATGGCGAAATAGAGCCCGGCCGGCCCTCCTCCAAGGCATGCAATGCGCATCGGTACATCCCCGTTGGTCTGCAGCGGAACCGTTTATCTCAGGGTCCGCAATCCGTTTCATGGAGAAAGGTTGCCACTCTTCCAGAGATATTTCAAGCTTAAAATTTTTAGGTAGAAATGTTTTTAAACTTCAACAGAATGGCGTTGAACGGAAGCGGATTTTCCGGATGCCAGTCAACTTTCGCCGGCCTGCGATCGCCGCCGCAGACGAAGCGGCGAGACGTCTGTTGCCCTGAAACCGCGCTGTTCAAGGCCTTCGGGTACCGGTCTTCCGGTCACCAGCCGGGCCGCGAGCTGCGAGAGGCCGGGGGCGGTCTGGATGCCGTAGCCGCCCTGACCGGCCAGCCAGAACAATCCTTCGACGGACGGATCGTACCCGCAGACCGGCGCATGATCGCCGACGAATGTCCGCAAGCCCGCCCAACAGTTCTCCACGCGCTTTACATCAACGCTGAAGGCGCGCTGGATTCGGTCGATACAGATCGCGATATCCATCTCTTCCGGCTGCGCGTCGCATGGCGCGGACGGTGTTTCGTCGGCCGGCGAGATCAGCAGCCGGCCTGCATCCGGTTTGAGATAGAACTGTTCGTCCACGTCAACGGTAATCGCCCATCTGGACGGATCGGCGCCCTCCGGCGCGGCGATGACAAGCGCCGTGCGGCGTTTTGGAACAAGGCCCGCCGGATCTGCACCCATGATGGCCGCCAGCTCATCGGCCCAGGCGCCCGCCGCATTGACGACAACCGGCGTGACGATCGTGTCGTGACGCGTCGAAAGGACCCACGACCCGTTCTTGCGCTCGGCGGCCTTGACTTCCGATCCGACAACCACCTCGCCGCCACGCTGCCTCAGACCGCGCAGATAGCCATGGTGAAGCGCATTCACATCGATATCGCTTGCCTGTTCCTCGTAGAGCCCGCCGGCGACGTAGCCCGGCCGCAACAGTGGAGACAGGGCGCGGATTTCGTCTTCATCGAGCATCCGCAGGCCCGTGCTGCCCGACAGCCTGCACCGAAGCGCCTCGAGACTGTCCATCTGGTCGTCTCGTGCCGCGTAAAGAACGCCGCGCGGCGTAAGCAGTGGATGTTCGCCGAAGACCTCCGGCGGGTTTTCGTAGAACACCCGCGACTGGCTGGTCAGCACCCGGATCGGCGCCGGCCCGTAAAATTCGGAAAAGACGGCGGCGGAGCGCCCGGTTGTATGGTAGCCCGGGTGGCTTTCCATTTCGATGACGACGACACGCGCGTCGGCGGCCAGCTCATAGGCGACCGATGCGCCCGCGATGCCCGCGCCGACAATGGCGATATCAAACTTTCGATGGGAATTCTGACTCAATACCGGCTCCACTATCCCGAATGAGGGCCATCACGATTCGGCCCGCCGGGGGACAACCGGCAGTTTATTCAGCCGCGCACAAATTCAAATAAAAAAATTTACTCTCCGGTCAAACCATGTGGCGAGCGCATCAAACGATTATTGCCGGATCCGCTCGCTTTTCGGATCGTAAAGCGGTTTCAGGCTGGCGATCGCCTCAAACCGCTCACCGGCAACTTCGATCTCGAATTTCGACGCGAGCATGTCCTTGCCGCTCTCGCCGTCGCGCACCGGCACGTAGCCGAGCCCCACCGCGCCGCCGAGATGATGCCCGTAATTGCCGGATGTAAGGTAGCCCGCAATCTCGCCGTCGCGGACGATCGGCTCGGCATGGAAAAGCAACGGTTGCGGGTCGACAAGCTGGAACTGCACCAGCCGCTTGGTCAGCCCGTCGCGCTTGCGGTCGAGCACCGCCTCACGACCGATGAAAGGTCCGAAACGGCCGTCGGGCTTGTCCGTCTTCACCGCAAAACCGAGGCCGGCTTCCAGAACATGATCCTCATCGGTGATGTCGTGGCCGAAATGACGATAGGCCTTTTCCATGCGGCAACTGTCCAGCACATGCATGCCCGCCAGGCGCAGCCCCTCGCCCTCGCCGGCGGCCATCATCGTGTCGAAGACGTGCCGTGCCATGTCAGCTGACACATAGAGCTCCCAGCCGAGTTCGCCGACATAGGTAATGCGGTGCGCGCGCACCGTCGCCATGCCGAGCTCGATGGTCTGAAACGTTCCGAACGGGAAGGCTTCGCTAGAAAGGTCGGCCGGCGTTGCCTGCTGCAGGATCTTGCGGGCATTCGGGCCCATCACGCCAAGCACCGCCTCGCTGCTGGTGACATTGACGGCAATGCAGCGCGCCTCTTCGGGAATGTGACGCCTGAGCCAGGTGAAATCGCGATTGGCGACGGCCGCGCCGGTCACGACCATGAAGCGGTTCGCCGCAAGCCGCGATACCGTCAGATCGGCTTCGATGCCGCCGCGTGCGTTGAGCCACTGCGTGTAGACGATCCGCCCCGGCGCGACGTCGATATCATTGGCGCAGATACGCTGCAGCACGTCCATCGCGTCGGGGCCTTCGACGAGGAACTTGCCAAAGGCCGACAGGTCAAACGCCGCCGCGCTTTCGCGGACGGCCCTGTGTTCTCCGGCCGCATAGGCGAACCAGTTCTGCCGCTTCCAGCTATATTCATATTCGGGTTTGACGCCCTTTGCGCGATCCTCGGCCGGCACGAACCAGTGCGGTCGCTCCCAACCCGCCGTCTCGCCGAAGCAGGCGCCGCGCTCGGCCATCTTTTCGTGAAAGGGCGTGTGCCGGACATTGCGGGCCGTCTCGTATTGCCGGTACGGGAAGTGGTCGGCGTAGAGAAGGCCTAGGGTCTCCGTCACCCGGTTTTTCAGATAGGTGCGGTTGCCCTGGAAGGGCTCCATGCGGCGTATATCCACATCCCACAGATCGAAGGGCGGCTCGCCCTCGACAATCCACTCGGCAAGCGCCTTGCCAGCCCCGCCGGCCGACTGGATACCGACCGAGTTGAAGCCGGCAGCAACAAAGAAATTCTCGACCTCCGGCGATGGGCCGAGCAGATAGCGGTCGTCCGGCGTAAAGCTTTCCGGCCCATTGAAGAACGTATGGATCCCGGCGCTTTCAAGCAGCGGCAGGCGCTCGACGGCCTTTTCGAGAACCGGCTGGAAATGGTCGAAATCCTCCGGCAATTCATCGAAGCAGAAATCCTCCGGTATGCCGTCCATGCCCCAGGGTTTGGACACCGGCTCAAACGCGCCGAGGAGGATTTTCCCGGCATCCTCCTTGTAATAGGCGCACTCGTCCGGCACCCGCAGCACCGGCAGGTTGCCGGGAAGGCCGGTGACGGCTTCCGTCAGGATGTAGAAATGCTCGCATGCATGCAGCGGCACGTTGACGCCGGCCATCCGCCCGACTTCGTGGCCCCACATGCCGGCACAGTTGACGACGATATCGGCGGTGATTTCTCCCTTGTCGGTGCGCGCGCCCGTCGCCCGGCCGTCCTTGGTATGTATGGCTTCGACCTTCGTGTTCTCGAAGACCTTCACGCCCTTGTTGCGCGCACCCCGCACCAGCGCCATGGCGATGTTGGCAGGATCGCCCTGCCCGTCGAGCGGAATGTGCAACCCGCCGACGACGCCATCCGTGTTGAGATAGGGGTACATGTCGCCGCAATCCTTCGCGGTGACGACATTCACCTCCACCCCATGGGTCTTGGCCATCGAGGCATTGCGCAGGAATTCCTCCATCCGCTCATCGCTCAGCGCCACGGCAAGCGATCCATTGCGCTTGAAACCCGTCGCAATGCCGGTTTCCGCCTCCAGCCCGCCGTAAAGCTCCTGGCTGTATTTAGCGAGCCGTGTCATGTTCATCGTCGCCCGCAGTTGCGCGATCAGTCCGGCCGCATGCCAGGTGGTGCCGCAGGTCAGTTGTCTGCGCTCGACGAGCACGACATCGCTCCAGCCGAGATGGGCGAGATGATAGGCGACGGAGCAGCCGACGACGCCGCCGCCGATGATGAGAACGCGGGTATGCCGGGGAAATTCGGCCATGATGGACTCCCTGCGGTACAGGCGGAAAGCGCCGCTGGTGAAATTTTTCCTGATATTTTCACGAAACGTGTGAAAGGTCCAGCCCGTTCTGCGAGATACGCCTGCGACCGGCAAGGGCGCGACATGGCAGGCCGCTTCTGGCCCATTGTGGCACCACCGCACACCCCGATGGCAAGACCATTCTGGCAGCAAATATCCCACCACCAAACGGCCAGTTGAACAGAATCCGGAGCCAGGACTTGATTTACGTGATCAGTTTGGCCTCATAATAGGGCCAGTTAATCGGGACAGAAAGGCGATCCGAACGCCAAAGGGAGCGCGACCGGACCATGCGCAATTCACTTTTTCATGTCGAACGCATGGAGATGACCACCCTCCAGACGCAGATTCGCGAGATGCTGGTCTCGGCGATGCTTTCCGGCCAGTTGCCGGTCGGCGCGCCGATCCCTTCCACGCGGGCCATGGCCAAGCGTCTGAAAGTGTCGCGCAACACGGTCATGCTGGCCTATCAGGCGCTGGCATCCGACGGTTATCTCGTCGCGCGCGAGCGCTCGGGCTTCTATGTCTCCCCCGATATCCATGACGGGACTGTCGCGGAGATGGCCGCGCTGCCGGAAGCAACGGGAGACCGGCCGGAACCCGATTGGCACGGCCGTTTCCGGGTTCAGCCGAGCAGCCAGACGAATGTCGAAAAACCCGACAACTGGCACGACTATCCCTATCCCTTCATCTACGGGCAGGCCGATGCGGCACTGTTCCCGATCGCCGCCTGGCGCGACTGCATGCGCCAGTCCATGGGCCGCAAATGGCTCGAGGCCTGGACCAACGACCATTTTGCCGAAGACGACAGGATCCTGATCGAACAGATACGCCAGCGCATCCTGACACGCCGCGGCATTCTTGCCGGCCCCGACGAGGTCCTGATCACCCTCGGCGCGCAGAACGCGCTCTATCTGCTCTCCAGCCTGCTCGTGAAGCGCGACACGACGGTTGCGATCGAGGACCCCGGCTACCGCGATATTCGCAACATCTTCCAATTGCGGACAGACCACATTCGCAATGTTCCCGTGGATTCGGAAGGCATCACGCTAAGCGACGAACTAAAGGGCTCGGAACTGGTCTTTGTCACGCCCAGCCACCAGTATCCGACCAACGTCACGATGAGCCTGGAACGCCGCAAGGCGCTCCTTGAATGGGCAAACGAGAACAACGGCCTGATCATCGAGGACGATTACGAGTTCGAGACGAATTACGAGGGCGAGCCGACGCCGGCGCTCAAATCGCTCGATCAGGGCCAGCGCGTCCTTTATGTCGGCAGCCTGTCGAAATCGCTGATGCCGGGCCTGCGCATGGGTTTCATGGTCGCGCCCGCGGCGCTGATCCGCGAGGCGCGCGCGTTGCGCCGGCTGATGCTGCGCCACCCGCCGGGCAACAATCAGGGCGTCGTCGCTTTGTTTTTGGCGCTCGGGCATCACGACACGCTGATCGGGCGCCTGCACCGCAGCTACCGCGATCGCTGGATCACCATGGGCAAGGCGCTTGACGCACACTTCCCCGGCTGGGCCGAAACGCCCGGCTTCGGCGGAACGTCCTATTGGGTCAAGGGGCCGAAATGGCTCGATTGCAATGAACTTGCCAGCCGGGCGCTCGAAGAGGGAATCGTCATCGAACCGGGCGATATCTATTTCTCGGATCCCGAAAACCACCGCAATTATTTCCGGCTCGGCTTCTCCTCCATCGCCGAGGAGCGTATCGAGCCGGGGATCGAGCGTCTGGCGGGCATCGTCCGCACCATGGCGCCCGGCTGAGACTGGTTCAAACTACCGGCTGATCTGGCTCTACGACATGGTGCCAGTTTGCCCCTATCAAGCAGAAAACATCCGCCGTGCAAGGCGTGATCCATCCGCATCCTGAGAGGAATAGCCGTTATGAAAATGACCACCGAGGAAGCCTTCGTAAAGGTTCTGCAGATGCACGGCATCGAGCATGCTTTCGGCATCATCGGATCGGCCATGATGCCGATCTCGGACCTTTTCCCGAAGGCCGGCATAACGTTCTGGGACTGCGCCCACGAAACCAATGCCGGCATTATCTGCGACGGCTATACGCGTTCCACCGGCAAGATCGCCATGGCGGTCGCCCAGAACGGGCCGGGCATCACCAATTTCGTCACTCCGATCAAGACCGCCTACTGGAACCACACGCCCATGCTTCTGGTCACGCCGCAGGCGGCCAACAAGACCATCGGCCAGGGCGGTTTCCAGGAAGTGGAACAGATGGCGCTGTTCCGCGACATGGTCTGCTACCAGGAGGAAGTGCGCGATCCCTCGCGCATGGCGGAAGTCCTCAACCGGGTTATTGAAAAGGCCATCCGCGGCTCCGCGCCCGCGCAGATCAACGTGCCGCGCGATTTCTGGACCCAGGTCGTCGATATCGAACTGCCGCAGATCGTCCGGCTGGAACGCCCGGCCGGCGGTGCGGATGCGATCGACCGCGCGGCCGAGCTTCTGTCGAATGCACGCTTCCCGGTCATCTTGTCCGGCGCCGGCGTCGTCATCGGCGGTGCCATCGACGATTGCCGCAAGCTCGCCGAGCGCCTCGATGCGCCGGTGGCCAGCGGTTATCAGCACAATGACAGTTTCCCGGGAAGCCATCCGCTCGCCTGCGGCCCGCTCGGCTACAACGGCTCCAAGGCGGCGATGGAACTGATTGCCCAGGCCGACGTCGTGCTGGCGCTTGGCACCCGGCTCAACCCGTTCTCCACCCTGCCCGGCTACGGCATCGACTACTGGCCGAAGGATGCCAGCATCATCCAGGTCGACATCAATGCCGACCGCATCGGCCTGACCAAGAAGGTCACCGTCGGCATTTGCGGCGATGCCAGGCTCGTCGCGCAGCAGATCCTCGAAAAGCTCTCGCCGTCGGCCGGCGACACGGACCGCGACGAGCGCAAGGCACTGATCCACCGCACCAAGTCGGCCTGGCTGCAGACCCTTTCGAGCATGGACCATGAGGATGACGATCCGGGCACCACCTGGAACCAGGACGCCCGCACAGACCAGCCGAACCGCATGTCGCCGCGCAAGGCCTGGCGCGCCATCCAGGCGGGCCTGCCGAAGGAGGCGATCATATCCTCCGATATCGGCAACAACTGCGCGATCGGCAATGCCTACCCGACCTTCGAG
Source organism: Allohoeflea poritis (assembly GCF_027889715.1). Taxonomy (GTDB): domain Bacteria; phylum Pseudomonadota; class Alphaproteobacteria; order Rhizobiales; family Rhizobiaceae; genus Hoeflea_A; species Hoeflea_A poritis. The sequence continues at coordinate 326,964 of NZ_JAPJZH010000002.1, forward strand.
CAGGGCCGCAAATATCTGGCGCCCGGCCTGTTCGGGCCGTGCGGCTACGGATTCCCCGCCATTCTCGGCGCCAAGATCGGTTGCCCGGATACGCCGGTCGTCGGCTTTGCCGGAGACGGCGCTTTCGGCATTTCGATGAACGAGATGACCTCGTGCGGCCGCGACGAATGGCCGGCCATCACCATGGTGGTCTTCCGCAACTACCAGTGGGGCGCGGAAAAGCGCAACACGACGCTCTGGTTCGACAACAATTTCGTCGGCACAGAGCTCGATCCGCATCTGAGCTACGCGAAGGTCGCCGAGGGCTGCGGGCTGAAGGGCGTGACGGTTACCAATCAGGACGATTTGACAACAGCGCTGCACGAGGCCTGCAATGCCCAGAAAGACGGCGTCACCACCTTTATCGAGGTCATCCTCAACCAGGAACTCGGCGAGCCGTTCCGCCGCGACGCCATGAAAAAACCGGTCGAGGTGGCGGGCATCAATCCGGACGATATGCGTCCGCAACAAGGCGCGTAGGGCAAAGCAAGGGGCCGGCGCGACCGGCCCTTCGACCAGCGTCGGCTTTACCTGCCGACGCTGGAGAGTTCATGGAATTACTCCGCTTCCAACTCGATATTGAACCGCTCGCGAATGCGCCTGTCGAGATCTGCGGAGATATGTTTCGGAAAGACCGTTGAAAGAATCCGGTTCTTCTCCGCGATCGCCGTCTCCACGATATCCGGCCTGCCTTTTTCAACCCACTCCTTGGGGCTCGTCCGGTCGCCGATCACCGGATAGATATATTCGGTCTGCATCAGCGCCAGTGTCTGCTCGTGGCCGAGATAATGTCCCGGCCCGTTGATGGACACATCCTCGATCGAGGCGAGCGAAAGCGATTCGTCATTGACCTCGATACCGCGAACGCAGCGCATGCACTGACCCAGCATGTCGTTGTCGATGATCAGGCTTTCCAGCGAGAAGCCGAGCAGAGAGGCATGCATGCCGGCCGATTCATAGACCATGTTGAGACCGGAAAGTCCGGCCATCACATTGGTGATGCCTTTCTCGTATCCGGCCTGAACGTCCGGCACTTTGGAATCGGCGATGCCGGCCGCCGCGCCGCCCGGAAGGTCATAGAAATGGGCCATCTGCGCGCAGGCCGCCGAAAGCAGCGCCTGCTCGCCCGATCCGCCCGACATGGCGCCGGTGCGCAGATCGGACACGAAGGGCCAGGTGCCGAATATCGCCGGATGTCCCTTTGAGATGGCATTCACATAGACCAGGCCGGCAAGCACCTCGGCAACCGCCTGCACCACCGCCCCGGCAATCGCCGCCGGCGCGGTCGCACCCGCCTGCCCCGCCGAAAGCAGCAGAACCGGCATGCCCGCGCGCACGCATTGCTCGAGCACATGACAGGCATCCTCGGCAAACCGCAGCGGCGGCACAACGAAACAGTTCGAGTTGGAAACGAAGGGGCGCGCCCTGAAAGCCGCTTCGCCACCGGCGATCATATGCAGCATTTCCAGCGATGGCTTCACGCTCTCGCCGACCGAAAAACTCGTTCCGATATGCTTGGTTGTTCCCAGAAGGCAGGCATAGAGCGTGTTGATGTCGAGTTGGACAGGATCGGGAATATCGCGTGCGACCACGGGCCGTTGGAAGAAATGCACATTGTCCAGTGTTTCGACGATACGGGCCGCGTCATAAAGATCGCGTAACTCGGATTCGCGGTATTCGCGCCTTTCCACGTCGACGATATGCACCGCCGCGCCGGCTGTCCCGAAATGCACCTTCTTGCCGGACAAAATCATATCGTGCGCGGGATCCTGGCCGCAAATCGTCAAGTTGCGGGCCGCGTTTCGCACCGTGTCCATGACCAGTTCGCGCGGAAACCGCAATCGTCCGTCCTCGCCATAGGTCGCGCCGGCGGCTGTGCACACATCTATGCAGCTCTCGATCGGCTGTCCCATCCCGACATCCTCAAGGACGGTGAGCGCCGCCTCGTGAATGCGTTCCAGATCGTTTTCCGAAAGCGGGCGATAACTGCCCGACGACATGCCCGGCCGGACCGGGCGCACCGATTTGTCCAGCGGCGCGGCGCGCATGGCCCGCCTTGCTTCGCGTCCTCCCGAACGGCGTCTTTCCCGTTCCACGCCCGGCACCTCCACCTCGTCAACAAGCTTCGACATCGGCGTCAATCCTCCAATATGCGGCCGCTCAACTCCTCCGGCACTATGCCCGCAAACGCTCGTTTTCCGGATCGTAGATGACTTCCGGAACGACCGTTGCGGGTCGTTTTTCGCCATAGATATCGACCAGGAGCCGCGTTCCTTCCGCTGTCTGCGCGGCATCCACATAGCCGAGCGCGATGGACTTTCCGGTACGGTGTCCGAAACCGCCCGACGTGATCAGTCCGACGCGCTGGTCGCCCGAGAAAACCGGGCTTCCGTAAGGCGCTTCGGTGCCGTCTCCCGGCTCGAGCTCCATGGCGACGAACCGCTCGGCGACGCCCTCCTGGCTTTGCTTCAACAGCGCCTCGCGACCGATAAACTGCGTCTTGTTCAGCTTGACGAAACGGTCGACGGCGGATGTCAGTGGCGTATATTCGGAAGACAGATCCTGTTTCCAGCCTCGATAGCCCTTTTCAAGGCGCATCGAATCCATCGCATACATGCCGAAATGGCCGATACCGTGCGCTTCGCCGGCTTCCAGCAATTGCTTGTGCACCGCCGCCATGGTCTCCATCGGCATGTGCAGCTCATAGCCGAGTTCGCCGACGAAATTGACCCGCAATACGAGCCCGTGCGCCATGCCGATCGTGATCGGCGCGGCACACAGCCAAGGCAAGGCCGCGTTCGAGGGGTCTTCATCGGCAATCGCTGAGAGGATTTCACGCGATTTCGGCCCTGCCAGCACCAGCGTGCCGTAGCGGGCGGTGATATCCTCCAGCGACACCGAACCATCATCCGGCATGTGCTGCTTGAGCCAGTCGCGGTCGTGCCAGTAGCCCGCCGCCGGCCCGATCAGCCAGAACCGATCATCGGCGAGCCGCGTGATCGTCAGCTCGGTCATCACCCGGCCGCTTTCGGCGCAGAAATAGGCCAGCGACACACGCCCCTGCCGCGGAAGCGATCCCGTGATCATGCCGTCGAGCCAGTCGGCTGCGCCCGGTCCTGAAAGCTCGAACCGTGTGAAGCCGGTCAGGTCGAGAATGCCGGCACGCTCGGTGACGGTCTTGACCTCGGCGGCGATCGCATCGTCGAAATGCGGCCGTCCATGGGTCAGGTCCGGCTCCGGCCGGTCGCCCTCGCGGGCAAACCAGAGCGGCCGCTCCCAGCCGCCGAAACTGCCGAACTGCGCACCGTGTTCCGCCATGGCATCGTAGAGCGGCGAGGCCTTTGCCGGACGTCCTGCCGGCCACGGCCGGTGCGGCAGATGCATCGCATATTCGTTCTGATAGACCTCGATGGCCTTGACCGTCGCGTATGTTTTCGTCGCGTAGTCGGTGAAACGCCGCGGATCGACCATCCAAAGATCGAGTTCCGTTTCGCCTTCGGTAATGAACTCGGCGATCACCTTGCCGGCCCCGCCTGCCTGGCATATGCCGAATGTGAAAACGCAGGCTTCGAAGAAGTTGGTCAGCCCGGGCGCCGGACCGATCAGCGGCAAGCCGTCCGGCGCGTAAGGGATCGGCCCGTTGATGACCTTCTGCACGCCGCCGGTCGCCAGCATCGGCACCCGCTCGCAGGCGGCGTTGATATACCATTCGAGCCGCTCCAGATCGTCCGGATAGAGCTGGAAGGCGAAATCCTCGGGTGTGCCTTCTTTCAGCCAGTGCGGCGTCGCCTGCCACTCATAGGGCCCGAGGATGAGCCCGTTGCCCTCCTGGCGCAGATAGTAGCTGTCGTCCGGATCGCGCAGCAGCGGCACTTTCTTGTCCAGCGCCTCCAATTCGCCGATCGCCTCGGTCACCAGGTACTGGTGCGACATGGTCACCATCGGAATGTCCCGCCCGACCATGCGGCCGATTTCATCGGCGTAGTAGCCAGCCGCATTGATGACGATCTCGGCATGGACGCTGCCCTTGTCCGTCGTCACGTCCCAGGTGCCGTCGGCCCGCTGGGACAGCCCCGTCACCTTGGTAAAGCGCGCCACCTTGGCACCCTTGTCGCGCGCGCCCTTGGCAAAAGCCTGGGTAAGCTGCGCCGGATCGATGTCGCCGTCTTCGGAGTCCCAGGCGCCACCCATGAGGTCGTGCGTCTCCAGCCAGGGATAGTATTTGCCCTTCAGTTCCTGTGCGGAGAGCACGTCCATGTCCATGCCGGCGGCATTGGCCATGGAAGCGACATGCTCGAACTCCTGCATGCGCTCTTTCGAGTGCGCCAGGCGCACGGCACCCGTCATGTGGCGGTTGATGGGATAGCCGACCTCGTCGCCGAGCCTGTTGTAGAGCCGCGAGCCGTAGTTCTGCAGCTTCATCAGGTTGAGATTGCCGGAGAAATTCGGCGTATTGCCGGCCGCGTGCCAGGTCGAACCGGATGTCAGCTCGTTCTTCTCGATCAGCAACACATCGGTCTCGCCGGCCATCGCCAGATGATAAAGACAGCTTGCGCCGACGGCGCCGCCACCGATGATGACAACACGGGCGTGGGAAGCGAGCTCGGCCATATGAACCTCACTATTGTTCAGTAGATGGGTGGGGAGACGACCCAGATCGCGACAGCCGGTTCGTCCGAGTTGTTCTCCCAGTCGAACTCTTCTTCCTTGAAGCGGAAACTGTCACCGGCATGGACCGTGAATTTCTTGTCGCCAATGCGGATATCGAGCATGCCGGACACCATATAGGCGGTCTCCTCCGTCATGCGCAGCGCTGGCCTGGAGCGCTTCGAACGGGGCGCGAAAATGCTGCGGATCACTTCGAAGGAACCGGACAGGTCCGGTGAAAGCAGTTCTTCGGCCAGCCCGCCTTCAGTATCGCCGCTCGTGCGCCTCAAGCCGGCCCGCGTGATATAACCGCGTTCCGCCTCCGACACGTCCGACAACACCAGAAACCAGCCCAGCGGCACACCGAACAGGTCGGCGACCTGCCGCAGTTCTTCGGTCGAAAGCTCCGATATGCCGCGCTCGACCTGGCTGAGATAGCCGATCGAGCGGCCGAGCTTGACCGCCATTTCGGTCAGCGTCATGCCCTTTGATTGCCGGATCGCCCTGATGTCCCGGCCGATATCAGCCGACACGTTACCCGGGTCGTATTTTTCCGCCTGCGCGCCGTCGCTTGCCATTGTGCCGTCCAAACCGTTTGCGTCACGCGCCAGCCCGCTGGCGAGACATGCCGGCGAGCTTCCATCAACGCTGATGAAAAATCAACAGTTATTTTCACGGGCGGCAAATGCGCCGGATTGCTAGTCCTGGCTCGCCAGTTCCCGGCGCGCCATCATGTGGGCACGCGGCATGTTGACGGCATCGACGCAAAGCAGCCGATCGCCGGCAAAGTAGCGCACGGCAAAGGCGTTCTCCGCCTCGTCTCCCTCGACTTCGGTGCGGTCGTAGCCCTGTGAGAGACCGGCAATCTGCAGCTTGATGTCATACTGGTCCGACCAGAACCAGGGCACAGGATCGTACAACTCGTCCGAACCGAGCATGGCCCCGGCCGCGTGCTTGCCCTGGTCGATGGCGTTCTGGACGCTTTCAAGCCGGATATGTCGCTGGTAGCGCCCCGAATAGAAGCTCGAGCAGTCGCCGGCCGCGTAGATATCCGGATCGGACGTGCGACACGTCCCGTCGGTCGAAACGCCATTCTCGATCGTCAGGCCCGCCTGCACGGCAAGTTCGCAGACCGGCTCGGCACCGACCGCCATGAGGATCATGTCGGCCTCGATTTCCTGCCCGTCGCGCAACCGGATCCGCTCGACCCGTCCAGCGCCCTCGATCGACTCCAGCACGGCATTGAGATGGATGGCCACGCCGTTCCTGCTGTGCGCACGGTGGAAATAGTCCGACATCTGCGGACAAACGACGCGCTGCAGGACCCGCTCCATGCCCTCGATCACCGTGACATCGTGCTTGAAGGAACGCAGCGCCGAAGCCACCTCCAGGCCGATATAGCCGCCGCCGATGATCGCTATTCGCGTCTCCGGCTTAAGCTCATTCGTGATCGCCTCGACATCGGCGATCGTGCGCATGTAGTGAACCCCTTCCAGGTCGAGGCCCGGCACCGGGATCTTGCGCGAACGCGTGCCGGTCGCCAGCAGCAGTTTCGAATAGGCAAGCGCATCGCCGCCCTGAAGCATCACCTTCCGGCTCCCCGGATCGATGCTTTCGACCCAAACGGAAAGCCGCGCATCGATATTGAACCGGTCGAAATAATCCGGCCCCTTGAGCATCAGGCGTTCCAGGCTCATCTCACCTTTCAGGAATGCCTTGGAAAGCGGCGGCCTCTGATAGGGCGCATGCGGCTCGTCGCCGATCAGGACAAGATCGCCATCATAACCCTGTTGGCGCAACGTTTCGGTCGCCTTCTGGCCGCACTGGCCGGCACCGATGATGATAATCGGATCATTCGCCATCGGATCGCTCCTGCAATGCCACTAAAATGCGGTGAAGGTCATCGTTGTCAGCGACCGGGCAATGCCGGGAATGTTCAACACATTGTCGTGGACATATTTACCGATATCCTCGCCCTTCGGAACGTAGATCTTCATCAGAAGATCGAACTCGCCGGACGTCGAATAGAGTTCCGACACGATCTCGCGGTCATAGAGCTTGTCGGCAACGGCATAGGCCTTGCCGGGCTGACACTGGAGTTGAACGAAAACGCAGGTCATGGCCTCCTCCAATCGCTGTTCACGCGCCCTGAACGCGGGTGCTGAAAGTCGCTGTACGTTACGCCGCCGAAAAGCCTTCATCCGGCCGGCAACCGGCGCATCTATTGCATCGATCGCGATCGCAGGCAATCATTATGCATACCGGTCCGGTTGCTATCGAAATCACGGCGCTGACAATGCGTGCCCGTCGCGTCAATGGCGTCGAAACCCAACGCTCCTTTACAGGAAAAATCAATGCCCGATCCCTTCTTCCAGCCCGTTTCGGGCATCGACTCGCCCCGCTTCGCCGGTGTCCCCACCTTCATGCGGCTTCCCCATGTCGAACTGGACGACAGCCGCATCGCCGATGTAGATGTCGGCCTTGTCGGCATTCCGTTCGACAGCGGAACGACCAACCGGCCGGGCGCGCGGCACGGCCCCCGTCAATTGCGCGATCAGTCAACCATGATCCGCATGAGCCACCCGGTGACACGCACCAATCCGTTTGAACTGGTCAATTGCGCCGATCTGGGTGACGTCAACCCGAACCCCGTCAGCATCGAGGACACATTCGAGCGCATCACGGCTTTCTACCGACGCCTGGCAAGCCAGGGCATCCGACCGCTTTCCTTTGGCGGCGATCATTCGCTGTCCTTTCCCGTGCTTCAGGGCATTGTCGACAAGGGCAACCCGGTCGGCATGATCCATTTCGACGCCCATACGGATCTCTTCGACGGCTATTTCGGCGATTTCAAGCTGACCCATGGCACACCGTTCCGTCGCGCCGTGGAGGCCGGGGTGCTCGACCCTGAACGCGTCGTGCAGATCGGCATCCGCGGCACGGCCTATGGCTTCGACGATATCGAATGGGCCGAAGAGCATGGGGTGCGTATCATTCGCATCGAGGAGTTCATGGACCGCGGCATCGAAGACGTCATGACCGAGGCGCGGCGGATCGTTGGGTCGGCCGAGACCTATATCAGCTTCGACATTGATTTCATCGACCCGGCCTTTGCCCCCGGCACCGGAACGCCCGAGATCGGCGGCCCCGACACCTACACGGCGCAGCGATGCGTGCGCCTTCTCGATGGCGTGAACATCATCGGCGCGGATGTGGTAGAGGTCTCGCCGCCGCTCGATCCGTCCGGCGCGACGGCCTGGGTCGGTGTCTCGATTGCCTTTGAAATCCTGTGCGTTCTCGCCCGCAGCCTGGAGGCCCGAAAGTCCGGCGCCTGAACCGGCATCGCATCCGGCTCATTCGCTGCCCACTTGCGCCAACGGTTTCTTTCAGGCCACAGTGTCGTACGGGATTGGAGAACTTGGAATTTCAGCATGCTGATGCACCAGATATCGGACTGGGACGACGCCTACGCCAACATGGCAAACATTCCCGGCGGCGAGGACTATCCGGCAAAATGGGCCGCTCAGGCAAAGCGGTTCCGGCAGGAATACCGCGCGACCGGGCGGGCCGAATTCGATGTCGAATATGGCGCCGGCGAGCGCAACACCTTCGATCTTTTTCATCCAGACGGTACGCCGAAAGGGCTGATCGTCTTCGTGCATGGCGGCTTCTGGCGGGCATTCGACAAATCGTCCTGGTCGCACCTTGCGGCCGGCCCGCTGGCTCACGGCTACAGCATCGCCCTGCCCTCCTACACACTTTGTCCCGATATCCGCATCGCCGGCATTACCGAGGAAGTCGGCGAGGCGGTGACGGCCGCTGCAGGCCGTGTGGGCGGCGCGATCCACCTGGCAGGCCATTCGGCCGGCGGCCATCTGGTGACGCGAATGGTTTGCCGCAATACGCCCCTGCCCCCGGATGTCATCGAGCGCATCCGGCTGACGGTCTCGATCAGCGGCGTTCACGATCTGCGTCCGCTGATGCGCACGGAGATGAACGACACGCTCAACATCGACCGCATGGAAGCGCTGACCGAAAGCCCGGCCTTGCTTGAGCCGGTCGGCGATACACGCCTGATCTGCTGGGTCGGCGGCGGGGAGCGTGCCGAGTTTCTTCGCCAGAATGCGCTGCTGGCCAGTATCTGGAAGGGTCTGGGTGCGGCGACGGTCGACGTCGAGGAGCCCGACCGTCACCATTTCAATGTGGTGGAGGGGCTCCAGGAGGCGGACCATCCGCTGACCTGCGCTTTGTGCGGCTAGCACCGTTGTCCGGAAGCGGCTCCTCGCTGTCATCCAATATGCGATGCGCCGCGCCTTCAAGATCCTCATATTGACCGGAACGGATGGACCACAGGAATGCGACCAGTCCGAGCGCGCCGAGAAACAGGGCCACCGGTATAAGGTAGAGCAGATTGTTCACTGCGCCGGTTCCGGTGCCTTCGCGCCAAGCCGATCATCCGGCTGAGACGCCGTCGCAAATTGCGCTGCCTTGCGCTTCCGGATCCTGAGGCGAAGCGCGTTCAATACAACGACGAGCGAGGAAGACGACATGGCCAGGGCCGCTACCAGCGGCGTGGCGTAGCCGAGGATGGCCGACGGAATGGCGATCATGTTGTAGACGATCGCAAGGCCGAAATTCTGGCGGATCAGGCTTCCGGCCTTCTTTGAGACGGCGATGGCATTGCTGACGGCTGAAAAGTTCTCGTGGAGGAACACGAAATCTGCGGCGTTGCGGCCGACATCGGCGGCGCTTGCCGGCGCCATCGATACATAGGCGCTGACCAGAGCCGGTGCGTCGTTGAGGCCGTCGCCGACCATCAGCACCTTCCTGCCCTCCTTGACCAGCCCCGATACATAGGCGGCCTTTTCGCCGGGCAGCACGCCGCTTCGATAGCGCGAGATGCCGAGTGTCTCCGCCAGCCGCGCGACAACGCCCGCCCTGTCGCCGGAGATAATTTCGACCGGATATCCCTCGGCCTTCAGTTCGGCGACGGTTGCCGCCGCGCCGCTGCGCAGGCGGTCTTCAAAAACGAAAGCCGCGAGGAACCGGCCGTCGGCACTGAGCACCGCCTGCCCCTTGTCCTCATTGTCGCCGCTTCCGCCGCCCGTAACGGCAAGAGCCCAGTCGGCGCGGCCGAGCCGGTAGGTCACCCCGTCGCGCCGTGCCTCGAGGCCTGCGCCCGGTACTTCCTCAATGGCTTCAAAATCAGCCGTTTGTGCACTGCCGGCCGCCTGGGCAAGCGCCCGCGACAGCGGATGCCGCGAATGGGTGCCGAGCTGCGCCGCCAGCTCCAGATATTCCGGCCGGATCGCATCGGCATTCAACAGGCGTGGCCGACCGAGAGTCAGCGTGCCGGTCTTGTCAAAGACGATCGTGTCGGCCTGTGCCAGGCGCTCCATTGCCACCCCGTCCTTGGCCATGATGCCGTCTTCGAAGAGACGCCCGGCAGCAACGACCTGAACGACCGGAACCGCCAGTGCCAGCGCGCAGGGGCAGGTTATGATCAGCACCGCGATCGCGATGTAGAGCGAATGGTGCCAGTCGCCGGATACGATCATCCAGCCGATGAAGGAAAACAGCGCCACCAGATGAACGACGGGCGCATAAAGCTCTGCCGCCCGGTCGGCGATACGCCGGTAACCGGCCTTACCGCTTTCGGCGCGTTCCATGAGCTGCATCATCTCGGCCAGGAAGGACTGGCTCGCGGGCGCCAGCGCTTCGATCGTCAATGGTCCGGTCAGGTTGAGCGTTCCGGCCCGCAGCACACTGCCTTGCGAGACGGTCTGCGGCGCGCTCTCGCCATTGACCAGCGAACAATCCAGGTCACTCGAGCCGGAAATGACCCGCGCATCGACCGGCACGCGGTCGCCGGCCGCCAGCAGGATTGTCATGCCCGCGCTGATATCGTCCACCGGCAGGAACACCTTGGAACCGTCGGATTTCAGGGTCATCGCCCCGCGTGGCGACAGTCGTGCCAGCCCCTTCACGGCCGAGCGCGCCTTTTCACGCATCATGTGATCGAGCGTGCGGCCGATCAAAAGGAAGAACAGCAGCGTGACCGAGGCGTCGAAATAGGCGTGTTCACCGGAATTGATCGTTTCATAAAGGCTCATGGCGAAGGCCAGGACCACCGCCAGCGATATCGGCACATCCATGTTGAGCCGCCCGTTCCGCAAGGCCGAAAAGGCGGAGCGGAAGAAGATCCGTCCGGAATAGGCTAATGCCGGAATGGCGATCAGCGCCGAGATCCAGTGAAACAGGTCGCGTGTCGCGGCCTCCGCCCCCGACCAGACCGAAACCGACAGGAGCATGATATTGGCGGCGGCGAAACCGGCCACCGCCAGCGAGCGCAGCATCATCGAAAGGGTCTTGTCTTCCGCTTCGCCGGCAAAGTCGAACAGATGCGCCTCATAGCCGAGCCGGTGCAGCGTCTGGATGATCGCGCCCGGATCGCCGGCGCCGTCCGACCAGGCGACACTGACCCGCTTTGTTGACATGTTGACGCGCGCATTATCAATGAATTCCAGCCGGTTAAGACCGTTTTCTATATTCCTGATGCAAGCGCCGCAATGAATACCCGGAACGCTGAGATCTGTCTGCCGCAGCCCGCTGCCGATATCGCGGCTGGCAAGCCGCATTTCCTCGCTGGACGGCCCGTCATGCAGCGCCTTCTCAAGCGCGACGGCCGATTCGGTTCCGGGCGCGCAGCAGCTCATTACTGGTTCCTGTCCGCTGAAATGATGACCCGCTGCACATCCGTATAGACGACGGCATCATCCTTTGAGGCGGTTGCCTTGACCAGCCACTGCCCGCTCGCAAGGCCGTGGCCAGCGGCGTAGCTGCCGTCTTCCCGTGCCTGCAACTCGATCAGCCGGTCCTGGTCCTCACGGACGGGGCGGCTGAAAGCGACGGTTACCCGATCCGCGGCGATGGGCGTGCCGAGCGCATTGGCCAGCGTGTAGCGCACGGTCTGCGTGTCCACCTCGATCGCGGACGTCCACCCCCGCGCCTTCATCGCCTCGACGCGCGCCACATCGGTGTCAAACTGCTGGCTCGCCACATACGTGTTCTTGACGATGAGACCGCTCCAGCTCGAACCGGCGAAATACGCCATCGTGGCGTTGACCGTTATGATCGTGCCGAAAAACAGAACCATCACGCCAAGCATGTGCCAGCCCGTGAAGGGACCGTGGAGTATGGAGCGGAATGTCTGCATCATTTATCCTCCGGGGCATCGAACGCCGCGTTGTAGACGTCCATTTCCGTGCTGGCCTTGTCTTCGGCAACGAGATTGAACTGGGTCTTGCCGGGCTGCACCAGATCGGATGGCTGTTTGATATAGACCTTGATCGTGCGCAGCCTATCAGGGTCGACCGGAATGGCAAAAGACCGGCCATCGGGTTGATCGATCCCGGTCACCGACATTGTGGCGCCGGGAAGTCCCTCGAGCGACAGGAAAATCACCCGCGGTTCGGGGATCATGTTGAGCAGCTTGACCGTGTATCCGTTGCGGATCGATCCGTCCGAAAGGGTGACGAATTGCGGATTGCGGTCATGCAGGACATTGAGTTCCAGCCGGTCGCGCGACAACAGCGCGAAGAGCAGGGCCAGGCCGACAAGTGCCCAGACGCCGAAATAGAGCATCGTCCGGAAACGGAAGATGATGCGCCAGTCGAAGTGCTGAATCTTGTCGATGAACGAGCCGTCCTTGTTGCGGATCAGGTCCGGACTGATCGGGCTCGTTCCGCCGGCCGTCGCCAGCTTCATGTTTTCCGTATATTCGTTGAGCGTCGCATAGGCGATCAGCCCGCGCGGCTTTCCGAGCTTGTCCATCACGCTGTCGCAGGCGTCGATGCAAAGCGCGCAGGTAATGCATTCGAGCTGCTGGCCATCGCGAATGTCGATACCCATCGGGCAGACCACCACACAGGCATTGCAATCGACACAGTCGCCGACGGCCTTGCCCTCGGCCTTCGCCCGCTTGGCGTGACGTGAGCGCGGCTCGCCCCGCCAGTCATTATAGGTGACCACCAGCGAGTTCTCGTCCAGCATCGCCGCCTGGATACGCGGCCACGGGCACATATAGGTGCAGACCTGCTCCCGCATCAGCCCGCCGAACACATAGGTCGTCGCCGTCAGCACCGCCACGGTGATATAGGCGACCGGTTCCGCCTGCCCCGTTACGGCGTTGACAAGCAGCGTCGGCGCATCGGCGAAATAGAAGATCCAGGCGCCGCCCGTCGCGACGGCAATCAGCAGCCATATCGCGTGTTTGGAGACCCGCTTGGCGAGCTTGTCGACCGACCATGACGCCTTGTCCAGCTTCATGCGCTGATTGCGTTCGCCCTCGATCGCCCGCTCAACGACCAGGAACAGATCGACCCAGACTGTCTGCGGACAGGTATAGCCGCACCAGGCCCGCCCGACGGCCGACGTGACCAGAAACAGGCCGAACCCGGCCATGACCAGAAGACCGGCAACGAAGAAGAATTCCTGCGGCCAGATTTCGATGAAGAAGAAATAGAAACGCCGGTTGGCGAGATCCACCAGCACCGCCTGATCCGGCGCGAACGGGCCGCGATCCCACCGGATCCACGGGGTCAGGTAATAGATACCCAGTGTGATGAACATGATCAGCCACTTGAAGCGGCGGAACTGGCCGCTGGCGCGCTTCGGGAAGATCTTCTTGCGCGCCTCGTAAAGCGGCTTGCGGGCCCAGGCGGCGTTGACGGCCTGGGCGTCGAACTGCTCGACATCGGTTGTTTGCGAACGAGTATCCGTCATTGGTGTCATCTTCGGTTGCGGTTGGTTGTACACGCTGCCTTGGTCTGCGGGACGATCGACGCCCTCCCCGATGGCCAAGTACGGCCTACACCAATCCGCCCCTTTATTGATCCGGCCGTCCTGCGACCGAACGATGCACTGCGGCGATTTGCCTGCCCCTCACGTGGGCGGCCCTTGGCCGCCGCAGTGCCATTTTAATGCCTACTGGCCGCCGCCCAAAGAGTGAACGAACACGGCGAGTTGCTTGATGACAGGCTCGCCGAGCCGGTCGACCCATGCGGGCATCACGCCGTGCTTGGGATTGGCGATCTGGCCGGCAATCTCGTCCTCGGTTTCACCGTAGAACCAGATCGCATCGGCAAGGTTCGGCGCGCCGAACTCGATATCGCCCGTGCCGTCATCACCGTGACATACCGCGCATTGCTCGGCATAGATCACGGAACCCGGCTCCACCAGCGACGCATCCGACGGATCGCCCGTCAGGCTGACCACATAGGCAGCCACCTGGCGAATTTCCTCCGGCTCCAGCAGGTCGGCAAATGCCGGCATGTCGGAGAAGCGCGAATCGTCCTCGGCTTCGTAGCGAACGCCATGCGCAATCGTCTGGTAGATGTTGTTGATGTCTCCGCCCCACAGCCAGCTGTCGTCATTGAGGTTCGGATAGCCGGGTGCGCCCTGCGCGCCGGAACCGTGACACTGAACGCAATTGACCTTGTAGGCGGCCGAACCGCCGGCGATCGCGAACTGCAGCAGGTCCGGATGCGAGGAAATCTCCTCGACCGGCATCTGCGCGATCCGGTCGACGAATTGTGACTGCACTTCCTCGGCCGCCGCCATTTCCTGTGCGACGCTGGCACGGCTTGAATAGCCGAGCAAACCCTTTGTCGCATCATTGATCAGCGGGATGGACGGATAGGCGATCATGTAACCGATACTCCACACGATGGTCGCGTAGAAGGTCCAGACCCACCAGCGCGGCATCGGCGTATTCAGCTCCTTGATGCCGTCCCACTCATGGCCGGTGGTCTCGGTACCGCTGATTTCGTCAATTTCTCTTTCAGACATCGTCTATTCCTTGTCATCCTTGTTCGGACCGTCTTCGTCCTTCAGCGGAATCCGGGCAATCTCGTCAGCTTCTTTCTTGCTGCCGGGCCGGAAGGTGTAGATCACCACCGCGACAAAGACGATCACCATGAACAGCAGGCCCCAGCTATCGGCAAAGGTCCGCATTGTCTGGTAATCCATGACCCGGTCTCCTAGCGGTAGCCCGAGGTCGGATCGTAGCTGGAGAAATCGACCAGCGTTCCGAGCATCTGGAGATATGCGACCAGCGCATCCATTTCGGTGAGCCTTGACGGATCGCCGTCGAAATCACCGAGAACGGCTTTCGGATAGCGCTCCTCGACCCCTGACCAGTCCGCGTCGGGATCGGCCTGGGCCTCGAGATCGGCTTTCGCATTCTCGATCATGGCCTCGTCATAGGGCACGCCCACGGTGACATTGGCTTTCAATTCAAGCGCGATGTTCTCGTAGTCCAGTTCCCGGTCGAGCAGGAATGCGTAGCTCGGCATAATCGATTCCGGGACCACCGAACGCGGCTCGACCAGATGCTGGACGTGCCATTCGTTGGAATAGCGGGCCCCGACCCGGGCCAGATCGGGCCCGGTGCGTTTCGAGCCCCACTGGAACGGATGATCGTACATCGATTCCGCGGCCAGCGAATACGGTCCGTAACGCTCCACTTCGTCGCGGAACGGCCGGATCATCTGGCTGTGGCAGACATAACAGCCTTCGCGGATATAGATGTTGCGCCCGGACAGCTCCAGCGGCGAGTACGGCCGCATGCCCTTCACCTTCTCGATGGTGTTCTCGAGATAAAAGAGCGGTGCGATCTCGACGATACCGCCGATACTGACGACCACCAGGGAGGTAACCAGCAGCAGGGTCGCGTTTTTTTCGAGTATTTTGTGCCTGTCAATCATTGCCATTTTGGTTATCTCCTATTCGGCCGGCTGCACGGCAGGCTGGCTGCCCGGTATGGGAGCTTCCTCCCGTTCCCGACCGAGGATGGTCATGATGATGTTGTAGCCCATGACGAGTCCGCCAACGAAGTACAGAGCACCACCGACGGTCCGCAGGATGTAGTAGGGCTTCATCGCGGCAACGCTCTCGGCGAATGAGTAGACCAGGAAGCCCTGATCATCATATTCGCGCCACATCAGGCCCTGCTGGATACCGGCCACCCACATCACCGCCGCATAGATGACGATGCCGAGCGTGGCGAGCCAGAAATGCCAGTTGACAAGCCGCAGCGAATAGAGCCGCTGGCGGTGCCAAAGCTTGGGCACCAGATAGTAGATGGCTCCGAAGGAGATCATTCCGACCCAGCCCAGCGCACCGGAGTGCACATGACCGATGGTCCAGTCGGTATAGTGGCTCAGGCTGTTCACCGCCTTGATCGACATGACCGGGCCTTCGAAGGTCGACATGCCGTAGAATGCGACGGCGATCACCATCATGCGCACGATCGGATCGGTCCGGATCTTGTCCCAGGCGCCCGACAGCGTCATCAGGCCGTTGATCATGCCGCCCCAGCTGGGCATCCACAGCATGACGGAAAAGACCATGCCGAGCGTCTGCGCCCAATCCGGCAGCGCCGTATAGTGCAGATGGTGCGGTCCGGCCCAGATGTAGAGGAAGATCAGCGACCAGAAGTGGATGATCGACAGGCGGTAGGAGTAAACCGGCCGGCCGACCTGCTTCGGGATGAAGTAGTACATCATGCCGAGGAAGCCTGCGGTCAGGAAGAAGCCGACCGCGTTATGGCCGTACCACCACTGCGTCAGCGCGTCCTGCACGCCGGCAAAAGCCGAAAAGCTCTTGGCGCCGAGGAAGGAAACCGGCACCGCCAGATTGTTGACGACATGCAGCATGGCGATCGTCACGATGAAGGCGAGGTAGAACCAGTTGGCCACATAGATATGCGGCTCCTTGCGCTTCATGAGCGTGCCGAGGAAGACCAGCAGATAGACGACCCAGACGACCGTCAGCCACAGATCGACATACCATTCCGGCTCGGCATATTCCCGGCCCTGGGTGATGCCCAGAAGATAACCGGTCGCCGCCATCACGATAAACAGCTGATAGCCCCAGAACACGAACCAGGCCGCATTGCCGCCCCACAGCCGCGCCCGCGTGGTGCGCTGCACGACATAAAAGGACGTCGCCAGAAGGGCGTTGCCGCCGAAGGCGAAGATCACCGCCGAGGTATGCAGCGGCCGCATGCGGCCGAAATTGAACCAGGGTTCTATGTTGAGATCCGGAAAGGCAAGCTGTGCGGCAACCACCACACCGACAAGAAAACCGACAATCCCCCAGAAGAGCGTCGCAACCGCCCCGTATTTGACCACTTCGTCACTGTAGCCGGATGTATCGGCCGGTGCGGAAGCGGCTTGCGCCGTGCTGAACTTGGCGTTGCGCAGCAGCACGACGACGGAGATCAGCAACACGAAAAACAGCACCCACATATGGGCTGCGAACATGTTGTCCCGTGCAAAGGCTGCACCAAGCAGAGCCAGAAAGGCTCCGATGCCGACAGCGACGGTCTCGACAGCGAATTTCATTGATTACCCCCAAATAGGCAGCATAACTAAGGTGGCGGGTCCCTTTCCCACCAAACAGGCCGCTTTATTTCAAAATATGCAAAGATCTTCATTGATCTCGATCAATGCAGCAATTGACCTTTTGACGCATATGTCACGGCTATGCTCAATGCCCTTGAATTGATACCGGATAGGATGGAACTTCGCCAGCGGTGCATAACGGCGAAGTCACGGAGGTTCTGATGCACCAGCCCGCGGCGTTGGAACTGATCGACGAATCGGCGCGGTTTTTCAGCGCACCGGACGGCGATCCGCTGGAGGCCCTTGAAAAAGCCCACCTGACGCAACTGGCGCTGTGCGACATGCTTGAGCAGATCGCCGATTCGATACCTGGCCAGATCAACAGGCAGACCTGCAGCCGTCTCGCCGACAAGCTGCTGCCGTTGATTCGCGACATCCACAGTTACGAGGAAGAGACCCTCTACCCGCGGGCCATGAAAAGCCTCGGCGGTGCGCCGGAGCTGGAAACGACAATCACGCGTCTGAAATTCGAACATTGTGAGGACGAGTGCTTCGCCGAGGAACTCGCGGACGCACTGCATGAGCTGGCAACAGCCAACGCACCGAAAAATCCCGAGGCGACCGGCTACATGCTCCGCGGCTTTTTCGAAGCCCTGCGCCGCCACATCGCCTTCGAGCACGAGCACCTTGTGCGCATGCTGCGCCACGCGGCAATGGAAGAACGAATCGGACTGGTGACCGGGTAGCCTTTCCGGCTTGCCTCAAACCGAATACCGATACGCACTGCTATTCGGACCACAGGACGATCGCATCCGCCATCTCGATCTCATACCACGCATCGGTGATCCGACCCCGAAACTCGAAAACGATGAGCTGGACATTGCCCCGCTCGCTCCGCAGATTGAAGACCAGCGGTCCGGATTCGGCCGGCGCGGCATCCGCCGCCCGTGCTCGCTCAAACATATCCTCCACGGCAACCTGCCATATATCGTCGCCCCTGGAGATAATGACCTTTGAGCCGCTGACAGCGATTGTCAGGCCTGAACTGTCGGTGTTGCTCCCGCTTGTCAAAGATTCTCCGAATCGGTGACCGCCGTAGAAAACCGCCCCTTCGGGCACGGCGAACTCCAAGGTCTCAGTCCAACCGGAATAGTAGACGTATTCGGAGCGGTCGCTGGAAGGCGAATCCATATTCAATTGGCGGATTATGTCCTGCGCATCCGCTTGCATGCCGTCTTTTTCGAAGGGATCGTCTGCCCGTCCCGCAAACAGGGGCGCCAGCAATTCGAGGTGTCCGGCCTCCGCAAGCAAATTCACAATCGAACGGCCGTCCTCGGACTGCCTGGAGCTGAGTTGACCTACGTCTCCAACCCCGCCGTCACGCAGAAGTCCCGCCTCCTGCAAGAGCACAATCAAACGCGCATACTGACTTCGGACGCTTACGGAATTGGCGCCCCACGGCCCGAAACTGGAAAGGAGGAGGAATACCGAAAGCAGGCCAATGATCAGGCGCGGGCCGATCTTGGACGACCGGGCCGCGCACCAGACGACCAGAACGATCGCCCACAATCCGACAACCGCCAGACCGTACCGCTCCGGTGTGACACCATATTCCGAGACCCGCCGGAAGAGGCCGACGAAGAGGAGGCCAAGCGGTACGATCAACAGCCAGAACCAGCTTTTTTGAAAGGTCCGTATCAGGACTGAACCATCCCGTTGCCACGGCTTTGCGATCAGCCATATGCCCGTCCCGCCAATGGCGAACAGCAGGACCATGAAGCCGATCTGTCCTCGCGGCAATTCCCAGTTCAGCAGTATTCGGCCGGCATAAAGATAGAGTATTGCGACATAGACAAGCGCGATCGGAATCAACAGATAGTTGAGAAGCAGAGACGAACCGGATATCAGCAATCCCGAATGCGCTCGCGGCTCGAAAGGCTCGGAAAGGTCGCGAGACACCATGGAAAGGCCGAATATCGGGCCGACAAGCATCGTTGCCGTGCACAATATATGTTCGGCACTGTCGGAACCCAATCGTATCGAGAACAGGTACTCGACACTCTCGACAATCGCCACCAGACCAAGGAAGAATATCAGCCCGACAACGCTTGCCAGAACGATCGCCAGCGCCAGCCGGGCATTGAAGATCCAGATCGCGTTGTCGTCACTGCCAGGGCGCAGATAGCCTGCCACCATGACAAGCAGCACCAGTCCCGGAAGCCAGAACATCGTCAAGACCTGGAACTCAAGCGCGGTGACGAACCAGAATGGCATCGTGGCGACGATCCCGGCGACAAGCGCAAGAACCACGCCTGTTATCCAATTGACTTGCCGCGTCTCGGCGAACAGATGAGCCGCGCCGGATGCCAGGAAAGCGGCACCAAGAGCGCCATACAATGATTCCGTTTTCAGCCAGATGCCCGCGTAAGGAGGATTGTAAATACTCGATAAGGTTATGATTTCAGCTATTTGCAGATTGCAAATGACCGCTGCCATCACGCTGACCGCAACAGGAATTGGAAACCTGATTACGGTCAGTGACAGATCGGGAAGCAAGAGCCCCAGGCGATTGGTTGTTGGCATTCAAAAACTCACCGATCGGTTATTTGAAGCTTGGTTCCGCTGCATATCAGACCAAAGCAATCACTGGTTGTAAAGCAGCGATCATGGCCAAATTGGGATCCGGACCGGAGTTTTCGAATTCGCCGCTCTTTGCGTCAGACGGCCGCCCGGTGCGCCAGCCGTTCCATGTCGGGCACTGTCACGTGGCGGTTGTTTTCGATCTGGATAACCCCGTCCTTGCGCAGTTTCGTCATCTGCCGGCTGACGGTTTCTATGGTCAGACCGAGGAAATCGGCGATATCGGCCCGCGTCAAAGGCAGTTCGAATACGATTCCGTCGGCGCCTTCCGACTCGGGATCGATATGGGTGGCGATCAGATAAAGGAAGCTGGCAACCTTCTCCGCCGCCGTCTTGCGACCCAGCGTGACCATCCAGCCGCGTGCCTCGTCAAGCTCATTGAGCGTCTGCTGCAGAAGCCTGTGTTCGAGATTCGGGCTCTCCTCGATCATGCGGTCGACCGCCTTGCGCGGAAAGGTGCAGATCCGGACGGTTGTCGCCGATTCCGCGTTGGTATCGCTGGAGGTCTTGAACGGACGGCCAAGGAAATCCGGCGCAAACTGCAGGCCGACGATCTGCTGCCGCCCGTCGGCCAGGATCTTCGTCAGCTTGACGACCCCCGACAGGATGTTCGAATAGTGTGTGACCGGCTCGCTGTCGGCCACCAGGGCTGTTCCTGCCTTGATCTCCCGCCGGCTGGCCACCTTGTTCAGATGCGTCAGCTCCTCAGGCGTCAAGGAGCCGCACATTCCGTGATGGCGCGCTTCGCAGGCCTGGCACAGGACCGGCATATCGGAGTTGTGAATATCCCTACGGTGTTCTGTCATTTTTTATCCGGTTATCTGCCGGTATCTTCCTTGTATTCATACACTTTCGATATGTGTGCGATCAATGGCCATTGACGCGCGAAAATCAACTTCAAGAACGGCCTGGCTGCCCGCAACATGTTGTAAATCCGTCCGTCTTGCCCTTTCCGGTATCGCATGCAGCCAATTGTCTCACCCTTTGACAAGGATCAATGAGCCCGGCCGGAGGCCACGCTAGGAATTCCCGCAACTTTGTTACGCCATTTGCGCGCACCGGCGGACAGCCGGAAAATTTGTATCGGAGCAGGTTGATGCACGAGATCCTGGTCGAGAAACTCAAGAAGCCGACGCCCCGCTATACCAGCTATCCCACCGCGCCGCATTTCAGTGAAGCGATCGGCGCCGCGCAATACGGGCAATGGCTGCGCGCCTTGCCCGCCGGCAGTTCGGTCTCGCTCTACGTCCATATCCCCTTTTGCGACCGCCTTTGCTGGTTCTGCGGCTGCACCACCAAACAAACCCGTCAATACAAGCCGATAGAGCGCTATCTTGAATCACTTTACAAGGAAATCGCGACGATCGGCGCGCTGACGAGCGATACGGCTGTGGTGACCGATCTGCATCTTGGCGGCGGATCGCCAACCATGCTCGCCCCTGCGGATTTCGCGGCTCTGCGGTCAGCCATCGAGACGCATTTCGTTCTTTCCGCCGATGCGGAAATCAGCACCGAAATGGATCCGAACGATCTCGACGAGGATAAATACGACGCCATGGCGGCATTCGGGGTCACCCGCGCCAGCCTCGGCGTCCAGGATTTCGATCCGAAGGTCCAGGCGGCGATCAACCGTCCGCAGACCTTCGCGCAGACCCGCGCCGTCGTGGACGCCATGCGCGCGCGCGGCGTTGCGTCCGTCAATCTGGACATGCTCTACGGCCTCCCGCACCAGAGCCTGGAAACGGTCGACGACACGGTCGCCAAGATCCTGTCGCTCGATCCGGACCGGATCGCCCTGTTCGGCTATGCACATGTCCCGTGGATGAAAAAGCACCAGACCATGATCAACGAAACCGTGCTGCCGGGCGTCGAAGAGCGATTTGCGCAGGCCGACCGGGCCGCAGCGCTGCTGACGGAAAACGGCTATCGCCGCATCGGCATGGATCACTTTGCACGCGAGCACGACACGCTCAGCCAGGCAGAGAGCGAAGGCGCGCTCAACCGCAACTTCCAGGGCTACACGACCGACAATGCCGACGCGCTGATCGGGCTCGGCGCCTCATCCATCGGCCGGCTGCCCCAGGGCTATGTTCAGAACACACCATCGACGCATGATTACCAGCGGCGCGTCGACGCCGAAGGCGGGCTGGCGACAGTGCGCGGTATCCAGCTGTCGCAGGACGACGCGATGCGCGGCTGGCTGATCGAGCGGCTGATGTGCGATTTCGCCTTCTCCTGCGATGAACTGAGAACTAGGTTCGGCGCGGCAGCCGATGCACTTTTGAAGGAGGCGGATGCGCTTGCGGAATTCGACGAACATGACCTGTTCGTCAAGGATGCCGCAACCTACCGGGTCACGGAATCCGGACGCCCCTATGTGCGCACCATCGCCGCAGAGTTCGACAGTTACCTGCGCAAGGGCAAGGCCCGGCACTCCGTTTCGGTTTGAATGAAATCGGTCTGACCTGCCTTCGCCTCAGGGCCTCCGGAGCGTAGGCGACCGTATTCGGCAGTCGTAGCCCATTCCGGGAACACGTTCGACAATTTTGTCAAATACCCACCATTCTTTTTTCAGCGATCGGGGTTGTGCTACACCTAGGCGCCCGCGCCAAGGCAACGCGTGCGCTGGGATTGTGAAGCGTTCAGGGAGGTGTTCACGATGTTTGACTATGTGATTGTCGGCGGTGGCTCGGCCGGTTCCGTTCTTGCGGCACGCCTGAGCGAAGATCCGGACATCTCGGTCTGTCTTCTTGAAGCCGGCGGTGACGGCAAGGGGCTGTTGGTCCGCATGCCGGTCGGAACCGCCGCGACCCTTTCCGGCTGGCCGCTCAAGATCAACAACTGGGCCTTTGAAACCGTTCCGCAGCCGGGTCTGAACGGGCGCCGGGGATATCAGCCGCGCGGCAAGGCGCTGGGCGGATCGAGCGCCATCAACGCCATGATCTATATACGCGGTCACCGTGCCGACTATGACGACTGGGCCGATCTTGGCTGCGACGGCTGGTCGTTCGACGAGGTCCTGCCCTATTTCCGGAAGGCGGAAAACAACGAACGGGGCAGCAACGAATTGCACGGTGCGGGCGGTCCGCTGCAGGTCTCCAACCAGCGCTCGCCGCGCCCCATCAGCCACGCCTTCATCGAGGCGTCCAGGCAATGCCAGCATGTCCACAACGAAAACTTCAACGGTCCGGACCAGGAAGGCGTCGGCCTTTATCAGGTCACCCAGTTTCACAGCGCCGAAAAGAATGGCGAACGCTGCTCGGCAGCGGCCGCCTATGTGCATCCGAACGAGAAGCGGCCCAACCTCACGATCATCACCAATGCCCATGCGACACGCATCGTCTTCGACGGAAAACGGGCCGTGGGTGTCGCTTACCGCGTCGGCCGCGAGGAAAAGCAGATACAGGCCGGGCGCGAAATCATTCTCAGCGGCGGTGCGTTCAATTCGCCGCAACTGCTTCAACTTTCGGGCGTCGGCCCGGCGGACGAATTGTCCGCGCACGGCATCGATACAGTCCATGAACTGCCGGGTGTCGGCAAGAATCTCCAAGATCATCTCGACTATGTCTTCGCCAGCAAGACGGGCACCTGGGACGTCCTTGGCATTACGCCGAAACGGTTTGACCGCCAGATCGCCGCGGCCTTGGAGTGGAGGCGCACCGGCACCGGAATGCTCGCCTCGCCCATCGCCGAGGCCGGCGCTTTCCTGAAAACGAACCCCTCCCTGGAACGCCCGGACGTCCAGTTGCACTTCGTCATCGGGATCGTCGACGATCACAACCGCAAAATGCACGTCGGTCATGGCTATTCGTGCCACGTCTGCATATTACGGCCCCATTCGCGCGGCGAAGTCGGGCTGATCGATTCCGATCCGCTGAAGCAACCGCGCATCGATCCGCAGTTTCTGGCTGATGCGCGCGACGAGGACACGCTCCTGGCCGGCGTCAAGATGACCCGCCAGATCCTGGAGGCCCCTGCCCTGCAGCCGTTCCGCAAGAAGGATGTTTATCCTTATTCCGGCCTCAGCGATGACGATTTGCGCGACGATATCCGCCAGCGCGCTGACACGGTCTATCACCCGGTCGGGACCTGCAAGATGGGCACCGACGATATGGCCGTCGTTGATCCTCGCCTCAAGGTCAGGGGGCTGGATGGGCTGCGGGTTGTCGACGCATCGGTGATGCCGAAACTGGTCGGCGGCAACACGAACGCGCCCACCATCATGATCGCCGAGAAAGCGGCTGACATGATCCGTCAGGACCGGGCAGCCTAGAGCGAGTTGCGATTAGCTTGAGGTCTTTCGGTTTCGCCGGCAAATTCCAGCGCCCTTGCGGGCGTTGAATACAGAACCCGACAAGCCGAATTTAATATTCACGTATTGCAACTATAAACATGCATCAATAACCAAAAATACATAAAGTTAGCCACCTAAAGTAGAGATCATTTACAAATTATTCGCCGTTCTTGTTTACCAATATAGGTCGCGGCCTCTACCAGTCCGAGTGAATTAGTCGCTTGTGTTCGCCGCCAGTGCCGACGTAGCGCGCCTCAACTCAATTGCTCATTCCATTTCGCTGTTTCCAGCATGTTTTACCCGTGCCGGATCGGACCGACTGGAATCGACTTCACAGGGTATCAAGATGGGAACCACCAGCACAAATTCACCCACGGGTCTGTTTGGGATCTTCAACAATCTCACCATTGCGAAGAAAATCGGCATCGGCACCGGTTTGATCCTCGTATTTCTTGTTGCCGTCTCGCTGATCGCCTATCTCGGCCTGACCGGCGCAGACCGGAATTTCAAGCAATACAGGTCATATGCCATACAGACCAACCAGTTGGGGCGCATTCAGGCCAACCTTCTTCTGGCCCGGCTCTACGCCAAAGACTACATCCTGAAAAACACCGATGAAGCGGCCGAGAAGGTCAGCGGCCGGATCGTGGCGACCTCGAACTTGATCGAAGAGGCGCAGGATATGTTCACGCGCCCCGAAGCGCTGGAACTCATGGCGACGGCAAAGAGGGACATTGCGCTGTACCAGTCCTCGTTCGACCGTGTGACGGAACTCGTCAAACAGCGCAACGAAATCGTCGACACGCTCAACACGCTCGGCCCGTCAGCCGAACGCAACCTCACCGAGATCATGCAAAGCGCCTTTGCGGACAACGATGCGACAGCCAGCTTCTATGCGGGTAAAGACCTCAGGAGCCTTCTGCTCGCACGCCTCTATGCCAACCGGTTTCTGATCGACAACGAACCGGCAAGCGCGGAACGGGCCAACAGCGAACTTGCGGACTTCAAGTCGTTGGCAGGCAGGATGCTCAGCGAGCTGCAGAACCCGAAGCGTCGCGAACTGGCCTCAAGCGTTCTGAAAGAAGCCGGAGAGTACGAGGCGGCGTTCAACAACGTTGTCGAAATCATCAACGAACGCAACGGCATTATTCGCGGCACGCTGGATGTAATCGGACCGAGGCTTGCCGAGCAGACGGAGCAGCTGAAGCTGGCCAACAAGGGACTGCAGGACACATTAGGCCCGCAGGCGACTCAGGAAGTCAGCGACGCCGTACTGGAGACGGAGATTGTTTCCCTCGTCGCTATCCTGGTCGGGATCCTGCTGATCTATGCGATCTCGCGCGCCATCTCACGCCCTGTCATCAACATGTCGAGCGCCATGCGCAACATAGCCTCGGGCAAACTCGACGAAACCATCCCGGCGCTTGGCCAGAAAGACGAGATCGGCCTGATTGCGGAAGCGCTGTCCAGCTTCAAGGATGCTGCGATAGAGAAGCAGGAAATTGAAAGAAGCGCGGAAGAGGAACGACAGGCCACGGAAAAGGAGCGGTCGGACCGGGAAGCCCAGAAGGCCGTGGAGAACGAACAGGTTCAGTTCGCGGTTTCTTCGATGGCCCAAGGGTTGAGCAAGTTTGCCGATGGCGACCTTGCATTCCGGCTGGAGGATCCTTTCGAGGGAAGCCTTGATGGCCTGCGCAACGATTTCAACAACTCGATCAGCAAGATCAACGAAACGTTGAGCCAGATTTCCTCCGACGCCCATTCGATCGACTCCAAGTCGGCCAGCATCAGAGACGCAGCCGACAACCTTTCCGGCAGGACGGAAAGGCAGGCTGCATCTCTGGAAGAGTCGTCGGCTGCGCTCGAGGAGATCACCAAGACGGTGGAACACTCCACGCAACAGGCCTCGGACGCCGCCAAGGCAGCCGATTCCGCCAAGAGCGACGCCGAACAGTCCAGAGAGGTCGTTGTCAACGCAATGTCCGCGATGGAACGCATCGAAAAGGCTTCCAACGAGATCTCCACAATCATCAACGTGATCGACGAAATCGCATTTCAGACAAACCTGCTCGCCCTCAATGCGGGCGTGGAAGCGGCACGGGCCGGCGAGGTCGGCAAGGGCTTCGCCGTCGTCGCGCAGGAGGTGCGTGATCTCGCCCAAAGGGCAACGACCGCAGCCGACGAGATCAAGGAGCTGATCACGAAATCGGGACAGGAAGTCACCAATGGCGGCGAAATGGTGAGAGCGGCCGGCCAGTCTCTCTCCCAGATCTCCGAGCACGTCACGAATATCAGCGAGCAGATCAAGTCCATCGCCGTGTCGGCCACCGAGCAGTTGTCCGGCATCCGGGAAGTCAGCCAGGCGGTTGCCCAGATGGATCAGACGACGCAGGAAAACGCCGCGATGGTCGAGGAATCAAATGCTGTAACGGCTGAGATGGCCGAGGAGATTCGCAGCCTGACCGGCAAGATCAACACGTTCAAACTGGAGCGTGACCGCGGCCTGGCACATATGCAGGAACCGCAACTGGCCGCTGCCGGATAAAAAACAAGCCCCTCGATGGACTGTCGAGGGGCCTGGACTGAATTTGAAGGGGGCCCAAGGGCCCCCTTTCTGTTTCGGGAATTCAGCGTCACATGCCGCTGGTGATCTTGTCCGTGTGGGAACCTTCCGGCTCCTTGGTGATCACCGGATCGGAACCGCCGGCCAGAAGCGACTGAACCGTGCGGTCGTGGTCGGCAGGATCGAGCGTTCCGTCGGAGCCGGCGACGAGCTTGTTGATCTCGCGCATCATCCGCTTCTGGTGCTTTTCGGTCTGGGCGCCGGTCGCATCGTTTTCAAGCACGATTTCAGCAGCCTCGTCCGGGTTTTCCTCGGCGAATTTCCAGCCCTTCATCGAGGCCGCGACGAAACGCTGGAACATGTCGACCTTCTTCGGATCGTCGAGATCGGCTTCCAGCACATAAATGCCGTCTTCAAGCGTCGCAACGCCCTGGTCCTCATACTGGAAGGTGATCAGGTCCTCTGCGGCGATGCCGGCATCGATGACCTGCCAATATTCGTTGTAGGTCATGGTCGAGATGCAGTCGGCCTGCTTCTGCAGCAGCGGATCCACATTGAAGCCCTGCTTGAGAACGGTCACGCCATTGTCCGATCCGTCGGTCGGAATGCCGAGCTGGCTCATCCAGGACAGGAACGGATATTCGTTGCCGAAGAACCAGACACCGAGCGTGCGGCCGCGGAAATCCTCGGGTTTGGTGATGCCGCTTTCCTTCAGACAGGTCAGCATCATGCCGGAACGCTTGAACGGCTGGGCGATGTTGACGAGCGGCACGCCTTTTTCGCGCGAGGCCAGTGCCGCCGGCATCCATTCGATGATCACATCGGCGCCTCCGCCGGCGATCACCTGCGGCGGCGCGATGTCCGGACCGCCGGGTTTGATTTCAACGTCGAGATCGACCTCGTCGTAAAAGCCCTTGTCCTTGGCAACGTAGTAGCCGGCGAACTGCGCCTGTGTCACCCATTTGAGCTGCAGGGTCAGCTTGTCCGCCGCCAGGGCGGTACTTGTCGCAAGGCCCATGGCAAGGCCGAGGCTGAGAGCCAGTAATTTCTTCATTTCAGTCACTCCTCTGGTTAGGGCTCCGTCTTTTTGTTTTGTCAGCTCCTGTAGGACGGATGCCAGAATGTAACGGCGCGTTCGATGAGGGCCAGCAATCCGTAGGACAACGAACCCGCAAGCGCCGCGACAAAGATTTCAGCCCAGACCATGTCGATATTCATGCGACCGACCTCGGTTGAAATGCGAAAGCCCATGCCGACGATCGGCGTGCCGAAAAACTCGGCGACGATCGCCCCGATCAGGGCCAAGGTGGAATTGATCTTAAGCGCGTTGAAGATGAACGGCATTGCGGCCGGAAGCCGCAGCTTGACCAGCGTCTGCCAGTATCCCGAAGCGTAGGTCCGCATCAGGTCCCGCTCCATTGCGCCGCTGGCGGCAAGCCCGGCCACCGTGTTCACCAGCATCGGGAAGAAGGTCATGACAACGACGACCGCCGCCTTTGAATGCCAGTCGAAACCGAACCACATCACCATGATGGGCGCGATACCGATGACCGGCAGCGCCGCGACAAGATTGCCGACCGGCAAGAGCCCCTTGCGCAGGAACGGCACGCGATCGACCACGACCGCCGCAATGAAGCCGGACGCGCAGCCGATGGCGTAACCCGCCAGCACAGCCTTCAGGAAGGTCTGGTAAAAGTCCGCCCACAGAATATCGACGGACGATGTGATCCGCGCCCAGATCATGCTCGGCGGCGGCAAAAGCACGCTCGGAATATTAAAGCCGACGGTGATGCCCTCCCACAGCGCGATCAGCGCCGCGCCGAAAAGCGCCGGTATGAGCAGATTGATGGACTGCGTCAGCGGCTGATGGGCCGGGCGCAACCGCACCAGCCACATATTGGCGAGCCAGGCCGCGACCCAGAAGAGCAACGCGGCTATCAGCACGCCGCTGTTCATCGCGCCATGCCCATGCGGTTCATCACGATGCGCGAGGAAAGATCGACCAGCATGACCAGCATGGCGGCAAGCACCGCCGCTGAAACAAGCGCCGACCAGATCTGGATCGTCTGCCCGTAATAGGAACCGGTCAGCAACCGCGCGCCCAGACCGGCAACCGCGCCGGTCGGCAGTTCGCCGACAATGGCGCCGACAAGGCTGATGGCCACGGCGACCTTCATGGAGGTGAAGAGAAACGGCACCGCCGACGGCCAGCGCAGCTTCCAGAAAACCTGCGAACGGCTGGAATTGTAGGTGCGCATGAGGTCCAGATGCATGACATCCGGCGAGCGCAATCCCTTCACCATGCCCACGGCGACCGGGAAGAACGACAGATAGGCCGAGATCAGAGCCTTGGGTAGTACATCCTTGACGATATACTCTACATGCGTACCCGCTAGCGCATCGGGCAGGAAGCGCGACAGATCGATCGCGTTCAAGACAACGATGAGCATCGGGGCGATCGCCAGGATGGGAATTGTCTGGCTGGTGATGATCCACGGCATCAGGCTCTTGTCGAGAATGTTGGAATGCACGATCAGCACAGCGAGCAGGATGCCAAGACCTGTCCCAAGGACAAATCCCATCAGGGTCGAATAGAGGGTGATCCAGCCATGATAGACGAGGCTGCGCTTGGACGTGATCTTCTTCAGCGCCGTCGTTTCCCAGATCTCGCTCGCCACCTGGTGCGGCGCCGGCAAAACCGGACGATCCTGCGCCATCGTGTTGCTGACGAGCTGCGATGTTGAAATCTCGGTTCCGGCCCGAGCCGCCTGATCGCGCTCGAACGGCGCATTCAAAAGCACGGCAAATGCGTACCAGGCAACGACAATGACGGCGACAACCGTCCCGACCGGAAGAACGCGGTCATAAAAGATGCCGGACAAACCGGTTCTCTCTCTCATCGACCTGCCTTCCCTGTTAGCGGTGTCGCCCCGCATTTAATCGTCATAGGAATGCCCCTGCCGCAGACCTTCGCGCACCTGATGCGCAATCGCAAGAAACTCCGGTGACTCGCGGATATCGAGCGACCGGTCGTCACCGAGATCGCAATCGATGATCTCGTGGATGCGCCCCGGACGCGGGCTCATGACCACAATACGCGTTGAAAGGAAAACCGCTTCGGGAATGGAGTGCGTGACGAACACAACGGTCTTTTTGGTCTGCGCCCATAATTTGAGGAGCTGCTCGTTGAGATGGTCCCGGACAATCTCGTCGAGCGCGCCGAACGGCTCGTCCATCAACAGCATATCCGGATCGAACGACAGCGCGCGCGCAATCGAGGCCCGCTGCTGCATGCCGCCGGAAAGCTGCCAGGGGAATTTCTTGTCGAAGCCGGTCAGGTTGACGAGTTCGAGGTTCTTGCGGATCAGCTCCGTCCGCTCGGCCTTGGCGATCCCCATCACCTCAAGCGGCAGCGAGATATTGCCGCCGATGGTGCGCCACGGATAAAGCGCAGCAGCCTGGAAGACATAGCCATAAGCCCGGGCGAGCCGCGCCTGTTCGGGCGTCACGCCATTGACCGAGATCGACCCGCCCGTCGGCTTTTCGAGATCGGCGATTACCCGCAGGAGGGTGGTCTTGCCGCAGCCCGACGGGCCGATGAACGACACGAACTCGCCGGTCTGGACCTGCAGGTTGATGTTGGACAGCGCATGCACCGGACCGTCATTGGTCTGGAAGGTCAGGTCCAGATCCTTGGCGTCAATGACCACGCTCATGCGGCGGTTCCGGTGCTGTCTTGCATTTCAGAGGCGCAGGCAAATGCCATTCATCAAACCCCGCTGGCCGGAATTCCGGTGCGCTGGACTTTCCGTGGAGCTGTGACTTCTTTCCATTTCGACAGCGCCTTGTTGACCGCGTGGAACGGCTCGCGCGCAACGAATTCGCCATGGCCTTCCCTGGTCTTGATTTCGCCGTCCTCGACCGAAACCAGCCCGCGCGTCAGGGTGAAACGCGGCAGACCCTTGATCTCCTTGCCTTCGAACACATTGTAGTCGATGGCCGATTGCTGGCTCTCGGCGGTGATCGTCTTTTCAAGCTTGGGATCCCAGACGACGATGTCGGCATCGGCGCCGACAAGGATCGCGCCTTTCTTCGGATAGACATTCAGGATCTTGGCGATATTGGTCGACGTCACGGCGACGAATTCGTTCATCGTCAGCCGGCCGGTGACGACGCCATAGGTCCACAGCATCGGCATGCGGTCCTCCAGACCACCCGTGCCGTTGGGAATCTTGGTGAAATCGCCGACGCCATAGCGCTTCTGTTCCGTGGTGAAGGCGCAGTGGTCCGTCGCCACCACCTGGAGCGAGCCGGCCGCAAGGCCGTGCCACAGCGAATCCTGGTGCTTCTTGTTGCGGAACGGCGGCGACATGACGCGCCGCGCCGCATGATCCCAGTCGTGATGCCCGTACTCGCTGTCATCCAGCGTCAGATGCTGGATCAGCGGTTCGCCATAGACACGCATGCCGTTCTGGCGCGCCCGGCGGATCGCCTCGTGCGCCTGTTCGGACGAAGTGTGCACCACATAGAGTGGAACGCCCGCCATGTCGGCGATCATGATCGCCCGGTTGGTCGCTTCGCCTTCAACCTTGGCCGGGCGCGAATAGGCATGGGCCTCGGGCCCGTTATTGCCTTCGGCCAGCAGCTGCGCCTGCAACTGCGCGACCACATCGCCATTCTCCGCATGGACCAACGGCAGGGCGCCGAGTTCCGCGCAGCGCTTGAACGACGAATACATCTCGTCATCGTCGACCATCAGCGCGCCCTTATAGGCCATGAAATGCTTGAACGTGTTGATGCCCTTGTCGCGCACAACCGTTTCCATCTCATTGAAGACCTGCTCGCCCCACCAGGTGATCGCCATGTGGAAGGAATAGTCGCAATTGGCCCGGGTCGACTTGTTGTCCCACATCTGGATCGCCTCGAGCAGCGACTGGCCAGGCGACGGCAGGGCGAAATCGACCACCATGGTCGTGCCGCCGGAAAGCGCCGCGCGCGTCCCGCTCTCAAAATCGTCGGTGGAGTAAGTGCCCATGAAGGGCATTTCCAGATGGGTATGCGGATCGATGCCGCCCGGCATCACGTAGCAGCCGGTCGCATCCAGCAGCGTGTCGCCGGTCAGGTTCGGCCCGATTTCCGTAATCACGCCGCCTTCCACCTTGACGTCCGCCGCGTAGGTCAGATCGGCGGTGACGACCGTTCCGCCCTTGATAACCGTGCTTGCCATGTCAGTCTCCCAACTTATTCAACAATCTCCGCCGTCTCGACGACGGCGTGAAACAATACATCCGCGCCGGCGCGCGCCCACTCGGGAGAAATCTCTTCATCCTCATTGTGGCTCAGCCCGTCGACGCAGGGGCACATCACCATCGCGGTCGGCGCGACGCGGTTGATCCAGCATGCATCATGCCCGGCGCCCGATACAAGGTTGCGGTGCGAATAGCCGAGCCGCTCGGCGGCGTTGCGCACGGCCGCAACACAGTTCTCGTCGAACGCGACCGGATCGAAGTGACCGGCCTCTTCGATCTCGATTTCCAGCCCGAGATCATGGGCGATCTTCGGCGCTTCCGCCTCGATGCGCGCCTTCATTCCGTCGAGCACATCCCTGTGCGGCGAGCGGATATCGATGGTGAACACCACCTTGCCCGGAATGACGTTGCGGGAATTGGGATGGAAATCGCAATGGCCGATGGCGCCGACTGCCTCGGGCTGATGGCTCATGGCGATGTCGTGTACGAGATCGGCGATGCGCGCCATGCCGAGCCCCGCATTGCGGCGCATGGGCATCGGGGTCGAGCCCGTATGCGCGTCCTTGCCGGTGAGCGTCACCTGCAGCCACCATAGCCCCTGCCCGTGCGTGACCACGCCGATGTCCTTTTCCTCAGCCTCCAGAATCGGGCCCTGTTCGATGTGCAGCTCGTAGAAGGCATGCATTTTGCGGTCGCCGACCTCTTCCTCGCCGCGCCAGCCGATGCGCTTCAGCTCGTCGCCGAATGTCTTGCCTTCCGCATCGACCCGGTCATAGGCCCAGTCCTGTGTGTGCATGCCGGCAAAAACGCCGGAAGCGAGCATGGCCGGCGCGAACCGCGTGCCTTCCTCGTTCGTCCAGTTGACGACGACGATCGGATGTTTGGTCTTGATGTTGAGATCGTTGAGCGTGCGGACGATTTCGAGACCGCCCAGAACACCGAGCACCCCGTCATATTTGCCGCCCGTCGGTTGGGTATCGAGATGGCTTCCCACATAGACCGGCAACGCGTCCGGATCGGTACCCTCGCGCCGAAAGAACATATTGCCCATCTGGTCGACGCCCATGCTCATGCCGGCGTCTTCGCACCATTTCTGGAACAGCGCCCTGCCCTCGGCGTCTTCGTCGGTCAGTGTCTGCCGGTTGTTGCCGCCGCGCACGCCGGGGCCGATCTTGGCCATTTCCATCAGGGCATCCCAAAGCCGGTCACCGTTGATCCTCATATTTCCGGTCAGTGTCATCGGTGTCCTCCTTGAGTATGCTTGTTTTTCTCAGTCCAGCGATTTAAGCACGCCGCCCAGCGTATCGACCAGGACATCGATGTCGCTCTTCTCAATGATCAGCGGCGGCGACAGGGCGATGATATCGCCCGTGGTGCGGATGAGGAGGCCCTTGTTGTAGGCATCCAGGAACGCCGAGAAAGCGCGCCGCGTCGGCTCGCCGGCAATCGGCTCAAGCTCGATCGCACCGATCAGGCCGATATTGCGGATGTCGATCACATGCGGCAGGCCCTTCAGCGAGTGCAGCGCCTCTTCCCAATACGGCGCCATCTCGGCGCCGCGCGTCAGCAGGCCCTCCTCCTGATAGGTCTCCAGGGTGCCGAGCGCCGCCGCCGATGCCATCGGATTGCCCGAATAGGTGTAGCCGTGGAAGAACTCGATCATGTGCTCCGGGCCGTTCATGAAGGCATCGTGGATCTCGTTCTTCACAAACACCGCGCCCATCGGCACGACGCCGTTGGTCAGGCCCTTGGCCGTCACCATGATGTCCGGGGTAACGTCGAAGTAATCGGCCGCGAATGGCGTTCCGAGACGGCCGAACCCGGTAATCACCTCATCAAAGATAAGCAGGATGCCGTGCTTGTCGCAGATCTCGCGCAGCCGCCTGAGATAGCCCTTGGGCGGCAGCAGCACGCCGGTCGAACCGGCCACAGGCTCGACGATGACGGCCGCAATGGTCGAGGCGTCATGCAGAGCGATAATGCGCTCCAGATCCTCCGCCAGTTCCACTCCGTGCTCTGGCTCCAGCCGCGTGAAAGCGTTGCGTTCCAGATCGTGGGTGTGGCGCAGATGATCGACGCCGGTCAGCAGCGTTCCGAACATCTTGCGGTTGGGCACGATGCCGCCGACGGAGATGCCGCCGAAATTGACGCCGTGGTAGCCGCGCTCGCGCCCGACCAGCCGGAACCGCGAGCCGTCGCCCTTGACCCGGTGATAGGCCAGCGCTGTCTTCAGCGCCGTTTCCACCGATTCCGATCCGGAATTGGTGTACATGACATGGTCGATCCCGGGCGGCGTCAACTGAACCAGTTTGGAAGCCAGTTCAAAGGCCTTGGGATGCCCCATCTGGAAAGCAGGCGCATAGTCCAGTTCGCCGGCCTGCTGGCGGATCGCCTCGACGATCTTCGGCCTGTTGTGGCCCGCATTGACGCACCAGAGCCCCGCCGTGCCGTCGAGCACCTTGTTGCCTTCCGCGGTGACGTAATGCATGCGGTCGGCGGAGACGAACATGCGCGGATTCTTCTTGAACTGGCGGTTGGCCGTAAACGGCATCCAGAAGGCATCAAGATTGTTCGTTGTGACCGGAGCATTCATGACCCTGACCTCCCAATTCGGCGGGCGTGGCCGCCCGGGCGCCCTTTAGCTTCCATTAACGGCAAGTCGAAAAACTTGACTGAATGGTCAAAATGTAGGCTAGAAGAGCACAGAGAGACGGTCAAGAGCTATTGTTATTCAAGACGAAAATAACAAGGGACTTGCACACCGGACAAAGCTGTTGCAAGCCTAAGAGCCCAATATAAAGGCAAACTGCCTAAGGAAAGAACGAAACCAGTCATTCATGGCAAGCTCCAGCAACAAGCGGACGCGCATACAAGGCATCAATCGCGGCATCATCCTGGAGGCCGCCCTCGAGGTCTTTTCCACCTACGGATTTCGCGGCTCAACGATTGATCAGATTGCCGAAAAAGCCGGCATGTCGAAGCCCAACCTGCTCTACTATTTTCCGCGCAAGGAAGACATCTACGTCACCGTTCTGGAAGACACGCTGGAGGACTGGCTGACGCCGTTCCGTCACATCGACCCGGAGGGCGACCCGGTCGAGGAGCTTCGCAAATATATCGCCCTGAAGATGGAGCTGTCGGCAAGCAAGCCGGAGAGCTCGCGGCTTTTCGCCAATGAGATCCTCCATGGCGCCCCGGCGATCCAGGATTTCCTGAAAACCAATCTCAAGCGGCTGGTGGACGAGAAGGCCGGCGTGATTCTCCGCTGGATCGATGAGGGCCGGCTGGCGCCGGTCGATCCATACCACCTGATCTTCATGATCTGGGCGACCACGCAGCACTATGCGGATTTCGACGTCCAGATCCGCGCCATCCTCCCGGAGCAGACGGTCCGACCGGCATTTTTCGACGACGCCACCGATTCCATCCTCTCCATCCTGCTGAACGGCATCAAGCCGCGCTAGACCTACCGGCGAGGCTACTGGAGCGCCCTGTCGGGCGGCAATGCAGACGCCTGATTGCATGGCGAACTTATTGCGCGCGCCGGTACGTGATAGCCGATGACAGGGCTGTGGAGGATGCGCGGTCGAACCGCGGTCCAATCATGACATCCACTTGACACGTGCCATGAGGCATGTCCCTATTTTGCGATGCACAAAATCAGAACAACAAGCATGAGTGACAACAGGGAACACCAAACATGATCAAAAGAACAGCGATCGCATTGC
The DNA here is from genome assembly GCF_027889715.1 of Allohoeflea poritis. GTDB lineage: Bacteria > Pseudomonadota > Alphaproteobacteria > Rhizobiales > Rhizobiaceae > Hoeflea_A > Hoeflea_A poritis. Next base: position 362,531 of record NZ_JAPJZH010000002.1, read on the forward strand.
TGGCGATGTTTGCGCTTGCAGGCCACGGCAATGCACAGTCCACCAAGGTGCCGTTTGCCCTCGACTGGAAATTTGAAGGGCCGAGCGCGGCCTACTTCGCGGCGATCGACAACGGGCATTTCAATGCCGAGGGTCTCGACGTCGAGATAAGCCCCGGCAAGGGATCTCTGGACGCGATACCGAAAGTGGCGACCGGAGCGTTCCCGGTCGGTTTTGCGGACATCAACAGCCTGATCAAGTTTCTCGACCAGAACCCCGGCGCGCCGGTCAAGGCGGTTATGATGATCTACGACAAGCCGCCCTTCGCGGTGGTCGGCCGCAAATCGCAGGGTGTGAGCGCGCCGAAGGATCTTGAAGGCAAGACGCTGGGCGCACCGCCGCCCGATGGCGCATGGGCGCAATTCCCGGCTTTTGCCACCGCAAATGAGATCGATCCTGGCAAGGTGACGGTGGAGCCGGTCGGCTTCCCGACTCGCGAGCCGATGCTGGCCGAGGGCAAGGTCGACGCGATTACCGGATTTTCCTTCTCCAGCTTCCTGAATCTGGTTCGCCTTGGCGTGCCGGAGGAAGACATTTCCGTGATACTGATGGCAGACCACGGCCTGTCCCTCTATGGCAATGCGGTGATCGTCAACACGGACTTCGCGGCTGCCAATCCGGAACTGGTCAAAGGCTTTCTGCGTGCCGTCGCCAATGGCTGGCGCGATGCGATCGCTGACCCGAAAGGCAGCGTGGAAATGATTGCCAAGCGCAACCCGGCGCTCGATGTGGATCTGGAAACACGACGTCTGCAGCTTGCCATCAATGCCAATGTCGTCACCGACTATACCGAAAGCAACGGCATCGGCGACATCGATGCGGACCGGTTCGCGAAGGCACTCACGCAGCTTTCGCAAACCTACGCGTTCAAGAATGCGCCGGATGCGACGCTGTACTTTACAGACGAATATCTTCCGGACGCCTCGGATCGAACCGTAAAGTAAGGCAGGTTGCCGGCGGTGAAAGCCGCCGGCATGATCGATGAACGAACAGGTCACCCTCCCCGCCGACACGATTTCAGGCCCGCGCATCGAACTGCGTGCGGTCACGCATACCTATCAGACGGAATCCGGACCGCTTCCGGTTCTCGACGATCTGAGCTTCGCATGTGCGGACCGGAGTTTCACGGCGGTTGTCGGGCCTTCCGGATGCGGCAAGTCCACCCTGACCCGCCTGGTCGCGGGGCTGTTGAAACCGGACGAAGGCCAGGTGTTTCTCCACGGTGAAGAGGTCAGCGGCCCGCGCGCCACCGTCGGCATGGCGTTTCAGAATCCGGTGCTTCTGGAATGGCGCACGATCATCGAAAATGTCGTTCTTCCGCTGGAGATCGTGCCGAACAATCTCTCCAAGTCCGATAGGACCGCCCGCGCCCACGAGCTCCTGTCACTGGTTGGATTGGCGGGATTTGAAAACAAGCGCCCCTCGGAGCTTTCCGGCGGCATGCGCCAGCGCGCCTCGCTTTGCCGGGCCATCGTCCACCGTCCCGAGGTCCTGATACTGGACGAACCCTTCGGCGCTCTCGACGCCTTCACCCGCGAGGATTTGTGGCAGATCATGCAGGCGCTGCGCAAGGAAGAGAACGTTACGTGCATTCTGATCACGCACGATCTGCGGGAGTCGGTTTTTCTGGCCGAACGCGTCGTCGTCCTGTCCGGACGGCCGGCTCATGTCCAGTTCACGCTGGATGTGGATTTGCCCGAAAACCGCACGCTGGAGGATCTGTATTCGCCCGGCGCCACGGAGATGCTGCATGAGTTGCGCCACCAGATCGAAATCGCGCAGGGACGCGTCGATGCCAATGTCTGACGGGTTTCAGGGCCGATGAGCAAGATGCATCGTATAGGCGTGCCCGTGGCCGCCGTCCTGATTTTCCTGCTGTTGTGGGAGTGGCTCGTCTGGTTCAACGGCTGGCCCAATTACAAGATGGCCTCGCCCACCGATATCGGACCTGCCATGTGGCAGTATCGGTGGCTGTTCCTGGAATATGGCTGGGACACGCTGTGGAGGACGGTCGTCGGCCTCGCACTCTCGGTGATCGTCGGCACCTTGCTCGGCATGGTCATGGGCTTTTCGAAGCTGATGCGCGACGCGCTCTATCCGTTGCTTGTCGGCTTCAACGCCGTGCCCAAAGCAACCGTCGTTCCGGTGATTGCGCTGATCTTTGTCGGCATGCACGATACGAACACGATCCTGATCGCCTTCATGATCTCGTTCTTTCCGATCGCCGTTTCGATTTCCATCGGCCTTTCGACACTGGAGCCGGAATACAGGGACATTCTGCGGGCGCTGGGCGCCAGCCGTTTCACGATCTTCCGGAAGATAGCGCTGCCCAAAACGCTTCCCGAATTCTTCGGCGCGCTGAAGGTCTCGGTGACGCTCGCCTTCATCGGCACCAACCTCATGGAAATCGTCGAACCGCACGGCAAAGGTCTCGGACACCTCTTCGACAGCGGCAAGATCAATGCCGACTATCCCTTGATGTTCGCCGTCCTCATTGCTCTTGCGGCACTCGGCATATTGCTGTTCTACGTCGTCGTCATGCTGGAACGCATATTCGCGGGCTGGTCCGAGCGCGGGACCTAGCGCACCGACGCAAGTCTCGTCGCTGACAATCGGCTGCCGCATCCCTTGGCAGACACATCAGAACAAGTCGGTTGGACAATCACATTAGTTGATAACGTATATGTGAATTTTTTATCGATTTTTTCTCGCATATTACGATAAAATATATATATTGAGCCCGATCAGGAGATTTCGGGAGGAATAATCATGCGAAAATCCTTGCTTTCCATCTGCATGGCCGCGGCTTTTTTTGCCGGCACCGCCGCCGTTGCGGCTGAGGAACTGCGCATCGGCACGGCCAGCCTCGGCGGCGCCTTCTATCCGATCGGACAGGGCATTTCGAACCTGGTGAACAAATATGCCGGTGGCGATATGACCATGGTCCCGGTCGTCACGGGCGGCTCGGTACAGAACCCGCGCCTCGTCGGCGACGGCGAGGTCGACATCGCCATCACCAACAACAACCTGGCCGTTCTGGCCACAAAGGGCATCGGGCCCTACAAGAGCGGTGCCATCGACATCAAGGCCGTCGCCGCGCTGCATCCCAGCGTCCTGCACATGATCGTGCTCGACGGCTCGGACATCAAATCCTTCGAGGACATCAAGGGCAAACGCGTTGCGGTCGGGCCGGCCGGCGGCGGAACGCTCGGCTTCATGAATTTCCTGCTGCCGCTGCACGGCATGACGATGGATGACATTACGCCCAGCTTCCTGTCCTATTCGGACGGTTTCAGCCAGCTTTCCGACGGCAATGTCGATGCCGCCTTCGCGCTGTCCGGCTATCCTGCTTCGGCGGTGATGCAGGCCGGTGCCAGCAACAAGCTGCGCTTCATCGAATTCGCACCAGGCAAGCTCGACGAGGCGCTCGGCAAGAACGGCGCGTTCAAATCGGTGGAGATCCCGGCGGATGTCTACAGCACGGATGCACCCGGCACCGTCATCGGGGTCAACAATATGCTGATCGTCCCGTCCGACACGGATGCCGACAAGGTCTTCGCAATCACATCCGCCGTCTTCGAAAATCTCGACGAGTTCAAGGCCGAAAACGCCAATGCCCGTCAGATCGATCCGGACGATTCGAAGAACCTTGCCATTCCGCTGCACGAGGGTGCGGCGCGCTATTTCAACAAATAGACCGGCTGGAACACCGACGGCGGCACGGTCGTTCGCCGTGCCGCCTCTTTCCGGGGAAAGCGCCGCACCATGCCGTCTGTATCGGACCTTCGACGAGCGATAACCATTGAATCGGTGACCGGCGCGCTGGCGCTCGCCCTCGGCCTCTATCACCTCGCGATCGTCTCAGGGCTTTTCGCCATCTCCACCATGGAGATGCGCCTCACCCATCTGATGCTCGCCTTCTGCCTGCTGTTTCTGACGCGGCCGATACTGAACGCAACCAGGGGCACCACAGCCGACCGCATCGTCTCGTTGCTGCTGGTCGCCGCCACCGCCGGCGCCAGCCTTTGGCTGCTTTCGCGCTGGAAGGACATCGCCTTCAGCGGCGGCCTGACGGAACCGGGCGATTTCTATGCCGGCGCCGTTATCGTCATCCTCGTTTTCGAGGCGGCGCGCCGCGGAGTCGGCGCGATCCTTGCGGCGATCACGCTGGTCTTTTTCCTATACCCCTTCGTCAGCCCCTACCTGCCGGGCCTGCTCAACAGCCGCGGCTACAGTTTCGAGCGCATCGTCATCTTCCTGACGACGGATACGCAAGGCGTATACGGCATCCCCATCGGCGTTGCGGCAACCTACATCATCATCTTCACGATCTTCGGATCGCTCTTGTCGAAATTCGGCGCCGGCGACTTCTTTTTCGAACTGTCGCGCCGCCTCACCTACGGCATGCGCGCGGCCGGCGCCAAGACGGCGGTTCTGTTCTCGACGCTGATCGGTATGATTTCCGGCTCCGCCGCCGGCAACGTTGCCGTTACGGGCACCCTGACAATCCCGATGATGAAACGCGAAGGCTATGCGCCGCATCAGGCCGGCGCAATCGAGGCCGTCGTCTCGACGGGCGGCCAGATGATGCCGCCGGTCATGGGCGCCGCCGCTTTCCTCATGGCCGAGATCGTCGGCGTGCCTTACGTCACGATCATGGGTGTCGGCCTCCTGCCTGCCCTGCTCTTCTTTGGCTCCATCTTTTTCATCGTGCATCTGCAGGCGGTCAAAAGCGACATCAAGCCAAAGACGGAAGGCACGCAGGACGACCGCTCCACGTGGCAGGTCGTGCTCGACGGCTCGCGCTTCATCGCCACATTCGCACTGCTGCTTGGCCTGATGCTGACCGGCTATTCGCCCTTCAAGGCCTCGTTCTGGTCGATTATCTTCCTGGTCGTCAGCGAACTCCTGTGGACGCGGGACTTCAATTTTTCTTTCGTGCGCCGGCTCGCGGCGGGCATTGCCGATGGCGCCCGCAATGTCGCGCCGATCTCCGCCGCCTGTGCCGCCGCCGGCGTCATTTCCGGAACCCTGGCGATCAGCGGTCTCGGGCCGAAGATCGCTATCCTCATCGATCTTGCCTCGGGCGGCACGCTGTGGCTTGCCCTGCTCCTGACCATGGTGGCGGCCATCATCCTCGGCATGGGCCTGCCCACAACGGCCGCCTATCTCATCCTGGCAACGGTCGTCGCCCCCGCCCTTGTCAAGCTCGGCATGCCGACCCTGACAGCACATTTCTTTGTCTTCTATTACGGTTGCATTTCGACGATCACACCGCCCGTTGCGCTGGCCGCCTATGTGGCGGCGGGCATCGCCGGATCGGACATCAACAAGGTCGGCTGGACGGCAGCGAGCTATGGCCTCACCAGCTATCTGCTGCCCTTCGCCTTCTGCTTCGGCCCCGGCCTGCTGTTGCAGGGAACGTCGCTGGAGAACCTTGTCGCCGTGATCACAGCAACGGCCGGAACATTCGCCATCGCCATCGCGGTCGTCGGATGTTTCAACCGGCCTCTGACCTGGGCAATGCGGGCGCTTGCCCTTGCAGCCGGCGCGCTGCTGCTCTTCCAGGGCTTGGCAACCGCCGCGGCCGGCGCCGTTCTTCTCATCGCCCTGCTTGCCGCAGACCGCATGCGCTTGCGGCCCGGCACCAACCAGATCTGAGGATAATCCATGGCACAGACATTCAGGCGGGTCGTGACCGGCCACGATACGGACGGCAGGGCCGTCATCGTCTCCGATGAGGCCGCGACGCATATCCTTCAGCGTCCCAGCCGTCCCGGCGTCACGCTCACCAATTTCTGGATATCGGACGGAACACCGGCCGAATATGACGGCGCGGAAGAAACATGCACCGGCGATTTCGTGCTGCATCCGCCGCAGAACGGTTCCGTCTTCCGATGCGTCGAATTCGGCCCTGAGGATCCCGAGGTTATGGCCAAAATCGACGGCAAGACGGCCTTTGCCGAAATGGGCGCCGCGCACAATGTCGTCGAGGGCGCCCGCCACCCCTATATGCACCGCACCGATTCCGTCGACTACGCCGTTGTTCTGAAGGGCGAGATCGACATGCTGATGGATGAGACCGAAGTGCATCTGAAGGCCGGCGACATCGTCGTCCAGCGCGGCACCAACCACGCCTGGGCCAATCGCGGCACCGAGTCCTGCATTATCGCCTTCATCCTCGTCGACGGCGTGACGCAGCGTGATGCGGACCCGCAGGACGCGAAAGGTATTCCGAAGCGCTAAAGATCCGGCGCGAAGGCAACGACCACCAGACCCAGCACGATAACGACCGCCCCTGCCATCACGGCCAGGCTCGCCCAGCCATTGCCGAGCGCGCCCTCGTAAAGGATGACGAAGACCGGGATCAGATAGCCATAGGAAAAGACTTTCGAGGCCGGCAGGCGCATCGAGGCATATTGCACGAGGAAGAAGGTTCCGGCGGATATGAAAACGGCAAGATAGGCAATCGCGATCCAGACCACGGAGGGATGAGCGGTCCAGTCGGTCGAAGCGACCTCCCCGGCCCCATAGATCGCGACCGCGATGAACGTTCCGATGGTCGTCCAGAAGCTGGTCATCACCACCGGTTCGTTGCGGTTGAACTTCTTGACCAGCGGCGCCATCAGGGCGTGACACACGCAACCGAAGAAAAACAGTGTTTCGCCCGCACCGATATCGAAAGCGAGGATGGCATTGAGATCGCCCCGGAAGATGACCCAGATCGCACCGCAGCCGGCGATGAAGAGGCTGAGCAGCACGATCGGCCGCACCGTCTGCCCCAGGATCACGAATCCGAACCCGGCGCTCATCAACGGAATGAGCGTAAAGACGGCGCTCGTCGAAACGGGATGGGTGATCTTCAGCGCCATGAACATGGTGATGAAATAAACGCCCATCAGCAGGCCGAGCAGCCCGTAGCGCCATGGGGCCGTTTCCGGCCATGGTATGCGCCGGTACATCGCGAAGGTCACGGCACCCATTGCGAGCGTCGCGAGAAAGAACCGCATGGTGTTGAGCGCCGCCGGGCCGATATGCGGCATTGCCAGCGCGCCAAGCGAGAACGAGCCGGAAATGAGCGCCGCGAACAGCACCATCGCAAGATGGCCCTGCAGCTTTTCCCGCCCGCTGGCGAGTTCACCCGTCGTCAAAATCGACGTTTCCGTCCGTTCGCTCATTACACGTCCCGTATTGCCGGTCAGCTTGCCCGGTGGCATGGATCGGCTCCGGCCGGCACCCATACAGGAACGCGGATGCGCCCGCCAGACCTGTCATGGTCCTTGGAGAGCGGCGCTCACGAAACGTCTTTCCCGCTGACCATTGCCAACAGCTGCTCGGCGTCCCCAATCGTATCACCCGTCCACGCCACATAGCCGTCCGGCCGCACAAGGACGAGGCGACATCCGTAATCGCCATCAATGTCTGTGTTCGTGAATTCGACAACCGTTAGCGGCACGCCGGCGTGTTCAGCAGCGCCTTTCAGCGCTTGCGCCGCTTCGCCGGAACCGCCGAAATCCAGCAATGTGAAACCGTCGGAAAGACGATTGATCGTGGTGGAGCCATCCTTCATCGCGAGCGGCGGAAGATGGTGGCCGGGCCGGGCCGTAAGATCATGGATGCCGATGGCCGAGGTTTCAGCCCCCTCTTCACCGTCGACAATTGCGGAGCCGCCATATTGTGGGGCGAACGTCGAGATGCCGATATTCGCACCGGCACCGGCGCGCTCCGCCCACGCCTTCTCGAAGCCGGCGCGATGGCGCTGCGGGTCGAACGCGCGCACAAAGGCCCGGTCCTCGGTGATGAAGCGCGCGATGAAGTCCTTTGCCGTCGACTGGAACACCGGCCGCCTCTCATCGTCGTAGCTGTCGAGCAGTCGCGCCCCTCCCCAGCCCCGAACATCCGCCGCCAGCTTCCAGCCGAGATTGCGTGCATCCTCGAAGCCGGTATTGATGCCATAACCGCCATAGGGCGGATGGCTGTGCGCCGCGTCCCCGGCCAGGAAAATCCGCCCCTGCCGATAGGTCTCGGCCACGGAGATACGCAGATCCCAGAACCCGACATATTCGAGTTCCAGGTCGAAATCCGTGCCGACCGCCTGCCGGATCAGCGCGGCGAAATCGAAATTGTCCCGGTCGGTGTCGGCCAGAACCGGCGCATGGAAAAAGAACGACTGTTTCCATTCCACCATGCCGAAGAACATCCAGTAGCCGTCATTGTCCGGATGCAGGACGTTGTAAAACTGCTTGTCGCGGAAACCCTCGATCAGCTTGAAGAATGCCGGCGAACGGAACACCACAAGCGCCATCAGCCGGTCATGATCATCCAGGGCTTCGCCTATCCCCGCGGCTTGCCGGACCCCTGACCGGCTGCCGTCGCAGCCGACGAGATATTGGCCGCGCAATTCGCGGGTCTCGTTGCCCCTGCGCGCCGCCAGGGTCACGCCGTCCGGCCCGTCCGCGACCGTTTCGCACGCCCAGCCATAGAGCACGTCGACACTCTCCAGCGCCTCCAGACGCTCGCGCAGCACCCGCTCCGTCTCATATTGAGGCAACCGTTCATTGTCGGCGTTGTAATAGGGCCGCACGGCGGCGCGTTTGAACCAGTCATAATGGTAGCCGCTCAGAAGCGTCCCATAGGCCGTCAGCCCGCCGAGGCCGACATTGCTGGGGATCGTCTTGGCCGCGCGCATCGCATCCTCGACCCCCCAGGCCCGCATATGCTCCATCGTCCGCTGCGTCAGGTTCTGGCCCTTGGGGATACGCGGCGGCTCCAGGTTCCGCTCGACAACCCCGACCCGTATGCCGCGCTGCCCCAGCTCGATGGCAAGGCCGGCGCCGACAGGCCCGCATCCGGAGATCAAAACCTCATATTCGCCGGACATGGGCTACTCCTCTTCAGACAACGGTCTCGCCGCTACATCTGCTTCCGATCGTAATGCTATCCGAACATCGTATTCGGCAACAGCAGAGCCAGTTGCGGGAATGCGAGCACCAGGATGATGGCCGCGAGCATCGCGAACCAGAACGGCCATATGCCGCGGAAGATCGTGTTGAGCGAAACGTTCGGCGCAATGCCCTTGACGACAAACACATTGACGCCGACCGGCGGCGAGATCAGCCCCATCTCCAGCGCAATGACCATAAGGACCCCGAACCAGACCATGTTGATGCCGAGCGGTTCGATAATCGGCTGCACCAGCGGCACGGTCAGGACGAGGATCGCAAACCCGTCCATGAACATGCCAAGCACGATGAAAATGGCGAGGAACGCGATGACCACCTGAAAGCCGGTGAAGCCCTGTGCATCGACCCAGAGGGACAACGCATAGGTGATACCGGTAAAGCCGATGAAAGTCTTGAAGACAAAGGCCCCGAACAGGATCATGAAGACGGTGCCGGACGATTTGAGCGTGCTGGAGAACACTTCGACGATGTTTGCCCAGGTCAGCTTTCGGCGGATGGCCGTGACGATCAGCGCCAGGAACGCGCCGATGCCAGCCGCTTCGACGGCAGAGAACACGCCGGTGTAGATACCGCCGATCGTCAGCACGATGATGCCAACGATCCAGCCGGCGCGGCCCGCCGCGCGCAGCCGATCGCGAAGCGGTTCGGCAGCCGCACCGCCCGGCGCCTTTTCCGGATTGCGCGACACCACGATCCAGATCGCCAGGATGAACAGGGCGGTCAGCAAGAGGCCGGGAATGACGCCGGCCATGAACAGCCGGCCGATGCTTTCTTCGGTCAGGATAGCATAGATCACGAAGCCTGCGGACGGCGGAATGAGAATCCCGAGCGTGCCGCCGGCGGCAATCGAACCGGTCGCCAGCCCGTCATGATATTTGTAGCGCTGCATCTCCGGCAGCGATACGCGCCCCATGGTCAGTGCCGCGGCCAGCGAAGACCCCGACAGGGCCGAGAAACCCGCACAGCCAACCACGGTTGCGGACGCCAGACCGCCCTTCAAATGGCCCAGCCAGGAATGAGCGGCATCGTAGAGGTCGCGGCTCATCCCCGATACGCCGGCCAGATTGCCCATCAGCACGAAAAGCGGGATGATCGTCAGCGGATAATTCGATGCCTCATTGTAGATCTCGCCCGCCAGCTTGGGGATCGCCGCCTGCGGGCGGATAAAATAGATCCCGACCGTCCCGACGAGCATCATGGTGACCCCGACCGGCATGCGAATGAATAGAAGAATAAAGAGCGCCAGAAAGCCGAGAAAGGCGATCGCGGTATTGTCCATTAGTCACCGATCTCGTTGGGGTCTTCTCCTGAGAAATGCGAGAGGCCTATGGCAAGCCTAAGCAGGAGATGCAGCGTGTAGACGCCGAGCGTAACGCCAAGGAAGTAATAGAACGGGCGGTGCTCGATGCTGAAATTGTTGGTAATGCAGGCCTTTTCGATACCGCAGGCGGCGCCGAACAGCGCATAGGTGGAAAGGCCGGCGATCGCCGCCGCCAGGATCCGCATCACCGTGTCGGTGTAACGCGTTACGCGCCGGCCGAAGAAGTAGGAGATCACATCGACGCTGACATGGGCGTTGTGGCGCGCGCCATAGGCGACCGCCGCCCCGGCGACGAGCGTCAGGGTGACCACCGACAGGTCCTCGATCCCGAATATCGGATCATTCAGACCGTAGCGCCAGGTGACCGCCGCGATGGTGATCAGCATGAGGCCGACGATGGATACCGCCCCGATAATCGCCAGCAGCCCGGCCACGCGGCCGAGCTGCCTGTCCAACCAGACGAGCGTACTGGGTGTTTCGTCGGACAAGGACTATTCGCCCTTCATGATGGCCATGACTTCGCCGACGGTCTTTGACCCGGCCTTCTGCTGCATGATCTCGGCCAAAACCGGCTCGATCCTGGCGTTGAAGCGCGCCTTTTCCTCGTCGCTGAGATCGATCATCTCCAGCCCCGCATCGGTCGCCACCTTGATGCCGAACTGGGTTGCCTTCTGATACCCCTCGCCGCCGGATTTCGAAAGCCATTCGGCCGAGGCTTCGTCGACCCAGCCGCGTTCTTCCTCGCTCAAGCCGTTATAGACATCCTTGTTCATCAGCAGCACGAAGGCGGAGCCGGAACCCGGCATCCATGTCGTCACATAATTCCCCGGCTCATGAAGCTTGAAGGCGGCGATCGCCGAACTGTCGATGGCAATACCGTCAATGACGCCATTGGCCAGATTCTGGTTGATCACGGTCACCGGCTGGGCCACCGCGGAGGCACCCAATGCCTCCATGAACGGAACATCCTGTTTCGCGGTGACGCGGATCTTCATGCCTTCAAGGTCCTCCAGCTTACGGACCGGCTTGTCTTTTGTGATCAGCACGGGCGGCGCATTCGTCCAGACCGCCAGCAGCTTGGCGTCATATTCTTCTTCCAGCGTGCTGCGGGCCCGCAGGATCGCTTCCGTGCAGGCATTCGGGCTGTCGCAAACCCCCGGCAGCGTGACGACATTGGTCATCGGGAAGACATCGCCCGTATAGCCAGGCAGCGTGAAGACGATATCGGCGACACCGTCCAGCAAGATGGCGTATTGCTTCGGCGGCACGGAATTGAGCGCCCCGCCGGGAAACTGCTGCACGGTCAGCTTGCCGCCGGAAACCTCGGCCAGCTTCTCCGCGAACGGCGTGAAGACCGCCGCATTCATCGGATGTTTCGGCCCCATGAAATAGGCAAGGCTCAATTCCTTCGCCTCGGCGATCGATACCGACACGGCAAGTGCGGCGGCGGCAAGCATGGACACATGTTTCATTGTTTTCCTCCCTGTATTTCTCAAAACAACCAGCCGGCCGGCCCGCTGATCGAGTGGTATCCCTGAAACTGGATTATGCCCTCGTAACCGAGATTGCGTCCAATTCCGGATTTTTTGAAGCCCCCGAACGGACCGCGCCCATCCTGGGCGGCCGGCCCATGGGCATTGAGATAGGTAAAGCCGGCTTCGATCTGCCGGGCGATTGTCACGGCGCGATCGCGATCCTCCGTCCAGACCGATGAACACAGGCCGAACTCGCTGTCATTGGCCTTGGCCACGGCCTCGTCTTCCGTATCGAAAGGCATGATCGGGAGCGCCGGGCCGAACTGCTCTTCGCGCACGATATCCAGCGACGGATCCGGATCGTAGACAAGCGTCGGCTTCTGGAAATAGCCTTTCGCATAGAGATCCTCGTCCGGGACCTGTCCTAGCTCCTTCAGATCCGCCCCGGCAGCGCGCGCCTGATCGATCATGCCGGTGACGACGCCGAGCTGCTTGCGGTTGTTGACCGGCCCCATATTCGTCTCTTCCAGCAGACCGTCGCCGATGACCATGCGGTCGCACACCGCTGTCAGGCCGTCGACGACTTCATCGTAGCGGGACCTGTGCACGTAAAGGCGCTTGAGGGCCATGCAGATCTGCCCCGAGGACATGAAGGCGCCCATATACATGCGCATCAGCGCCGCATCGTCGATCTTGGCATCCGCGCACACGATCGCGGCATCATTGCCGCCGAGTTCCAGCGTCACCGGCGTGATGTTCCGTGCCGCGACCTGCATCACATGCCGGCCGACATCCACCGAGCCGGTAAAGTTCACGAACCGGACCAGCGGGTGCGACACCAGCGGATCACCGATCTCCGAAGCGCCGCCCGTCAGGATATTGACGACGCCCGGCGGCAGCATCTCCGCGATCTTTTTCAGCGTGAGCGACGGTGCCAGAGCCGAGTTGTGACTGGGTTTGACGACGACCGTATTGCCGGCCACCAGCGCCTGGGGCAGCTTGGCTCCGAGGATCGAAAGCGGCCAGTTCCACGGAACGATCAGAGCCGCGACCCCGCGCGGCTGGCGCGTGATGATCGTATCGAAGGGCGGTCCGTTGATTTGCTCGTCCGCAGCCAGGCGCTCCGCATAGGCGGCCGACTGGCGGAAACGGTCGCCGAGCCGCGAAAGCTCCAGCATCGTTTCCTTGATGATCTTCCCGTGCTCACGGCAGAAAAGGCGCGACCTATAAGCCACATCCGACTCGTCCGAAACCAGTGCATCGGCGACTTTGAGCAGCAGATCGGCGCGCTCGCCATAAGACAGTGCCGACCATGCGGGGAAAGCCGCGTGCGCCGCCTGCACGGCGGCATCCACGTCCGATGCATCCGCTGCCGCAGCATGGCCGACAAGCTCGTCCGGACGCGCGGGATTGAAGATCTCGTAGGTTCGTCCATGTGCCGCGCTGCGCGGCTCGCCATTGATGAACAGATCCGTCGTGACGGGTGCGTGCGCTGCAGCGGCGCTCATGGCTTGTTCCTCCCTGGACCGACAGGATTTCTTCTCACATCGACCGCCTGCATGCGCCGGAACGGTTTCCGATTCCTGTTCTTGCTAAAGAGATTTCAAACAGATTTTGTATCCAAAGTTAAGATCATTTTCCGGATTTCGCTGGAAATTTGCGAAAAAAATGCTCTTATGTATCCAATATGGAAGAAGAAACGATGTCATCCAGCTCGCAACGCGTTCTCGCGGTCGTCCGCCGACAGATCCTGAACGGCGAGCGCATGCCCGGTGAGAAGATCACCGAGGTCGGCATCGCCGCCGAGATGGATGTCTCGCGCACACCGACCCGAACGGCCCTGGCCACCCTGGCAGCGGAAGGCCTGATCGAGAAACGCAGCGGCCGCGGCTTTACCGTGCGGTCCATATCGAGCGCCGATGTTGAAAAATCGATTGCCGTACGCGCAGCGCTGGAGGCGCTCGCCGCTCGCACGATGGCGGAAAACGGCATGCCGAAATCGGCCGAGGACGCCTTGCTCCAGTCGATCGCGTACACGGAAAAGGTTCTCGATGCCGACGAGCCGGACCCCGATTACATGGACGGCTATCAGGAAGCCAATATCCTGTTTCACGAGACGATCATGTACCAGTGCGGCAATGACCTGATCGCCCATGCCTATGAACGCATCGCCATGCTTCCGCTCGCCGCGCTCGGCTCCCTCGCCTTCGACCGGACCAATCCGCGACGCGAACTGCAACGGCTCACCGTCGGCCACTCGCAGCACATCATCATCTTCGATGCGATCAAGAAGCGCGACGCGGCGCGGGCCGAGGCGATGATGCGCGAGCACAGCCATGCGACGCTCAACTACGCCGATCTGTTCGTCAAACGCATTTATGAAACCGGTGGCGCTGCCGCCGAAACAGCAGCCCTGAAGTAGGTCTTCATGACAGAACCCGCACGCCACTGGATCAACGGCACCTGGATCGAGGAGGGTCCGACTGAGACCACGGTCGATGTCTACCGGGGCACGGACAACGCCGCGTATCATATGGGCGGATCCGGCACAGCCGAGCAGGCGATCGATACCGCCCGGACCGCATTCGAACGCACGCAATGGCCGCATGCCCCGCGGCTGCGGGCGAAGGCCTTGCTGGAACTCGCCGACGCGATTGCGGCGCGCCGTGAAGAAATCGCGCATCAGATCGCCGTCGAGAACGGCAAGGTGCTGGCGCACTGCCTGCATGAGACCGACGCGGCCATCAGCGAGGCGCGTTACTATGCCGGCTTGGCAAGGGCGATTTTCGGCCGCGTGAGCGAAATCGACGAAGGCAAACAATCGATCTTCGCGCGCGAGCCGATCGGTGTGGCGGCAATCATCGTGCCCTGGAACGCGCCCTCGACGCTGCTCCTGCGCTCGCTCGGCCCGGCCCTGGCCGCCGGCTGCACCGTGGTGGTCAAGGGCGCGCACCAGACGAGCGGCGTCAACCGCATCTTCGCCGAGTGCCTGGCCGCCTGTGCCTCCCTGCCGGCCGGCGTGGTCAATATCGTTCACGGCGATCTGGAGGTTTCGACCCAGCTTTGCACCCATCCGCATGTGGATGCGGTCAGCTTCACCGGCTCGAGCGCCACGGGAAAGAAAATCATGGCCGGCGCGGCGCCGACACTGAAACGTCTTTCGCTCGAACTGGGCGGCAAGGCCCCTGCTCTGGTCTTTGCGGATGCCGATATGGACGTCGCAACCGCCGAGATCGTGCGCGGCGCAATCCCCCATGCCGGGCAGATGTGCACGGCCATTACCCGCGTCCTTGTCGAGGACCGCGCCTGGGACAGTTTCGCCGGCCGGCTTGCGGACGCGCTGGGTGCCGTGACGGTGGGGGACCCGATGGAAAGCGCCGTTCAGATGGGTCCGCTATTCGATCTGCAAAGCGCCGATCGCTATCGCGCAACGATCGAATCGGCGCGCCAGGCAGGCAGCACCCTGCTGGAAGGCGAGGTTCGCGACGGTCACCCGCGCGGCAACGTCGTAACGCCCGCACTCTACGAAATTTCCGACCCAGGCCACAGGCTGGTCCAGGACGAACTGTTCTGCCCCGTCGTTCTCGCCGAAAGGTTCTCGGACGAGGCGGGCGCGGTCGCCAGCGCCAACGCGACGCGCTATGGCCTCGCCGCAAGCGTGCACACATCCGATCACGGCCGGGCGCGACGCGTCGCCCGGGCGCTGAAAGCCGGCACAGTATGGATCAACTGCCACAACCGGCTGTTCGCGGAAGCCGAGACCGGTGGCTTCCGCGAAAGCGGCCTCGGCCGCCTGCACGGCCTGGAGGGGCTCGACGATTTCCTCGAGACCAAGCACATCTACGCCGAGTTCGGCCGTCTTTCCGGTGCGTAGCGCATGGGCCGGCTGAAGGGAAAGTCCTGCATCGTCACCGGCGGCGCCAAGGGTCTCGGGCTTGCCTTTTCAAAGGCGCTGTTGGGGGAAGGCGCCAACGTCCTCATCGCCGATGTCGCGGACGGATCGGAAGCGGCGGCACAAATCGGCGCCAGGTACAAGCGAACGGATGTATCGGACCCCACTGACGCTTCGGACGCCGCAGACGCCTGCATCGACGCGTTCGGCGGCATCGACATCCTCGTCAACAATGCGGCGGTCTACGCCACGCTTCCGCTCGCCCGCTACGACGAAATCGACCCGGAACTCTGGGACAAGGTCATGGCGGTCAATGTGCGCGGCGCCTTCAACATGGTTCGTGCCGCCGGACCGCATATGGAAAGGCAGAAATCGGGCAAGATCATCAATGTGACCTCAGGCACCGTCTACAAGGGCATGCCCGGCATGCTGCACTACATCGCATCGAAAGGCGCGCTCACCGCCATGACGCGGGCCCTGTCGCGGGAACTGGGACCGGCCGGGATCTGCGTCAACTCGCTGGCGCCAGGGCTGACACTCTCGAGCAGCATTCTTGAAAACGAGGAACATGTGGACGTCGCCCGCCCGAAAGTCATCGCCTCACGCGCCCTTGCACGCGATGCCTATCCCGACGACCTGCTCGGAGCGCTGATTTTCCTTGCCTCGTCCGACAGCGATTTCGTGACCGGTCAGACCGTCGCGGTGGACGGCGGCTCGATCAACACCTGACCGTCCGCCCGCTGCGCAATTCCTATTCGGCCGCTTCCTTCGCCGCCATCGGATTGTTCGGATGCGTCGTCCAGTTCGCGTAATCGGGATCGATCGGCTCCTGGGTGCGCGGATCGACACCGGCGATCTGCTCCATGGTGATGCAGCCATCGACCGGGCAGACATTGACGCAGAGATTGCAGCCGACGCATTCCTCGTCGATCACCTCGAACATGCGCTCGCCATTGACGATGCTGGTGATCGCCTGGTGGGACGTATCCTCGCAGGCAATGTGGCAGCGCCCGCATTTGATGCAGGAATCCTGGTCGATACGCGCCTTGGTGACGTAGTTGAGGTTGAGATACTGCCAGTCCGAGACGTTCGGAACGGCCATGCCCTGAAACTCGCCGATCGTGCGATAGCCCTTTTCGTCCATCCAGTCCGAAAGACCGTCGATCATTTCCTCGACGATCTTGAAGCCATAGGTCATTGCCGCCGTGCAGACCTGGACGGTGCCGCAGCCGAGCGCGATGAATTCAGCGGCGTCACGCCATGTGCTAATGCCGCCAATTCCGGAGATCGGCAGGCCTTTGGTCTCCGCGTCCCGCGCAATCTCGGCGACCATGTTCATGGCAATCGGCTTGACGGCCGGGCCGCAATAGCCGCCATGCGAGCCCTTGCCGTCGATGGTCGGCTCAGGAGCAAAATTGTCCAAGTCGACGGAAACGATGGAGTTGATCGTATTGATCAGGGAAACGGCATCCGCACCCCCGGCCTTGGCGGCCCGCGCCGGATAGCGCACATCGGTGATGTTGGGTGTCAGCTTCACGATCACCGGCAGGTTGGAATACTGCTTGCACCATTCGGTGACCATCTGAATATATTCCGGCACCTGGCCGACGGCCGAGCCCATACCGCGCTCGCTCATGCCGTGCGGACAGCCGAAATTCAGCTCGATACCGTCAGCGCCGGTATCGTTGACACGCTCGAGGATATTCTTCCAGCAATGCTCCTCGCACGGCACCATCAGCGATACGATCATCGCCCGGTCCGGCCAGCGCTTCTTGACCTCGATGATCTCCTTCAGGTTGACCTCGAGGTCACGGTCGGTGATCAGCTCGATATTGTTCAGGCCGAGCAACCTGCGGTCGGGACCGTGAATGGCGCCATAGCGCGGTCCATTCACATTGACGACGGGCGGTCCGGCCTCGCCGAGCGTCTTCCACACGACCCCGCCCCAGCCGGCTTCGAAGGCACGTTCGACATTGTAGGCCTTGTCGGTGGGCGGCGCCGAGGCGAGCCAGAAGGGATTGGGTGACTGGATGCCGAGAAAATTGCTTGAGATGTCTGCCATGTTTTCCTCCCGAGCTACGCCGTCAGCGTTGCATGAATGGATTCGGCGGCGATCTTGCCGTCCTCGACCGACACGACCGTCAGGTCCTCGCCGCTTCTGACGCAGTCTCCGCCAGCCCAGACATTCGCCAGATTGGTCTTGCGGTCGTCACCGGTGCGGATGCGTCCGCGGTCCATGTCGAGACCGCTGCCAGCCAGCGGATGGTCGTCGAAGCTCTGTCCGATCGCCTTGAAGATCTGATCGGCTGCTATCGTGGTTGTCTCGCCGGTACCGGAGAGCGTGCCGTTCGCCTGGCTGGTATATTCCAGCTCGATACCGGCCACCGCGCCGGCGTCGTCCTGCACAACCGCCTTGGGCTGCAGCCAGTGGCGGATCGTCACGCCGCTGGTCTGGGCGACCTCCTGTTCGTATGCGCTGGCATTCATGCCGTCCTGACCGCGACGATAGGCAATCGTCACCTCCTCGGCACCGAGCCGCTTGGCCTGCGTGGCGATGTCGATCGCGGTCATGCCGCCGCCGATCACGACCACGCGGCGACCGATCGGAAGTGTCGACAGGTCCGCGGCCTGGCGAAGCCCGGCAATATAGTCGACCGCATCCTCGCAACCGTCGGCATCCTCGCCCGCAACGCCGAGCGCATTGACATTGGCGAGACCGATTCCGAGGAAAACGGCATCATATTTCCCGGTCAGGTCTGCCAGGTTGAAATCTGCGCCCAGCTTCTTGCCGGTCTCGATCGTAATGCCGCCGATATCGAGGATGAACTGCAGTTCCTCCTGGGCGAAGTCGTTGACCGACTTGTAGGCCGCAATGCCGTATTCGCTGAGCCCCCCGCCCTTTTCGCGGGCTTCGAGCACGGTCACGTCATGGCCGTGCATGGCAAGCCGGTGCGCGCAGGAAAGGCCTGCCGGCCCCGCCCCGACAACCGCAATGCGCTTTCCGGTCGAGGGCGCGCGTTCGAACGGATGTTCACTCGCTTCCCGCATCAGTACATCGGTGGCATAACGCTGGAGCTGGCCGATCTTGACCGGCTTGCCTTCCGCCACCTCGCGCACGCAGGCCTCTTCGCACAGCGTTTCGGTCGGGCAGACCCTGGCGCACATGCCGCCGAGTATATTCTGCTCGAAGATGGTTTTCGCGGCGCCCTTGGCATTGTCGGCCGCGATCTGCCGGATGAACATCGGAACATCGATGCTGGTCGGGCAGGCCGTCATGCACGGCGCGTCGTAGCAGAAATAGCAACGGTCGGCTTCCACCGCAGCCTCATGGGCATTCAGCGGCGGATGAATATCGGAAAAATTCTCGGCATATTCGGATTGCTCGAGCCGACCGGCCTTGACGTCACGCATAACCTCGCTCGCCATGCACGCCTCCTTCCTCGATTTGCCGCTGCACCGCTTGTCGGTTTCAGGTGCGGCAGTGCTCCCTATCACTGAGGACAGAATGACCTGATTTTCTCACAAGGTCAAATTTTTTATCATATGGTCAATTTTGTAGGCAATTGAAGCGGTCGTCAGCGAATAGGCGCCCGCATACCAATCAGGCCAAATTTTCTTTTATTTTCAGCTTCTTGAAAGGGCGTTTCACATCGTCATTCGAAGACGATACGCGGCGCCGCAACCTCGGCCTGCGCACTTCCGTGAAGCTGATCGCGCACTTTTTCTGCGATCTCGCGGAATATCAGGGCATGCGGCCCGTCGGGCTGCGCCACTACAACGGGCGTCCCCGCGTCGGAATTTTCCCGGATACCCATATGCAGCGGCACCTCGCCCAGGAACGGAACGCCAATGCGCTCTGCCTCATCGCGGGCCCCGCCATGGCCGAAAATATTGGACCGCTCGCCGCAGGACGGACACTGGAAATAACTCATATTCTCGATGAGGCCGAGCAGCGGCACGTCGACCTTTTTGAACATGTTGAGTCCCTTGCGGGCATCGATCAGAGCAAGATCCTGCGGTGTCGAAACGATAACGGCCCCGGCAAGCGGCACTTTCTGCGCCATGGTCAGTTGCGCGTCGCCGGTACCCGGCGGCATATCGACGACGATGACATCGAGTTCACCCCAGTCTACCTCGCGCAACATCTGGGTCAGGGCGGATACGACCATCGGCCCGCGCCAGATCATCGGCGTTTCCTCGGCAACGAGAAAGCCCATGGACATAACCTTGAGGCCGTAAGCCTCCTTGGGCCTGAGCATACGCTCGCCGGTCTGCTCGGGCTGCCCGCCGACATTGAGCAGGCGCGGCATGGACGGCCCGTAAATGTCGGCGTCGAGAATGCCGACCCTCAGACCGATCGCCTGCAGGCCAAGCGCCAGGTTGACCGCCGTTGTCGATTTGCCGACCCCGCCTTTACCGGAAGCCACGGCGATAATCGCGCCAACGCCCGGCACGCCGGCCTTTTGCGGCGGCTGTTGCTGCTGTGCGGGCGATGGTCCTTTCGCAGGCGCGGGTGCGGCACCGGGCTTCTTCTCCGCCGTCAGGGCCACCATGGCGGCATCGACGCCATCCATGGACTTGACCGCGTTCTCCGCCGCAATGCGCAACGGCTCCAGTTTTTCTGCCAGATTGGCCGCCACCGTGATGGAAAAATAGACTTTGCCGTCAGCTATGAAGATGTCCGAAACCAGATTCTTTTCGACAATGCTGCCGCCGATCGCCGGGTGGCTCACGCCCTCCAGCGTTCTGAGAACATCTTCCTTGCTCACCTGTGACATCGGGAACCCGCTACCGAATAAAATTTCACCCGCAAATAGTGCACCACGCCGCCCCTTACAATGGAGGATGTGTCGCACTATCTCCACACCGATCCGGATGTTTGCAACACCGTGATGGTATTCGTTTACGAAACCGTATACACACCATTGGCTTTTGCAGCGGATTTTTCTATAGCTCACCGCGAAACGGACAAACCATAAGGATATGAGCGTGTCAGCCACATTCGACAAAGTTGCCGACATCATCGCCGAAACAAGCGAAATCGACCGCGACACGATTACACCCGACAGTCATACGATCGACGATCTTGGAATCGACAGCCTCGATTTTCTCGATATCGTCTTCGCCATTGACAAGGAGTTCGGGATCAAGATTCCGCTCGAGCAGTGGACGCAGGAAGTCAATGACGGCAAGGTCGCCACGGAAGAGTACTTCGTTCTGAAGAATCTGTGCGTGAAGATCGACGAATTGCGGGCCGCCAAATCCTGACGCGTTTGCCGCTATAACAGCCGCGAGCAGCACATGGGTGGCTGATGCTTCTTGAATATTTTCAGATGATCGACAGTGTCCGGGACATTGATCTTGAGGCCGGTCGAATCATGGCCGAGTCCACCGTGCCGAACAAAAGCCCGGTTTTCGAAGGCCATTTTCCGGGCCATCCCCTCGTTCCCGGCGTACTGCTGATCGAGACCATGGCGCAGGCCAGCGGTTTTCTGCTGCTTGCCGCCAACAGCTTCACTGCCATGCCTTTCCTGATGTCGGTGGACGGCGCCAAGCTGAGGACCTTCGTCGAGCCGGAAACGCGGATGGAAATCGAAGCCGATCTGGAGCATGAAGGCTCCGGCTTCGCCGTGACGAAAGCGCGCATTCGCAGCGACGGCAAAAAAGTCTGCGATGCGCAGCTCAAATTCCGCACAGTCGTGTTTGACGCAAATGTCGATCAAAAAACCGCCCAATTGGCGGACTTGATCAAGGCACGGGCGAAAGAGGTCGGATTGATGGCGGCCATGTCGCAAAACGCCGAGGCCTGAGGACCGAAGGATGGCTAAGAAACCGAATGATGTGGTGATCACCGGGATCGGCATCGTCAGTTGTCACGGTGTCGGCCGGCAGTCGCACGAAGCCCTGTTGAGCGGGCCGGAATCCCCGCAGCCGGTCATCGACAACGAGCGCTTCGCGCCCTACCCGGTTCATCCGGCGCCGGAGATCGACTGGTCCGAGCAGATTCCGCGCCGCGGCGATCAGCGCCAGATGGAGGCCTGGCAGCGCCTTGGCGTCTTCACCGCCGGTCTCGCCCTTGACGATGCCGGTCTGAAGGAAGATGCCGAGCTTTGCGGCTCCATGGACATGATCGTTGCCGCAGGCGGCGGTGAACGCGACGTCGCCGTCGATACGATGATCGTCAACAAGGCGATGAGCCGCAATGACCGCGACCATGTCCTCAACGAGGTCCTGACCACGGAACTGCGCCCGACGCTGTTCCTGGCCCAGCTTTCCAATCTGCTGGCAGGCAATATCTCCATCGTCCACAAGGTCACCGGCTCCTCCAAGACCTTCATGGGTGAAGAGACCGCCGGCGTTTCGGCTCTTGCGACCGCCTTCGAGCGCATAAGGGCGGGTCAGTCCACGCACGCGCTTGTCGGAGGCGCCTATAATGCGGAACGTCAGGACATGCTGCTGCTGCAGGAAGGTGTTCAGTCCCTTGCCCAAGGTGCCTGGCAACCGCTGTGGTCGCGCTCCAACCCGGGTGGCGGCATCGTCTCCGGTTCCGCGTCGGCATTTCTCGTGCTGGAATCGCGCGACCATGCCGAAGCGCGCGGGGCGCAGATCTACGCAGCGGTCGGCTTTGTCGACGGAGACAGGGGCAAACGCGCCGAAGGCGGACTGGAAAAACGGCTTGAGGGGCTGGCGGACCGGTCAAATGTCGCGGACAGTTCGGAAATACTGGTTCTCTCCGGCGCATCGGGCCTTTACGAGTTGCGCGACCGGGAAAAGCAATTCATCGCGGACCGCTGGCCAAGCGCGGCATTGCGGGGTTACACCGGGCTCACCGGCCACACATTGGAGGCGCAGTTCCCGATCGGCGTCGCGCTTGGCGCCCTGGCGTTGAAATCAGGCGCCGCCTTGCCTTGCTTTGACGCGGCGGCGGAAGCGGATATGGCCGGGCCGGCGAAATCGGCAATTGTAACGGCAGTTGGCTTCATGCACGGTGAGGGCCTGGCCGTGCTTGACGCCGAGTAACAACCCGGAGCACTGGACTGACATGACCAAGAGCGCCTATTCGGATCATCTCGGACGCCCGCTGATCGCGGTAACGGGCATGGGCATCATCACCTCGCTTGGCCAGGGCAAGGATGACAATTGGAACGCTCTGACCAGCGGTGTTTCCGGCATTCACGCCATTACGCGCTTTCCGACCGATGAGCTTTCGACCCGCATTTGCGGCACGGTCGATTTCATGGATACACCCGACATTGCAAGCGAATTGTCCTTTGCGCTGGCCGACGCGGCGACGCGCGAAGCCGTATCGCAAGCCGGAATCAATGGCGATTTCCAAGGCCCCCTCTTCGTCGCGGCCCCGCCCGTCGAGTGCGAATGGGTCGACCGTTTCGCCATTGCGGATGAAGCGGGCTTTGCCGGCGACCAGGACAATGCCTATGACGGATTGCTCGAGGTCATGCGAAAACGCCCGCATCCGGACTTTACCCGCCGGGCGCTGTTCGGCGGTGTCGCCGAACGCCTGTCGGACCGCTACGGCACACGGGGACTTCCGGTGACTCTGTCCACCGCCTGCGCGTCCGGCGCAACGGCGATCCAGCTCGGTGTCGATGCCATCCGCCAGGGCCGCACGGAACGCGCCCTGACCGTCGCGACGGATGGTTCCGTGAATGCCGAGGCGCTGATCCGCTTTTCTCTTTTGTCGGCCCTTTCGACCCAAAACGACCCGCCGGAAAAGGCCTCCAAACCGTTCAACAAGGACCGGGACGGCTTCGTCATCGCCGAGGGCGGCGCGGCTTTGGTGCTGGAATCGCTTGAAAGCGCGGTTGCCCGCGGCGCGACGGTATTGGGAATCCTGAAGGGTTACGGCGAAAAGGCAGACCATTTCCACCGCACCCGGTCTTCGCCCGATGGCGCGCCGGCGATTGCCACAGTCCAAGCGGCTCTGGACGATGCCGGGCTCGATGCTTCGGGCATCGGCTACATCAACGCACACGGCACCTCGACGCCCGAAAACGACAAGATGGAGTATCTGTCCCTGTCCACGGTTTTCGGCGAACACCTGCCGGCGATACCGGTCTCGTCGAACAAGTCGATGATCGGCCATACGCTGACGGCCGCCGGCGCGGTCGAAGCTGTTTTTTCGCTGCTGACGATCCGGACCGGAACCCTGCCGCCGACCATCAATTACGAGAATCCCGACCCGGCGATCGAGCTGGATGTCGTTCCCAACGTCAAGCGCGACCAGGCGGTCACCTCCGTGCTTTCCAACTCTTTCGGCTTCGGCGGACAGAACGCATGTCTTGTCATGACGGCTGAACCGGCCTAAACGGCTGCTTACAAGAATAACGGCAACGCCCGTAAAGACCGAGGACACCGCACGACGATGCGCGCATTGCAGCTCGTAGAAGACCGCAAGCTTGAGCTGGCGGACATTTCCCCGCCGCCCTCTCCCGAAGCCGGAGAAGTGACCCTGCGCATCAACGCCGTGGCGCTCAACCACATCGATGTCTGGGGTTGGCGCGGCATGGCGTTCGCCAAACGCAAGCTGCCGCTGGTCATCGGCGCGGAGGCCTCGGGCACGGTCGAGGAAATCGGACCCGGCGTGTCGAATGTTCTTCCCGGGCAACTCGTCTCCATCTACGGCGCCAGGACCTGCGGTCTTTGCCGCCACTGCCGCGAGGGCCGCGACAATCTGTGCGAAAATGTCAGCGGCGTGCATGGCTTTCACCTTGACGGTTTCGCCCAGGAGAAAATCAACCTGCCGGCGCGGCTGCTGGTGCCCGCCCCGCCCGGGGTCGATGCTGTCGGCGCGGCGCTCGCACCCGTTACCTTCGGTACGGTCGAGCACATGCTCTTCGACAATGCCCGTCTCGAACCCGGCGAGACAATTCTTGTCCAGGCCGGCGGCTCCGGCATCGGCACGGCGGCGATCCAGCTTGCCAGGAAACACGGCTGCACGGTGATCACGACCGTCGGATCCGATGACAAGATTGAAAAGGCCAAGGCGCTTGGCGCCGATCACGTCATCAACTACCGCGAGGACCGTTTTGAGGGCGTCGTGCGCAAGCTGACGAAGAAAAAGGGCGTCGATGTCGTCTTCGAGCATGTCGGCGCCGATACCTGGGCGGGCTCCATGCTGTGCATGAAGCGCGGCGGGCGTCTCGTCACCTGCGGCTCCACATCGGGTGTTTCGACCCAGATGAACCTGATGCAGCTGTTCCAGCAGCAATTGCGGCTGATCGGTTCCTTCGGGTGCCGCATGGAAAACATGGCCAACGCCATGCAGAAAATAGCCCGTGGTCTCGTCCATCCGGTGATCGACACGGAAGTTGGCCTCGATGATATCGACACCGCCCTCGCCCGCATGGAAGGCCGTCAGGTTTTCGGGAAGATCATCCTGAGAATGGACTGATCGGCGTGAAGCGTTTCCTTTCGAGATATGCCTTCAAACTGCGCAAGGCCAAGAACTGGCTGGTCGCGCAGATCATCTTCGTGATCCTGAGAATCCTGCGGCGGATACCGGCGCGCAAGGCAATCCGTTTCACCGAGAAAATGGCCTATCTGATCGGCCCCTGGACGGCGCGGCACAAGCTGGTGCTCTATAATCTCGAGCGCGCTTTTCCCGAAAAATCCGAGAAGGAACGCGAAGCGATCGCGCGCGACATGTGGGGCAACATGGCCCGCCTTGCCGCCGAATATGTCTTCGTCGAAGAACTCATCGACCACGATCTTGCCAATGGCGATGGCGGCAGGATCGAGGTCGAGGGTATCGAGCGCTTCCTTGACCTGCGCGACAATCCCCGCCCGTTCATCGTCTTTACCGCCCATACCGGCAATTTCGAACTGCTGCCCATCATCGCCGCGAAATACGGTCTTGATGTCACGGCGCTGTTCCGCCCGCCGAACAACCCGTATGTCGCCCAGAAACTGATGTCGGCGCGGCGCACCCATATGGGTCACCTCGTTCCCTCGCAGGTCGGCGCCGCCTGGAGCCTCGCAGGCGTGTTGGAAACCGGCAAGGGCGTCGGGCTTCTTGTGGATCAGAAGTTCCACAAGGGCGCCTTGACGAAATTCTTCGGCCTGAAGGTCCGGACCAATCCGCTGCTGGTAAAGCTGGCGCGCAATTACGACTGCGAGGTCTACCCCGCGCGCTCAATCCGCCTGCCCAACGGGCGCTTCCGTCTGGAGATCGAACCCGCCGTGGAACTGCCGCGCAACGAAAACGGCCAGATCGATGTCGCCGCGACGGCTCAGCTCCTGAATGACAAGGTCGAAAGCTGGGTGCGCGAATATCCCGGCCAGTGGCAATGGTTCCACGACCGCTGGAACATCAAGCACAAGCTCTACAAATAGACATCAGCGCCGGATGATGATCCGCGTGTTCTTGAAGCCCTCGCGCTGGACCAGCGAAAACAGCTTGGCGGCATTGTTCGGATCGAGCCGGACGCAGCCATGCGAAGCCGGACGGCCCAGCCGGCTGATTTCATTGGTGCCGTGCACCGCATAGCCGCCGCGGAAGAAGATCGCATAGGGCATCGGCGCATTGTTGTATTTGCGCGACCGGTGGTGCTTCGAGAGCCATTTCGGGCTGTAGCTGCCGGTCGGCGTGTAGTAACCGCGGCGCCCGGTGGAAACCTTCCAGCGATATTTGACCTTGCCGCGATGGGTCACCACCATCGTCTGGCTCGAAAGGTCGATGCGCGCGGTCAGCGTGACGGCACCTGCGGCCACCGGCTGAAACACGAGCATTGCAAACTCGAGTACAAGAACTGACAAGAACAAACGCATGATATCTCCCCCATCGGTGCAGTGCTTCGACCGGCAAGCGCACGCTTCTTCCCCATGCATCGGACAGATCGGTAAAATCTGGTCCGTGCACAAGTATTGGCATCAAGAGCCAAATGAAGAACCGCCCCGTGCGGAGCCGTTGTTTCAGTTTGGGAAAAATATGCGGGAAGCGGATGTAAGAAATATCACAATAACAGGAACAATACTGCGGAAAGGCCGGTCAAGACGGCACAGGCTGTATAAAACACCTTCACCGCCGTATCGATGTCAGCTGCTTCGGCCTGCCGCCGACCGGCGGCATTCAAAAACGGTTCGCGAACAATCTCGCCGCCATAGACGCGTGCACCGGCAAGCGCGAGATCGAGCGCCCCGGCCATGGCGCATTCCGGCCATCCCGCATTCGGCGAACGGTGCAGTGCCGCATCGCGCAAGGCAACGTCAACGGCCCGCTTCGCCGCACGCCAGCCCTTGACCGAAAAAGCCCCGCCAGCGATCAGCAAAGCCGACAGGCGCGCCGCGGGCCAGTTCGCCAGATCATCGAGCCGCGCGGATGCCCGCCCGAAATCCCGATACCGTTCGTTCTTGTGACCGATCATGGAATCGGCCGTATTGAGCATTTTGTAAAGAAGAATGCCCGGCAAGCCGAAGACCGCGTACCACAGAGCCGGCGCGACAACGCCATCGGAGAAGTTCTCCGCCAGGCTTTCGATCGCCGCGCGGCAGATTGCGTCCTCATCCAGACTGTCCGGATCACGGCCGACAATGCGAGAAACGGCATCGCGCCCGCCGGCAAGCCCTTCATTGCGCAGTGCTTCGGCAACACGAACGACGTGGTCGCCAAGGCTTTTCTGCGCCAGCAGGACGGTCACCACAGCGACTTCAAGAACGAATCCGACGGCACCGATATGCTCGAATATTCGCGAAAGAACCCATCCGATCGCGATAGCAAGCAGCAACAAAATCAGTATTGCAATCAGGCCATTGCGGCGCCGTATTGATTCGCTTTCGGAAGACCGGTTGCCAAGACGGTCGGCCAGGTCGATGGCGCTTCCGAACAGCACGACAGGGTGTCTGAACCGCTCCCACAGCCATTGCGGATCGCCCATGAAACGGTCCGCCAGCAGCGCCACGGTGAGTATGGCAAGATGCATCTCCACAGAGCCGCCTCATTCCCCGCCGGGGCCGTTGAATGCGGCGAGCGCCTCACGCAACCGCGCCTCTTCATCCCTGTCCCGGCACAGGCCGATCCGCAGCCAGTGCGGTTCGTAGTGGAATTTTCGTGTCAGGATCCGGTACCGGCAGAGATGGCTGTGAAGCGCTGTGGCGCGATCATCGTCGACCAGCATGAAAAGCGGCGTTCCGCCGGCGATCGTGAGATCGGCTTCTTCCAAAACCCCGTGAAGGGCCGCATGTCGCCTGCGAATTCGATCCTCGATGCGGTTTCGCAATTGTCTGTCCGGCAAGACGGACCCGGCGATGCCCAGTGCCGGCCCGGAAACCGCCCACGGCCCCTGCCCGTCGCGAATTGCGCCGCAGATGGAAGGTGCCGCCAGCACGAAACCCAGCCGCAGCCCGGCCAGTCCGAAGAATTTGCCAAATGAGCGGAACACAATGAGGTTGGATTGCCGGCCGGCATCGCCCGCAACGCTGCATTCGGGGCAAAGATCCGCAAAGGCTTCGTCCACCACAAGAAAGCCGCCCTGCTCCGCAAGCCGGTCGGCCAGTCGCAGAACCTCATCGCGCGGCACAATGCGCCCATCCGGATTGTTCGGATTGACCAAGATGACCAGCCGGTGGCTGTCATTGATGTCTTCAACGCGCGCGACCAGATCGACCGCACGTCCGGCCCGCTGGAACCGCGACCGGTATTCCTCATAGGTCGGTCCGAATATCGCGATATCGCCGTCAAAAAGCTGCGGCAGCAACTGGATCACGCTTTGCGTGCCGGCAACGGGAAGCGGGCGGATGTTTTCCGCGCTTCCATAGCCGATGGCCGCCGCACGGCTGGCCTGCTCGAACAGATCTTCATCCGGAAGACGCGACCAGAACTGCACCGGCAGGTCCGGCAAAGGCACCGGATTGGGGTTGATGCCGGTGGAGAGATCGATCCAGTCGCCGGGCTCGCCGCCATATTCAGCGATCGCCCGCGCAAGGGCGCCGCCATGTTCCACGGTGCCCGTCACTTTGTCGCCCCGGCAAGATCGATGAGATGAAGGAACGAGCCGGACACGGAACCGCACCGCAGGCCCGCATGGCCAAGATCGTTGCCACTGGCATCGCTGACGGCAAAAAGCGGCTCGGCGGCACCTTCATCGACGATTGTGGCATAGTGGAATTCATGGGCCGTCAGCGGCATGTTCCAGATGAATGGTTGCAGCGCCTTTGCGCGCCGATAGCCCAGATGCAGCTTCTTTTTCGCGAAGCTGGTCGTCAAAGGCAACAGGCCCAACACGGCGTGATTTTCGCCATCGGCATCGATCAGCGCATCGCCGAGAACCATATAGCCGCCACATTCCCCGTAAACCGGTTTGCCCTCTTCAGCGGCCTTGGCCATCGTTTCTCTGAAGTGGTTCGCAGCGGCAAGCTTGCCGGCATGAAGTTCCGGATATCCGCCAGGCAGACAGATCGCATCGCAATCGGCCCTGGGACCCTCATCGGCGAGCGGTGAAAAGAAGGAGATTTCCGCGCCGCGCCGCCGCCATCCGGCCAGGAGATGCTCATAGGAAAAGGCAAACGCGATGTCGCGCGCCACCGCCACATGTTGGCCGGGTGGAGCCAGCCTCTCGATATTCGAGACCGTATCCGCATCGCCAAGGGCCGTCGAAGCCGCCAGAATGGCGTCCAGATCGCATCCGGTTTCGATGCGCTCCGCCGCTTTTTCGATAAACGCCTCGAGCGCGCCATGTTCACCGGCCTGGACAAGGCCGAGATGCCGTTCCGGCAATGACAGGGCATCATCGCGGCGGATGATGCCGAACACATCCATGCCGATGCCGTCAAGCGCCGCGCGCAACATGGCCTCGTGCCGGTCGCTGGCGACATTGTTGAGGATAACGCCGGCGATCATGACATTCGGCCGGAACCGGCCGTAGCCCTGCACAAGCGCGGCGACCGAATGGGACATCTTCTCACAATTGACCACGAAGATGACGGGCAGCTTCAGAAGTTCGGCAAGATCGGCCGCGGCACCGGTACCGTCGGAGGCGGCATCGAAAAGTCCCATCATTGCTTCAACGACCAGGACACGTTCGCCGCGCGCGGCAAGGCTCGCATTTGCGAGCAGAAGATCGTTTCGCATCGCCCAGGGATCGAAATTCAGGCAAGCGCTTCCGCTGGCTGCCGCGTGGAAGGCCGGATCGATATAGTCCGGACCTGCCTTCGCCGGCGCTGTTGCCACCCCACGTCGGGAAAGCGCACGCAGCAGGCCGAGCGTGACCGTCGTCTTGCCCGATCCCGACATCGGCGATGCGATCAGCAGGCCGCTCATTCCTTGCCGTCCCGTCCGAGCCAGTCGAGCGTCCGGCGCATCGGGACCACGCCGCCCACGACAACGATTGCCGGCGGCGAGAGCCCGGCGACCGCCATATCTTCCTCGGCCTGTTCGAGCGTCGTTTCGAGAACCTGCTGCTGATCGGTGGTCGCGTTGCAGACAATGGCCACCGGCTCCAGCGGATCTCGGCCTGCCTCGACAAGGCGGGTGGTGATCGTCGCAATGTGCCGCATCGCCATATACATGACGATCACCGGCGATCCCTTCGCAACGCTGTTCCAGTCGATACGATCGGGCACGATGCCGCTGGAATCGTGACCGGTCAGGAAGGTAACGCTGTGATTGACGTCGCGATGGGTAACCGGAATGCCGGCATAGGCAAGCCCGCCGATCCCGGCGGTCACCCCAGGGACAACGCGGAACGGAACATTGTGATCGATCAATGTCAGCGCTTCCTCGCCGCCGCGACCGAAGACGAACGGATCGCCTCCCTTCAAGCGCAACACCCTTTTTCCCTCGCGCGCCAGCTCGACCAGCCGCAAGGAAATATCGCGTTGCTTGGCGGAGGGTTTGCCGCCGCGCTTGCCTGCATATTCGAGCACGGCATCGTCCCGCGCCAGATCGAGGCATGCCGCATTGACCAGCGCGTCATAGACGATCACATCAGCCGAACGGATGGCATTGGCGGCGTGCAGCGTCAGCAGTCCCGGATCGCCCGGCCCCGCCCCGACCAGCCAGACGCATCCGGGCTCCATGGCCGGAAATCCTTCCAGAAGCGCATCGGTCATGGCTGCACTCCTTCGCATGTGTGCCGCCCAAAGTCGGCGTTCAAATGATTCACCACGGCGGGCAAACCGTTTATAAAAGCTGCATGAGTGAAACACCCGCCGAATCTGTGCCCGAACCGACGCCGCTGCGCCGCGGCTGGACAACGGGCGCCTGCGCGACGGCCGCGACGAAGGCGGCGCTCTCGGCCCTGATAACGGGCGAATTTCCCGATCCCGTCTCCATCATCCTTCCGAAGGGCCAGGAACCGGCCTTTCCGCTGGCCTTCGAGACCCTTGGCGACGGCTATGCGTCCGCCGGCATCGTCAAGGATGCCGGTGACGATCCGGATGTGACCCATGGCGCAACCATCATTGCCAGCGTCCGCCCGCTGCCGCCCGGGTCCGGCATTCGCTTTTCGGCCGGCGACGGCGTCGGAACGGTTACCCTGCCCGGCCTTCCCTTGGATGTCGGCGAGCCGGCGATCAATCCGGTGCCGCGCCAGATGATGACGGACATCGTCGATGAAACCTGCGCCGACCACGGGCTGCCCGCCGATGTCGGCATCACCATCTCCGTACCGGGTGGCGAAGCCCTTGCTCAGAAAACCTGGAACCCGCGGCTCGGCATCGTCGGCGGCCTCTCCATTCTTGGAACGACGGGCATCGTCCAGCCCTTTTCCTGTTCCGCCTGGATCCACTCGATTCACCGCGGCATCGACGTGGCGCGCGCCGCCGGACTGACCCATGTTCTGGGCGCCACCGGTTCGACATCCGAGGCGGCCGCGCAGAAAATCTACGACCTGCCGGAAATCGCCCTCCTCGACATGGGCGACTTTGCCGGCGGTCTTCTGAAATATCTGCGCCGCCATCCGGTGGAGCGTCTGACCATAGCCGGCGGCTTCGCCAAACTGACCAAGCTCGCGCAAGGCGCCATGGACCTTCATTCCAGCCGCAGCCAAGTCGACATGGAATTCCTTGCCGGCCTTGTTCCCGACGATCGAACCGATGCGCGGCTCAAAGAGCGGATTCTTAATGCCAACACCGCACTTGAAGCTCTTGAAATAACGAGAGAAAGAGAAATCGACCTTGCGCATCCGGTCGCCCGCCTGGCATGCGAAAAAGCCACCGAAGTGCTGCGCGGAGCCGAGATTGCAGTCGATGTTGTCTTGACGGACAGGAAGGGAAATATTCTTGCCCGTTACCCCTGAATCAATCCTGATCCTCGGCGGGACAAAGGAGGCGGCGGAACTCGCCGGTCGGCTGACCGAACTCGGCGTATCGCGTGTCGTGACGTCCCTCGCCGGGCGCACGGCGGCGCCCGAAATGCCGGCGGGAGAAACGCGCATCGGCGGTTTCGGTGGTGCCCAGGGGCTGGCCGACTTCCTGCGCAGCGAAGCTTTCGAACTGCTCGTCGACGCAACCCACCCCTTTGCCGACACGATCTCGCACAACGCGGTCGAGGCAGCGGTCATATCCGGAATTCCGCTCATGACGCTGCGCCGCCCCGCATGGACCGCCGTCGATGGCGACCACTGGTTTCCGGTCGCGTCCGTTGACGAAGCATGCACGGCCATTCCCCCATCGGCCCGCGTGTTCCTTGCGCTCGGGCGCCAACACATCGATGGATTTGCGCAGCGCACCGATGTCCATTTCATCGCAAGAATGGTCGATCCGCCTGAAAGGCCCTTGCCCTTCCGGTCCTGCGATCTGGTGATCGGCAAGCCGTCCGCCGATCCTGGCACCGAGGCCGAATTGCTGCGCACATATGGTGTGACGCATATCGTCTGCCGAAACTCCGGCGGGCAAGGCGCATACGCCAAGCTGATCGCCGCCCGGGACCTTGGCCTGCCGGTCATCATGATCGAACGGCCCGATACGCCGGATGACCGGTCATATCCCACCGTCGATGCGCTACTGGCCGACATCACCTAAGCGTCCGCGCGGTTCTTCTTCTTTCCGGCATTGCGCAGCACATGCGCAAAACCGGCGTCGTAAAGGGCCGAATCGCGGAACTGCACCTCGCCGAGAACCGGCCCGACCATGATCAGCGCGGTGCGGGTCAGCTTGGCCTTGCGGGCCTCCGATTTCATCTCTCCAAGCGTCGTGCGCAGATAAAGTTCGTCCGGCCAGGTCGCGCGATAGGCAATCACAACCGGGCAGTCCTCGCCATAGTGCGGGGCCAGCGCTTCGCGGACATAATCGAGATTGCGGATCGAAAGATGGATCGCCAGCGTCGCCCCGGACTGCCCGAGGATTTCGAGCTGTTCGCCTTCCGGCATCGAGGACGCCTTCATGCCGGTTCGGGTCAGGATCACCGTCTGGGCGATTTCCGGCAGTGTCAGCTCCGTTTTCAGTTTCGCGGCAACGCCCGCAAATGCAGGAACGCCAGGCACCACCTCGTAATCGATCCCGAGCGCATCAAGGCGGCGCATCTGCTCGGCAATAGCGCCATAGATCGACGGATCGCCCGAATGCACCCGCGCAACGTCCTTGCCTTTGCCATGGGCTTTCCTGATCTCCTCGACAATCATGTCGAGATGCATCGGGGCCGTGTCCATGACCAGCGCGTCGGCGGGCGCGGAAGCGACGATCTCGGGCGGCACAAGCGATCCCGCATAAAGACAGACCGGACAACGCTCCACCAGCCTCTGGCCGCGCACCGTGATAAGATCGGACGCACCGGGGCCCGCACCGATGAAATAGACCGTCATTCGGCCGCCTCCTTGTCGCCCATGACACTGCCTTCCTTGGCTGCATAACCGCGGGGCGTATAGACCCAGGTCCGGCCGTCTCCGGTCTTGACCGTGCGGCTCTGGGACGAGCCGACAATGACCACCGTCAGCATGTCGACATCGTCGACCCGCAGTTCGCCAAGCGGAACGATCCGCACCGTCTCGCCCTCACGGCCAAGATTGGTCGCCAGGATCACGGGCGTATCCGGCGGACGGTGTTCGAGGAGCACGTCGCGCGCATGGGCAAGCTGGGTGCGCCGTCGTTTCGAGACAGGATTGTAGAAGGCAATGACGAAATCGCCCTCGCTCGCCGCCTTCACGCGTCGCTGGATATCCGGCCAGGGTGTCAGCAGGTCCGACAGCGAAATCGTGCAGAAATCATGCCCCAGCGGCGCACCGGCGCGCGCGGCGGCGGCCTGCAATGCCGAGATGCCGGGTGAGACGGCGATGTTGATGCGACGCGCCGCATCGCTCAGGCCCGGCGCATCACCATCCGCACCGCCCTTGTCGAGCAATTCGAAAGCCAGCGTCGCCATGGCGTAGATACCCGCATCGCCCGAACACACAAGGCAGACTGTCCGGCCCTCGCCGGCCAGTTCCATGGCATGGCGCACGCGCGCCTCTTCCTTGCCGAGATCGAAATCGTGGCGTGCCTTGCCTTCCGCCAGAGCACCGAGCAAATCGAGATAGAGCGAATAGCCGACGAGGTCGGTCGACCTCGCGACGAGATCGGTGACTTCCGGCGAACGCCATGCTTCGCTGCCCGGCCCGATGCCGACGATAAAGAGTGTGCCGCGCGCCCGGCCCGTGCTGCTCACTTCGACAGGTTCCGTGGCGCGGGCAACGGCACAGGTGGCGCGGCGCGATTTGCGTTTGGCGACGACGAGCTGGCCGGACTGACCAGCGGCCGCCAGCGCCGCGCCCTCGGCCACCCCGTGACATCCGACCTCGGCAAAGACCACATCGGACGGATTTTCAAGCCGGCCGGCCTCGGCTTCGAGCATTGCAGCATCGAAGAACAGAGCCGGCACGCCGAAATGATCGGCGACAGCGTGAATGGCCGCCTCGTCAGCCTTCAGATCGATCGAGAACACGCCGGCAACGGCCTGCGGTGCAAGACCGGCCTCGCGAAGAGCGCTTGCGGCAAGGGCAACCGCTTCTTCCGGCTCCGTTCCGCGCTCGCACCCCATGCCAAGACACAGGGTTCCGGGCGCATAGACCAGTTCCTTGTCCCCGGGCTGCTGGACCTGATCGGTCACGGTAAGCGTAACCGGACCGTTTTCGTCCAGCGGAATGCCGGATTGTTCGATCCACGCGGCGGAACCTTTCAGCCTGGCGGTTTCGCCTGCGACAAGATCGGCCATCACCGGTTTGGCAGCCTGCGGATTCAGGAGCACATAGCCCTCCGGCGGTGCATCCAGCGCCACGCCGAAGCGCAGGTCGCCGGCGGTGGTGATAGCCGCATGCGCGCCAAGCGCTTCGGCGATCGTCTGAGCAAGTGCATTGGCGCCGTGATGACCGCCAAGCAACGGCACGACGCTCTGCCCGTCTTCGGAAACCGCAAGCACCGGCGGCTCCGCATGCTTGTCGGATAGATGCGGCGCCAGCAGGCGGATCAACGCACCGCTTGCCATCAGGCCGACGATGGGACGACCGGCCTTGAACAGGGCGGCGATATGGGCGGAGGCGCTTTCAAACGGAACCGCGACGCCTTCCGCCCGCGCACGCGCGCCGTGGATCTCGCCATCGACCGCAGCGGCCACTTTTCGTGCGACGGGCAACGCGGATTTGCTCAATATGACGACGGCCGGTTTCATGATGCGCGCTCCGACACATTTGCGGCGATTTGGCTGCTTTCGACCGGCAGGTTGGTAATCCAGTTTTCCGCGCCCTTGTAGACCAGGATCATCGAAAAATAAGGAGCCGAACCCTCGGCCTCCGCGAGCGGCAGGATGCGTTCCTGCGCCAGCGAGATGCGCTCCAGATATCCAGCGCTCCCGGTCAGACCCTCGCGCTCCAGCAAGGTTCTGATACGCTTGAAGTGCCGGCCGATCTTGATGATGGCAACGGCATCCGCCGCCGCTAGCCGGTCGGAGATCTCCGAATCGGGCAAGGGACCGGGGATCACTGTCAGGACATCATTGCGCGCCGCCAGGGGCCGCCCCAGCGCCGCCGCGCCCGCCATGACCGAGGACACGCCGGGAACGATCTCGCAGGGGAACCGCCCGGCAAGCCGCTCATAAAGATACATGAACGAGCCGTAGAAGAACGGATCGCCCTCGCAAAGCACGGCAACGTCCTGCCCATCCTGAAGGACACGGGAAAGGTCCCGCGCCGCGACATCATAGATGTCCTGCGCCGGAAAACGCTCGATGCGCATCGGCACGACGATCGGATACTCCGTCTGTTCGGCGCTGAGATATCCGGACGCGATCGAGCGGGCGAAACTCTGCCCGGTGTCCGGGGCCGGATAGGCAACCACCGGGCAGGCCCGCAGAAGACGCAGTGCCTTCAGCGTCAGAAGTTCGGGATCGCCCGGTCCCACGCCAAGCCCGTAAAGCGTGCCCGTCATGGCTCCCCCCAGGCTTTCTGCACCGCCCATTGGGTGACCGGCATGAACGGCTTCCAGCCGCGATACCGGCCGATATCCTTTGCCCGAGAGACGGCGACGCGGGTCAGGCTCCCGCCATATTCGGCATGGAGCTGCGCCAGGCGCGCCTCGTTTTCCAGCGTCACCGTGTTGGCGACCAGACGTCCGCCCGGCTTGAGCGCCTGCCAGCAGGCTTCGAACACACCTTGTTCGGCCAGCCCGCCTCCGATGAAAACGGCATCGGGCGCGTCGAGATCTGCAAGTTCGTCCGGCGCGCGTCCCCAGACGATGTTGAGACGCGGCGTTCCAAGCCGGGTGGCGTTTTCGCCGATCATGGCACGGCGCTCGGACTCGGCCTCGATGGCCACCGCCTTTGCCCCGAGCGCGGCGCGCATCCATTCGATCGACACAGAACCGCAGCCGGCGCCGACATCCCATAGAACCCCATGCGGACAGGGTTGCAGGGCCGACAGCGTAATCGCGCGCACTTCCCGTTTGGTGAGTTGCCCATCATGGACGAACGCGTCGTCCGGCAAGCCGGGCACACACGGCAGGATCGAAACGCCCTCACCCGCCACGCATTCGATGGCCAAAACGTTGAAATCGGCAAATCGCGGATTGTCGGCATCGAAGGCGCCGGCCTCGTCCGCGGTCAGCGCGACGGTCCGTTCGGCTTTTCCGCCCATATGCTCAAGCACGGTCAGCCGCGAACCGCCATAGCCGCGCGAGACCAGCAATTGCGCGGCTTCGTGAATTGTCCGTCCGACAGAGGTCAGGGACAGGATGCGGTTTGCCGGCAGGATATGCGGCTGCAGGCCCGCCGCCGCGCGCCCGTGCAGGGAGATGCAGGCGACATCGGAAAGGCTCCAGCCCATGCGCGCCGCCGCCAGGGAAAAACCCGAGGGCGAGGGAATGACCAGCATCTCATCGGCATCGATGGTCCGCCGCATGGTGGCGCCGATGCCGAAATGCATGGGATCGCCCGTCGCAAGGATCGTCACCGGCGTGCCGCGCCGCGCCGCCAGGAATTCGAGCGTCGGCCCAACGCCCATCGTCCAGGGCACGATCTCGCTGTTCTCCAGGCCGAGCGACGACGGGTCCAAACTGTCCAGCACACGCTGCGGCGCAACGAGGGTTCTTGCTGACTTCATCAGGGCCAAGGCCGGTGGCGTAAGGGAATTCATCCCGTCATCGCCGATGCCCAGAATGGTCAGCCAGGCCCGTTCCGCGCCTTCACTCATGCGTCAAGTCCTCCGCCAATCGCATTGACCACAGCCGCCGCCATGGCACTGCCGCCGCGGCGCCCGCGCACCGTGACATAAGGAATTTTGGCATTTGCGATCAGCGCATCTTTCGATTCGGCGGCTCCGACAAAACCGACAGGGATGCCGACAATCAGCGCCGGCGGCTCGGCGCCACGCTCGATCATCTCAAGCAGGTGAAACAGCGCCGTCGGCGCATTGCCAACCGCGACGATCCCGCCCGCAATCTCTTCCGACAGCAGTTCGAAAGCAGCGGCAGAGCGCGTGGTCCCCAATTGCCGCGCAAGGTCCGGCGTCCGCGCGTCTGACAGGCCGCACAAAACCGGCAACCCTTCCGGAAGCAGGCGCCGCATGATGCCGTTGCGCACCATCTCGACATCGCAGACAATCGGCCGGCCCCTCCGCAACGCCGCCTTTCCGGCTTCGGCTGCATCGCTGCTCATGACGAG
The DNA here is from genome assembly GCF_027889715.1 of Allohoeflea poritis. GTDB lineage: Bacteria > Pseudomonadota > Alphaproteobacteria > Rhizobiales > Rhizobiaceae > Hoeflea_A > Hoeflea_A poritis. Next base: position 400,299 of record NZ_JAPJZH010000002.1, read on the forward strand.
ATCATCGACGATGTCGACCATCCCGCAGGCATGAATCAACCTTACAGCAACATCTTCCAATCCATTGGAAAAAGGCGACAAATCGGCCTCGCGGCGGATTGTCTCGAAGCTCAGGCGATAGATCTCCGCCGGATCGCGGATATGGTCCGGAACCGCCGCCATGTCATTTCGGCTTCTTCATCGACACCGGTCCGTGCGGATGATCCGCATGCGGATACGGGTGGTGATGATGATCGTGGCCATGGTGATGGTGGTGATGATCATGCTCGTGATGGTCATGATCGTGGCTGTGGTCGTGCAGCGGCGTCCACGGCAGGCCGTGCTCCCGGCAGAAGGCCTCGTCACGGCAGGAGGCGTCGCAATCGCCCTCGCAAGGGCAGTTTTCCAGCCCGCCGCCGATCCCTTCGACATGATGATGGTGGCTTTCCTGGGCAAGCCCGACCTCGGCTTCGAAGCCGAGCACCTGTTCGCGGTATTTGCACATCTGGCAGTTCATCAGCGCCTGGCCGACGCGTGTCTCCTCAACGCGGTCCTGGAACGTGTCGAGCACCAATTCATGATCGTTGAGGTAGCCCGCCTTGACGAATTCGATGTCCGGGAAATCCGCCGCAACCTGGTCGGTATAGCTGTAGATGCGCTTCACCAGAACGCCGGTGAACAGGAAATAGGGAAAGACGATAATACGGCGATAGCCGAGCTTTGCGGCGTGCCGCAGCCCGGGTTCGACCAGAGGAAAGGTAACACCCGAATAGCAGGTTTCCGCCCACCCGAAGCCCATGCCCTCCCAGAGCATGCGCATGACCTTGGAAACGTTGGAGTTGGCGTCCGGATCGGACGCACCGCGGCCGACGACCATGAGCAGCGTCTCCTGCAGCGCGACCTCGCCATTTGCCGCATTGGCGGCATCCACGGCCTCCTGAATGCGCGCGCCGGCAGCGCGGATCATCTTCAGATCGACACCAAGTTCACGGCCATATTCGATGCTCATGCCCGGATTTTGCGCCTGGTAGGTGTTGAGCACCGACGGAATATCGTTCTTCGCATGACCTGCGGCAAACAGCATGCCCGGAACCGCCAGAACGCGCGTCACACCCCGGTCGCGCAGCTTGTCGAGACCGGAATGAATCACCGGATTGCAGAATTCCAGATAACCGTATTCGACCGGAGTCTGCGGATAACGTTTCTTGAGCCCTTCGGCGACCTTGGCGAATTCACGCGCCGCGTTCTGGTTGCGGCTGCCGTGACCGCAGACCATGATGCCGAGTTTGTCCTGCACGCTCATGCCTGCACGCCTTCGGCCTGATCATCGGCCTCTTCGGCATCGGGCTCTTCTTCATCGGCCGGCTTCCTCTTTCCGGCCTTGGCCACCAGCGCCGCAAGCGCGGCCGCGCCCAGCACGGCTGCCAGCCCAACCCAGTGGGCGTGTCCGGCAAGTTCACCGACATGGCCGGCATGGGCATGGGCCGTGCCCGACGAAAAAATGAATGCTGCAAGAACACTGAATATGCGTGTCATCCCGATCACCCCGCTGGCATTTGTCGTGCACGAAACGCCGCGGAGGGCAAAGCCCGCCGGCCCGGTCTGGACAGCTCCGGAATGAGCCCCCTGTTTGGGTCGGCCGCACCGGAATTTCTCTCAGCCCGCATTTAATCGGGCGCCGTCACACGCTTAAATCTTTGTAGGCAAAGCACCAATCGGCGTCAAACATATTCGCGGCGGATTACGAGACGAAAGCGACACGATATCGCGAGCCTGGGTCGTTTGTTTGCCCACGGAAATCGAGTTACAGATCAAAAAGGAAAGCTATGCTGCGTTCCTTACCAAGGACCCAATGCCCGGACGTCATTCACAATCCGTGTCATCGCCACGCGCGCCGATGCTTTCACTGATTGTCAGTAAAGGGTCTTCTTGTACTGATCTTCCAGTTGGTCATCCAATTTTCGCATCTCATCGTCATCGCTTGGCGCACCCGTCGTTTGATCCAGAATGATTTTCACAAGCGACGGCATTTCGTCGCGATTTTGAAAATGATCCGGGTTCCACAATTGAGAGCGCCGAAATGCCTTGGCACAATGCATGAAAACGGTATCAACTTTTACCACGATTGCGATTTTGGGAATGCGGTCATTAACACGCATGCCTTCGAGGATTTCGGGATCGTTCACCAGGCTGGCCTGCCCGTTCACACGCAGCGTATCGTCAAATCCGGGAACGATGAACAATAGTCCAACGCTTGGGTTGGAAAGGATATTGACCATTGTATCGAGACGGTTATTGCCGGGCCGATCAGGGATCGCCAACGTGTGTTGATCAAGGACTTTGACAAAGCCAACCGGGTCTCCGCGAGGGCTGACATCCGCTTTCCCATCCGAATTCTGCGTGCCGATACATATAAATGGCGAGCGCCTGATAAAGGCCTGCGCATATTTGGCGAGCGCGCTCTGACACTTCTGAATGGCCAGGGTATGTTGCGCCTGAAACAGACTTCGAAGCCTTTGTTCATCTGTTATGGCAAATTCTGGATTGACCTTGAATTCCTTCATCGAATTGCCTTTCGAAGCTCGCTTGTCGGTTCGAGCAGCCTTTTCTGAATGGCCGGCTCCAAAATATCATCGCGTTCATTCGGTCGCGACAAATCAACGCCATAGGGAAATAGTCGCTGTTCAGCCTCGAGAAACAGACGGAACACGGAACCGGCATGCAACCGATAATCCACCCGCTCAGACCGTGCATCTCTTCGCTTCAACCGTATTTGTTCAGAGCGTCGGCGACCGACATTCGAGGCACCCGCATTGTGCCGTCGGTCCGCACCTCGGCCGCCTCCATGTCCAGGTTGAAAATCTCGTAGGAATGTTCTGTCCGATCGTCGAGGCCGGTCACGATGATGTCGAAAGTATGTGACGGCTCTTCGGCAATGAACCAATGCACATTGTCCTCGTCCTCGCCGATTGACGACAGGTCGCCCGCCGTGATCCTCCGCTCCACCGTCGGTCGCACGACAAGCGACTGCGTGTCGCGAGAGACCTGATCATATTGACGAAGCCTGAAAGCACCGGTCAACGGCAGGTGGGCCGAGACCATGTTCGCGTGTCCGTGCGGAATAATCGATCTGCCCGTGTCGACCGCAAACAGCTTCGGCACAAAGCTGAGGGTCCTGCCCTGACCGGCGCCGAACCTTATGCGCGCGGTTGAAACGCCAAGATCGGCAAATCCAATCCGCGATGCAAGCCGGTCAAAATCGATGGCTTGCATCAGCTCTGTCTCGGAAACCCTGGACGTCAGGTCATCGATGCCCGCGCGCCAGTCGGCCACGGAGATAAGCTCGCCACGCAGCGCTCCGGAAATCTCGTCGATCTTAACGACTAGACGCTCGATCTCGCGGCCGGCGGGGCCTGCAAGGACAGAGGTGCCATTGCACAGTCCGAGCAACGATGTAACCGCGCCCAAATAGGCAACAACAGAGCGTCTCGTCATCGGTGATGTCATGGCGACAGACTACGCGAGTCGGATAGTCGCCACAACGCAGACGATAGCGTCAGACGCATTCAAAGCTCCGTCGTCGAGAAATGGCCGGGCCGCTGCAATCCTGCGACCAAGCCCGGTGCTTTCAATCAGTTCCCTGTTGCCCTCCCCGCACCGGCCACTAGTTTAACTGCGAAAAAGGAGAAAGCGCGATGACCCACCCCGCATTCAACTCAGATTCCGTCGCCGTCATTACCGGAGGCGCATCGGGGATCGGCCTGGCTTCGGCAACGAAGTTCGCGGGCATGGGCATGTGCCTGGCGATCGTCGATCGTGCCGAAGACAAGCTGGCCGATGCCGAAAGCGCCCTGCGTGCAGCCGGTGCATCGGACGTGATGACGGCGGCAACCGACATCTCCGACCGCGCACAGGTCGAGGCGCTGGAAGCCGAGGTGACAAACCGCTTTGGCGGCACGGACATTCTTATGAACAATGCCGGGATCGGCATGCGCTCATCCTGCCTCGGCCCGCTTGAAGCCTGGCAGTCGACGCTCGACGTCAATCTCTGGGGCGCGGTCCACGGCACACAGGTCTTCGCGCCCGGCATGATCGCGCGCGGACGGCCCGGCGCGATCATCAACACCGGTTCCAAACAGGGCATCACCACGCCTCCCGGCAATCCGGCCTACAATGTCTCCAAGGCGGCGCTCAAGGCCTTCACCGAAGCGCTTGCCTATGAGTTTCGCAACACCGAGAACTGCCAGATCACCGCGCACCTTCTCATCCCGGGCTTCGTTCATACGGGAATGATCGGGCTTGCCGAAAAACCGCCCGCCGCATGGACGGCCGAGCAGACGGCGGATTTCTTCATCGACAGTGTGAACCGCGGCGATTTCTACATCCTTTGCCCCGACAATGACGTTCCGCGACCGCTCGATGAAAAACGCATTGCCTGGGCGATCGGCGACATCATCGAGAACCGCCCGCCGCTCAGCCGCTGGCATCCGGACTATGCCGACGCTTTCGCGGCCTACATTGAAGGCGATGAGTAGTGCGAACAGCATTTCGCCTTGACTTTCCCGCGCACGGCGTCAGCATCCGCTGCGCCAACTGACGACAGGACAAGCTCCACCGATCCCGCTCCAGAGGAGAAAACACAATGAAAGCCGTTCGATTCCATGAGTTTGGCGGGCCGGAAGTCCTTCGGTTGGAAGAGGTGGAGGATCCGGTGCCGGGTCCCGATGACGTGGTCTTTCGCGTCAGGGCCATCGGCATCAATCCGGCCGATACATATATGCGCACCGGCACCTATCGCATTCCGCCGGACCTGCCCTGCATCCCCGGAGGCGATGCGGCCGGCGACATCGTTGCGGTCGGCGACAATGTCACGGATTTCAAGCCGGGCGACCGGGTTTTCACCGGTGTCTCGGTTGGCCTTGATTTCACCGGATGCTATGCGGAACTGGCAAGACGCCCGTCCGCTCATGTGACGCGCATTCCCGATTCGGTCAGCTATGCGGCGGCGGCGACCTTCGGGGTCTCGTACCCGACGGCGCACTACGCCCTCTTCGAACGCGGCGGAGCGAAAGCCGGCGAGACCGTTTTCATACACGGGGCCAGCGGATCGGTGGGCACGTCCGCGATCCAGCTTGCAAAGCGCGCGGGCCTCAAAGTCATCGGCAGCGCCGGATCGAGCGCGGGCATGGACCTGGTCATGAGCCAGGGCGCGGACCACGCCGTCAATCATACGGACGACAATTATCTCGATGCCGTCATTGCGGCGAATGGCGGCAACGGGCCGGATCTCATTCTGGAAATGCTTGCCAATGTGAACCTCGCGGCGGACATGGAGATCGCCGCTCTGCACGGACGCATTATCGTCATCGGCAACCGGGGCGAGATCGAGATCAACCCGCGCATGGCGATGGCCAAGGAACTGGATATTCGCGGCATCATGCTCTGGAACGTGACGCAAGAGCAGTTGGCAGCGATCATGAAGGATATTCTGGCCGATGCTGCCGACGGCTCAATTCACCCCGTCGTGGGTCGCGAGCTGCCGCTGGCCGATGCCGCCAAGGCGCATGAACTGGTGCTTCAAAACGGCAATGCCGGTAAAATCGTCCTGATACCCTGATTTGGTGGGGCGCGTTGCAAATTGCAAATTTTATAAGCTGCCTGAACGACCGCGTGGTAAATTTCCGGTTCAGTCTGGGCAGTTCAATACGCATCTTTCATTTCACGCCCGCTTGTCCGATTAACAACACCAGAAAAATCTAATTCACTTCTTAGAAAAATCTAAACTTGAAAAATTCAGATTTTAGATTAATCTTAACTCTGAAGAAACTCACGGAGTGAATGATGGAACTAAGTGGACGCGTCCGGATACTCGATAATGCTGGATTTGGCGTATGGAAAGTTGAGGCCACCCCCAAAGACCTACAGTTTTTGGGAAAACCGCTTGCGCGTGCGCATGGGAGGTCCGTCATCTCATTGCAGAACTGGAAGCTTTCTGAAGACAAAAACTTCCTAACGTTCCCAATAGACAAAGCAAGTGTGCTTTTGCTTGGTGACAATGAAGACTGCATCGCCATTGATCGGGAAGCTTCAACTGACAAATTATCAAGTTCAAAAAAGAAGCCTGATAGCTTTGCGACTCAAAGAAGTGCTATGATCTCACAACAAAATCCCACTTTTGGAGATCAAGCATTTATAGCAGCCTGCGAAGCGGAGGCTCTGCCACCTAAAATCGTCGAACTTGGCAAGAAATTTCTTTCGCGCGTACGAGATTTTTCAAATGATAGACTTCGAGAAGGAAAGCACAGGAAGTGGGTAACTTACCCCAAAAACTTCCTTGCTCTAACGATTCAAAACCGTAACCAACAGTTTTGTGTTCATGTCAGAAAAACTAGCGTACTGGATTCTCTGACTGGCAGTTTGGATATTCGCGACGACAGACCTGGCTATGTTAGGTTCTGGTTACAGGACGAATCTCAACTGGAGGCGGCAGTGACCGCATCAAAAGGTTCTTTTGACGTGTAGCAACCAATTTTGATGAGCCGTCGATCAAGGCAAGTAAAGCATTCATCACATTTGCTTTTCTCGCTGCCCCGCTCAATGAGATCCAGCCTAAAACTCGATCCCGACCTGTGCTTTCACGCCCGACCGGAACGGGTGCTTGACCATTTCCATCTCGGTCACGAGGTCGGCGAAATCGATCAGTTCGTCCTTGGCGTTGCGGCCGGTGATGATGACATGCTTCATCTCCGGTTTCTGTTTCAGGGTCTCGATGATCTCGTCGACCGGCAGGTAGTCGTAGCGCAGCACGATGTTGAGCTCGTCGCACAGCACCATGTCGTGCACGTCGTCGAGGATCATTTCCCTGGCCTTTTCCCAGGCCTGGCGCGCCGCCTCGATGTCGCGCTGGCGGTCCTGGGTCTCCCAGGTGAAGCCCTCGCCCATTGTCGCCAGCGTCACCTGGTCCGGAAAGGCTTCCAGCACCTTGCGCTCGCCAGTGCCCCATTTGCCCTTCACGAACTGCACGACCCCGACTTTCATGTCGTTGCCGATCGCCCGGAAGATCATACCGAAGGCGGCGGTGGATTTGCCCTTGCCCTTGCCGGTATGGACGATCGTCAGGCCCTTCTCGATGGTCTTGGTGGCGATGATCTTGTCGCGTGCCGCCTTCTTCTTCTTCATCTTCTCGGCGTGGCGCGCATTGAGTTCCTCTTCCGATAGGTTTTTCAGTTTTTCCGATTTTTCAGCCATGTCCCGAAAGCCTTTCCTCCGTTTTGCCGGCCAGCGCCTGCAGTCCGAACCGCGCCGAATTCGAGCGCGGCGTCCACAGGCCACGCTCGATCGCCTCCTTGAGGCGCCCCGCCATTTCGCACAATGCCGGCGGATTGTGTTCCTCGATGAATTCGCGCACGGCATCGTCCATGATGAAGGCCTGATAGACAGCCTCGAAATGATGATCGCGCACCGCGCCCGTCGTTGCCGCGAAGGCAAAGAGATAATCGACCGTGGCGGCGATCTCGAAAGCGCCTTTGTAGCCGTGCCGCATGACGCCGGCAATCCATTTGGGATTGACAACCCGGCCGCGCACCACCCGGGCGATTTCCTCGTCCAGCGTCCGGATGACCGGCCTTTCGGGCCTTGAATGGTCATTGTGGTAGATGGATGGGCGCGCGCCGGAGAGCGTTTCGACCGCCGCCGTCATGCCGCCCTCGAACTGGTAGTAATCGTCGCTGTCGAGCAGGTCGTGCTCGCGGTTGTCCTGGTTCTGCACGACAGCTTCGACGGAGCGCAGCCGCGTTTCGAATTGCTGTCGTTCGGCCCTGCCCTCCGCATGGGCGCCATAGGCATAGCCGCCCCAGACCAGATAGGCCTCGGCGAGATCCGACTGCGTTTCCCAGCCCTTCTCGTCGATCAGCGCCTGCAGGCCGGCGCCATAGGCGCCGGGCTTCGATCCGAAGACGCGATAGCCGGCCCGTTCAATGGCGGCGGACTCGTTGGCGCCGGATGCAACAAGCGCATCCCTGTCGGATCGCATGCGCGCCGCGATCGGATTGTCCCCATCGTCTTCATCCAAAGCGCCGACCGCCCGCACGGCCTTGTCGAAAAGCGCGATCTGATCCGGAAACGCGTCACGGAAAAAACCCGATATGCGCAGCGTCACATCGACGCGCGGCCGCCCCAGAACCGCATTCGGAATGACCTCGTAGCCGGTCACGCGCCGCGATGCATGGTCCCAGACGGGCTTGACGCCGATCAGCGCCAGCGCCTGGGCGATATCGTCGCCGCCGGTGCGCATGTTCGATGTGCCCCAGGCGGTCAGCCCGAAGGAGGTCGGCCATTCGCCATTGTCCTGCGTATAACGGGCGATCAGCATCTCGGCGGACTTCCTGCCAAGTTCCCAGGCAGCCGGCGTCGGTACACTGCGGCTGTCGACCGAATAGAAATTGCGCCCTGTCGGCAGCACATCCGGGCGACCGCGCGTCGGCGCGCCCGAAGGGCCAGGCTCGACGAAACGGCCGGAAAGCCCCTCCATCAAGCCGTCGATCTCGGCCCTTCCGGAGCGCTCGACAGCGGGGCGCAGACGATCATCGATTTCGGCGAGCACGGCGGCTGTCGCCTTCCAGCTCTCGGGGCATGCAACCTCACCCGGTACGAGGCGCTGGGCGGCAAGCTCCACACGCTCGACCGTGTCGCCGGCCGTCCGCCACGGGTCCCCACTGAGATCGGCAAGTATGTCCGGTCGCGGCCCGGTCCATGGTTGTGCCATTTCGCAGTCGAGTGGATCGAAACCGAGACCGAGATCATCGGCTATGGCGCGCTGAAGGCTGGCATCGCCCCTTCCCCCAAGACCGCGCGGAACGCGCGCAAGGGCACAGACCAGATCGTCGAGCAGCCTTCCCTCGGGGGCTTTGCCGAAGATATGCAGGCCGTCGCGGATCTGCATTTCCTTCAGGTCGCACAGATAGGCATCGAGCTTTTCCAGCGCTGCCTCGTCACCGTCCTTTTCGGAGATGCCGGCATCCGTGTCGAGGCCGATATCCCTGACAAGATCGAGGATCTGCCCCTTCAGCAGGCGCAAGCGCCTGGGGTCTCCACCTGCCGCCTCGTAATATTCGTCGACCAGCGCCTCAAGGTCCTTGAGCGGCCCGTAGCTTTCGGCGCGCGTCAATGGCGGCGTCAGATGATCGATAATGACGGCCGCGCTGCGCCGTTTGGCCTGCGTGCCCTCGCCCGGATCATTGACGATAAACGGGTAGAGATGTGGCACGGCGCCGAGCAGCGCCTCCGGATAACAGGCGTCGGAGAGTGCCAGCGCCTTTCCGGGCAGCCATTCGAGATTGCCGTGCTTGCCCATGTGAACGAGCGCATCGGCGCCGAATTCTTCGCGCAGAAACGCGTAGAATGCGAAGTAGCCATGCGGCGGCACCAGATCCGGGCAGTGATAGCTCTCCTTCGGATCGATATTGTAGCCGCGCGCCGGCTGAATACCGACCATGACATTGCCGAAGCGGGAAAGCGGCAGCGCAAAAGCCGAGCGCCGGGCGAGGAAATAGGGATCGTCCTCCGGCTCGCCCCACCGCGCATGCACGGCTTCGCGAACGGCCTGCGGCAGGCCGGAAAAGAAAAGACGGTAAGCCTCGAGATTGAGCGTTTCCCGGATATCCCGTGCGTCGACCGCCGCATTGGTCGGGCCGGCCATCAGATGACGCATCAGCGCATCACCGTCACCGGGCACATTTTCGACAGCGTATCCCGCCCCGGCCATCGCGCGCAGCACTTCCACCGTTCCGGCCGGCGTATCGAGCCCGACACCGTTGCCGAGCCGCCCGTCGCGGTTGGGATAGTTCGCCATGATCAGCGCGACACGGCGCTCCTTGTCCGGCCGACGCCGCAGCCGGGCCCAGCCGGAGGCAAGCCGCGCGACAAAGGCGACACGGTCGGCGAGCGGTTCGTGAGTCACGATATTGGCCTGGACCGCTTCGTCGAAAAAGGCGGCCGACTTGAACGACACGGCACGGCTGAGCACGCGTCCGTCCACTTCCGGAAGCGCCACGTTCATGGCGAGATCGCGTGCCGTCAGCCCTTGTGCCGATGCCCGCCAGGTTTCATGCGTGGAGCCTGAAAAGATTGCCTGGAGCACCACCGCGCCCGTCGATTCCAGAACCGTTGGCTTGCGCGCGCCACCGGGGGACGACACGGCGAAACCGGTCGCATTGATAACGACATCCGGCGCATGCCGGGCAAAAAGCGTTTCGACCGTCGCGACCGACACCGGGTCCTTGAGGCTGGAAACGAAGATCGGCAAGGGCTGCATGCCCTGATCCTGCAAGGCCTTGATCAGCGCTTCGACAGGCTGGGTCTGCCCGCTCTGCACCAGCGCGCGATAGAAGCAGATCGGCACAACCGGCCGTCCATCGTCCTGCGGTACCACATCGTCGAATGACGGGTTTTCGCTGCCCGGCCACCACAATCCGGATTTCAAGAGCGGCACCGCCGCCGTGGGCCGTTCAGAGCCGTGTAGCAATGCCGCGCAATATTCGAGAAAGGAAACCGCATTGTGCGCGCCGCCTTCGACGAGATAGTGCCACAGCGCGTCGACATCCTTAGCCGGCAGCGTGTTGAAATTCGCCAGTCCAGGGTCCGGCTTGTCGTCACCCGGCAGAGCGGCGAACATTGCGCCCTGCCCGACGGCTGCCGCGTTCAGAGCTTCCAGCGCGTAGGAAAAATAGCTGGCCCCGCCAAGCGCCCGAACGATGATCAGCCTGGCGTGGCGGGCTGTCCGCTCGATATAGGTGTCGACGGACATGGGATGGCGCAATTCCATGAGATTTGCCAGCCGCACGGCTGGCGCCGCCTCGCCCAGTGTTGCGCGCGCCTTGGCAAGGCCGGCGAGTTCCGTGTCCGCCGCCGTCAGGAAGACGATGTCACCCGGCGTCTGGCCGAGGTCGACCGCCTCGTCGCCATCGGATATCGAACCTTTCTGGGCAAGCAGCAGGTGCATCGCTCACATCAGCCTTTTGCTGCGCGGCGGATCGCATCGGCGATCGCGGCCTGGTCGATATCGTGGAGTCCGATGACGACGAGGCGCGTCGCCCGGTCCTCCGCCGATCCCCAGGGCCGGTCGAAATAGCTGTCTATACGCGCACCCACCGCCTGGATCACCAGACGCATCGGCTTGCCAGGCAGATGCGCGAAGCCTTTCAGGCGAAGAATGTCGTGTTCGGCGATGACGCTCTTGAGCGCATCGACAAAGGCAACCTGATCGGCGATTGACCCGGCCTCCACAACGAAACTCTCGAATTCATCATGATCGTGATCATGGTGGTGATCCTCGCCCGCCTCGTGTGCGGCCTCATGCTCAAGCTCATGGTGCGATTTGCGGTTGCCGATATCGGCTTCGCTTTCCATGCCAAGACCGAGCAGGACATCGGAAGGCACCTGGCCCTGGCGCGCGGTCACCATTGACGGGCTGCGGCGCGAGCGGCCGGCAATATCCTCCCGCACCGCCTCCAGGCCGGTCGCATCCAGAAGGTCGGCCTTGTTGAGGATGATCAGATCGGCCGCCGTCAACTGATCCTCGAAGAGCTCCTCGAGCGGGCTTTCGTGGTCGAGCGCGTCGTCGGCCTGTCGCTGCGCGTCGAGGCGGTCATGGTCCTCGGCGAACCGGCCGTCTGCCACGGCAGCGCTGTCAACGACGGTGATGACCCCATCGACCGTCACACGCGTCTTGATATCCGGCCAGTTGAAGGCCGCGACCAGCGGCTGCGGCAATGCCAGACCGGATGTCTCGATGACGATATGATCGGGCCTCTCGTCGCGCTCCAGCAGCTTTTCCATGGTCGGAATGAAATCATCGGCGACCGTGCAGCAGATGCAGCCGTTGGTCAGTTCGACAATGTCGTCTTCCGTGCAGTTTTCGGCGCCGCAGCCCTTCAGCACCTCCCCGTCGACGCCAAGATCGCCGAATTCGTTGACGATGAGCGCGATTTTCCGCCCTCCGGCATTGCTTAGAAGATTGCGGATCATGGTGGTCTTGCCGGCTCCGAGGAAACCGGTGATCACGGTCGCGGGGATTTTCTGGCCCTGCATGATGGTTTCATCCCTTCATTTTCAGCGGCAGCCCGGCCGCCAGCAGATAGACTTCGTCGCTTTGCGCGGCGATCAATTGGTGCAAGCGCCCGGCGTGGTCGCGAAAAGCCCGCGCCATGGCGTTTTCCGGCACGATGCCAAGACCGACCTCGTTCGAAACCAGAACCACAGGGCCGGCACATTGCGTCAGGCATTCGGCGAGCGCCGCCGATTCAACATCGACGTCCCGTTCTTCCATCATCAGGTTCGTCACCCACAGTGTCAGGCAATCGATCAGGACGGCACGGTCCCGTGCACAGTGCTCGGTCAGTGTTTCGACAAGCGCCAATGGTTCCTCGACAGTGCGCCAATCGCTGCCGCGCCGCGCCTGATGATGGCGAATGCGCGCATCCATCTCGGCATCGAAAGACCGGCCTGTTGCGATATAGACCGCTTTCAGGCCGCTATTTTCGATATATGTCTCGGCAAAGGCGGACTTGCCCGACCGCGCGCCGCCGAGCACGAAGACCTTTTTCGCGTTCAGCTGTCCGGTCACGGCAGCGATCCACGAGGAACGGGCAGGAAATCCGCGCACATGCCCGGCATCGAGCCCGCCATCGCGTTGGCGGGTAGCATTCGGCTCGTCATTCGATCGTGTTCTCTAGGGACAGGATCGATTGCCGCGAATCGGCGTCGGAAAAGCCCCGCCTGAAATCGGTGCGCGCGGTAAATTCATTGAAGCCATAGCAACCTCCGTGTCTGGCCCGGGATCATCCCATTATGTGCGGGCATGTCTGCCCGTCGCGAATGGCAGGTCTCCTGGCTCGCGGATCGACCGGCCAAAGGCCGGTCCGGCGCACCCTCGCCTTCCCAAAGTGTCGCGGCGCAAAGGCGGACGATTCGCAGATTTCTAGAGGCGTCCAACCCGGTTCATTGCGCCGCCACTTCAGTGGCTTACCGCCGGACCATGATTCAATTCATCAACGAATTGTCACATGGGCCGCGGTCGGGATTGCCAATCCGCTCTACAGTCGCGGGGTCGGCTGCGATTAAGGCGCCCGGCTTGGGTCCGCCCGTCACATTCCCTTTTGATCCCTCTGGCTTGGCCATGCGGGACCATTCGCAAGTCTGAGTGATAGGATTGTTTGACGCGCACTGTCAATCGCGATTGCGTCATGCATCGTGCCGACAACGAAGCGCTCGCGGCGCCGGTGCCTCACGCGGCGGTGGGAAGCCCGAACTGCCCCTTTCCGCAACTGATGCGGTTGCGTCCGTCCTTCTTTGACTTGTAGGTCAGAAGATCGGCCTGGCGCAGGGCCGTCTCGAAATAGGCGCCGCCTTCGTAACGCACCAGCCCGATGCTCACCGTGAGGCGGATTTCGTGGCAGTCATAGAGAAAGACATTGCGTTCGACGGCATGGCGAAGCCGTTGCGCCACCTGCAGCGCCTCGTGCTCCGTTCCTCGGCTGAGCGCGACGGCAAATTCCTCGCCGCCCATGCGCGCGACCGCATCGTCGCTTCTAAGAGTGATGCGGAAAAGATCGGCAAGCTGAACGAGGATGGCATCGCCTGCATCGTGTCCGAACCGGTCATTGACCTGCTTGAAGTGATCGAGATCGATGACAAGCAGCGCCCTGCTGCCGGCCGCGTCGTCCGTATCGTCGATTTCCACCGACTTGTGCAGATCGACGAACGCGCGACGGTTGAGCAGCCCCGTGAGCGCATCGGTTCGCGAAAGCAGGCGGAAAAACTCCGCGGCAAGGTCCGCGCGGGCCTGCAACAAAACCACGTAAATGACGAACGGAACGGCGACGATCACCGTGATCTTCAGGCACAAGAGCACATTGGCCAAACGTTCGGCGCCCGTGAGATCAGGGTAGAAATATCCGTTAACAGCCTGGGCAAATACGATAATCGCGGCCATCAGCAGCAGCGACCGGACGACGATCGGGCGTGTCCGGTTTCTGAAGACGCAAAAAAATGACAAGTCCGGGTATGTCACCCCGCTCTCCCACACAAGCGTTACACATCCCGCCGGCGCAGATGCACCGACCCGGCCCCTGGACTGGTCCAAGCGTCACAACACTTGTGTAGCGGCGAGTGCCGGCCCAAGGGCAGTGCAACTGTCATTCGCCGGCCGGAGGCGCCAAGGCTCCCGGCATTCGCGTATCGCGCAAGCATACGCACCTGACCAAATTCATACTGGCCAGGCCCACATCCAGCACATTAGTGCCAATTCGCAAATATGCCTTTAGGAAACGCGGTTAGCGGGTGGTTAAAGAATATCTTCAAAGCCCGGAAATTGCGGGCTTAAAAGCTCCGACAGCCTGGCGGCAATCCCGTCCAGTGCACGGTCCACCTCGGCGCGATAGTTCATGCCGTTGCCCTCGATTCCAAGGTCCGCAAGGTACTGGCGGCGAAATGCATCACCCGAAAACAGACCGTGAAGATAGGTTCCGGCAACGCGCCCGTCCGCCGAAACCGCGCCATCGTCGCGCCCGTCGATGATGCTGAAAGGCCGCTGGCAATCCGGCCCCTCGGTCCTGCCGAGATGGATCTCGTATCCGGAAAGCGGAACATCGAAGACGGCGCTAACGGCGCTGACGTTCCGAACCGTCTTCTCCGGTTCCATTTCCGTGACCACATCGAGGAGCCCGAGCCCGTCCGCCTCGGTTTTGTCGCCCTCTATGCCCTGCGGATCGAAGACCTTGCGGCCGAGCATCTGGAAGCCGCCGCATATGCCAAGCACATGACCGCCGCGCCGCACATGCTGCTCGAGCTGCACGTCCCAACCGTTCCGCCGAAAGGCGGCCAGGTCCGAAATCGTCGACTTGGAGCCGGGAATGACGACCAGCCCGGCATCGCAGGGCAATTCGTCTCCCGGCCGTACCATCACGACCTCCACCTCTGTTTCTGCCGAGAGCGGATCGAAATCGTCGAAATTGGCGATGCGCTCCAGCATCGGCACAGCGATCTTGAGCGCGCCACCGGTGGCGCGTGTCATGCGCTCGAGCACGACCGAATCTTCAGCCGGCAACCGGCGGGCCTCTTCAAGCCACGGGATCACGCCGAAACACGGCCAGCCGGTGAATGCGCCAATCTGGTCAATGCCCTCGTCGAACAACGAAACGTCGCCGCGAAACTTGTTGATGAGATAGCCGCATATCTGCCGCCTGTCGTCCTCCGGCAATATCCGGTGCGTGCCAGCCAGCGAGGCGATCACACCGCCCCGATCGATATCGCCGACCAGAACCACCGGCACGTCGGCCCGCGTCGCAAAGCCCATATTGGCAATATCGTTGGCGCGCAGATTGATCTCGGCCGGCGAACCGGCGCCTTCCACGACAACAATATCGGCGCCGTCGCGCACCGCCTCCCAGCTTTCAAGGACCGCGCCGAGCAAGCCGCCCTTGAGCGCCTGGTAGTCGCGCCCTCCCGCCGTGCCCCAAACCTTGCCGCGCACGACGACCTGGGATCCGGTTGTCGTTTGCGGCTTCAACAGAACCGGGTTCATATGCACCGATGCCGGCACCCGGCAGGCTAACGCCTGCAGCCATTGCGCCCGCCCGATCTCACCGCCATCATCGGCCACCGCGGCATTGTTGGACATGTTCTGCGGTTTGAACGGGCGAACCTTCAAGCCCCGATTGGCGGCAAGGCGGCACAGCCCCGCAACGAGCACGGTCTTGCCGACATCGGAGCCGGTTCCCTGAAGCATGATGGCTTTGGTCATAGGTGATGATCTATCACCGCCGCGCATCTGTGAAAAGCAGCCAAACCTCTGACCCGTTTAGACGAATCCGCAAATGCGGCCGATCGCGCCGGCTTGTGCGCAATAAAGATAGCCGACGACGTTTTCAGGTCTTTTGCGGATCGATCCGCGCGACTATATCGGCGCCGGAAACAACGGGGCGTGTCACGCCCAATTCGAGGAACGAAGCGATGTTGTATATCTTTAACAAGAATGACGGCGTGCACATTGCATGGAACGGCGAGGCAGGAAACGGCGAAAAGAAAGAAACGCCGAACCGTGGGCCCGTTGCAAGAGCCGCAGCCTGGATCCGGACCTATTCCGCCGGCTGATCGACACAATCCGAAGACTGCAAGAGAGCCGCGGCATCGTTAACGTGCCGCGGCTCTCTTTATTCGTTTGTAGGAAAGTGAACAACGTTCTCCGCGAACCTGGCGCCGCTATCCGCCGCCTGCGCCTGCGGGTAGTCGCTACGATCCTGCCCGAGCATCGCGAGATTGAGCCCCTCATCCTGAATGATCCGGATCAGCGTCGGCGAGCTCGCATAGACGCCGTGCTTCGTCAGGCCGCCATCCGGTACATTCGACAAATCGACAACGGTTATTCCGAGCGATTGCCATGTCGCGATCTCCTCGCCTTCGCCGACTCTCGGGGTTCCGCGCCGCACCAGCTGCGAGGCCCTCAGTGCCTGGTCTTTTGAGGAGACGAACATGACGAAGGGATCGGGCAGCGGATCGATCTTGCCGACCTGCTCCTTGAACACATCGTTGTCGATGTCGGGTGCCGCCAGGACCAGCGCGCCGACCGATCGAAGCAGCTGTTTGTCTCCGCTGATGCTCGCTTGCCGCAGGGTTTCCATCGTAAGCAGCGTGCCCATGGAGTGTGCGACGATAAAAGTGCTGCGCGCCTTTGAACGCTGCAATAGTTTCAGGGTCCGGATGAGGCCGTCCCTGGCGTATTGGGCACTGTCCCGGTCGTAGAGATAACCTTGGAGTTTTCCGGCCGACGGCCAGGAATAAGTGACCGGCACCGCCCGGACATTGTAATCCTTCCGCAATTGAGCGTGACGATAGACCGATTCGCCGAACTTGGTGTTGTATCCGTGCACAAAAACGAAGGCGACACGTTCCTTCGGCGGGCGCTTGAGCATTTCCCTGTTGATGGCTTCTACAAAGGCGGTCTCGTCATCGAAGCTGTCCACGCGAACGGCACCGAACTCCCTCGACGGATCGGGTACATCCGTCGGCCCGATGAGTTTCCCGACCTTGCGTTGCTTCGGCACCGAGACATCGATATCTGCGAAATGCAGCCGGTCGGCCCGTTCGCTGGAGAAACGCATCTCGTTCCGGTTTGTCGGCGCGCGCATAGTCGCGACAAAGACACGTTCGATATCGGCTATCTGCGTGTTTGCGGCCACCACCGGAACGTTCCATTCCGAGGTCGTGCAGGCCGAGCCGCCAAGTGGAACAATGATGATGCAAATCAGGCGAAATACATAAAATTCACAAAAGCAATTTTTGACTGAGAACAGCGCTGGCACGTGATCCCCCCGCGTCAGAATATTCTCGCCCCCGGCCCGGCACGCTACGGCAAGGCTCCGGCCTCTGACAAATAAATTTTGTTTTCAGAAAGTGATGAAGTTGGCCGGCCGATTGGACCGCACTGAATCCGTTGGCGCAGTGGACGCGCGTGGCAGCATACCGGCAAATGGTCGCAAACCACGATGCAAATCGGAAATTGAACCCTGCGGTTTGATACGCGATGACCGCGCTACGGGACTTCCCGGGCGCGGTTTGACCACTTGGTTCGTGGCCCTTCGCAATTGGTCTGCGAAGATCGCTGGCACCCCGGTACGCAGTACCTGATCCGGAGCGGTCGACGGGTGACCCGCCGCAGATCTGTTCTAGGGGAATAACGTTACCGGACGGTTATTGAGACCTTAATCAAACCTAAATTCGGTGCTTTTGCGTCATTTTTTTTCCTGCCCGCGCAGGAAATTGATGATACCGGAAAAATCGGTGCCGCCCTCGCCGGCGGCGTTGAAGAGCGCATAGAGCTGCGCTGCGCTGGCACCGAGCGGCGTGACGGCCCCGGAACTTTGAGCCGCATCCTGGGCAAGTTTCAGGTCCTTGAGCATCAGCGCCGCCGCAAAGCCCGGCCTGTAGTCGTTGTTCGCCGGAGACGTCGGCACCGGCCCCGGCACCGGGCAATAGGTATTGATCGACCAGCACTGGCCCGACGATGTCGATGCGACGTCGAACAAGGCCTGATGCGACAGGCCGAGTTTCTCCGCCAAAACGAAGGCCTCTCCGGCGGCGATCATCGAAATGCCCAGGATCATGTTGTTGCAGATCTTGGCGGCCTGGCCGGCGCCGCCATCACCGCAGTGCACGATCCGCCCGGCCATGGGATCGAGGATGGGTTCGGCCAGTTTGAATGCCTCATCCGAGCCGCCGGCCATGAAGGTCAGTGTTCCGGCCTCCGCACCGCCGACAC
The DNA here is from genome assembly GCF_027889715.1 of Allohoeflea poritis. Classification (GTDB taxonomy): domain Bacteria; phylum Pseudomonadota; class Alphaproteobacteria; order Rhizobiales; family Rhizobiaceae; genus Hoeflea_A; species Hoeflea_A poritis. The sequence continues at coordinate 418,591 of NZ_JAPJZH010000002.1, forward strand.
CGCCGGACACCGGCGCGTCGATGGAAAGCATGCCCTTCTCGGCGGCAAGCCCGTGCGCAAATCTCGCGCTGTCGACATCGATGGTCGAGCAGTCAATGAACAATGTCTGGGCCCGCGCCTTTTCAAGCACCTCGCCATAGACGGAAAGCACATGCTGGCCGGCGGGCAGCATCGTAATCACCACATCGGCATCCTCGACGGCAGCCAGCGCCGAATCGGCAATGGCAAGCCCGTTGGCGCTTGCTGTCTTGAGATTTTCAGCAACAAGATCGAAGCCGGTCACGTGCAGCCCCGCCCTGACCAGATTCGCGGCCATGGGATTTCCCATATTGCCGAGGCCGATAAACGCAATATTCGTCATGTCCGCTCCTGCCCTTTGCTTTCAGTCGGTCCTACCGCGTCAAATGCCGCGCGATGATGACCCGCATGATTTCGTTGGTGCCTTCCAGGATCTGGTGGACGCGCAGGTCGCGCACCAGCTTCTCGACACCATAATCGGCCAGATAGCCGTATCCGCCAAAGAGTTGCAATGCGTCGTTGGCAATCTTGAAGCCGGTATCGGTGACATAGCGCTTGGCCATGGCCGACCAGGTTCCGGCATCGAACGCCTTTTGATCCAGCCGGTCGGCCGCCGCGTAGAGCAGCAGACGCGATGCCTCCAGTTCCGTCGCCATATCGGCCATCTTGAATTGCAGACCCTGGAACTGGTTGATCGTCTTGCCGAAGGCCTTGCGTTCCGACGTATAGTCCAGCGCCTTGTCGAGCGCCGACTGGGCACCGCCAAGCGAGCAAGCGGCAATGTTCAGCCGTCCGCCATCGAGCCCCGCCATAGCGATCTTGAAACCCATGCCCTCGTGATTGATGCAGTTTTCCGCCGGTACGCGGCAATTGTCGAAATTCACCTGGGCGGTCGGCTGGATGTGCCAGCCCATTTTCGATTCCGGCGCGCCGAAGGAAAGACCGGGCGCATCTTTCGGAATGACGAGGGCCGAAACCCCGGAGGCACCCTCGTCGCCCGTCCTGACCATGGCGACATAGATGTCGTTGACGCCGGCGCCGGAAATAAACTGCTTCGATCCGTTGATCACATAGCTGTCGCCGTCCCTGACGGCACGTGTCTTGAGCGCCGCCGCATCCGAACCCGAACCGGGTTCCGTCAGACAGTAGCTGGCGATCTGCTCCATCGAGGTGAGCCCCGGAAGAAACCGCTCGCGCAACTCTTGCGAGCCGAACTCGTCGATCATCCAGGCCGCCATGTTGTGGATCGAAATGAAACTGGAGAAGGCCGGACAGGCCTTGGCCAGCGCCTCGAAGATCACGACCGCGTCGAGGCGTCCGAGGCCGGAGCCGCCGACATCGTCGCCCACATAGATCCCGCCGAGGCCAAGCGGCGCGGTCTCGCGGATCACATCGATCGGAAAATGCCTCGCCTGATCCCATTCCACCGCATTGGGCGCCACGCGGTCCGCCGCAAAAGCGGCGACCATTTCCTGGATGGCGCGTTGCTCGTCCGTCAGACCGAAACGGTCCTCGCGCGTTTCCACCGCTGCGTCCATCGTCTGCCTCCCGAATCTATGCCGCGAAGGGTTTCAAGGCACCCTGCGGCTCACGATTTGTCAGTGTAAACCGGTCGGCCACACAAAAACAAACAAACGACCGTTCATTTCCATCAAGCATTTTTGTTCAGCACGGTAAAGCCCGCACCGTGCTTTTTTGATCACACAAACCTCTGGACCGGTTTTATTGTTTGATCATATTGTACCCGACACTATTTGTCCGCAAACTTGACGCAGAGCTCGGTTGTACACAGTTGGAGAGCGAACGGTCCATGCGACGGAACCCGATGCACAATCGCGACAGGCGCCCTCTTGGAGCGGGACGAGCAATATTTCTTGTTCTCGCGCTTGTCGGCCTGTCGGCCTGCACGAGCACGAGTTCGGGTCTGACGACCGTCTACTACAAGGTTCCAGGCACCACGGCCAGCCAGATCAACGAGCAGATCGCCCGGCGCGGCCCGCAGAACGGCCACGCGATCGGCACGACGGAAACGCGCATGACGCCGCGCGTCAAGACGGTACGGGAGGGCGATACCTGCCGCATCGAAACCGCCGAGATTGACCTTGATCTGCTTGTCACATTGCCGGAATGGTCGGAACTCAACAGGGCCGACGGACGGACCCGTTCCGCTTTCGAGGCACTCAGCAAGCATGTCGAATGGCACGAACAGCAGCATGTCGACATATCGAAGAAGCACAAAAGCCTGATCGAGAACTCACTCGTCGCCATTCCGCCGCAGAAATCCTGCCGCCAGTTGATGACGAAGGCACGTGCCCTCTTCCGGGCGATGTTCGAGGAGCACAACCGCGAACAGCGCGCATTCGATGCATCCGAGCGCGAAGCCATCGAACGGCGCCTGCGTTCACTTGGCTATCTCAGCTGACCGGCCGCGACCGGAAAAAACTCACTCCGCGGCATCCGCCGCCGAGATCGCCTCGATTTTCGCAGCACAGTATTTGAACTCGGGAATTTTTCCGAAAGGGTCCAGCTTCGGATTGGTCAGCCGGTTGGCCGGGCTTTCATTGAAGCAGAACGGCATGAAGATCATGCCGTCGGCGACCTCCCGGTCCGACCGCAAGACCGCCTCGACGATACCCCGCCGCGTTTCGACGGCGACCATCTGCCCGGCCTCAAGCCCCTGGCGTTCGATCTCGTAAGGGTTCATCACGGCAATCCCCTGCGGCTCGATCTCGTCGAGGACGCCCGAGCGGCGGGTCATGGCGCCGGTATGCCAGTGCTCCAGCAGACGTCCGGTCGTCAGAACCAGCGGAAACTGCTCGTCCGGCACTTCGTCAGGCGGCAGCAAGTCGGCCGGAACGATCTTGCCCCGCCCGTCAGCAGTCGGGAAGCCTTCGCGGAAGATCACTTCATTGCCGGGCCGGTCGACGGCATCGGCCGGATAGGTGACCGAATCTTCCTGTTCGAGCCGCTCCCAGGGAATGTTGTTGAGGGACGGCATGACGGACGCCATTTCCGTGTAGACGTCGGAAATATGCCCGTAGTCCCAGCCCAGACCGATGCCCTTCGCCAGGGCCGCGATCAGTTCCCAGTCCTGACGCGCTTCGCCCGGCGGATCGAGCGCTGGCCGGCCGATCTGCACCTGTCGGTTCGTGTTCGTATAGGTTCCGAGCTTTTCGGCATGCGCCGACGCCGGCAGCACCACATCGGCGTGCCACGCCGTCTCCGTCAGGAAGATATCCTGCACCACGAGATGATCGAGCGCCGCCAGCGCCGCACGCGCGTGCTGTTGGTCCGGATCCGACATCGCCGGATTCTCGCCCATGATGTACATGCCCTTGATCTTGCCATCGAGGATCGCGTCGACGATCTCGACAACCGTCAGGCCCTTCACCGGATCGAGCGAACGTCCCCACAGATCCTCGTATCCGCTGCGTATGTCGACATTCTCGACAGATCTGTAATCCGGGAAGAACATCGGGATGAGCCCCGCATCCGATGCGCCCTGGACATTGTTCTGGCCGCGCAGCGGATGCAGACCTGTGCCGGGGCGCCCGACATGACCCGTGGTCAGCGCCAGCGCGATCAGGCAACGCGAATTATCGGTCCCGTGGGTGTGCTGGGAGATACCCATGCCCCAGAAGATGATCGAGCGCTCCGAGGTCGCGTAGGTGCGCGCCACGTCCCGCAGCGTTTCGGCGTCGATACCGCAGACCTCGGCCATGGCTTCGGGCGTGAAGTCCTTGACCTTCTCCTTCAACGCCTCGAAGCCCGAGACATTGGCCTGGATATACTGCTCGTCATAGAGCTGTTCGGTGACGATCACGTTGAGCATGGCGTTCAGCATCGCCACATCGCTGCCGGGCTTGAACTGCAGCGCATGCGTTGCATGGCGCATCAGCCCCTGGCGGCGCGGGTCCATGACGATGAGCTGCTTGCCCTGCTTGACCGCCTGTTTGAAATAGGTCGCCGCGACTGGATGGTTGGTTGCCGGCCGCGCGCCGATCACGACGATGCAGTCGGATTTCATGGCATCCGTGAACGGCGCGGAGACAGCGCCGGAGCCGACGCCTTCCAGCAATGCGGCAACCGAGGATGCGTGGCAGAGCCGCGTACAGTGGTCGACATTGTTGGTCCCGAAACCCTCGCGGATGAGCTTCTGGAAAAGATAGGCTTCCTCATTGGAGCCCTTGGCCGATCCGAAACCGGCCAGCGCGCTTCCGCCGTCGCGATCAAGGATGGTCTTCAGCCCGCTCGCGGCTTTTTCGAGGGCCTCTTCCCAGCTCGCCTCGCGGAAGATCGTCAGCGGATCGACCCCGCGCAGGTCCATGTCACCGGCCTTCGGTGCATCGTCACGGCGGATGAGCGGCTTGGTCAGCCGGTCGGGCGAATGCACATAATCGAAACCGAAACGTCCCTTGACGCACAGGCGATTCTCGTTCGCCGGACCGTCACGACCGTCGACCTGGACGATGCGGTTGTCCTTCACGGCAACGCTCGTCTGGCAGCCCACACCGCAGAACGGGCACACGCTATCGACCACCTTGTCGAAGGCCTGGACGTCCCTCCTGGTGTTGCTTTCATCCATCAGCGTTTTTTCATAGAGCGCACCGGTCGGACAGGCCTGCACGCATTCGCCGCAACTCACGCAGGTCGACAGTCCCATCGGGTCGTGGATGTCGAACACCGGCACGGAATGATTTCCGCGCCCGGCCATGCCGATCACGTCATTGACCTGAACTTCCCGGCAGGCGCGCACGCAGGCGCCGCAGGTGATGCAGGCATCCAGATTGACGGCGATCGCCGGGTTGGAGACATCGAAGCCGCGATCCATGCCGCCATCGGCAAATTTCGACGGAAACCGGTCCGATCCGTTGATGCCCATGGACGACGCCCAATCCCAGAACGCCGACTGGTTGTCCGGGCTTTCCTCCTGCGGCCGCATATCGCTGGCAAGCAGTTCGAACACCATGTGACGGGATTTTTCCGCCCGCTCCGTATCGGTGCGCACGACCATCCCGTCGGTCGGTTTGCGGATGCAGGAGGCGGCAAGCGTGCGCTCCCCCTCAATATCGACCATGCAGGCGCGGCAGTTCCCGTCGGGCCTGTATCCGGGCTGATCAAGGTGGCACAGATGCGGGATTCGGGTGCCTTCCCGCTTCGCCACGTCCCAGATACTCTCGTCCTCGGCCGCCGTTACGGTCTTGCCGTCAAGGCTGAACGTTACATCCGTCATCTGCACGCTTCCTCAGAAAACACCAAACCGTTTGGGCTCTTCTTAACATAGTGCTCGCCAGCACCGGTGACCGCTCCAGATACGAACAAACAGCTGGCCAACCCGGGCACTACAACTCATCCCTGAAATGGACCAGCAAATGGTTGACCGGGTTGGGCGCGGCCTGCCCGAGCCCGCAAATCGACGCATCCCGCATCACGGCCTCGAGGTCGCGGATCGCGGCTTCGTCGAGCGCCCCGTCACGTTCCAGGAGCGTCACCATCTTTTCCGTGCCGCCACGACAGGGCGTGCACTGTCCGCAGCTTTCATGCTTGAAGAACTTCAGAAGGTTCAGCGTTGCTTCCTTCACGCTGTCCTTGTCCGACAGGACGACCACCGCATGCGAGCCCACGAATGCGTCCGCATCGGCCAGTTCGCCGCCGAAATCGAGGGGAATCTTGTCCATGTTGGCCGGAAGAATGCCGCCTGACGCACCGCCCGGAAGGTAGGCTTTGAACGCGTGGCCCTCCGCCATTCCGCCGCAATAGTCGTCGATCAGTTCCCGGATGGTGATCCCGGCCGGAGCGAGTTTCACGCCCGGCTCCTTGACCCGGCCGGAAACCGACCAGGATCGCGGTCCGGGATGGCCGGGCTTGCCCTGATCGGCAAACCACTTTGCGCCGTTTTCGACAATGTCGCGGATCCACCAGAGCGTCTCGACATTGTGGTTCAGCGTCGGGCGGCCGAACAGTCCGACCTCGGCAATATAAGGCGGACGGTGACGCGGCAGGCCGCGCTTGCCCTCGATGCTTTCGATCATCGCGCTCTCTTCGCCGCAGATATAGGCGCCCGCACCCCGGCGAAGCTCGATGAAACCGGGCGCGATGATCCCCGCCTCCTCCAAGGCCGCAATTTCGGTCCGCAGGATTTCGAGCACCGCCGGATATTCGTCGCGCATATAGAAATAGATGCGTTCTGCCTCGACCGCATGGGCGGCGATGAGCGCACCTTCCAGTGTGCGGTGCGGATCGCTCTCAAGCAGGTAACGATCCTTGAAGGTTCCCGGCTCGCCCTCGTCGCCATTGACGGTCATCAGCCGGGGTCCGTCGTAGGAGCGTACAAAGCCCCATTTCTTTCCTGCCGGAAATCCCGCGCCGCCGAGGCCGCGCAGGCCGGCATCGGAGAGCGCGTCGATCAGCGCCTGCGCCCCGATCTCGCCCGATCTGACTTTCCCGTAGAGCGCGTAGCCGCCATATTCCTGATAGGCGAACAGATTGATGTATTCCGGCACCTCGGTGTCGAAACCGCCTTCACTGGCGAGCTGCAGCAGGCCGTCCGGCGTCGCATGATCCACTTCCCGATCACCGAGGCGGGCCGCGGGCGCCGTGTCGCAACGCCCCATGCAGGGCGCGCGCGCTATCCGGATCAGGGACGGATCGACACCCGTTTCGAGCGCCGCGATCAGCGTCTCGGAGCCAGCCATCATGCAGGACAGGGAATCGCAAACGCGAATGGTCAGCGGCGCGGGCGCATCCTCCCCTTCCCTGACCACATCGAAATGGTCGTAAAAGGATGCCACCTCGTAAATCTCCGCCTGTGGCAGCCCCATGAGTTCGGCCAGCGCTCTTATGTGCGCTGCGGAGAGACAACCATAGGTATCCTGGATCTTGTGGAGAAACTCGATAAGCAGATCGCGGCGCAGTTCCTGACCTTCGAAAAGGCCACGCATATCCTCAAGCGCCGCATCATCCAGCGGGCGCCCCTTGGGCCCGCGATCGCGTCGCTTGACACTGACATGCTTGTTCATTTCGCCATCCCTTTCCGGCTTCGAAACCTGACCGGTCCCGCAATTTGGAATGGGTATAGACTGCCCGTTGCCGAAAAGGCCAGCCCGAATGCGTCAGTCCGGCGTCGCATCATCGGCTGCATTCCCAGGCCGCCGAACTCCGGCATGTCGTTTTCAAGATACCGAAATATTTATGTCTGGATTAAATCGTGTAGAGCCTTTGGAGAAAAAATTTGCAATTTCGGGCGGAACATGGCCATTCGATTAAATTCAGCTGGTACTTTTCTCACACAGTGAAACGCCAGATGGTCAATTTATGTCGCAAAATGACCATTGTGTTACACTCTGTTACCGTTTTATGGATCGCAAGCGGCCGGGAAGCCGACAAAGGGGAATGGCAAGTCGGAACCATCATCCGCGCTGCGCCACGGAATACGACTTGTTGCTTTGCAGTGAAGCAGTAAGGCGTTTGAATCAAGTCACTGCAAAACTGGGAGAATTTACGTCATGAAGAAGCTTATCGCTTCATCGTTGCTCGCCACAGGTCTCGTGTTCTTCGCCAATTCCGCATCCGCGGAAGACTGCGGCAAGGTTACCGTTGCCCAGATGAACTGGCAGTCGGCCGAAGTGCTGGCCAATATTGATCAGATCATCCTTTCCGAAGGCTATGGTTGCGATGTCGAGCTGGTCGCCGGCGACACGATGCCGACTTTCGCCTCCATGAACGAAAAGGGACAGCCGGACGTCGCGCCGGAATTGTGGATCAACGCGTTCCGCGACGCGGTTGACGCCGCCGTTGCCGAAGGCCGCCTTCATATTGCAGCCGAGTCCCTCGCCGATGGCGGCGTTGAGGGCTGGTGGATTCCGAATTACATCGCCGAGGCCTATCCGGACATCAAGACGATCGACGATGCGCTCAAGCATCCGGAGCTTTTCCCGGATCCCGAAGACTCCTCCAAGGGCGGTGTCTACAACTGTCCGTCGGGCTGGAACTGCCAGATTTCCACCGGCAATCTTTTCAAGGCCTATGGCGGCGAAGAAGCCGGCTTCAGCCTGATCGACACGGGCTCCGCGGCTGGCCTCGACGGATCCATCGCCAAGGCGTTTGAACGCAACCAGGGCTGGCTCGGCTACTACTGGGCGCCGACCGCCATCCTCGGCAAATATGAAATGGTCCGCCTGGGCTTCGGCGTGCCGCACGACAAGAAGCAGTGGGACGAGTGCACATCTCAGTCCGAGTGCGAGAACCCGCAGAAAAACGCCTGGCCGAAATCCGAGGTCTACACGGTCGTGACCGACGAGTTCCAGAAGCGCGGCGGCGTCGCCTATGACTATCTTGCCACCCGCAAATGGGGCAACAAGACCGTCAACAGCCTGCTTGCCTGGATGGTCGACAACCAGGCCACCGGTGAAGACGGCGCCCGTTACTTCCTGGAGAACAATGAAGATCTCTGGACAACCTGGGTGAGCCCGGAAGTTGCCGACAAGGTCAAGAATTACCTGGCAAACTCCTAAAATCTTGAAACCCGGCGGGTCGCCCCCGCCGGGTTTTTGCCGGACACAACAAGCATAAAAATAAGTCCAGATACGGGGCCGGAAGGGGCAATACAATGGAATGGCTGTACGAGTTTCCGAGCATGAACGGAGCGAGCCTGCGCGCGCTGAAGAAAGCGATCGACGAGGGTTTCCGCTCGTTCACGCGGGCTTACGGGGAATATTTCGAACTGTTTTTTGAACCGCTGAAGCATTTTCTGATCTACTCGGAGGACTTCATGACGGACACGCCGTGGCCGATCATTCTGATCATCATCGCCGCCATCGCGTGGTTGGCCAGCCGCGATATCCGCATCGTCATCGGCTCGATCGTCACATTGCTGCTGATCGGCTATTTCGACATGTGGGAAGACACGATGAAGACCATCTCGATGATCTTCGTCTGCACGGTGCTTGCCATCGTGATCGGCATTCCTATCGGCATCATCATGTCACGCTCGGATCGAGTACAGGCGGTCATCAACCCGATCCTCGATGTCATGCAGACCATGCCGAGCTTCGTCTACCTGATCCCGGTGGTGATGCTTCTGGGCATCGGCAAGGTTCCTGGCCTGATCGCCGTCGTGATCTATGCCATTCCGCCCATCATCCGGCTGACCAATCTCGGCATCCGCCTTGTCGACAAGGATGTGCTCGAAGCGGCCGACGCCTTTGGATCGTCCAACTGGCAGCGGCTCAAGAATGTCCAGATGCCGCTGGCGCTACCGACCATCATGGCCGGCATCAACCAGACCATCATGATGGCGCTGGCCATGGTTGTGGTCGCATCCATGATCGGGGTCCAGGGCCTCGGACAACCGGTGCTGCGGGCTATCACCAACCAGTATTTCACGCTGGGCGTTTTCAACGGCCTTGCCATCGTCGGCATCGCCATCATCTTCGACCGGACGAGCCAGGCCTTCGGCAAGCGTCTGCAGAAGCATCAGGAGGTGGTCCATGGCTGATGCGAAGACGAGTCCGGGCATATCGGTCCGAAATCTCTACAAGATCTTCGGAAAGAATCCCGAGCAATATGTGGACATGGTCAAGGGGGGCATGACCAAGGCCGAATTGAACGAGCAATACGGTCATGTCCTGGGCCTGAAAGACATCAATATCGAAATGCCGGCAGGCGGCATTCAGGTGGTGATGGGCCTTTCGGGGTCCGGAAAATCGACGCTGATCCGCCACATCAACCGGCTGATCGACCCCACCGCCGGCGAGGTTGTCGTCGGCGGCGACGATGTGTGCAAGATGAGTCCCGGCCAGTTGCGGGAATTCCGCCGCCACGAAACGGCGATGGTGTTCCAGAAATTCGCCCTGCTGCCGCACCGCACCGTCATGGACAACACCGTTTACGGTCTTGAGGTGCAGGGAATCTCGCGCGCCGAGCAGGTCGAGCGTGCTCAGCGCTGGATCGACCGTGTCGGCCTGACGGGCTTCGAAAAGAGCTATCCCAATCAGCTTTCCGGTGGCATGCAGCAGCGCGTCGGCCTCGCCCGGGCGCTGACCAACGATGCGCCCATCCTGCTGATGGACGAGGCCTTCTCGGCGCTCGATCCGCTGATCCGAATGGATATGCAATCCGTGCTGCTGGATCTTCAGAAGGAGATCCGCAAGACCGTCGTCTTCATCACCCATGATCTCGACGAGGCTTTGCGCCTCGGCGACAAGATCGCCATCCTGCGCGACGGCAAGATCGTGCAGCAGGGCACCGGCCAGGAGATCGTGCTCAATCCGGCGGACGATTACATCTCCAACTTCGTCAAGGAGGTCAATCGGGGACGCGTGATCCTGGTGGAAACGATCATGAAGCCGCTGTCGGGAGATCCGGAGGGAATGGGCATCGCCACCGGCACGACCCTGGAAGAGGCGGCCAAGACCATGACCGACGGCAATGTGGCGATGGCCCATGTCATCGACGCCGCCGGCAAGCCGGTCGGTTCGCTCGACATCCACGACGTCATTGCGGCAATGGTGACGCCAGTCGCCCATGAGAAAGCGATGGCCGCTGAATAGCACGCGACCGGACAAAACATCGGAACAGGCGGCCGTTTCGGCCGCCTTTTTCGTTCCGCTCATGCAATTGAGCAAATTCCGGCCGATTAACGATTTTCACATTGCCACGATATAAAGACATGTTTATATCGTTACGCAATTCAGTCACACTTGGAATATGCAATGTCCTCTCCCGATATTTCGACCAACCCGCTTTCCGAACTGCTCGCCAAAAAAGGCGTTCTCCTCGCCGACGGCGCGACCGGAACCAACCTCTTCGCCATGGGACTGGAATCGGGTGAAGCCCCGGAGCTGTGGAACGAGGACGCGCCGGAAAAAATCGTCAAACTGCATCAGGATTTCGTCGATGCGGGGTCCGACATCATCCTGACCAACAGTTTCGGCGGCACGCGTCATCGGTTGAAGCTGCACCATGCGCAGGACCGTGCCTTCGCGCTGAACAAGCGGGCGGCCGAAATTGCCAGACAGGTCGCCGACAATGCCGGTCGACCGGTCATTGTCGCCGGCTCCGTCGGCCCGACCGGCGAATTGCTCGTGCCGTTGGGCGCCCTCACCTACGAAGACGCGGTCGATGCTTTCGTTGAGCAGATCGAAGGTCTGAAGGCAGGCGGCGCCGATGTCGCCTGGATCGAGACCATGTCGGCGCCGGACGAGATTCGCGCCGCGGCCGAGGCCGCCGCGAAGTGCGGCATGCCCTATACATACACCGGTTCGTTCGACACCGCCGGCAAGACAATGATGGGGCTGCATCCGAAGGACATTCACAACGTCACAAACGAGATGGAGCAAGCTCCGCTGGCGGTCGGCGCCAATTGCGGCGTGGGCGCCTCCGATATTCTGGCGTCCTTGCTTGACATGAAAGAAGCCAATCCGGACGGAACCATTATCGTCAAGGGCAATTGCGGAATCCCGGAGTTCCGGGGCTCCGAGATCCACTACTCCGGCACGCCGCCGTTAATGGCCGAATATGTGCGCCTGGCCATGGACGCCGGCGCGACAATCATCGGCGGCTGTTGCGGAACGTCCTGCGATCACCTGCGCGCCATGCGGGAAGCGATCGACACGCACCAGAAAACCGAAAAGCCGAGCCTGGATGACATCCGGGAAAAGATCGGACCTTTGCGCAACAAGACGGCCGGCGACGGTACGGAAGCACCCAAGCGCGAACGCCGTGGCCGCCGGCGCGCATAACGCCACTCAGGTCGGGACCGGCTCCAGCGCATCCATGTGGAAACGAAGCTGCGCCTGCGTATAGCGGTATTTCGGTCCGACCGGGCAGGCATTGCGCGCAAAACACCCTGAAACCATGCAGCCGGAACGGCCCCGATCGCTGGCAAGATGCGACCGGCAAGCGGGTATATCGAATGCATCCTCTGCCACCGCCCCAACCGGACAATCCGAAACGCACGGCTTGTCCTGGCAGGTGTCGCAAGCATGGTCGAGCGCCACCGGCGCCGGCAGCGCGAGTGCTTCCTTGAATCCGAACGCCGCCCGGTATCCGTGCCAGAGCCCGAACTCCGGATGGATCAGGATACCCAGCGGGGACGGTTTCAACCCTTCCGTACGCTTGATCCAGCTCTGGAACGGCCACCAGGGTTTATCGAACGGATACAGGGCCTTGCAACCGAATTCCGATTCAATTTCTTCACCGATGGATCGCGACCAGGCATCCAGCGGATGCGCACCGTCATGGGCCTTGCGAAATGGCTCGAATTGCCGCCAGAACGAAGAACCGGCATGGCCGGCAAGCACAATGCTGCGATATCCGTATTCGCGCACGGCCAGATCCGCGTCTTCTGTCATGTGCAGCCCGCCACGCGCCATCAGGCCATGGCCTTTCAGCGCCGCGTCCAGCCGGCCATAGACATCATCCACGCCCGTCATTCGTCATCCCTGAACGCTGAGCGCCAGACGTCCTTGTGAATGAGATTGGCCACTTTAGCCCGGCCGTCCTCGGGCTTCTTTCACGTGAAGGCGTCGGGCATCGCCTCTTTCTTGTGGCGGATGAAATCCCTGAGCCCGTCATTGATGCCCTCGTCGAGCGGCGGTGCCTGATAGGATTCCAGCCAGTTCCGGCACAGTTCGTTGGCCCGCGCTTCGATCCGTTTTTCACCCTCAAGCTGCCATTGCTCGAAGGAATTGTTGTCGGCAAGGGGCGAGCGGTAGAAGGCCGTCTGGAAATGCGCCTGCGTATGGGCGCAACCGAGATAATGGCTTCCGGGACCCACTTCGCGAATTGCGTCCATGGCCTGCGCGTCCTCGGACAGATCGACGCCTTCGGCGAATTTCTGCATCATGCCGAGCTGGTCCACGTCGATCATGAACTTCTCGTAGGACGACACCAGCCCGCCCTCCAGCCAGCCGGCCGAATGCAGCGCGAAATTGGTGCCGGCGAGCAGCGTCATGTTCAACGTGGCGCCGCTTTCATGCGCGGCCTGGGCATCGGGAACCTTGGAGCCGCAGAGCGAGCCGCCCGTGCGGAACGGAAGTCCCAGCCGCCGTGCGAGTTGCGCCGCCCCGTAGGAGACCAGCGACGGCTCCGGCGTTCCGAAGGTCGGGGCACCGGACTGCATTGAAATCGACGCTGCGAAGGTGCCGAACAGTACCGGCGCACCGGGACGCACAAGCTGTGTAAAGGAAGCACCGGCAAGCACTTCCGCCAGGATCTGCGTCAGCGTGCCGACCACCGTCACCGGGCTCATCGCACCGGACAGGATGAATGGCGAAACAATGCAGGCCTGATTGTTGCGCGCATAGACTTTTGCGGCGCCGAGCATGGTGTCATCGAACACCATGGGCGAATTGGCGTTTATCAGGTTGATGACGACGCAGTTCTGATCGACATAGTCCTCACCGAAGAGGATCTTGCACATGTCCACCGTGTCCTGCGCCCGTTCCGGCGCGGTGACGGAGCCCATGAACGGCTTGTCGGAAAGCCGCATATGGGCATAGACCATGTCGAGGTGCCGCTTGTTGACCGGAATATCCACCGGCTCGCACACGGTTCCGCCCGAATGGTGCATCGAGGGCGCCATATAGGCCAGTTTCACGAAGTTCTCGAAGTCCTGGATCGTCGCATAGCGCCGCTCGCCATTGAGGTCGCGCACGAAGGGCGGCCCATAGACCGGTGCGAACACGGTCGCCTTGCCGCCGATCTGGACGGAGCGTTCCGGATTGCGCGCGTTCTGGGTAAAGACCTGCGGCGCGCTCTTCAGGAGCGACCGGCAAAGGCCTTTCGGAAAATGCACGCGCTCGCCCTTCACCTCGGCACCGGCTTCACGCCACAGAGCCAGCGCTTCCGCGTCATCGCGGAATTCGATACCGATTTCCTCGAGCACCGTATCGGCATTGGCCTCGATCAGCGCCAGCGCTTCTTCGTCGAGTACTTCGTATTCGCGGACCTTGCGCCGGATATAAAACTGCTGCTCACCCGGACCGCCGCCGCTCCGTGATGCGCGCCTTGCGGCCGCACCGCCTGCACCGCCGCGTCCCCGTCGGCCCCCGCCACGGCCGGAACTCGTTTTTTCAGCTTCCATTTCGGTCACCTTTCCTGCCGCCTTTCGCGCTGTCTGCGATACCACCTATTTGCGGCATCAGTGCGCCGGCCGGCGGCCCATCCTGTTTCTGCGTTGGCCTGCAAGCCTTTCGTTGCCGTTTAGCCTAGTGTCCAGCCCGGCCACCGCCTTTCTCTATGCGCCAAGCCGTGACGCTTAGGCGACAGGCCACCGCCCCCTGCGTTGGCAAAGCAACGCCTTGAAACAACGGGTCGCTTTTCAGATTGAAGCGCGTCGTTTTTGAGAACTCCATATTCACTTCTTTCCCGCATAAGACTTTCAGGATAAAGACTTTACTGATTCATAAGGCGACAGTCGCCAGCATCGAGGGAACGCCGATGTCCGAAGACGAAATCATTCTGTCCGAACTGTCTGACGATGAACTCGTGCAGCAGATGCATGACGACCTTTATGACGGCCTGAAGGAAGAGATCGAGGAAGGCACGACCATCCTGCTCGACCGTGGCTGGGCGCCCTACGATGTGCTGACGAAGGCGCTCGTGGAAGGCATGCGTATCGTCGGCGAGGATTTCCGCGACGGCATCCTGTTCGTGCCCGAGGTGCTTTTGTCGGCCAATGCCATGAAGGCGGGCATGGCCATCCTTAGGCCGCTGCTTGCCGAAACCGGCGCTCCGAAGCTCGGAAAGATGGTCATCGGCACGGTCAAGGGCGACATTCACGACATCGGCAAGAATCTCGTCGGCATGATGATGGAAGGCGCCGGTTTCGACGTCGTCGACATCGGCATCAACAACCCGGTCGAGAACTATCTCGAGGCGATCGATGAGCACGAGCCCGATATCATCGGCATGTCGGCGCTGCTGACCACGACGATGCCCTATATGAAAGTCGTGATCGACACGATGAAGGAAAAGGGCATCCGCGACGACTATGTCGTACTGGTCGGCGGAGCGCCGCTCAATGAGGAGTTCGGAATGGCTGTCGGCGCCGATGCCTATTGCCGCGATGCCGCCGTCGCCGTGGAAACCGCCAAGGAATTCATGAAGCGCAAGCACAATTCGATGGCCAGCGCCGGATAAAGCCGCATGAACGTTTTGACTTGACGAATGGCGGCCCGATTGGCCGCCATTTTGTTTTGACGCTATATAGGCCGCCATGAGCGAACGGGACAACAATGCGTCGCAGACAAAGCCGGTACGCGTGATCGGCTGCGGCGCCATTGCGCGCGAAATCCTCGCCATATGCGAAGCCAACGGCCTTTCGCATATCGATCTGGCCTGCCTTCCCGCACAATGGCATCTTTATCCCGATCGCATCGCACCGGGCGTAAAGGAAGCGATCGAAAAGGCGCGCGAAGAGGGATTTGAGCGCATCTACGTCGCCTATGCCGATTGCGGCACCGGCGGCATGCTCGACCGGGTCTGCGAGGAAGAAGGTGTCGAACGCATCGCCGGGCCGCACTGCTATTCGTTTTTCGCCGGAAACGATCTGTTCGACGAATGGGATGACGATATCGATGCGTTCTTCCTGACGGATTTTCTGGCCCGCCAGTTCGAGAGCTTCATCATCGAGCCGCTCGGTCTCGACCGGCACCCGGAACTGCGCGACATGTATTTCGGCAACTACCGAAAGCTTGTCTACCTGTCCCAGAAACAGGACCCGGAACTACAGGAAAAAGCCCGGCTCGCGGCGCAACGCCTCGGGCTTGAATATGAGTACCGGTTTACCGGTTATGGCGACCTGACATCATCGCTCCTGTCCGCCTGAGCGTGCGGTTGGCGCGCTAACCTCTTGCCTATCGGCGCAAAAAGTCCCACATGTGGTGCCCGCAATCCGGGAGAGCACTGATTGACGTATTGCCTTGATGATCGGCTGATACGCGTTGGGCAAAGTGAACACAGATTTGTACTGAGGCCGAAGAGAGACTGTATTGAGCGACACCTCCGCAGATGGTTCTGTTCCCGGCATTTCGGCAGAGCAGCAAAACCAGCCGCAGAGCCTTTCGGACCTGCTGAAGCAGATCTCGGAAACCATGGGGCCGAGCATCACCCTGCGTGAGATCGCGGAGGCCATGGACGAACGCTCCTTCGGCGCCTTCCTGCTGGTTTTCTCGATTCCCAACCTCATACCCCTCCCGCCGGGCGCGACGCTGATACTGGGCCTGCCTTTGATCTTTATTTCATGGCAGATCGTGGCCGGCCGCGACAAAATCTGGCTCCCGCAACGCCTTGCCAACTATACGCTCGACAAGAAGACGCTTCAGAAGATCGTCCGGCGCTCAGAGCCGTGGCTGAAATGGATGGAAGCATGGGTGCGCCCGCGCAACTGGCCGCTGACGAGCCCGATGTCGGAACGGGTTTTCGGCATCTACACCCTGTTCATGTCCATTATCGTCGTTATTCCGATCCCGTTCGGAAACTGGCTGCCGGCCTTTGCGATTGCGACGATCGGCCTCGCCCATACCGAACATGACGGCAACTGCCTGGCCGTCGGCTCGATTATCGGCCTGGTTGCGGCGCTGATATTCGCCTTCGTCCTGTTCCTGACGACGGCGCTGTTCAGTTCGGTCGTTTAGAGCAATTCTGAGCTAGATTGGATCATTTGACCGTGGCGATTTTGGTCACTGGCCAGGCGGATTGCGCGCCGTGGTGCCAACCCACCACAAGCGCGAGCCAACGACGCCAGGGGCCAAAATCGCCCGGCCCATTCATCTTTGAGTTTCAATACAATAATCCTTTCGAGGGTGGCGAAAATCGGCCCATCGGCGTTGTTGCGCCGCTTGCCCGATGCACCACATCGCGCTGCGCGACGCGCCTTGCCGAGTGAACCGATTTTCCTCCATCAAATGTTCCAATCTAGCTCAGAATTGCTCTAGTCGAACACCGCCGTTTACCAATGGTATCCGCAAGGCTTTCTTCCCGGTTTGCCGGGCCTTATATTATGTTGCGGTGCACGCGTCGTTTTTAAGCGCATTGCACGTCGTCGCGCAGCAAGCCAGTCCGGCGGTTTTTACATATTTACGCGCCAAGGAGACCACTCATGGCTGATCTGATTACCGTTTTCTGGCGGGATATTCCGGCACAGGTTATTGTCAAGAAAGGCCGCAAGAGTGCCAAACGCGAATTGTCGCTGCGCTTTACCGAAGCCATCGACATGTGTGCCATGCGTTCCGGCGCTCATGAAACCGATGAGTACCTCGCCGAATGGAGGCGCGGCACCCCGGAACCGGTTTCCGACGATCTGGAGGCGGAGGCCGACAAGGCCGCCGCCCGTCTGGAAGAGGAATTCACCAAGGAACGCCTGATTGAACTGGTCAAATCAGGAGGGAGAGCCGGCAACAATGACGACAGTGGTGGAAATGAAGCCGCAACGGCCTGAAAAGATCGCGGCCTCGATTGAAGTCGCCCCGCGCCAGGCGGTCGAATCGGCCGACCTGCCAGACCTTTTTCCCAAAGGCACGCATGTCTATGTCACCGATATAGGCACCGACACCACCGATACGCTGGTGAGTGCCGTGCGCCGCCTGCGTGACCTCGGTTTCGAGCCGGTGCCGCACTTTGCTTCGCGGCGGCTTTCCACCCGCAGTGCGTTTGAAGAGCGGATCAGGCGCATGAGCGAGGAAGCCGGCGTCAGCAATGTGCTCGTCATCGGCGGCGGCCTCGAAAAACAGGCCGGCGATTTTTCCTCCACCATGGAAGTCCTGGAAACCGGCTATTTCGACAAATACGGAGTCAAGGCCATCGGTGTGGCGGGCCACCCGGAAGGCAGCCCGGATTTCTCCGAAGAGGTCGCCGTCCAGGCATTGCGGCTGAAGAAGTCCTTCGCGGAACGCAGCGACGCCAAGCTGCGCATTGTCACCCAGTTCGGTTTCGATGCCCGCAAATTCATTGGCTGGGCCGACGGGCTGAAGGAACACGGCATCGACCTGCCGGTTCATCTCGGCGTTGCCGGTCCGGCAAAGATCACCACGCTGATCAAATTCGCGGCCATGTGCGGCGTCGGCAATTCCATCTCGTTTTTGAAGAAGAACGCCCTGTCCCTGACAACCCTGGCCACATCCCATTCGCCGGAAACGGTCGTCGGACCGATCGAGCAGCATGCTCTGAACAGTGCCGACACGCCAATCCGGCAGATTCACGTATTCGCATTCGGCGGGCTGAAAAAAACGTCCGAGTGGCTTGAAGAACGCGGCTCATGGGATATAAAGACATCTTTATATCCTTCTACGACCGCAGCACAGAATTGAGGACTGCCTAATGGCCCGCACAATCGTTGCTTCAGCAACCAAGGAAATCGTCATCGGTTTCGACCAGCCCTTCTGCGTGATCGGCGAGCGCATCAACCCGACGGGGCGCAAGAGGCTGGCCGCCGAGATGCAGGAAGGCAATTTCGAGACGGTCAAGTCCGACGCCCTGGCCCAGGTTGCCGCAGGCGCCACCATGCTTGACGTCAATGCCGGCGTCACGGCCGTCGATCCCAACGCCACCGAGCCGGCGCTGCTGGTCAAGACCCTCGAAATCGTCCAGGGCCTGGTCGACGTGCCGCTCTCGATCGATTCTTCCGTCACCGGCGCCATCGAGGCCGGCCTGGAAGTTGCCAAGGGCCGTCCGCTGGTCAATTCCGTGACCGGCGAAGCCGAAAAGCTCGAAGCCATCCTGCCGCTGATCAAGAAATACGATGTTCCGGTCGTCGCGATCTCCAATGACGAGACCGGCATCTCGGAAGACCCTGATGTGCGTTTCGCCGTCGCCAAGAAGATCGTCGAACACGCCGCCGATTATGGCATCAAGGCCGAAGACATTGTTGTCGATCCGCTGGTCATGCCCATCGGCGCCATGGGAACTGCCGGGCAGCAGGTGTTCAAGCTGGTGCGTCGCCTGCGCGATGAACTCGGCGTCAACACCACATGCGGCCTGTCCAACATCTCCTTCGGCCTGCCGCACCGTCACGCCATCAATGCCGCCTTCATCCCCATGGTGATTGCATCGGGCATGACGTCGGCAATCATGAATCCCTGCCGTCCGCAGGAGATGGAGATGGTTCACGGCGCCAATGTGCTGAATTCCACCGACCCGAACTGCCAGAACTGGATCATGACCTATCGCGATCATGCACCGGCCAATGGCGCAGCGCCGGTCGCCGATGGAGCCGTTGCCGCGGCAGCTTCCGGTGGACGCCGGCGGGGCGGACGCCGCGCCCGCGCCTAGGTTCGGGCTGCCATCTCCGGGCTTGCCCCGGCGGGCGTCCTGCCGCAACGTTTGAAGCGTTGATTCGCGCAGACCGGAAAGGACAGTTTCATGGACCAGAAGGCGAGCGAAAAAGACCCGCTGGTCCTGTTCATGCCCTCCGGTCGCCGCGGCCGTTTCGAAAAAGGCACCAATATCCTGGAGGCCGCGCGGCAGCTCGGCGTTTATGTCGAGAGCGTCTGCGGCGGGCGCGGCATCTGCGGCCGTTGCCAGATCGAGATCCAGGAAGGCAGCTTCGCCAAGCATGGCATCACATCGGCCAACGAGCACGTTTCCGCCTTCGGGGCCAAGGAGAAACGCTACGCTGAAAAACGCGAGTTGAAGGATGGGCGACGTCTGTCCTGCTCGGCGACGATCGAGGGCGACCTCGTCGTCGATGTGCCGCAGGATGTCCAGGTCAATGCCCAGATCGTCCGCAAGGCCGCCGACACGAGACTCATCGAGCGCAATCCCGCCATCCAGATGTGTTATGTCGAGGTCGACGAACCCGACATGCACAAGCCGCTCGGCGATCTCGACCGGTTGAAACTGGCGCTGGAGCGCGATTGGGGTTTTTCCGACATTATCGTCGACCAGCATCTGCTGCCCCGCGTCCAGAAGATCCTGCGCGAGGGCGAATGGGCGGTTACAGCTGCCATTCACCAGGATATGGAAACGGCCCGCCCTGCCCTGATCGCGCTCTATCCGGGCCTCAAGAACGAGGCTTACGGGATCGCCTGCGATATCGGCTCGACCACGATTGCCATGCATCTTTCATCGCTGTTGTCCGGTCTGACGATCGCCTCGGCAGGCGTGTCCAACCCGCAGATCCGTTTCGGCGAAGACCTGATGAGCCGGGTTTCCTACGTGATGATGCATCCCGACGGTCAGGAGGCGATGACCAATGCGGTCCACAATGCGTTGAACGGGCTGATCGAGGAGGTGTGCGCCGAATCCGGTGTTGATCCCACCGACATTCTCGACGCCGTCTTCGTCGGCAATCCCATCATGCATCACCTTTTCCTCGGCATCGATCCGACCGAGCTCGGCGGTGCGCCCTTCGCGCTCGCCGTATCCGGCGCCGTCCATAGCTGGGCGTCGGACCTCAATCTCGCCTTGAACCACGGAACGCGTGTCTACATGCTGCCGTGCATCGCCGGCCATGTCGGCGCAGATGCCGCGGCCGCGACCTTGTGCGAGGGCCCGCACCGGCAGGACGAAATCATGCTGCTGGTCGATGTCGGCACGAATGCGGAAATCGTGCTCGGCAACCGGGAGCGCGTCGTCGCCGCTTCCTCACCCACCGGCCCGGCCTTCGAGGGCGCGGAAATTTCCTGCGGCCAGCGCGCGGCGAGCGGTGCCATCGAACGGGTGCGCATCGATCCGCAGACCCTTGAGCCGCGCATGCGCGTCATCGGCGTCGATGCCTGGTCGGACGAACCCGGCTTTGCGGCACAGGCCGAGAAAACAGGCGTCACGGGTGTTTGCGGTTCCGGCATCATCGAGGTCATCGCCGAGATGTTCCTGGCGGGCATCATTTCCGAGGACGGTGTTATCGACGGATCGCTTGCCGACCGCTCCGGGCGCATCATCAAAGACGGACGCACCTTCTCCTACGTCCTGTGGGACGGTGATACCCGGCTGACCATCACGCAGAACGACGTGCGTGCCATCCAGCTTGCCAAGGCGGCTCTCTATGCCGGCATCAAGCTGCTCATGGACAAGCAGGACATCGCCCATGTCGACCGGATCGGCCTTGCCGGCGCATTCGGCTCCTTCATCGATCCGAAATACGCCATGGTCCTGGGGCTCGTGCCGGATTGTGACCTCGACAAGGTCAAATCCGTCGGCAACGCCGCCGGAACCGGCGCGCGTATGGCGCTGCTCAATCGCGGCTATCGCCGTGAGATCGAAGAGACAGTGACGGCGATCGAGAAGATCGAAACGGCACTGGAACCGAAGTTCCAGGAGCATTTCGTCAACGCCATGGCCCTGCCCAACAAGGTCGACGCCTTTCCGGAACTTGCCAGGGCCGTCAAGCTGCCGGCCAAAGCCGAACCCGCTGCGGCCGATGCGGCCGCCGGCGGACGCCGCCGCCGCGAAGGCCGCAGAAGAAGAACTTAAACTAGGCAGTTAGTTTTGAGTTTGAAATCTACAATTCAAGCTTGGTCTCAGTTACCTTGAAATTCAGCGGGTTTACCTCTGTCAAGCCATTCTATCATTTCGTCCAGCCGTTCCCGTGTGGGTAAATTGAAGGCCTGTTGATTGGAGTGTCCTTCAGAGATTTTCTTCTCCGTCATCCAGCCCAAAAAGGTTGTATATTCGGCTTCTAGTTTCGCAGGGCCTGGCGCTGCCACATTTGCTTCAACGCGGAAGAAATCCCTGACCCTGCTTATAACAATTTCATGATTGTCTCGGTGGAATTCCACATCTTGACCAGCTGTGTCTGACAAGGCTCGTTTCAGGTCATACGGATTCTTCTCAAACACAAGAAACTTCTTCTCACCAAACGGCTCCACTCCGCTCCGGCGCAACCCAACGTCCATGCCGAATTCAAACGGCATATTCATTCTTAGAAATTCACCTTCTTTTTGGGCTTGACTGCGAGATAGATCGTGGATGGAGTATTTTGAACTTCGGATCATGTCAAAAATCTTATCAAGGCGGTTTTCACCGGCCTCTAAACGTTCATTCGCCAATCTCGGCATAAAGCCCAAATAAGCCACACAAAATAATGCAGCCTCCAGTAAGGGCGCAAAGGCATCATCAAAAGGGCAGTTTATGAATACCGACTTCTCAAAGTCATCTGCTGTCAATCGCTACCCCTTAGGAGGGTGAGGGTCTCTTCCGTAGGAATCGCGTGCACGAATTCTTCCATCACGACCGTGGATATACAACTCTGTGCCCTGATTACGCGCCTTTTTGCGAGCGTCATCAATGGCCTCTTGCTGAGTATTATATGTGCGGCTTGCGCGTTGCGAACCCGCACTTCGTACACTCCATTTCCCTCCGTTGGGTACAACGTGCTGACCCCTCTTTGACATCAAGTGCCTCCGTGTATCCATGACGTAACCAAATATATAGCACCTCTGAAATGCTCTCGCTATGGCGTAAATAGCAAGTTGCTTCAGCCATTAAACTCCCCGGTTTCCGTCAGCATCGCAAAAGTCGCCCGGATATGATCGGCGGCGGCGCAGACCGGCGGTTCAACATCGGACCGGACAATCATGCCGATCGAGTAGGTGCCGATGGGCGGCAATCCGTCTTCCTCGCCCAGCACGACCAGATCGTCACCGACAAAGGATTCAGGAAGCGGCGCCACTGCGAGATCCGACAGGATGGCCGCTCTCTGACCGGCCGTGTGGGCGCTCATATAGGCGATGCGGTACGAGATACCGCGTTCGTTCAGGCCCTCGACAGCACCGGCGCGCCAGGCGCAGCCCTCCTCCCACATGGATACCGGTATCGGAGAACAGAGATGGGCGCAGCCGCCCTTGGCGCCGGCCCAGACCAGGCGTTCCGTCAGCAGAACCTCTCCACCCTCGGGCACGGAGCCGCTCTGGCAGGTCAGCAGCGTGATGTCCAGCCGGCGCTCCTCGACACGCTTGATCAGGTTGGAACTCATGTCGATCACCACATCGACGGCGATGGACGGATGCGTCTTGGCGAAACGCTTGAGCACGGTCGGCAAAAGCCGCTCGCCGACATCGTCGGGTGCGCCGAGCCGTACGACGCCGGAGATATCCGGTGAAACGAATTGCGAGACCGCCTCCCGATTGAGCGACAGCAGGCGCCGCGCATAGCCGAGAAGCACGACGCCGTCATTGGTCAGCGTCACGGACCGCGCATCGCGTGCGAAGACCGGCCTGCCGAGCATCTCCTCGAGCTTCTTGATCTGCATGGAAACCGCCGAGGGCGTGCGGAAGACGATAGAACCGGCCGCTGTGAAACTGCCCGTGTCGGCAATGGCGACAAAGGTGCGCAAGATATCGAGTTCAAGCAGCGGTGCCGGATGATTGATCGGTGCGTTCATGACCTTCGTTCAATTTTTTTGAATGAAAAGATAATATTTATTCGTTTGATTGAAGCAAATGGAAGCGCCATAGTCAAGATCAAGGGTCGCGACCTTCTTTGAATTCACCGGTCTCTTGAAATCCCAAGCACCGGCAATCAGGAAGGAGCCTGAACATGTTGAACAATGCACGAATGGAATTCCGAAACACATCCGGACTCACCGTTGTGCCGGCGAAGCATGCCGTCAGAACGCCACTTGTTTCCCGTCTCGTGGAAGAAATCCGCACGCGCTGGAAGCGCTACCAGTGTGCCCGGCTGCATAGGCAGACGGAAAAGGAAATCGCCAAGCTCAGCGATCACATGCTGCACGATATCGGCTGGCCGGCGCGCTATGACAAGCGCGAATCCTGCCGCCGCGTGGGCCTTTGACAACAGCGGGCGCGCCCATTGGCGCGCCCGTGCTTTACTGCCTCTTGGTACCCTCTCCCAGCACCGCAAATCTCCCCGCTTTCTCACGAAAAATTTCGCTTCACAGAAATGGCCGACTGTGTAAAGGTCGCAGCCGCTAAGGCGTTATTGCTCAGCGGGTGGAGAGACTTTTCTGAAAACATTCCGGAATCTCAGCGCCGCGGCGGCAAGGACGCCAGGGAGTAATTTTGCAATGCGGCCGCCCTGCGACCCGCCGGAGATCCGGCAAGGAAAGCTGCAAGGCGCTATGTTCAGGGATTGATGGCGATGGATAACAACACGCCGACGGTAAAACGATCCTTCGTTTTCTATCTGGTTCCGGATTTTTCTCTGATTGCGTTTGCAACGGCAATCGAGCCACTGCGGCTCGCCAACCGCATGCTCGGCTACAAGGCCTATAGCTGGCGTATTGCATCCTTCGACGGATCGCCTGTCATGGCGTCAAACGGCATCGAGGTATCGGCGACCACGACGCTGGAAGAAGAACGGCGCAACCTCGCCGGCGAGAAGCGCCCGTCCATGGTGTTTGTCTGCTCCGGCGTCAATGTCGAAACCCATGCGCAGAAATCCGTTCATGCCTGGCTTCGTGAAGTGCACAACCGCAATATTTCCGTCGGCGGCCTGTGCACCGGCGCTTATGTGCTCGCCGCGGCCGGCCTTCTTTCCGGTCGACGCTGCGCCATCCACTGGGAGGACCTGCCGGGCTTTTCGGAGAAATTTCCGCTCGCCGAGGTCTATGCCGACCTCTACGAGACCGACGACAATATCTACACCTGCGCCGGCGGCACCGCTTCACTCGACATGATGCTGAACCTGATCGGCGAGGATCATGACGACAATCTGGTCAACCGCGTGTGCGAACAGGCGCTGACCGACCGGGTCCGCAATCCGCACGACCGGCAGCGGCTGCCGCTGCGGGCGCGTCTCGGCGTGCAGAACTCCAAGGTGCTTTCGATCATCGAACTGATGGAAAGCAACCTGTCGGAGCCGCTGTCCCTGCTGGAAATCGCCGATTATGCCGGCCTGTCGCGGCGCCAGATCGAGCGCCTCTTCCGTCAGGAAATGGGGCGCTCCCCTGCCCGCTACTATCTGGAGATCCGGCTCGA
Source organism: Allohoeflea poritis (assembly GCF_027889715.1). GTDB lineage: Bacteria > Pseudomonadota > Alphaproteobacteria > Rhizobiales > Rhizobiaceae > Hoeflea_A > Hoeflea_A poritis. The sequence goes on from NZ_JAPJZH010000002.1 coordinate 443,487, forward strand.
CCGGGCCCGCCACCTGCTGATCCAGTCTTCCATGCCGGTGGTCGAAGTGGCTGTGGCCTGCGGTTTCGTTTCCGCCTCGCACTTCTCCAAGTGCTATCGCGAACTCTACGGCCGCTCGCCCCAGCAAGAGCGCGCCGACCGCAAACAGCTCCTCACATCGGCGGCGTGAGAATTCAAGCCGAATTGTAGCAACCGCCTGCTGTAAACACCTGTTGCAACCATGCAACGGGTGCCGCGGCAGCGAAGGTTCCGTTCAAAACGGTCTAGACCGCAAAAACAACTTTGAGTAGATCATGTTTGGCTGTACCGGGCGATATCTTCTCGCATCGATTGCAGGCGCATATCTTGTATCTGAATGTTACATAATTGGGGGATTTATGTCTCGAACCACCACTGCACTCATCGCCTGTATAGGCCTGGTACTGACCGCATGCACGACCTCAACGCCACCACCTCCCGGTGAATCGCTTTCCGGATGGGCCGGCAAGGTTCGCCGTGCATTGCCGCTTTCCAACACCGTAGCCAAAGGCGACTGCCCGAGCGCCGCCAGAGCTTACATCAATGCCAGTGGTCATTCCGCCTATGCCTCCACTGACATCACGGCGGCAGCTTACCAGGGATTGGGTGGCGTATGCGGGGTCGCCCTCAACAAGAAGAGTGTCGAAGAAGCCGAAGCGCTGGCGATCAGACACTGCCAGGCAGGAACACAAAAATGGTCGCGTTCATTTGCCGGAAAATGTGAAATCCACGCGTCAAAGTAAGGCGCCCGCACCGCTGAATGGATGGCGCGTGACGCTATCCATTCAGTTTCTCTGCCCGGAAAACCAATTAATCTAGGCCCTCAGCGCCTCGTTGTCGGCATCGAACGGGCTTTCCTCGATCACCGTCGCGCGGTGCATTTTGCCGAGGATCTTGATCTCAAGTTCCGTGCCCGTCTCGCTGAGGTCCGGCCGCACCATGGCGAGCGCCAGAGACTTGCCAAGCCGCCAGCCATAGCTTCCGTGCGTTGCCCGGCCGATGAGATCGCCGTTCCGGTAGATTGCCTCGCTGCCGCGCGCATCGGCATCGGTCACGTCATGCACCTCGAGGGTGACGAAATTCCATTTCAGCCCCTCTTCGCGGGCGCGCACAACGGCATCGCGGCCGATGAAATCGCCCTTGTTCGGTTTGACGAACCGGTCGAGGCCCGATTCATAGGCGTTGTATTCGATCGACAGTTCGCGGGGAATCAGGCGATAGGATTTCTCCACCGCCATGGCGGTCATGGCGCGAATGCCGAACGGCTTGATGCCGAATTCTTCACCGGCTTCCATCAGCAGATCGAAGATCGTGTTCTGTTGCTCCATCGGATGGTGCAGTTCCCAGCCGAGCTCGCCGACAAAGTTCACCCGCAGCGCGTGGGCGCTTGCCGGGCCGACATTGATCTGCTTGCCGGAAAGCCAGGAAAAATCGGCATTGTCGAGGCTGGCGCGGGTGAGCTTCTGCAAGACCTCCCGCGACCGCGGGCCGGCCAGGACGAGCACGCCGAGCCGTTCGGTGATCGCGTTGAGGCGAACCGAGCCGTCGGTCGGCGCGAGTTTGCGCAAATAGTCATGGTCGTGCGCCTCGAAAGCCCCCGCTGAAACCAGATAAAACCGGTCGGGCGCCCATTCGTAGACGGTGAATTCGGACCGGACGCCGCCATTCTTGGTCAAAAGATGCGCAAGGGCGATACGGCCACGTTTCTTCGGAATTGAATTGGCCAGGATCGAATCCAGCCATGCCCGGGCGCCCGGCCCGCTTACTTCCATCTTGGCAAAGGCCGACATGTCGAGCAGGCCGACATTCTCATGCACGTTTTTGACCTCGTTGCCGACATGCTCGAAATAATTCGAGCGGCGGAACGACCAGATTTCCGCGACCTTGTTGTCCGCGTCCGGAACCGGGTGATTGTGATTGGTGAGCACATCCGGCTTGTCGATGCTGTCCACATCGATGCCGTAACCCTGCGGCGCGAACCAGTTGGGCCGCTCCCAGCCATAAACGGAGCCGAAGACGGCGCCGAGGTCCTTCATGCGGTCGTAGCACGGCGTGCGCTTCAGGGGCCGTGCCGCGACACGCTCTTCATCCGGATAGTGAACGGTGAAGACATTGGCATAGGCTTCCTCGTTCTTCTCGCGCAGATAACCCTCGGTCGCGTAGGGTCCGAACCGGCGCGGATCGACGCCCATCATGTCGATGGTCGGTTCGCCCTCGACGATCCACTCCGCGAGCTGCCATCCGGCACCGCCGGCGGCCGTCACACCGAAGGAGTGGCCCTCATTGAGCCAGAAATTCTTTCGTCCCGGCGCCGGGCCGATAATCGGCGAACCGTCGGGCGTGTAGGCGATGGCGCCATTGTAGACCTTCTTGATCCCGGCCTCGCCGAAATAGGGAACGCGCGTAATCGCCGTTTCTATGTGTGGCATCAGCCGCTCCAGGTCCTCCTGGAAAAGCTCGTATTCGGAATCGTCGGAAGGTCCGTCCACATAGCAGCACGGCGCACCTTTCTCGTAAGGTCCGAGCAGCAGGCCGCCGGCCTCCTCGCGCATGTACCAGGAGGAATCGGATTCGCGCAGCACGCACAGCTCGGCGCCGCCATCGGCCCGGAACTTCTGGATCTCCGGATGCGCCTCGGTAACGATATACTGGTGCTCGACCGGGATGACCGGAATATCGAGGCCGACCATGGCCCCGGTCTTGCGAGCGAAATTGCCGCTGCAGGAAATGACGTGCTCGCAGGTCACATCGCCCTTGTCGGTTTTCACAAGCCACTGGCCGTCTTCAAGCTGCTCGATACCCTCGACCGTCGTATTGCGGTAGATGGTGGCGCCGCGATCGCGCGCGCCCTTGGCAAGCGCCTGGGTCAGGTCCGCCGGCTGAATGTAGCCGTCTTCGGGATGGCAGATCGCGCCGATCAGCCCGTCCGTATTCACATAGGGCCATTTTTCCTTGATCTCTTCCGGTGTCATCCGGTTGACATCGATACCGATCGTCTCGGCGACGCCCATATAGTATTCGTATTCGTCGAGACGGTCTTGCGTGCGCGCCAGCCGCACATTGGTCACCTTGCGGAAGCCGGTATCCATGCCGGTTTCCTCGGCAAGCTCCTGATAAAAGCGGACGGAGTATTTGTGGATCTGCCCAACCGAATAACTCATGTTGAACAGCGGCAGGAGGCCGGCGGCATGCCAGGTGGAACCGGATGTCAGCTCCTTGCGCTCGATAAGGATGACATCGTCCCAGCCTTTCTTCGCCAGGTGATAGAGGGTCGAGACGCCGACGACGCCCCCGCCAATCACAACCGCACGTGCGCTGTTCTTCATTGTCCTGCCCTTTCCGCGACCCGTTGTCCGGGATCCGTTTCCTCATGGATTGCAAATGCGATTTCCGGTCCGGTCCGGCACGCGGCGGATCGGCATTTGCGCTCGCACTTATAGTTCAATGACGCTGAATTGGCCCGCAAATACGCGAGCACCGTCAAACCGTGCGGCAAATATGGACGTCACACGGAACAACGTATCGCCTGTTTGCGACATGCGAAAAACGCCGGACGACAGGCACCACGGAAGGCGCCTGCAGTTCCGAGCGAATGGTTTGATTGTGTGGAAGCGGCGGGACCGCCTGCCCCGCGACCTATTTGACCTGGCTTGCCACGAAATCCCTGACAATGCCGACAATGCCGCGGCCCAGCAGATTGTCCAGCGCATCGACGAAAGCGTCGACATGCTCGCCCTGGCAGATCAGCGGCGGCTCCAGCCGGATGACATTGCGGTTGTATTCGGTGAATGCCACCAGCGTGTCGTAATCGCGCAGGAGCAGCGCGCCGATGAAGCCGGACAGCGACCCCTTCAGCTTGTCGTCCAGAACCGATACGACCGGACGCAACACCATTGGCAGCGTCTGGCTGAAATCCTGGAACTCCAGCCCGATCATGAGGCCCTGGCCACGCACGTCCTTGATGATTTTCGGATATTCCTGCTGCAGTTCGGAAAGGCGCCGCAGAAGATAATCGCCCTGTGCGGCCGCGTTTTCGATCAGGCCCTCATCGTAGAGAAGATTAAGGCCTTCAATGGAGGTAATGCACGCCTCGCCGATGCCGCCGAAAGTCGCCGGCCCATGGATCAGTGCCGTGTTCGGCTTGCCATAGGCTTTCATATAGACATCGCGCCGCGCGATCATCGCGGCCATGGCGCACTTGCCGGCGCCGAGCGACTTGGCAAGCGCGGTGACATCCGGGACAACGCCGGCATGTTCGAACGCGTAGAACCGTCCGGAACGGCCCATGCCGCACTGCACTTCGTCGGCGACCCACAGCACGTCGTGCTTGTCACAAAGCGCACGCAGTTCCTGCCAGAATGTGTCGGGCGCCGAAATGATGCCGCCGCCGCCCTGGATCGTTTCCAGGACGATGACGCCGATCTGCGGATCGGCCTCGAAGGCGTTGCGGATCGCATCGATATCGCCGAACGGCACGCGAACCGTCTCATCCACCAGTTTGAACTGACCCCGGTATAACGGCGAATCCGTCAGCGACAGCACGCCCTTCGTCTTGCCGTGAAAGGCGTTTTCCGCATAGACGATGCGGCTGCGCTCAGGACCGGCCGCACGCTCGGCCACCTTGACGGCCGCTTCCATGGCTTCCGAACCCGAGGAACCCAGGAACACCATGTCGAGATCGCCCGGGGAAATCTCGGCCAGGTTCCGCGCCAGCGCTGCCGCATATTGCGACAGGAACGCCATGGCGATTTCGTGGCGCTTTTCCTCTTGGAACTTGATGCGCGCTCCGAGCACCTTCGGATGGTTGTGACCAAAGGCGAGCGAACCGAAACCACCGAAGAAATCGAGGATCTTGCGGCCTTTCTGGTCGATGTAATACATACCCTCGGCGCGCTCGATCTTGACCTTGTTGAAGCCGAGCAGCTTCATGAAATGGAGCTGGCCCGGATTCAGGTGGTCCTTGAAATATTCGGTCATTGTCGGCAGGTCGAGCGCCTTGGCATCCTCGACCGTCAGAAGATGCGGCTTGGTGATCCTGGGTACGATATTCATGATCCTGCCTCAGATTGTGGCGTTGGGTTTCGGCGTCGCGTGCGATCCGCTTTCGCCGGCTTTCAGACCTTCGCGATATTCGTCATAGGCCGCGATCAGCATGTCCTCGTCGCGGTAGTCGGCGCTCCAGCCAAGCTGCTGCTTGGCCTTGGTGCAGTCGAGAATGCACATTTCGTCGGCGATCAGATACTGCTCCGGATCCATGATCGGCAGATTGACGAGGTCGAAGAGGTCCAGTGTCCGCTTGACCGCCCAGCCGGGCGTCGGCAGCAGGAAGGAACGCGAACCGGCATGCCGGAGCAGGTCGCCCAGCAGCTTGCGCACCGGCGGCGGATTGTCCGAGCCGAGATTGTAGGCCTCGTTCGGAACACCCGCCTTCCAGGCAAGGCGCGCCGCCTCCGCGCAGTCGAAAACGGAAATGAACTGATAGGGATTGCGCCCCGCCCCGATCATCGGCACCGGCAGGTTGTAGTCGACCAGCTTGAACAGTTTGGACAGGATGCCCAGCCGGCCGGGCCCGATGATCAATCGCGGACGGAACAGCGAGATGCGCATGCCCCTCTCGCGCCAGCGTTCCGCAAGATGCTCGGTCGCCAGCTTGGAAAGGCCGTATTCCCCGAGTGGATTGGCGGGATGCTCTTCCGTCTGCGGATAGGTGAAGGTATGGCCGTAGATCATGTCTGTCGTGTAGTGGACAAGACGATGCGCATCGCTCCCGGCCATCTTGTCGATAATGTTCTCGGTGCCGTAGTAATTCACCGGCCAGAAGAAATCGTGGCGCTTTGCGCGGATCTGCAGCGGCGACAGCATCTTGGCCGATAGATTGTAAACCATGTCGTCGGCAGCGATATCGACCTTGGAGAATTGCGCCCTGTCGGTCACGTCAAGCTGGATGAAACGGCAATTGGCGTAGTGCGGCACGTCGCCCTTTGCAATGTCGCAGACGACCACGTCCTCGCCGTCCTTGACCAGGCGCGCGGCCAGTACCCGCCCGACGAATCCGTCGCCGCCGAAAAGAACATGTTTCATGTGTCAAACTCGCTGATGGTGTGGGGTTTGTTGCCGGTATGGGAGGCAATCTCGCGCGGATCCGTGCGCCCGGACTGCGCGATCAGCACCGTCCCGACGCAAATGAACGCGATGCCGGCGATGCGCCAGGCGTTGAGATCTTCCTTGAAGACGAGATAGGCGAAGACCGCCACCGCCACATAGGCAAGGCTCAAAAACGGATAGGCGAAGGAAAGCTCCACCTTTGACAGGACGTACAGATGCGAGGCCATCGAAATCACAAAGGTCACCAGGCCGGCAAAGACCCAGGGATGAAAGACGATCTGCAACACCTTCAGAACGGCGTTTTCGCCCGCGAATTCAAGCGGACCGAGGCTCAGCATGCCCTGCTTGAGCATCAGCTGTGCCGCCGCGTTGGTCAGCACCGTAAAAAGGATAAACGGTATGTAATTCATACTGGCTCCCCACTTCTCGTCCTTGGTAGCCGATATTCCCGTATATTCCGTGAATTCAAAGGGTTAAGGGGCGATTGCGGTATTGCTTAAAATTGAATCAAACCGCAGCCCCGACGAGCCTTTCATCGACCAATCGCTGCGGCAGGGCCAAGGCGGTACGCCTCCAGAAATCCGACATCATGGCCGGATCGCGATAGGCCTCGAGCGCGCGCCAGTTCGGAAACGACGCCTCGAATGTGGCGGGGCTCATGCGTGCGTCCTTGTAAGGGTTCACCGCTCCGCCGGCGGAAATGACGATGTCATCGAGCGCATCCAGCAGCTTGACCGTATCGGCGCCCTGGTTGGCGAAATCCAGGGTCAGCGTGAATCCGCGCCGCGGAAAGGAAAACAGACCCGGCGACAACTGCCCGCCGAAGCGCTTGAGCACGGTCAGAAAGGATGCGTGGCCATGCAACTGCGCGCATTCCATCAGCCGCACCGTCGTATCGTGGCCGTTCATCTCCGGATAGACGCTTTGATGCTGCATCAGCCCGCGCGGGCCATAAAACCGGTTCCAGTGCCCGATGGAATCGAGCGGATAGAAATAGCTCTGCCAGGACACCGTACGCCAGTGCTCGCCGGCCTTTTCCTTGCGAAAGAACAGCTCGTTGAAGACTTTCAACGTCGTGCGGTTCACCAGATTGACCGGCGGCACCAACGGCACCGACAACAGCGGCTTCGAGGCCGGTGCCGATGCGCGCATTTTTTCCGACGGATGGTCGGCCCCAAGCAGCAGCCCTCGCCCCAGCCGGCGCCCCTTCGCCAGCTGGTCGATCCAGGCAACCGCATATTCATGCATGTCGTCGAACTCGGCACAGCGCGTGAAATAATCATCGATCCCGCCGAAACGCAGGGTGCGCTGGCGCACATCGGCGGATCCCACCCGCATCAGCCTTATCTTTGCCCGGGTGATCAGCCCGGTCAGTCCCATGCCACCGATCGTCGCGGCGAAAAGGTCGCTGTTCTCGCTCTGCGAGCAGGTCAGAAGCCCCCGATCGCTGCGCAGGAGATGGAGGCTTTCGACATGGGCGCCGAACGTGCCGCGTACATGGTGGTTCTTGCCATGCACGTCATTGGCAATCGCGCCGCCCACCGTGACATAGCGTGTGCCGGGCGTGACGGGCAGGAAAAAGCCGCGCGGTATGGCATGGGCGAGGACATCGCTGAGCAGCGTCCCGGCCTCGCAGGTCATGAGACCGCTGACATCATCGAAGGACAATATGCGGTTGGAGTCGCGCATGTCTATGAGACGGCCGCCAGTGTTGTGGCAACTGTCTCCGTAGGATCGGCCATTGCCGTAGGCAAGGAAACTGCCGTTTGCCAGAATGTCGGGAGTCAGGCGGTCGGGCGTACGCGCCTCGCGCACAACGCTGTCGTTTCGGCCCCAGCTCTCATAGCTCATAGCGGATTGACCGCCGCTGCCAGCACGAGGATCGCACCGACGGCCGTCACCAGCTGGCTGCGCCAGTCGCTGATGATGAAGACGACGGGATCGTCATGCATCTCGCCGCGCCGCGCCAGCATCCAGATCCGCAGGAGCATATAGGCGATCATCGGGCAAAGCGGCCACAGCAGAAGCGGCATGGCGTACATCTGCTGGACTTCCTCGCTGTTCACATAAAGTGCCAGGACCAGTGCCGCGCCGAATGCGGATGAAATGCCTGCCTGGCCGATCATCTCGAAATCGATGGCATAGTAACCGCGGCCGAGCTTCTTCGAGCCTTCCTCGGAGGAGAGTTCGGACAGTTCCACGTAACGCTTGACCAGAGCCAGCGACAGGAAAAAGAAAATCGAGAAGGCCAGCAGCCAGAAGGACAGATCCGAGGCGATCGCCGCGCCGCCGGCAATGATACGCAGTGTAAAGAGCCCGGCCAGCGTAAAGACATCCACCAGCAGCTTGCGCTTCAGAATATAGGAGTAGGCCGTCGTTGCCGCGATGTAGACGAACAGGACCCCGAGAAAGATCGGCGGCAACGGCAATGCCAGGACCAGCGAGGCGACCAGCAGCACGCAAGCGAGCCTGATGCCGCTCGGGATCGACAACCGCCCGCTGGCGAGCGGGCGCTCCTTCTTGCGATGATGCAGCCGGTCGTTTTCCAGATCCGAAAGATCGTTCAGGATGTAGACGAAGGATGCGGCGAACGAGAACGAGAAGAACGCCAGTACGACATTGGCCAGCAAATCGAGATTCAACAGCTCATGGTGCAGCACAAGCGGCACGGCAATCAGTGAATTCTTCAGCCACTGGTGCACGCGCATGGCCTTCAGCAGCAATCGTGCATTGACCGCCTGTTCGACCAGCACCTCGGCGCCGTGACTGGCGGCCCAGCGACCGGCCGCGCGATCGGGCGCGACAACGAATGCCCGTCGAGCGGCCTCGAATACGGCGATGTCGTCGCGGCTGTCGCCGATATAGTCGAACCCGGCCTCGCCGAATCTCTCGACAAGCGCCCGCTCCTTTCGGCTGGCGGTCAGGTTTGTATCATCCGTCGTATGGAAAACCTCGTCGAACAGCCCAAGCTGGCGCGCAACACCCTGGGCGACCGTTTCGGGCGCTCCGGTCGCCAGGACGATGCGCCTGCCGTTCCGCTTCTCGCGCTTCAGAAGATCGACGATTTCCTGTCGATAGGGCCAGGTGGCCGGATCCCGGTTCGTGCGCGCCGCCACCTCGATTTTCAAAGCCGCCTTGCCGCGCAGCACCCATGCGATGATTGCAAATATCTGCAGGGGATTGCGCATAAGCAAACCGATCAGACTCTCCCAGAGCGAGTCGGTTTTCAGCAGCGTTCCATCGAGGTCGACGCACAGCGGAACGTCCTGCTGGTCGCTGTGTGCCCTGTTGTCTTCCACCCGGATATCCATGGGCGCGACGCTAGAACATCAAACTTCAGGACAGGTGAACGATCCCGGCAAAACCGGCACCAAACGCATTCATTTTGGAGAAAAGGTTAATAAAGCCATAAGCGGTTGACGCAAAATATCCAACCGCTATTCGTCCGGATCGATCCGCGACGCCGGCGGTTTTGCGGGCCCCGGCGACGCGCCCGGCTCCAATGTTGCACTTGTCGCGCCCGCCTGCGAACCGCCATCGGCTTGCGGCACCTTGATGTGCACATCGGTCTGCGGGAAGGGTATTTCGATCCCCTCTTCCCTGAACCGTTCGAAGATCTTGGTGCGCAGATCGGTCGCCACGGACAGACCGGACAGGACATCGCTGAGATAAACGCGCAACTCGAAATCGAGCGACGAGGCGCCGAACCCGGTAAACACGACGAACGGCGCCGGATTGCGCAGGACGATATCGTTGGTCGGCGCGATCTCCTCCAGGATTTCGATGACCCGGCGCGGATCGGAATCGTAGGACACGCCGACCGCGATCTGAACGCGGCCGAGATGGTTTCGGTGAGTCCAGTTGCCCACTGGCGTATTGATGAACTCGGAATTGGGCACGATGACCGACTGCCGGTCGAAGGTTTCGATTTCCGTGGCGCGGACCGAGATGTGGCGCACGAAACCCTGTGTCGAACCTGTCACGACCCAGTCCCCGACCTTGAAGGGCCGCTCGGCCAAAAGGATCAGCCCCGAGACGAAATTGTTGACGATGTTCTGCAGACCGAATCCGATGCCCAGCGACAGCGCGCCCGCGACCAGCGCCAGGTTTGAAAGATTGAGCCCGGCGACAGACGCGCCGATGACGCCGGCAATGATGATGCCGGCATAGCCGACCGCCGTGCGGATGGAATTGCGCAGGCCGTCTTCCATGCGGCTGCGGCGCATCACATTGTCGTCAAGCCAGCGCTGGAACCAGCGCGTAATGAAATAGCCGACGGCAAAGACCACGAGGCCGATCAGGATGCCCGACAGTGAAATCGTCACACTGCCGATCGTCACCTGGCTGAAACTGTCGGCGACCCAGCCCTGAATATCCCGGATCTGGAAACCCCAGACCAGGAAGATGATCGGCACACCCACCACGATCACGAAGACATAGATCAGTATGCCGCACAAAAGGCCGATCTGTTCGACGGCCACCTGTCCCAGCCCGTAACGCCCTGACAGGATTTTGCCCAAAGCCGAGGCGGAAAAGTCCGCCGGCTCCGATACCGCCTTTGCCGACAGAAAACCCAGATACATCGTAACGATCAGGGCACCGAGCACGACAACCTGTGTTGCCACGAAGCGCGCCAGGCCGACATAGCCGAACAGCGGCATGACGATCAGCGCAATGCCGAGGATCGTCAGCGGTATCGAAATCGAGCGCGGCCATGCGCTGCTGCGATCTTCGCTTTCGCGCATCGGCCGGATCCGCGAAAGAATAACCAGCAGCACCCCGATGATGATCGCGGCAAGGATACTGCGCGCGATGGTCAGGATGACGGGCGATTCGAGAACTTCGGCAATACTGCCCGCCAGATAATCAGCGGCATTGACGAAGGTCGCCGCCATGATCAGCCACCACAGAACGCGCGAACCGCGGTCCGACACCGGCACCATGCGCCAGTCCGGATATCGCGGCGACAAGACGGCTCCGGCCAGTCGGCCGACAAAAAACAGAACGACGAGAAACTGGAAGAACGGCGCGAGCATTTGTGAAATGTCGCCGCGCAAGACATTGAAATTGTTCAGGAAGAACCAAGTCAATGTACAGAATATCGCCAGGCCCAGCGTCGGCAGGAATGTCAGCCAGAAAGCGGATGTGTATTTGCTGAATTCGGACGGATCGCTTTCGCTGCGGTCATGCTCGGTATACCGCGAAAACAGGCGATATTCGCCGTAGACAAAAAGCGCGCCGAACAGAAAGGATAAAAACAGCGCGGACAGGAAGGCACCGCGTTCATGTCTCCAGGTGAACGTCAGCCAGCTGGAGACACGCGAACGGAACTCCTCGACCTCCTCGGCCAGCGCCTCATTCAGCACATCGAAGTTTTCGGTCGAAAGATCAGCGCGGCCAAGCAGGGACTGACGAAACAATATCCGCCGGTAGCTCGCAACGGAATCGGCAAGCTTGCGTGCATCCTGTTGGACAGCCTGCACCAATCCAATCTCCGCATTGATGCTGGCCCGGTCCTTCGCCAACTGGCTGCGTTCGTCGACCAGAGACTGCGGTTCCTCCGGTTCATCCTCGCCGGGCGGCTCCCCGATTTCCGTTTCTCTGGCCTTGATGGTCTCCAGACGCGGTTGCAGATCCTCGTAGATGGTCTGCATCGAGGCGGCGATATCCTCCAGCCGCTGCTGCAGATCGACCAGCTGCGCATCGTCATAGCGTGCCGCTTCATCATTCTTCTTGAGGTCCTGGAGTTCCTCACCGGCCTTGTCGATCGCCTTGCGCGCCGACTTCACATTATCCGACGTGGAAGCCTCGAGACCGGTTGCGGTATCAACCTGCGCCGGGGCAAGGCCGCCAGCGGACAGCAGCGCCCCAAGGCAAAGGACGCCCATCAGAACCACACGCAACAGGAATGATGTCACCTGAATTCCCCGCACCGATTCGACCTCTGGTATACGACGAATTCAGGCGCGATAACAGACCGTACCATGGCGCCAATCCACAACCGACCGCCCGGCGGAAATTGCATGAACGCGTCGGAAAATCCGCTGCCGGCGCAAGATTACTTAAAACCCGGAACCGGGCTGCGCCAGATAGGCTGTTTCCTCCGCCGTGTTCTCCCGACCCAGAATCGCGTTGCGGTGCGGGAACCGCCCGAAACGAATAATGACGTCGCGATGGGCATGCGCATAGCGCGTGAATTCCTCGTCATCGAGCCTGGAAATCAATTCGACAGCCCGATCCTGATCTGCGAGCACTTCCGAATGCTCGAACGGCATATAGAAAAAAATGCGCCGTTTCGCATCCACAAGCTGGTCCAGTTCCGCATCGATCGCCGATCTGGCTTCCTTGAGCGCAAGGCAATCCGTGGCGAAAGCCAAGGGCGTGCCCCGGTAGATATTACGCGGGAACTGGTCGAAAACGATGATCAGCGCCAGAACCGCTTCGGCCGACGACCACCATTCCTGCGGAATGCTGCCGGCGAGGGCCAGGTGCGTGGCGCCGAAACGCTTCGCGATATCGCGGTCAAGCGCATCATTCTTTTTGTACCAGTCTTCCGGCGTCAGTTCCTCGAACCAGAAGGAAATCACCGCGTCGGGCCCCGCAATCTGCACCTTGCTCATTCCGTCTCCCGGTTGTTGCTAGAGTCGCCACGGCTGCGCCAGAACCGCGCCTTCCCGACAATGATGGCTGGTATCGGAACCCTGCCCTGTTCGCACCGGTTTGTCACTCACCAAATTGCGTCTTTAGAATGGCGCGACCAGCGAGGAAACGGTCGCTTGAGCGAATCGGTTGCCGTACAGCCTATTATTTTCGCCTTATGCGCGAAATTATCCGGATTCGAAGCCGTTATTTTCGGATTTTTCGCCGTCCACCACGAATCACCAGATCCGGCATGACGGCCTCAAGCGCCAGATATCAATCTTATTTTTTCGTTTAAATCTTTGATTTTAAACAAAAAAGAAGGCTGCCTGTTAAGCAGCCCGAGTCTAGGGAGGAAATAAAATTCTGTATACAAACGATATATTACAAAGCTTACGCAAAACTTACGATATTGCAACCAGTGACAACTTTTACATGTGAGAAACGTGAAATTTGTCGCCCTTTTTGCGCGTTTGTGGCGTTAGGGGCACGGTTTCGCAAATTTGCGGCCCGGCCACTTGCAATGTTCGCTGCATCCTGCATTTGTGCCGAGGAGGCAAAGGGAAATCGTTTGCGGGCATGGCTTTGAATTCGTCTACTTACGTAACCTATTCGGCGCCAGAACAGCCCTGGCTTCAGCGAACGACAATCCGCGCTATTGAAACCTTGACCGGAAGGCTGAAACTGCAAAGGCTCTACCGGCAATATCGCGATGAAAAAGACCGGCCAGACCATGCCGGCGAAAGCTTCTTCGACGCCGCACTCCGGCTTCTGGACATCAATGTCCGCTATGAACGGGAAGCGCTGACGCGCATACCGGTCGACCGTCCCGTCCTTTTCATCGCCAACCATCCCTACGGGGTCGTCGACGGCATCATCCTTTGCTGGCTGGCCCTGAAGGTGCGCCCGGACGTCAAGGTCATGGCCAACAGCGTGCTGTGCCGCGCACCCGAAGCCAAGCCGCACGTCCTGCCGATCGAGTTTTCCGGCACGGCCGAGGGCAATGCCGTTACGATCGATTCAAGGCGGCGGGCGCTGGAAATTCTGCTGGCGGGTGGCTCGATTGCGATTTTTCCAGCCGGAGGCGTCGCCACCGCAACGTCCCTCTTGAGGGGGCCGGCCTATGATCTTCCCTGGATTTCATACACGGCGCGCCTGGTGAGTGCGGCACGGCCGGTCATCATTCCGATCCATTTTTCGGGCCAGAACAGCCGGCTCTTCCAGATCGCCAGCCACCTCAGCCCGACGCTGCGGCTGTCGCTCTATTGCCGCGAAACCGTGCGAAGGATCGGCAGGCCGGTGGATGTGACCATTGGCGATCCCATAAGCCATGAGAAGGTTGCCGATCTGAAGCCGCGCGAGAATCTCGTCGCCGAATTGCGGTCGCGCACATTTGCGCTGTCCGGCAGACCCGAAATCAACTGGATGCAAAGCGTCACACTACCGAAATAGCCGTCAATCGCCTTGCGGCTCGAGCGCCAGCAAAAGCGCGCCATCGGAGACCTGTTCGCCTTCGGCAACGGTAATTTCGGCCACGATACCGTCTCTCGGGGCCGACAGGGTCAGCTCCATCTTCATGGCTTCCATGACGATAAGAGGCGCATTTGTTTCGACGCGGTCCCCGGCCGCCACCTTGACCATTTTGACCACGCCCGGCATCGGCGCGACCAGCCTGTCTCCGCCCTCGGCGGTTTCGACGTCGCCGACCAGCGCGTCGGGCAACCGGAAGCCGTAAGCCGTTCCGTTGCTGATGAGGGTCAGCCTGTCCGCATCGCGAATACAGCGCACCGTCGAGACCACCTCGCCCGAAGCAACACGAAGCGAGCCGTCCCTGTTGGAGATCAGTTCAATCGTCTGCGTCTCGAAACCGCTGTCGCCGTGATAGGCGGAAATCCGCCACGTATCGCCGGCAAGCCGCGCGACCGCCAGTTCGTGTTCATCCTCGCCGCTAATGAGGTGAACGACCCGCTTCGGAGACGTCCAGTGCGACCATAGGCCGAGGGCGTCGAAGGGATCGGGCGCGCCGGCATCAGAACCCGGTCCAAGACATGCAAGGGCAGCCACGGCGATGACGCCATCCGGAACCGGATCGACCGTGTTGAGATCATCGAGTTCGCGCTCGATCAGACCGGTATCGACATTGCCGGCCGCAAAGTCCGCCTGCCGGCAAAGCGCCGCCAGGAAGGCCGTGTTTGTCGTGGTGCCAACGGCCTCGGTCCGCATGAGCGCAGTTTCCATTCGATTGAGCGCCGTGTCGCGATCCGGGCCATGCACGATCAGCTTGGCGATCATCGGATCGTAGAACGGTGTAATCGTATCGCCCGCGCGCACGCCCGAATCGACGCGTGCGATGTCTTCGGGAAACAACAAATGGGAAAGCGTGCCCGTCGCCGGCAGAAACCCTTTTTGCGCGTCCTCGGCATAAATGCGGGCTTCGAACGCCCAGCCATCGATCGTAAGATCGTCCTGCTGAAGCGGCAGGGGCTCGCCTGCCGCAACACGCAGCTGCCATTCGACAAGGTCGAGCCCCGTGATCATTTCCGTTACCGGATGCTCGACCTGCAGCCGGGTGTTCATCTCCATGAAATAGAACCGGTCGGGCCGCAGACCGTCGGTCCCGTCGACGATGAATTCCACGGTTCCCGCGCCGCTGTATCCGATCGCCTTGGCCGCCTTGACGGCCGCCTCGCCCATGGCCTGTCGCATTTCCTCGGTCATGCCGGGGGCCGGCGCCTCCTCGATCACCTTCTGGTGGCGCCGCTGCAGCGAGCAATCCCGTTCGAACAGATACACCGCATTGCCGAAACCGTCACCGAAGACCTGGATCTCGATATGGCGCGGTGAGGCCACGAACTTCTCGACCAATACACGGTCATCTCCGAAAGAGGCCTTGCCCTCGCGCTTGGCGGCCGAAAGCGCCTCGCCGAAATCCTTCGGATCCTCAACCAGCCGCATGCCCTTGCCGCCGCCGCCGGCGCGGGCCTTGATCAGCACCGGAAATCCGATTTCGTTGGCCTTGCCGGCAAGGACCACGAGTTCCTGGGCCTCGCCATGATAGCCAGGGACGACCGGAACATCCGCCTTTTCCATCAATGCCTTGGCTGCGTCCTTTAAACCCATTGCCCGGATTGCGGAGGCGGACGGACCGATGAATGTCAGGCCGGCTTTCTCGACAGCCTCCACAAAGTCGGGATTCTCTGAAAGGAACCCGTAGCCGGGATGGATGGCTTCGGCGCCGGTCGTCAGTGCCGCCGCGATGATGCGCTTGCCATCGAGATAGCTCTCGGCCGCTGCCGCGCCGCCGATATGCACGGCTTCATCGGCCATCTCGACGTGCAGCGCGCTCTTGTCCGCATCCGAGAACACCGCTACGGTCGAAATGCCCAGGCGACGCGTCGTCCGCATGACCCTGCAGGCGATTTCCCCGCGATTGGCAATCAGTATTTTCCTGAACATGACGCCCCCTACATCCTGAACAGGCCGAACCTGGTGTCGGCGACCGGCGTCTTGAGCGCCACCGCCAGCGACAGGGCCAGAACATCCCGGGTCTTGCGCGGATCGACGATGCCGTCGTCCCACAGCCGCGCCGAAGCGTAAAGCGGATGACCCTGAGCCTCGAACTGTTCGAGGATCGGTCGTTTGAAATCCGCCTCTTCTCCTTCGCTCCAGCCGCCGCCCTTGCGCTCGATCCCCTCGCGCTTGACGGTCGCCAGCACGCCCGCCGCCTGCTCGCCGCCCATCACCGAGACACGGCTGTTCGGCCATGTCCACAGGAAGCGCGGGCTGTAGGCCCTTCCGCACATGCCGTAATTGCCGGCGCCGAAGGAGCCGCCGATAATGAATGTGATCTTCGGTACCGCCGTGGTGGCGACCGCCGTGACCAGCTTGGCGCCATCCTTGGCAATGCCGCCGGCCTCGTATTTCTGCCCGACCATGAAGCCGGTGATGTTCTGCAGGAAGACGAGCGGCACCTTACGCTGCGAACAGAGTTCGACGAAATGCGCGCCTTTGACCGAACTTTCGGAAAACAGCACGCCATTATTGGCGATGATGCCGACCGGCATGCCGTGCACATGGGCAAAACCGCACACCAGCGTGTTGCCGTAGCGCGCCTTGAATTCGTCAAAGCGCGAACCATCAACTATGCGGGCAATCACCTCCCGGATGTCATAGGGGGTCCGAAGATCGGTCGGGATGGCACCGATGATTTCCTCCGGATCGTAAAGCGGCTCTTCGGGCGCCTGCAGGTCGGCATGCAACACGCTGCGGTCATTCAGATTGGCCACGGCACGCCGCGCCAGCGCCAGTGCGTGCGCATCGTCATTGGCGAGATGATCGGCCACGCCGGAAAGGCGTGTATGTACATCGCCACCGCCCAGATCCTCGGCGCTGACCACTTCGCCGGTGGCCGCCTTGACCAGCGGCGGGCCGGCCAGGAAGATCGTGCCCTGATCGCGCACGATAATCGTCTCGTCCGACATCGCCGGCACGTAGGCGCCGCCCGCCGTGCAAGAGCCCATGACGACGGCGATCTGCGACAGGCCCTTTGCGGACATGTTGGCCTGGTTGAAGAAGATGCGCCCGAAATGTTCGCGGTCCGGGAAGACCTCGTCCTGGTTCGGCAGATTGGCACCGCCGCTGTCGACCAGATAGATGCACGGCAGGTTGTTCTGCCGGGCGATTTCCTGGGCGCGCAGATGCTTCTTGACGGTCATCGGATAATAGGTGCCGCCTTTGACCGTCGCATCGTTGCAGACGATCATCACGTCGCGCCCGGAAACCCGCCCGATGCCGGTAATCACCCCGGCGCTGGCAATGTCGCCGCCATACATGTCATGGGCGGCGAACTGCCCGATCTCCAGGAAGGGTGAATTGTTGTCGAGCAGTCGCCGCACCCGTTCGCGCGGCAACAGCTTTCCGCGCGACAGATGCCGCTCGCGCGCATGCTCCGGGCCGCCAAGCTCCACCGAGGCGGCGACATCGCCGATCCGGTCGATGAGGCCGCGCATATGATCGGCATTGTCCTTGAAGGACTGTGACGACGGTGCGATCTGGGATGAAAGGACAGCCATGGAATGTTCGCCTCAAGCAGTTTCGGCGAAGATTTCGCGACCGATCAGCATGCGCCTGATTTCGGATGTACCCGCGCCGATCTCGTAGAGTTTGGCATCGCGCAGCAGACGGCCCGTCGCGTATTCATTGATGTAGCCGTTGCCGCCCAGCGCCTGGATCGATTCCAGCGCCACCTGCGTGGCCTTCTCGGCAGCGTAGAGGATGCAGCCGGCCGCGTCTTTGCGCGTCGTCTCACCCCGGTCGCAGGCCGCCGCGACCGAATAGACGTAAGACCGGCAGGCATTCATCGTTGTATACATGTCCGCCAGCTTGCCCTGCATGAGCTGGAATTCGCCGATGGGCGTGTCGAACTGCTTGCGCTCATGCACATAGGGCACGACGATATCCATGGCCGCGGCCATGATGCCGACAGGCCCGGCCGCCAGCACGACCCGCTCATAGTCGAGACCGGACATCAGGATGCGCACGCCCTGCCCCTCCTCGCCGAGAACATTCTCGTACGGAACTTCGCAATCCTCGAAAACCAGCTCGCATGTGTTGGAGCCGCGCATCCCGAGCTTGTCGAGCTTCTGGGCGGTGGAGAATCCAGCCATATCCTTTTCGATCAGGAAGGCCGTGATGCCCTTCGGTCCGGCATCCATATCCGTCTTGGCATAGACCACGAGCGTGTCGGCATCGGGACCGTTGGTGATCCACATCTTGTTGCCGTTGAGCACAAAGCGGTCGTTGCGCTTCTCGGCGCGCAGCTTCATGGACACGACGTCCGACCCGGACCCCGGCTCGGACATGGCAAGCGCGCCGACATTCTCGCCGCTGCACAGTTTCGGCAGGTACTTCTGCTTCTGCTCAGGTGAACCCCAGCGGTTGATCTGGTTGACGCACAGATTGGAGTGCGCGCCGTAGGAAAGGCCGACCGAGGCGGACGCGCGGGAGATTTCCTCCATGGCGACGGCATGCGCAAGATAACCGAAACCGGTACCGCCGAAGTCCGGATCGGCGGTCATTCCAAGCAGGCCGAGGGCGCCCATCTCCTGCCACAGATGCATCGGGAACTGGTTGGTCTCGTCGATCTCCCCGGCAAGCGGCGCGATCTTGTCCTGGGCAAAACGGTTCACCGTCTCGCGCAGTTGCTCGATCTCGTCGCCCAGCCCGAAATTCATGCCGGTGGTAAACACGGTCAGTTCTCCTTCATACCGACGGCACCCGATATCATGCCGACATAAAGCTCTTCGATCTTTTCCAGGGAAAGGCGCCCGTCGGGCCTGTACCAGCTGGTAACACCGGTCAGCATGGCAATGACGGCCATCGTCGCCACGCGCGGATCGCTGACCGTGAAGACCTTCTCCCTGGCGCCGGCTTCCAGTATCCGCCCGAGGCTCTGTTCATAACGACGGCGCAGCTCTTCGATTTCCGAGAAATTCTCTTCCTCGAGATTGCGCAGTTCCATATAGGAGATGAAGACCTCGTCGCCGCATTTGACGTGATAGCGGATGTGAAACCGGACGAAAGCGACAAGAGCCTCTCGCGGTGGAAGGCTGTCATCGCGTTCCGCATCCCAGGCGTTGAGCAGCCGCTCCATATGCTCGACCATGAGACCGCGCAGCAAATGCTGCTTGGTCGGAAAGTGATTGTAGATGGCGCCGGCCTGAAGACCGATCTCCCTGCCGATCTGGCGCATGGATACGGCGGCATAGCCATAGCGCGCAAACAGCGACAGGGCCGCAAGGCGCACCTTGTCCGCCGTTTCCGCGCCGATCGATCCTACCTTGCGTGCCATCCTTCACCCACAGTTCCGGCGCTGCCGGTCGCCTCTCCCTTTTTGACTCGCATCCGTCTGCGGCCGCTCTCCATTGGTCAAAAAAGAAATGAACGTTTGTTTAATTAACAGGCGCTGCGAACACCGTCAAGCACGGTGTGTTTGTGTCGCCTCCAATACATCATCCCTCATGCCGGCAACGCCGCCGATGTGGCGCCGTCCGTCAGGCAAGCCAGCGCTTGCGCCGTTTGTAGTGTTTTACGTCGCGGAACGATTTGCGGCCTTCTCCCCCGACACCGAGGTAGAATTCCTTCACGTCCTCATTCTCGCGCAGTTCCGAAGCCTCGCCATCCAGGACGATACGGCCAGACTCGAGAATGTAACCGTAGGTCGCGTAACGCAGGGCGATGTTGGTGTTCTGTTCGGCAAGCAGGAAGGACACACCCTCCTGTTCGTTCAGTTTGCGGACGATCTCGAAAATCTCTTCCTGCAATTGCGGCGCCAGTCCCATGGACGGCTCGTCGAGGAGGATCATCTTCGGCTTCGACATCAGCGCCCGGCCGATGGCGGTCATCTGCTGCTCGCCGCCCGATGTGTAGCCAGCCTGGCTGGCGCGCCGTTCGCGCAGCCGGGGAAAGTAGTCGTAGACCATATCAAGGTCGCGCTTGATTGCCGCATTGCCGTCGCGGCGGGTAAAGGCACCGGTCAGCAGGTTTTCCTGAATAGTGAGATGGCCAAAACAATGGCGGCCTTCCATGACCTGGATGCAGCCCTGGCGGACCAGTTCGTTGGGCGTCAGCGACTCCACCTGTTTGCCTTCAAAGACGATCGAGCCCTTGGTGACTTCGCCGCGTTCCGCGTGCAACAGGTTGGATACGGCTTTCAGGGTGGTCGTCTTGCCGGCCCCGTTTGCACCGAGCAATGCAACAATCCCGCCACGCGGCACCGTCAGGGAGACACCCTTGAGTACCAGGATCACGTGATTGTAGATCACCTCGATGTTGTTCACCGACAGGATCGTATCCTGTGCAACGTCCGTCTGCTGGTTGTTTTCAGCAATGCTCATCGGGTCTTGGTCCTGCTTTTCGGCCGATAAGACCGCGCCCCGAGGGGCGCGGTCGGGAACTGCATCAGCTGCAGCGTTCCGGAATGTTGTTTTCAGCGGCAAAGGCCGTGGAGTCTTCCATGATCAACGGGTCGATGATCTCACGATCGGCCGGTCCGAATTCATTGATCAGTGACCAGGTGCCGTCCGTCGCGTTCCACTGGGCAATGGCACCCAGACCCGGGCCGCCATGGTTTTCGCAGGACACGTTGATCTCCGGGCCGAAGCCACCAAGACCCAGCTCTTCGAGACGGGCGCTGTCGATTTTCAGCGCTTCCATGCCATCACGCATCTGAGCCGGGGTGATTTCCTTGGTATTGTGGATCTCCTGTGCCGCACGGGCCGCTTCTGCTGCGAGCATGGCCGCATACAGGCCGCGGTTGTACAGAACAGTACCGATCTGGTCGCCAGCACCGGCGGCCTTGCCCTTGTCGACGACATGTTTCTGGATGTCTTCGAAGATCGGGAAATCGGAACCGACACCATGGAAGGTCACGGCCTTGTAGCCGTTTGCACCCTCACCGGCCGGCACCACATCGTTCTCGGAACCGGACCACCATACGCCGATGAAGTTCTCCATCGGGAAGCGGATGTTCGCGGCTTCCTTGACGGCCACCTGGTTCATCACGCCCCAGCCCCACATCAGGACATAGTCGGGACGATCACGGCGGATCTGCAGCCACTGCGACTTCTGCTCCTGTCCGGGATGGTCGACCGGAACCAGAGACAGCTCATAGCCGTGCTTCTTGGACAGCTCTTCCAGCGTGCGGATGGGTTCCTTGCCATAGGCGGAGTTGTGATAGACCAGCGCGATCTTCTTGCCGTTGATATCGCCGCCATTCTCTTCAAGAATGTGATTGACGATGATCGAGGCAGCATCCCAGTAGGTGCCGGGATAGTTGAAGACGTGGCTGAACACCTTGCCGTTTGCGGCGGATGTACGGCCGTAGCCCATGGAATGGACAGGTATGCCGTCAGCGGTTGCCTTGGGGATCAGCTGATAGGTGATGCCCGTCGACAGCGGCTGATAGACCAGAGAGCCTTCACCCTTGGTCGACTCGTAGCACTCGACACCCTTCTGGGTATTGTAGGCCGTTTCGCATTCCAGTACGCGGGCCTGGACACCGTTGATGCCTCCGTCCCGCTCGTTGAGCAGCGTGAAGTAGTCGGCATAGCCGTCAGCAAACGGGATGCCGCCCGCTGCATAGGGACCGGTCCGGTAGCTCAGCGACGGAAACACCAGATCGGCCAAGGCCGAAGTGGTTCCGACCGTCGCAGCCATTGCGGTCACGATTGCCAGTTTTGTCAATTTCATGTCTTTCCTCCCTGGGTAAAACAGACACGCATGATCGCTCCATCTGGAGCACGAACCTCCTGCCCTTCCCTAGTAGGGGAATGGCCAAAGGCGCAACTTTTCCTTCACCAAGCGCCAGAGCTGAGCCAGCCCGTGCGGTTCGACGATAAGGAAAAAGACGATGAGACCGCCCACGAGCATGATCTCGAAATGGGCAGCCAGGTCGGTTGGCCATCCAAGACCGCCAACCATTACGTTTTTCAGAAGCACCGGCATCAGTGTCAAAAATGCGGCGCCCAGAAACGATCCGAGGATCGAGCCCAGCCCGCCGATGATGACCATGAACAGGACCAGGAACGAGACGTTGATGCCGAAGGCTTCCGTCGGCTCCACCGCACCCAGCCAGACCGAGAAATAGAGCGCCCCTGCAACACCGATGTAAAAGGAGCTCACGGCAAAGGCCGAAATCTTGGCCTTCAGCGGCTGCACACCGATGATTTCGGCCGCGATGTCCATATCCCGTATCGCCATCCAGGACCGGCCCAGCGTGCCGCGCGTCAGGTTGCGTGCCATCCACGCAAACAGGAACACCAGTGTCAGGCAGAACAGGTAAGTGGCCCAGGGCGGCGCGCTGGCGCCGGTCACGGCAATCCCGAAGATGGTGCGTTCGGGAGCGGTGATCTGGCCGGAGGCCGAATAGTTGTAGAACCACGGCACCTTGTTGAAGAGCCATACGAGGAAGAACTGGGCCGCCAGCGTCGCCACCGCCAGATAAAAACCCTTGATGCGCAAAGACGGCAATCCGAACAGCATGCCCACAAATGCCGTCACGCCACCGGACAGGATGACAACGAAGAAGATGTTCAGGTCAGGGAACGCGGTCATCAGCTTGTAGCAGGCATAGGCGCCCACGGCCATGAATCCGCCGGTGCCCAGGCTCACCTGGCCGCAATAGCCGGTCAGAATATTGAGCCCCAGTGCCGCCATCGACCAGACGAGCAACGGAACGAGGACTGATTTTTCCCAGTAGTCATTGATGAAAAACGGCACCACCAGGAAGGCAATGACCATCGCGCCCCAGAACAGGTAGCGCTCCGACCTGATCGGAAAGGTCTGCTGGTCGGTGGCATAGCTGGATTTGAAATCACCGGTTTCGCGATACAGCATCTCGGTTATATCCTCTCGATGATTTTTTCGCCGTACAGTCCCTGCGGCCGGAACAGCAGGAACGCCAGCGCCACCATGTAGGCAAACCAGTTTTCAACGGCGCCCCCGACGATCGGTCCGACATAGGCTTCGGCGAGTTTCTCGCCGACACCGATGATCAGTCCGCCGACAATGGCGCCCGGGATGGATGTGAAACCGCCCAGAATGAGCACCGGCAGGGCTTTCAGCGCGATCAGCGACAGCGAGAACTGCACGCCCGATTTGGCGCCCCACATGATCCCCGCCACAAGCGCCACGAAACCCGCGATCGACCATACGATCACCCAGATGCTGCGCAGCGAGATACCAACCGAAAGGGCTGCCTGATGGTCATCGGCGACAGCGCGCAGGGCACGGCCGGTGGCCGTGTATTGCGAAAACAGCGTCAGCGCGACCACCAGGACGACGGCGATGATGGCGGCCGATACATCCAGCGTGTCGATATACATGCCGAAATAATCCGCGCCTTCCGGCGCCCAGGCCCGGGTCACATCCTCCCACCAGAAGGAACCGCCGCTCGGCAATCCGACATCAAGCGCCTTGACGTCGGCGCCCCACATCAGATCGCCCATGCCTTCCAGGAAGTAGGCAAGGCCGATGGTCGCCATGAACAGGATGATCGGTTCCTGATTGACCAGATGTTTGAGCACCACCTTCTCAATCAGGAAGGCCAGCGCGATCATCACCAGCATCGTGACCAGAATGGCCAGCACCGTGGGCAGACCGGGCCCCCAATGGTGTATATCGGTGCCGAGAATGGCATTAATCAGATGGGCAAAGGGCACCTGTCCGGTCTGCAGCCCCACCAGGGTCAGAGCCGCGAACAGCGCCATCACGCCCTGCGCGAAATTGAAGATGCCGGATGCCTTGAAAATCAGCACGAAGCCGAGCGCCACCAGCGAGTACATCACGCCGGACATCAGCCCGTTCAGCACCGTTTCGATGAAGTTCAGAAAATCAGGACTCACGCCGTGCCCCCTTGCCTGCAGAACCATGACGACATTTATTCATGGCTCACCCCTAGATAGGCGTCGATAACAGCCTGATTGTTGCGTACCTCGTCCGGTGTGCCGTCGCCGATCTTGCGGCCATAGTCGAGCACCACAACGCGGTCTGACAGGTCCATGACCACACCCATATCGTGCTCGATCAACGCGATCGTCGTTCCGAACTGCTGATTGACGTCGAGCACGAACCGGCTCATGTCCTCTTTTTCTTCCAGGTTCATGCCGGCCATCGGTTCGTCGAGCAGCAGCAGCGCCGGATCGGCCGCCAGGGCCCGTCCCAGTTCCACCCGCTTCTGCAATCCGTAAGGCAGCCGCCCGACGGGCGTCTTCCGGATGTGCTCGATCTCCAGGAAGTCGATGATTTTCTCGACCGTCTCGCGATGTGCAATCTCCTCGCGATGTGCGGGGCCCCACCACATGGCCTGCGACAGCATGCTGCTCTTCATCAGCGTCATGCGGCCGGTCATGATATTGTCGAGCGTCGTCATGCCCTTGAACAAGGCGATGTTCTGGAAGGTCCGGGCGATGCCCTGGCTGGCCGCACGGTGCGGCCGCATGCGGCGGCGCTTCTCGCCGCGAAAGGTGATGGTGCCTTCCTGCGGGTGGTAAAAGCCGTTGATCACGTTGAGCATCGATGTCTTGCCGGCGCCATTGGGGCCGATAATCGCGCGGATTTCCCCCTTCTTCACGTCGAAGGAAACATCCGTAATGGCCTTCACGCCGCCAAAGGACAGGGAGATATTGTCGACATGCAGCAGCATGCCCCCCCGCTCGATGCCATCATCGGCGCGCAGGGTGCCGGGATCGATATGCTGGTTCATTCGGCAGCCTCCTGTCTCGCGCCCGCTGCCGGTTGCGTCTCCATGTCCATGATCTTCACGGTCGCCGATATACTGCCCTTGCGCCCGTCTTCGAAGGTCACTTCCGTTTCGACGAATTTTTCGGAAGAGCCGTCATAAAGCGCTTCGATCAGCGGCGCGTAGCGGTCGGCGATGAAACTGCGGCGCACCTTCTGCGTGCGCGTCAGCTCGCCGTCATCGGCATCCAGTTCCTTGTGCAGCACCAGGAACCGGGTGATCTGCGATCCGGCCATCAGTTCCTCGCCCGCCAGGTCACGATTCACCTGATCCACATGCTCGCGCATCATTTCGTAGACTTCCGGAAGACCGGCCAGTTCCTGGTAGGAGGCATAGGAAATATTGTTGCGCTCGGCCCAGTTTCCGACAGCGGCAAGGTCGATGTTCATCATGACGGTGCACATGTCCCGTTGATCGCCGAAGGCCACCGCCTCCTTGACGTTGGGGAAGAACTTGAGCTTGTTTTCGATATATTTCGGCGCAAACAGCGAGCCGTTTTTCAGTTTGCCGACATCCTTGGCCCGGTCGATGATCTTCAGGTCGCCATGGGCATCGAAAATGCCGGCATCGCCAGTCTTGATAAATCCGTCCTCGGTAAATGTTTCCTTGGTCTTCTGCTCGTCGGCATAATATTCCACGAACATGCCGGGCGACTTGAAAAGCACCTCGCCTTCGTCGGAAATCCGGATTTCCACATCGGGAACCGCCTTGCCCACCGTTTCGGGGTGGATCTCGCCATCCTTCTGCGCCGTCACGTAAAGGAAAGCTTCCGTCTGGCCGTAAAGCTGCTTGAGATTGATGCCGAGCGCGCGGAAGAACGAAAACAGATCCGGTCCGATGGCCTCGCCTGCCGTGTAGGCGGTGCGGATGTTGGAGAATCCAAGCGTATTCTTGAGCGGTCCAAAGACCAGCTTATCGCCCAGCCAGTAGGAGAGCCGTGCTCCGAGGGGGACGCTTCGGCCTTCGAGGATCGCCTCGCCGTGTTTCTTGGCCACGCCCAGGAAATGATGGAAAATCCGCTTCTTGATGGCGCCCGCATCCTCCATGCGGATCATGACGCTCGTCAGCAATTGTTCGAACACCCGCGGCGGAGCGAAATAGAATGTCGGTCCGATCTCGCGCAGGTCATGGGCCACGGTTTCGGGACTTTCGGGGCAGGCCATGCACAAGGCCGAAACATAACCCTGCGCATAATTGAGATAATGGTCCCCCGCCCAGGCCAGCGGCAGATAGGCAAGCACGTTGTCGTTTTCGGTCAGATTGTCGAAACCAGCCGTGTCGCAGGCCGCCTTCACCGAGGTATGCGCCTTCAGGACCACACCCTTGGAGCGGCCGGTCGTGCCGGATGTGTAGAGAAATACGGAGACTTCCTCGCCGTCGGACGCGTTGATGGCATCTTCCCAGGCCTGTACCCGGCCGGCATCCGCTTCCATCGCCGCCTTGCCGATATCCTGAACATCGGCAAAAGACTTCAGATGCGTGTGATCATAATCGCGCAAGCCGCGCGGCTCGTCGTAGATGATGTCCTTGAGCGAAGAAATCTCATCGGAGAATGACAGAATTTTATCGACCTGCTCCTGATCCTGTACCACGGCAAGACGGACACCGGCGTGGTTCAGCACATAGGCCATTTCTTCGGCCACCGCATCGGCATAGACCGGAACCGGAATGGCCTTGAGGGCCTGCACGGCGCAGAATGTCCAGTAAAGCCGCGGTCTGTTCGTACCGGCAATGGCAATCTTGTCGCCCTCGCCGACGCCCATTTCCTGCAAACCGACCGAAAACGCACGAATTTCTTCGTATTGCTGTTTCCACGTCCAGCTCTGCCAGATACCGAGATCCTTGTGGCGCGTGGCCGTTCGGTTGGCAAACCGTTTGGCGTTCAACAGAAGATATTGCGGAAAAGTCACCGGCTCACGGCCGGCATTGCTGCCCGTCGATGGCATTCCCCAGATTCTCCTCCCAAGCCCGGCGGAGCCTCCATCCGCCGGCGAGGCGCAAACGCCTCTTCATTTTTCGCCCAATAAAGAAATGAACGTATGTTCTTTTAATCAAAAGATTCAGCACCGCGCAAGCGACTTTAGTAGAACCTATTCAAATTCATGCATTTTTCAAACGGTTTATTCTCCCGCCAGGCCGATCCGGGAAACAAATTTGCTTACGGTCAAGCCGTTCATTTATCACGCAATATCGCCGCCGCCTTCATCGCGAGGCCGGATGCGACATTTTTTCCGCTCCGACGGGCCGTGATCCCTGTTTCCCGCTCGACATTGCCTGAAATCGAGGCGACTATTCACCGTTCGTGGCCACGCCATTGCACCCAAAATCATCGGAAGACACCTATGCGTCACATCACCATCACGGACATGCGCGTCCGCATCATCAACGTTCCCGTTCAGGCCACCCATTCGCATGGCAGCGGCGATGTCAGCGCGATTTGCAGCGTCGTGCTCGAACTGACCGCCGACAGCGGCGTAACCGGTTGGGGCGAGGCTTCGCCTTGGCCCGTCTTCACCGGGACCGCCGAAGCCAGCGCGGCGGCGCTCAACACCCATTTGCGGCCGCACATCATTGGAGCGAATGCACTGCGGCGCGAGCAGATCATGGCGATGGCGGACAAGGTCGTCGTGCGGTGTAGCGAGGCGAAAGCCGCCCTTGAAATGGCGCTTCTTGACGTGGCCGGCAAGACGCTCGACCTCTCCGTCGGACAGCTCATCGGCGGGCGCCGCCGCGACAGCGTGCCGGTCAGCTTTACCGTCGCCAATCCGGTCTTCGAGGAAGACATGGAGATCATCGCCCATCTCTATGGCGACGGCGTGCGCATCTTCAAACTGAAGACCGGATTTCACGACCATGCGTTCGATCTCATGCGCCTTGAAAAGATCCGCGAGACCTATGGCGACGGCGTCGATCTGCGCATCGACTACAATCAGGGCCTGAAGGCCGTTGACGCGATCCGCACCCTTCGCGACATGGAGCCCTTCCGGCTCGGCTTTATAGAACAGCCGACACCGCGCGACAATCTGGAGGCTATGGCGGCCATTTCGGCTGCGATCGACACGCCGCTGATGGCCGACGAATCGGTCTTCAATCCGCGCGAAGCGCTGGTGGCAACGCAGATGCGGCTCGCCGACATCTATTCGCTCAAGGTGATGAAGAGCGGAGGCATCGCGCGTGCCCAGGAAATCGCGGCGATTGCCGGCGCGGCCGGCGTCGGCGTCTATGGCGGCTGCATGTTCGAGACGGGACTTGCCCATCTCGCCGGCGCCCACCTGGTCTCGACACTGCCGGAGATCGACCTCGGCTGCGAGTTCTACATGCCCTCATTCTACGCCAAGGACGATATCCTCGCCGAGCCATTCCCGATCAGGAACGGATCGGTCCACATTCCGGACGAACCCGGCCTCGGTATTGAAATCGACAGGGACAAGCTCGAGAAATACACGGTGGAAACGCTGCCTGCTGCAGGATGAGGGCTTCGGCGGAAAACTGGGGAGTGCCAATTTCATGAGATGGTTTGGGGCAACGCTCCTTGGATTGTTTGTTGCGCTCGGGCTCCATGGAACTGTCGCCGCAACGGAAGTCGTGCATTTCAACAGCGCGGTTCTGGATGCGGCAAACCGGCAAAACAACGACGCGGTAGAGGCCGGGTTCCCGATCTGGGGTCATCTGAGCCGGCCTGAAGGAGACGGCCCGTTCCCCGCCATTGTGCTGATGCATGGCTGCGGCGGGCTGCAGCAGGCGCATTTCGATTGGGCGTCAATGCTGGACGAACTGGGCTATGCGACACTCGTTCTGGACAGCTTCCGGCCAAGGAGCGTGATACGGGTGTGCACATCCGACCACCGCCCCACCTCTCCGGCGCAAAGAGCACTGGACGCCTACGGCGCGCTGGCGTTCCTGCAACAACTGCCCGATATCGACCAGGACCGCATCGGCCTCATCGGTTGGTCGCATGGAGGCATAGCCGCGCTGGAGGCGGTCAACAAAAAGGGCATCTCGCGGCAGTTCACCAACGGATTTCGCGCCGCCGCCACCTTTTATCCGTATTGCATTCCCGATCGGGATTTCGAGATACCCGTTCTGATTCTGATCGGAGAATCAGACGACTGGACGCCGCCCGACCTGTGCCGGCAACTGGCCGAACGCGATCAGCAATCAGATTTTCTCGAGCTGGTTACCTATCCGGGCGCCTTTCACGGCTTTGACAACACGGATTTCAGCACCGGTTTTTTCGTGAGCGGCGCATCGGGAGGCAGGCACTGGCTGCAATATGACCAGGCTGCACACCGGGATTCAGCCGAACGCATCACGGATTTCCTGGCGCGGCACCTTGGAGGCCGCTAGCCACGCTTCCCGGCAAAGATTGCGTAGTCCTCGGCGACCGCCGCGCACGCCGCATCGAACAGCGCCCTTCCCTGCTCCGGGCTCGCCAGTGCCGAGTGGGAGCCCACCCGTCCGTCCGGAAAGCGGGCGCGGTGTTCGTCGGGCGGGCCGTGCCGGTCGCCGGCATGGTCCTTGATAAATTGCGGCGTCAGCTTTTCCGGCGGTCCGAGGTCCTCGGCCAGGACAACACGGTGGCGGTGCTGGGTGATGGCGATCTCCGAGGGCGTCGCATGCATGCCTTCCCAGTCGCCATAATATTCGCGCCGCAGCACATTGACCGGCTCGAAATCCCACCAGTTCCTGATTCTGATCGCGGCGGATTTCGATCCGGCGACGGCGCGCAGCGGCTCCAGATTGGCGCCATGGCCGTTGAGGATGTAGATGTGCCCGAAGCCGTGATGAACAAGGGCGTCGAGCACCTCCCCGACCAGCACGGAATAGGTCTCGGGCGAAACGGACAATGTGCCCGGAAACGACATGTTGAACGGTGCCGGCGTGTAGCCGATGACCGGCGCCACCAGGGCGCCGGCGATCTCGGCCGCCCCCTCGGCGATGTCCTGCGCGCAAAGGCTGTCGGTGCCGATCAGCCCGATCGGGCCGTGCTGCTCCGTCGAACCGGTCGGCAGGATGATTCCGTCACTGCCCCGCAGATAGGTTTCGACCTCGGGCCATGTGCTCAGGTCCAGCCTCATGCCGTCGGCCCGGCCACGGATTCGACCCAGGCGGCAAGCGCCGGCCGGTAGGAATCAAGCTCCCGTGCAATGCTCGGCTCGCGCTTCAGCGCTTCGAAATAGGCGGCAATCTTGTCCGGCAGGACTATTTCGAGCTTCATTGGCCCATTGAGCATTTCGAGAAAAAGCAGCGTAATGGGATAGCCGCAATCGGCAAGGCTGAGGGTTTCGCCGGTGAGCAGCGGGGACGGATCCGCGATGCGATCGAACTGCGCCAACCGTTCGACAATGAGCTTTGCCTGCCCCGCGACAAAATCCGTATCGCGCTTTTCCGGATCGACATGGGCGAAGAGCGACCGCACGGCCGGCTCCAACCTGGTATCGTGAAACCGTGAAAGCGCCCGCGCCTGCGCCCGTTCGCGAATGTCTTCCGGCCACAGCGCCGGCTCCGGCACCAGCTCGTTCAGATATTCGTTGATCGCTTCGGAATCGACCAACAGGAAACCGTCATGCTCGATGGCCGGCAGCGTTCCGGACGGAACGATCTCCTTGTAGGCATCGCTGCCGTAACCGCCCGGCGGCGGAACATCCTCGAAGTCCAGTCCCTTGGCCCGCAGCACGATGCGCACCTTGGCGCTGTAGAGACTGGGCGGAATGGAATAGAGTCTGATCATGACCGCCTCAAACGAAAGGACCGCCTTACCGGCGGTCCCGCATTATGCCCAGTCTCGCGTCGCGCGCTAGTTGGAAAGCTGCCACTTCTTTGCAAGTCCATCAAAGAAGCCGCGCTCTTCCTTGAGCTTGATCCATGTGTTGACATAGTTGATCCAGACCTGGTCGGCCTGCGGCATCAGCATGGCGATCGGGGTCGGCGCCTTGGGTGCGGAAACCGTGACGACCGCCATCTGCGGGTATTTCGCCACCAGTTTGTAGGCCTCCACATTGGACGTGATATGCGCATCGGCCCGCCCTGCGAGCACTTCCTGGAAGTCGCGCGCCGGGGCTTCCACGATCTGGTGCTTGGCATCCGGGAAGAACTGCTTGACCTGCTTTTCCTGGGTGGTGCCGAGCGTCGCGGCAACCGTCACGTCAGGCTTGTTCAGGTCGTCCCAATCCTTGAACTTGCCGGCATTCTCCGCCAGAACCAGCGGCACCGTCGCGAGGGAGAAATAGCTGTCGGAATAACCCGCCGCCTTGGCGCGGGCCGGCGAGATCGATGCCGAGCCGGTGATGTGATACTTGCCGGAAACAACACCGTTGACCAGCGTCTTCCAGTCGGTCGGAACGAATTCCACTTCAACGCCCAGATCCTTGGCCAGTTCGTTCATGACGTCGATATCGTAGCCCGTATAGCTGTTGGTCGCCGGATCGCGCATCGTCATCGGGTTCCAGTCGCCGGTGGTGCCGACCTTCAGAACGCCGTCGCTGAGGATTTCCTGCAGCGCCGATTGGGCCTGCACGGCCGCCGTGCCGGCGACGAGCATGACCGCCACAAGGCATGTCTTCACGAGTCTCATGGGTATTCTCCCTTTGATGTGTCCCTCAATTATGTGCCTTTCGCGGTGTCCGGGAACAGCGCAAAAATTGCAATCTAATAAATTTGTTGCACGACAATAAACTCAATGATACTCAACGGAGTCAACAAAAATAACGCAAAACACTATCCCCGATTGGGCCTTTCCGGCCGCCTCGCGGATAGCGGGAACGCAGCGCGGCACACCGGCCGCCATAATGGCCGCATGGACCGCCCATGAGGGAGAAGGCCATCGTGACGCAAGTTGACGATGCAGCCGCAGCCGCTCCGATCATCGAGATGAGCGGCGTCTGCAAGTGGTTCGGGGAATTCCAGGTCCTCAAGGACATTAATATCAGTGTTGCGACCGGCGAGAAGATGGTCGTCTGCGGCCCGTCCGGCTCCGGCAAATCCACCATGATCCGCTGTATCAACCGGCTGGAAACCCACCAGAAGGGACGGATCGTCGTCGACGGGACGGAACTCACCGACGATGCGCGCAACATCGGTGCCGTCCGCGGCGAAGTCGGCATGGTGTTCCAGCAGTTCAACCTGTTTCCGCACCTGACGGCCATCGAGAACCTGATGCTGGGCCCGGTCCGCGCACGCAAGATGTCCCGCAAGGACGCGCGCGAACGGGCCGAGTTCTACCTGGAGCGCGTCCACATCCCCGAGCAGGCGGACAAATATCCCGGCCAGTTGTCCGGCGGACAGCAGCAACGCGTGGCCATTGCCCGCTCGCTGTGCATGGAACCGCGCATCATGCTGTTCGACGAGCCGACATCGGCGCTCGATCCGGAGATGATATCCGAAGTGCTCGATGTGATGACCGAGCTGGCCGACAGCGGCATGACCATGATCTGCGTCACCCACGAGATGGGCTTCGCCAAACGCGTTGCCGATACCATGGTGTTCATGGACGCCGGCGAGATCGTCGAAACCGCCGATCCCGGAACCTTCTTCGGCAGCCCGCGCAGCGACAGGTGCAAGCGGTTCCTGCAGCAGATTCTCGGACATTGACCAGTGCCGGTTACAGCGAACGGAAGGACAGGCCCATGGCGCTCTTGAAACCCGGTACGGTCAGGATCCTTTGCATATGCACGCTGGCGCTGTTCGTCACCGGATGCTCCGCCAACTGGGGCTGGTATGTCGTCGACCCGACCACCAAAACCGGCATGAGCAACCTGATGTTCCTGCTGGGCGGCTTGCGCTACACGATCCTGCTGTCGGTCACCGCCATTCTGATTTCGATCGTCGTCGGCCTGCTGGTGGCGCTTCCGGGGCTTTCGAACAACCGCTACCTGAAGCTCTTCAACCGGACCTATGTCGAGTTTATCCGCGCCATACCCATCCTTGTGATGATCCTGTGGGTCTATTATGGCCTGCCGCAGCTCGGAAACATCCAGATCGGCGTCTTCTGGGCCGGCGTCATCGCGCTTGCGCTGTCCGACAGCGCTTTCCAGGCGGAGATCTTCCGCGCCGGCATTCAGTCGATCCACCGCGGACAATATGAGGCTGCGCAGTCGATATCGCTCAACTATACCGACACGATGCGCTTCGTTATCCTGCCGCAGGCGATCAAGCGCATCCTTCCGGCCCTTGGAAACCAGCTCGTCTATATGCTCAAGATGTCGTCGCTCGTCTCGGTGATCGGCATGCAGGAACTGACGCGCCGCGCCAACGAGCTGGTTGTCACCGAGTACCGTTCGCTGGAGATCTACACGATCCTGGTGCTGGAATATCTGGTGTTGATTCTCATCGTCTCCGCCGGTGTGCGCTGGCTCGAGCGCCGCATGCGGGCCGATGAGCGTGGCTGAACCAAAACAAAAGACCGGGAGAAAAACATGTCGGCCTGGATAAGGATGATCGACGACGACGAAGCCGGAGATGACCTGAAGGACGCTCTGAAGCTGGCGCGCACGCCGCACGGCACGGTCGACAATGTGATGCGGGTGCACTCGCTGCGCCCGAGCACCATGCGCGGCCATGTGATCCTCTACCGGGCGGCCCTGCATGACGACGGCAACACACTGGCTCCCTGGCTTCAGGAGGCCGTTTCCTCCTATGTCTCGCTGCTCAATGGCTGCGCCTATTCCTTCGCAAATCACTGGGCCAACGCCCGTCACCTGATTGATGACGATGAACGCGCCGACACGATCGAGAAGGCGCTGCGCGCCGGCCGGCCGGGCGACGCATTCAGCGGCGCCGAACTCGCTTTGCTGGCCTATGCGCGCAAGCTCACGCTCGAACCCGGCGCCATGGTCGAGGACGATGTCCGGCACTTGCGTGCGGCCGGATTTGACGACGGACAGATCCTCGAAGCCAACCAGATCATCGGCTATTTCAACTATGTCAATCGCAGCCTCAACGGCCTCGGTGTAACCACCGAGGGCGATGTCGTTGGCTATTACGCAGAAAATTCGACCGCCTGATATTGCATGAGAGTAAACTTATTGCGTATAATGCATCGAACGAGATGATGGAGGAATGCGCATGTCCGACCCGGCACCAAAACACATCGAACGCGAACTGATCCCGGTCATCGATATCGGCCCGTTGCGTGACGGTTCGGATCCGGTCAGTGTCGCGCGGGAATTGCACCGCGCAAGCCGCGAGGTCGGCTTCATCTATGTTACCAATCACGGCATTCCCGAAGAGACCATTGAGGCCGCCCGGTCCACGGCCATGGAGTTCTTTCGGCAGCCGCCCGAGGAAAAGAACCGGGTCGCGGTCAGCGGCGCCCACCGCGGCTTCCTGTCCGTCGGCGGCGCGAAAATGCAGGACGATGCCAAGGCCGACCTGAAGGAAAGCTTCATCTGGGGCTACGAGGATTCGCATGGCGTAACGCCCGATGACCACCGCCTGCGCGGCGACAATCGCTGGCCCGGTTTCATGCCGCAAATGCAGGCGGTTTCCATGGACTACTTCAACAGGGTGCATGAGGTTGCGCATCATCTCATGCGCGGCTTCGCGCTCGGTCTGGACTTGCCGGAAGATACGTTCCTCAAGACGAATGATACGCCGCTCAGCCGTGCCTCCTACGTCTATTACCCGCCGCAGGAAAGCGCCAGTTCCGGACAGTTCGGCGTCGGGCCGCATACCGATTTCGGCGTCCTGACGGTGCTGTGCCAGGATTCCGTCGGCGGCCTCCAGGTCGAGACGCTGGACGGCGAATGGATCGCCGCACCGCCCATTCCAGGCACCCTTGTCGTCAATGTCGGGGACCTTCTGGCACGCTGGACCAACGGCGAATACCGCTCGACGCCGCACCGCGTCATCAACACATCCGGCAAGGAGCGCCTTTCGCTCGTTCTCGCCTACGATCCGGAACCGCGAACCATGATCGACCCACGCGATATCTTCGGTCCGGACTGCGAGATGAAGGAAGAGCCGATCTCCTGCGGCGATTATCTCCTTTGGCGCTTCGCGAAGGCCTTTTCCTACCGCGACAAGGATGGCAAATAGGTCACGGGTGAACAGAATGCGGAACCGCATCTGAATGACAGACCAGGTCGTAAACAAGAAACCGCTGTCCGAATTCGGCGTCGATGAGGCCGTCGGCAAAGCCCTGCGGGCACTGCGCGAGGCCAACAACCTCACCGCACGGGACCTGGCATCGAGTTCCAATGTTTCGGCGGCGATGATCTCGCGCATCGAGAACGGTCAGGTCTCCCCTTCCCTTTCAACCCTCGAAGCGCTGGCCCGCGCACTGGAAGTGCCGATCGTCAGCCTGCTGCGCGAGACGGGCACGGCAACGGCCGACATCACCCACGTCAAGGCCGGCAAGGGCCTGGAGTCGACCCGCGTTGCTGGACGCCATTCCCACGATTTTGTCGCGCTCGGCTTCCATCGCCGGCCGGGGCTCGAATTCGAAGCGCTGATGGTCACGCTCGACCGACGGGACGACTCGCGCCCGCCCATCTACAACGGACACGGATGCCTCTTCGTCTACGCGCTCGAAGGCGAAGCCATCTATCTCTACGGCGAACGGGAGATCCACCTGCAGGCGGGCGACTCACTGAGCCTCGATGCAGAACTCCGCTACGGCATCAAGGAAGTTCTCACGCCGGTCTTCCGGTTCCTCTCCGTTCAGGCGTCCGGGCGTTAGGGCAAAGCGACAATGGTGGCAGATTCACTTCCCGATGCGGCCCGCAATCTCCTGATCAATTGCGCCGGTGCT
Source organism: Allohoeflea poritis (assembly GCF_027889715.1). GTDB lineage: Bacteria > Pseudomonadota > Alphaproteobacteria > Rhizobiales > Rhizobiaceae > Hoeflea_A > Hoeflea_A poritis. The sequence goes on from NZ_JAPJZH010000002.1 coordinate 479,297, forward strand.
GCCCCGGGCGATTCCATTCTCATTCTTCACGAAGATCCCATGTTGGGCTGGTACGACCTGCAGGCGCCGAAGGCGGTGGCAATCGAGGCGGAACGGCAGGGCATGAAGCCGACGCTTCGCATGGTGGGCGGCCCGGATCAAAGCGGTGAACTCTCCAAAGACGTTCTGGCAGCGATGGCTGGGCACGACCAGACGGTGTTCTTTGCCAGGATCGGCGACCAGGGCCGCTTCTCGATCCGCCAGTCCGGAAGGCCGGCGGTCATGTCCTATGCGATCAACGAGACCATGCTGGCCTCACCGTTCGGCTGCTTCGACTACGGCGCGTTCCTCGATCTGAAGGACGCGCTCAACCGGACGCTCGACAGAGCCGCAGAGATCCGCATCACCTGCGCAAGCGGCACGAATCTTCGCGGACGCTCGATCGTCGATCCGGACGAGGCCGACGACGTTTCGGTCAAGCGCTTCCCGATGGGCATCTACAAGCCGATACGCATGCAGGGGTTTTCCGGCAAGGTCGCGGTCACGCACTACCTCACGCCAACCGGCTCCCGCCCCTATATGCCGGCATGGCTCGGTCTCGACGATACCGTCATCGCGACCGTGGACGGCAATCGTATTACAGGCTTTGAGGGTGCACCGCAGACGGTCGGCGCCGTCGAGAACCATTACCGGCATGTCGCGGAGACATTCGGCATCAAGCCGATGTTCGCACATTCCTGGCATTCGGGCATGCATCCGGCCTGCGCCTACACCATGCCGGCAGCGGACAATCCCGACCGATGGTCGAACACGGCATTTCCCAATCCGCGGATCCTGCATGTCCACACCTGTGGCGCCTATCCGCCGGGCGAGATCTGCTGGATGGTGTTTGACCCGCTCGTCACCGTCGACGGCGCTCCCTTGTGGAACCGCGGGCAATTGAACAGGCAAATCAACGACGATATCGCCGCCGTCTTTTCCCGCTGGCCCGGACTCGCTGCACTGTTCGACAATCCGTCTCGTGACATCGGTCTTGACAATACGTAAGTAGAGACTTACGGTAAGCTGTGACTTACGAAACAGCCTTGACAGCGCTTGCCGACCCGTCGCGCCGGCGCATTTTTGAAACGCTGCGGGATCGGCCGCGCACGGTATCTGACATTGCCCAACGGCAACCGATCAGCCGCCCGGCGGTTTCCCAGCATCTGAAGGCACTGCAGGAAGCCGGCCTTGTCGTCGCCCGGCCGCAGGGAACCGCGCGTTACTACCGCATTCGCCGCGAAGGGCTCGCCGAACTGCGCGCCTATCTGGACGGCTTCTGGGATGATGTTCTCGCCGCCTATGCGCAAGAAGTAAGCAAGACACTGGGAGAAGAGAATGGTTGAGCCGATCCGGAAACTGATTGTCGTTCCCTGCGACCCGCAGACCGCCTTTTCGGTTTTTGCCGAGCGCACCGCCGACTGGTGGCCGCTCGACAAGCATTCGCTGACCGCGGGCCGCACCGGCAATGCGGCGAAATCCGTGACGATTGAGCCGGGCGTCGGTGGCCGCATCATCGAAACCTCCCCGGACGGCGAGGAACTGCACTGGGGTTCAATCAAGGTTTACGAGCCGGGAAAGGTGCTCTGCTTTTCGTGGCATGTGGCCGAGCCGGTCGACCGGGCGACCGAGGTTGAAATCCGTTTCGAGGAACTGTCCCCCGAACAGACGCAGGTTACGCTCGAACATCGCAACTGGGATGTGCTTGGCGAAGCCGGCGAAGAAACGCGCGGTCACTACAACAATGGCTGGGTGCACGTTTTCGAGGACTGCTTCGGCGGCGCCTGCAAAATGCCGGCATCTTGAATCCGGCGCAGTAGATCCGCCATGCATCAAGGGACGGCATAGCTGTCGTTGCTAACCGAAAATATTGCCGACCGTACCGCCAGAACAGACTCGGCAAACGCCGAAAAACGCCGCTTCTCAAGATCTTAAGCAGGTTAAGTATATGTGATATATTAACCACAGATGGTATGCATCTTGCCCTCATGTCAATTCTCATCGTTTCAATAAGATTAACTTTCTATTAATAATTGTTTCTGTTGAACGATTTATTGGGGCAGGATCATCGTTATGAGTATTCGCACAGTTTTCGGCGCAGCCGCAGCCTCGCTTATGCTGTTGGTTAGTGCACAGGCAGCAGACGTTATCGTGGAAGAGGTGGTTGTCGCACCGGCGCCGCCGCCGCCAAGCAACTGGACCGGTTTCTATGCGGGCCTTCACGCTGGTTATGGATGGGGTAACAGCGACTGGAGCTTCCAGCCCGGTTCATTCTGGAGCAATCCGCCTGTTACGGGCGGCTCGACGTCACCCGATGGATTCATCGGCGGTGGACAGGTCGGCTACCTGCATCAGAATGGTGACCTCGTGTTCGGTGTCGACATCTCGGCATCATATGCCGATCTGGATGACACCATCGCATCACCCGCATTTCCGGCATTTGATACCTGGCAGACGGAAATCGATTTCCTTGCCCTCGCGCAACTGCGGGCCGGCTATGCCTACGACAAATGGCTGATTTTTGCACAAGGCGGTTACGCCGGTGCACATGCCGAAGCGACGGGCACCGCCCTGTTCGGCTTCGGCGCCAGCGACTCGAACTGGCACAATGGCTGGACTGTCGGCGGCGGTGTTCTCTACAAGCCGGGCCAGAACTGGTCGTTCGGCGCCGAGTACAACTACATCGACCTGCAGTCGCAAAACTACAACATGTCGGTTTTCGGTGGCAACGACCCGGCAAGCATCAGTCACGACATCCACGCGGTCAAGGCGACGCTGAATTTCCATTTCGGCAACTGATCGCCGCAAACATCCGATAGGAAGGCGGGCTCCGCGGGGCCCGCCTTTTTGTTGCCCGGACCCCGCGCACAGGAAAAACGCTCTCCGCGATCACTTAATGTAACGCCGGCTTAACAACCGGTCACAAGCGGCGCGGCGGCCATCAAATTGCCGCCGTTCATTTCGACGCTGCGGTTTTTGACCGAGCCCGAAGAATTGCCATGCGCCTTCCGATCATCATTTTTATCGTCGCGGTCGCCTTGGGCGCCGCTGTCACCGCATATATCGCGCCCAACGACAGGCTGAACAGCCTGGTCGAGCAAATGCCGGAAGGCCTTCGCGCCGCCTGGGCAAAAACCGAGGTGATCGAGGATCTGTTCACCCATCGGGCCGTCACCTTCCCGTCCGCCGAGGGCGACAAGCCCCAATCGAAACCGCGCCGCCAGAGCCCGATTCCGCCGGCCTCCGGCATCACCATCGGCCACTGGCGCTACAATTGCGACGAGGAAGCGCGCAAACGGTCCGACTGCTCGATCACCCATCAGGTGGCCGAGGGCGACGGCAATGTGCGCTTTTCCTGGCAGATTGCCATGGAGCCCGGCGGCGGGTTCCGCTCGACCTGGCAAACCGCCACCGGCGTGCGTGTCGACCGGGGCATCGTGTTCGAGGCGGGCGACGAAAAACCGCTAACCCTGCCCTATTCGTCCTGCGTGGACCGCTATTGTGAATCGGCAACCGAACTTGACGACAAATTCGTCGAGGCGCTTTTGCAGGCCGACCGCGCCAGCGCAACCGTGCATGACCCGCTGGACCGGCCCGTCAAATACACGATCAGCGTCGACGGACTTGCGGCGAGCCTCCGCATGCTCGGAGACGAGAGCAATCGAATTTGACGCCCGACCAGTCAATACTGTCCACAGTTTAATCGACCCTACTGTGTTATTGTGACACAAGTCGTTGGCAATACTCTTCTTTGTATCGTCTTGACGACTTGACCTTGGGAACGGGAGTTTCGATACTGCCTGCGCGGCGCCGTTGTGAACACAAGAACGGCAACTGGCAAAGCGGTAACAACACGCCGGTGCGAAAGCAACGGACTTTGGGGACGGCAAACACAGGAGTAATTCGATGAGGGCTTTGGTAATTGCGGTTCTGGCAGCCGCGACGTTGACGGCTTGCACAACCGCCGAGAAGACGGCAAGCGGTGCGGGCATTGGTGCCGCCGTGGGTGGCGCAGTCTCCGGCAGCGCCGGCGGCGCGGTTGTAGGCGCACTGATTGGCGGCTTCGGCACCTATCTCGCCGAAACCGGCGACGGAATGTGCCAGTACCGCAACTCCAGGGGACAGGTCTACACGGCCCGCTGCCACTGGCTCTAGAAAAAGATCCGAGAGCGGCCTGTACACGCGACAGGCCGTTCCCGACGATCGTGACTTTTTCCGGTCTCTCCAAGAGACCGCAGCCCGAGTTTCGGTGCAAAGCCGGTTGCGCACCACGGCAACGGGACAGCGTGAATATCCGGCATCAGAAGGATGAAAAGATGAGAGCTTTGGTCATTGCGGTTCTTGCTGCCGCAACACTGACGGCGTGCACGACCACTGAAAAGACCGCGACCGGTGCTGGAGTGGGCGCTGTCGTCGGCGGCGCGGTCACGCGCAGCGCCGGCGGTGCAGTCGTCGGCGCACTGATCGGCGGCTTCGGAACCTATCTCGCGGAAACCGCGGACGGCCGCTGCCAGTACCGCAACTCTCGTGGGCAGGTCTACACCACGCGCTGCCACTACCGTTAGCGCATGCTCCGGAAGGCGCCCAGCGTCTTCCGGGTGCTTAACCGGCCGGTATCCGGCGAATTTCCGCTCAGTATTTCTGCGGCACGTATAGCTCGTGCGGTAGCACCTTTCGCTCGTAGTCGGGATTGAAAACCCGATCCGGGAGCGAAACGTCCTCATGGTCGACATCCGTGTAGGGAATCTGCTGCAGGAAGTGGTCCATGCAGTTCAGCCGTGCCCGCTTCTTGTCGTTGCCCTCGACGATGTACCAGGGGGCTTCGGGAATGTTCGTACGCGCGAACATCTCCTCCTTTGCCTTGGTGTAGTCCTCCCAGCGCACCCGTGACTGCAGGTCCATGGGGCTGAGCTTCCACTGTTTGAGCGGGTCGTGGATGCGCATGAGGAAGCGAAGCTGCTGCTCCTCATCCGTGATCGAGAACCAGTATTTGATGAGGATGATGCCGGACCGCACGAGCATGCGTTCGAATTCCGGAACGTCACGGAAGAACTGCTCGACCTGATCTTCCGTGGAGAAACCCATCACCCGTTCGACACCGGCGCGGTTGTACCAGGAACGGTCGAACAGAACGATCTCGCCGCCGGCCGGCAAATGCGGCACATAGCGCTGGAAATACCATTGCGTCTTTTCACGGTCGTTCGGCGCCGGCAGGGCCACGACACGCGCGATACGCGGGTTGAGACGCTGCGTTATACGCTTGATGACACCGCCCTTCCCGGCCGAATCGCGCCCCTCGAAGATGACAACGATTTTCGACTTCGTGTGCTCGACCCAGTCCTGCAGCTTGATGAGCTCCGATTGCAGCGTCAGAAGCTGGCGGAAATACTGGGCGCGCGGAATGGTCGGCGGATGCATCTGCCTGTAAATGCGGCGAATTTCCAGCGACAGAGCCGGTTCCGACATTTCCAGCTCATAGTCCTCGTCCAGTGTGTCGGCGAGTTCTGCCTCCAGCCAGTCCATATTCTCTTCGTCGCGCTCCGGCGCCATATTTGTCTCCCTTGACCCGCTGACGAAAGCGTCGTGCCATTTCAGCCGCATGGCTCGTCACATCCAGCAGCCCTAACCCAGTAGCATCACAAAAATGCAACGGAATTGCATCGGTTTCAACGCCGTGGTGCCTGTCTGTGAAAACTCCATCTGCGGGAAAATACTACGTACGAGAAGAGCGCCATTGTTTCCGGCCTTTGCAACCCAAACATCGGAAATCGGCCCTTGTTATTGCTGAAGGCCTAATAGCAATGGTTCAGTCGATTTCTAAAGTGCACCCTTATGTTGTATTCAGGGTGCGAGTGGAGGTTTTTTTTCTATGGTGGGACGAAAAGTACTGCTTCTGGGTGATACGAGTATTGACTGCTTCATTCTGCACGATGCACCGAAACCGCCAAACAAGAAGAACGCGGAGCGGCCCGATTGGCAACGGCACAGGCAATGGCGAAGCTGGATGCTGCCCGGCGGCGTGCACATGGCGCAAAGTTTCCTCGATGATCTTGGCATTGAGGCCGACATCTGCGGACCGACGCGGATAAGCACGGGGAAAAAGGCCGTCACGCGTCTGGCGTCCCTTGCAACCCTCCGATACGTGGAAAGCAAAGACGGCAGGATCGTCAAGACTGACGAACCCATCGGGCCCCGGCAGAACAAGGTCCGCATTGCAAGTCTGGACGGATATCAGGACATTGTGACCTTTGCCGCAGCCAAAGGAAGCGCACCAAATAGAGGTTTCGGCCTCCTGCCGGAGGGCATTCCCAAACAGTTCGAGCTTGATGGCAAATTTGATGATCTGGCCGATTATGATGCGGTGATTATCAACGATGCGGGAGACCAGTTGCGGAAGGAATGTGCTGCGCTTGTAAAAAAAGCGCTCTCCCGCGCGGCAAAACGCCCTGAAAAACCTGTGATCATAAAGATGCACCAGCCCCTGCTGAGCGGCGCGGTCTGGAAAGAAATGGACAAGCTGCGCCCGGCAAACGCGGTTCTGATACTCGGCGCCCAGGATTTGAGGGAATACGGTATCGAACTGAACCACTGCCTCTCATGGGATGCGGTCGTGGACGACATCGACAGTGCAATCAACGGCAATCCGGGTATTCAGTCCATACTGGATACAGGTTGCCAACTTGTCGTCCAGTTCGATGTGGAAGGAGCAATCTGCATTGGATCCTATAAAACTGGTGTTCGCAGGACGCTGATTTTCGATCCGACATTGCATGAGGGCGCGGTCGAACAGCGCAATGAGGGAACACTGATCGGCAAGATGAACTGTTTTCTCGCCCACATGACATCCGCCCTGATCGCCGAAAAAGTGTCTGGTCACGAACAGGTGGCGAATGCCTGCCTTAACGCCCTTCGCGGTGCGCGCAGCTATGCCGAAAAGACGATGACCCTCAAAATGGCAGGAAAAAGCAAGGATGCCACGGCTGGAGAACTGAAAGGTCCCAAGCTCGAGAGACAGCCAAAAAAGGGCAACTATCGAAGTATTGTGCTCGAACCACTCCTGAAGGAGAGCCGTTGCTACGACAAGCGGGCGTTGATCCACCAGATGACCGCGGAATTGGGTATTCCACAATTAGCAAAACGCGTCGTCCTGGAGGGAAAGAAGATACTTGATCGATATCCTGTGGGTCGCTTCGGAGATCTTATCGTGGTCGACAGGTCGGAAGTGGAGGCCTATCGCGCCATCAGCCGTCTGATCAGCCAATATCTGGACAATGCGAAGGACACGAAACCCCTGTCCATCGCCGTTTTTGGTGCACCGGGATCCGGCAAGTCCTTCGGTGTCAAGCAACTGGTGGACAAGCACGAAGTTCCCATCCGCGAATTCAACCTGTCCGAAGCCCAGCAGTCTGACCTGCCAGGGTACTTTCATGAAATCAGGGACTACAACCTGGCCGGGGAAACACCGCTCTGTTTCTTTGACGAATTCGACAGCCAGGGAAAATCGCTTGTCGCAAGTTTTCTAGCGCCCATGCAGGACGGGAAATTCAGGCAGGGCGCACGGGTACACCCGATCGGCAGAGGCATATTCGTATTCGCCGGCGGCACCTCAAGAAATTACGCCGAATTCTACTCACCGAGCAAACATGACAGAGACAACGATGCCGGTTCGTCGTTAACGTCCGGCCCGTCGGACGAAGACCTCAAGATTCCGGATTTCAGCTCACGGCTCAGAGGATATATCGATATCGGAACCCTTGACGCAGCCGGAGACCTGTACCCTTTGCGAAGAGCCATCTTGTTGCGAACCTTCATTGAAGAGCTGATGCCGGGCATCATCGGGCCGGATGGTGAAGCCGCGATCGCCGACAATCTCCTGCACGCATTTCTGACGTGCGAAGAATATGTTCACAGCGCCCGTTCGATCGAGCAGATCGTGCGAATGTCCTCGAAGGGCAAATGGACGGTTCGGTTTTCGGTTTCAGATTTACCGGAGCCAAATCAATTGCGGCTGCACACTGATCCGAAACGCTTCAAGCAACTAACGCACATGCATTAGTCAAAGTAGTTCACAGTTGTAACAATTTTCGGTTGCGTATACCCTGAACTCAATACTCTGGGGAGGGGTAACAGTTGGATAGAACCTGGAGAAACGCGCATGAACTGCGCGAGTACGAGTTGCAGCAGTGGCCGTATTCTGTTCATTCCATAGACGAAACTTTGGACGTCGAGCGGATCGAGGGACGTGCCAAACAGCTTCTCTTTCAAGCCTTGAACAGACGCAACCTGGTCGCCTTTGTCGGATCAGGCGTGCCCATCGCCTACGGGCGGCTGTCCTGGTCGGAATGGCTGGCGAAGCAATCAAAGAATATCAAGAAACTCAGCAAAGCATACAAAACATGTGCCAAAGCATCTGAATTATTTATTGAACGGCACTTAAATATAATAAAACTGGAAAATTCTAGAGATATTTTTGACAAAAGTGAATTAAAAATAATTGAAAACTATATAAATACACGCTGCTGGGAAATAAATTACTTCAGAAAAGAGCTGAACAGGATCAGCTATACAATGGATCGCATGTCGGGTGAGGAAGATCCATTTCTGCAGACTGAAATGCAAGTGGTATTCGAAGTCGCGTCAAAATTGCAAGAGATGCTTCTTGATGCATCCGAATTGTTTATCGAGAAAGGCAAGGATGGAAACTGGAAACTTGCGGAGGGTGATTGGCACCTATGCGGTTTCAATCCACGTCTGCCTCACGCAAGGGCACCGATAGATATCTCCAGAATTTTGGATCGAGTGAGCGAAAATGCAAGAACAATTGTAAGGGGCATGTCGGCCAGACGACGCAAAAATTACCTGCGCCTAAAAAGGAAATACAAGCGCGCGCTAAGGGACTTGGTCTCCGCGATCGATGATCCTGCAACCAGCCTGTCAGTGGAAGACTTCGCAAAACGTTTGCTCGTGGACGAATGCGCCCACGCTGAGGGAATATTGGAAGTGGGCCTCACAAGGGCTGATGGCAAACACCCTCCGGAGATAGCCGATTTCCTGCAATATATTCGAGAGTACGGAGCGGGTAACAGTGGTTCAAACCTTAGGCGGAATATCAGGGGAATAAGGGAAGATCCGAGCCGATTTTGGTCCCTCGCCTACTTCAGAACCAACTATTTCCTGAAGAGACTTCAGTTAAACGAGAAAGCCACTCTAGACGAGTTTTTTGCAGGCCCTTGGCGAACCGCAATTGAAATCATCGGAAATTCCGCCAAGGAAAACAAAACGAAAACGGCTGGCGGCCTCGAGCGCAGGTTCATTTCTCCCACGCACCGGTTTACCCTTGCGCTCATATTGAAACTGATGAGCGGCACCGACAAAGGTGAGAAATTCATCAAAGACGAGTTCAGCAAATCGCCACTACCCGACGAGCAAGACGAGGGCGCGGGCTTGGACGAGCGCGAAGACGAACACAGCATCAAACAACAAGAGTTTGAATCGCGGAGGAGTCTGATTGACGATGAGCTCGACCCTCTCGCGAAATGTGCGCTGACGCTCGGCATCCGGCACTACCTGACCACAAACTACGATCTGGAAATCGAGCGCTATTTTCGCGACCGCGGGTACCAGCATTTTTCAGATAAGAAGCGTGACACCAGCGTCGAGCCACAGGAAATCCGACGCCAGAACCAGAAAAACTACCCGACCGACCAACTGGGCGGTTTTTTGAAGGACGACGCTTTCGAACCCAGGCAGGCAAGCGAACTTGTCGCCTTTTCCGTGGACCAGGACAATGCCGATGCCGCTGTTTTTCATTTGCATGGCAGGGCGACAAGGGATTCGAATCTGGTCATCACCGAACGCAACTACATGGACCTGTACCTGCGCAACGACAAAAACCGGGACACGGTCAATGAGAGCATTCGGGTCGCATTCTCGGCCAACCCTCTGCTCTTCATCGGCCTCGGCATGAATGAGGCCGATTTGATGCGCCCCTTCCGGGAATTCATGTCCAATCGTGACCGTCAGTTGGGCCGGACCGCAATCGCGCTGTCGCCTGGCATGGACAGCAAGGAGAAGCGCGCGCAGCACGCATCCCTCAGATACGTTCGCTATGGCGCGCATACAATTTTCTATGGAGATGCATGGGTCAAAGACGGAGAAAAATATAAAAAAATCGATTGGCTGCACCGCATAATGAAATTGCTGAAAGCTATTTCAGACGTCAACAAAGAAACCAAAAGAAGGCGCTTAAGCAGCAATGAAATATTCAATCGCATTGATAAATCAGTTGGAAAATGTGAAATTCGAAATGAAAATGGTGAAACATCTTATCAAAATGCGCTTGATTTAATATTCGATGGACTAGATCGCAAAAAGAAAAACGCGCAATACATAGTAAAAAACACCAAGTTTACTAAATGTGCCTTTATTTGCGAGCAGCTAAAATCCAAAAAGGATGTATCAAACGAATTATTCGAAACGCATGCTGAACGCCACCGAGAATCAATCGATTTTGAACTCGAATTCATACCCGAGTTGCTGAGGATAGCGATCCGCGGAACCTCCGGTAAAAGCGTCGAGGACAAAAAACGCGATATCGAAGCAATGAAAATCGCGATTGACGGGGTAACGTCATCAATCCTGACCGCATCCATGTGCATTTCCCTTGAGGAACTGGAACGCGAGCGGAAGGACTGGTGGCACCTGTGGCAGGCCGGTCCGCCGGTTCGCGTTCCGCAGTTCAGAATGAAGGAGGATCATCCGCGACCGATTTTGCCGACTCACAGCCAACGCGGTGACATACACCTGCCAAACCGCTTCATTCGGCACGAGCTCGATAACACCATAACGAGACACAAAGATCAGGACGGTACCGTAGAACCGAGCGAGAGAAGCGCCTACAGCAACTTGCCGGTAACCGGCGTTCTGCCGTTTGACACGTTCATAAACGCCACCTGGAGCCGGATGCGTCAAGACCAGGATGCGGTTCTGAGCGGAAAGGATAGGGCTCGACGGTTGCATGTCATTGCAGCGCATCGAGGATCCGGCAAGGGAATATTCCAGTCGACGCTTTCGACCAACAGGGGAATGCAGGCCTATATCGAAGCGAACTGGCCCGGTGCGGTCACCGGTGGCAACTCCCCGATCTATGCAACGGCAAGCTTCATTAATCTCAGCTTTTCCAGCGAAGTCGCCTCGACCTTCGACATGCTCGAAGGCTCGGTCTGGTATGCTGCGATGCTAGCGGAGAAAGATGCGTGGGCAATCTCAGGTGCCAGGCCGGGACAAGATCTTGACGAGGACATAACGAGAAGGGTCAAGGAAAAGCAGGTCGCGCAGGAAGGCATTTCTCGTATTCGACGCCTGGAAGCCGCGTTTCGCCTGTTCGCCGAGCGCGCGGGAAAGCATCGGCGGAATGTTCGCCTACTCGTTTGCATAAGCGCAACCGAACTTCTTCATTATCCCGGCGGGCTTGTAAAAAACCGTGAAATCGAACAGGTGCTGAATTTGCTGGTCGGCGAGAAAAGCCGGGACTGGCCGATCGATGTTGTGCTGGTAACGGGCGAACGAACGGTTTCCGAAACTCTGGCGCCATCCACACCCTTTCTTGAAAAATACAGAGCTGCGGTCAACGAAAATTCAAATGAAGGTCCAGAGCAGGGTCATCCCCTGCTGTTCGTCCCAACGATGCGCCCCGACATCAATCCGCGGGGCCTGCAGAACATCTGCCGCCGCATGGATCGGATAAACCTCGATTTCGCCGGCATGATGCCGGAGCCTCAGCCTGAAAGTGCAAGAGGCGCCCTGGAGCAACAAATTCCCGAGACAAAGCCCGGAACATCTCCGCAGCGGCCCCATCATGCGGGAGAAATCGCCTATGTGCACTTTATGCGCACGGTCAAGCCGGAGCGCCTTCTGGTGGACAACTTTTTTCCGCTCGCGGTCGTTTTGTTCTTCGGATTCGTGAAAGAGAACGCGGTCGAAGAAGAGCCGATGATCGAGGACGTTCTCAAAAAGGGCATAGGCGCGTTTCGTTTCGATAAAACAGATCGGGAGGATGTGTTTAAGACGCCAGACCCCGCGGAAAGCTACAGGCAATTGTCTTCTAGAAAGGACGACGAAATTGCCGAACAGTTCTGGAAATGGCAGGACGATTGCAAATCGGATCTTGGACAGGATTACACGGATTTATTTGCCGCTGGAGTTCAGCATGATCTGAAATCTGCGCGAGAGCTTTTGCTCAAGCGATATCGGGTTGAGAACAAAGTCAGCCAGAAGCCAAGTCGGGCGCTTCGCGAATGGCGCGATATCCGCGCATTGCTTGCCAACAATCGTTATTGCCTGACAATATTGCTGGCCTGTGCCCAGCGCATAGCCTTGAGCCAGGATACTCTCGGCGAGGCTTGTGAGGCAGCGGAAGCGTTTATCCGCAATACCGTCGACCATGTCAAAACGGTCAGCGCCGAGAAACGCGAAGAAGTCGTCTTGTCCGATGTTCTGGACGCCTATGAAGCGTTTGACCGTGTTGGCCATCCGTCGGACGACATCAGGCTGCACCTGTGCCTCTTGCGTCATCTCGGTGTCATGGTGGGGCCGTGCAGCGCCGACGTGCTGGCACAGGTGCCGGAGATACGCCACTATTTCGAGAATATCTATGTCGGCAACGATCGGCTTCGCATCGAGCGCATCAACGAAGCGCTGACGGAACTGGCCGAGCGCGGCCTTGTTTTTCGGCTCAGGCCGCATCCCCGGCTGATAAACCGGTACAATATGCTGAAGCGAAGGGGGAAACATCGCAAAAAGGAACAGTATTACGGCCCCGAAAACAATCCCGAAACAACCTACCGTTACGCACTTCACCGACTCATGCAGGCCCACGTGACACGAAAAATGGGCAGCGGTCCGCGGGATGCCGCTCACTTCAACAGCTATGCACCATCGCTGTTCGCCTCCATGCCCAGCGACCTACCGCGTCTCAACCATGAGGCTTATACGTTCCTTGGCTCCTTGCTCGCCAACCTGTCGCAATATCCCGATCACCGTGCCGCAATGCCTGGCCCTGAAAACTGGCACTACGCAAAAACGCCGCTCAACACACAGATACAGGCACTGAGAGCGGCGCTGGGCGTTGTGCGCAGCTCGTTTTCCATTGCCGTGGTTTCCAGGTTTGAAGACTACAGCTATCTTGGCGAGCATGATGTTTCGCGTCGCGGTTACTTCGAAGAATACCGCGTTCAGGTTCGTTGGCTCATCCGCAAAGCCTACGAACTTCTTGATCGGAGTTCCGACAAGCCGCTGAGGGATTATGACCCGTACAGCACCGAGTTCGCACACATCAATGCATTCTACGCTGATGAAGTCGTCTGGCTCTACAATGAATGCGGTGTGGTCAATCTCGTACAGGGCAATTTGTCGGATGCGGTATCCCTGCTCCGCCAGGCGATTACCATCAACCGCCGCATCGAGGGCCAAATGGATGGCGGTGCGCAGCACAACCGCATTTCGCTGAATCTCGCAATCGCGCAGCTCGAGCGCGGCAGGCTGACGGCCGCACGCTCGCGGCTGACCGCGATTTGCGGCAGCGAAGAGCAAAAATCACAGCGCAAAGGCAGGGTCTGGCACATCGCTCATGGATATCTGGGGCTGGTGGATCATCTGATGGGCAATATCGACAGCGCCCGTCGGCACTACGAAAGGGCAATCCGTGTCCTGGATATTTATGGAGATACGCGCGCCTGCGCCATCTTCTATCGCCATGCCGGCGACATCGAGCGCGCGCAAGGCGATTTCGACAAGGCCAAGAGCAACTTCCGCAGCGCGTTGGCATTTGCTGAAGCCGGCGGACATGAGGATGTTCACAAACGCGTACGTCTTTCAATGATCCGGGCGGACATAGCTGCGTCTGTCGCCGATGGCAGGCGACCCGAAGTCACGCAGGTAATGGTGGAGTTGAAGATGGTCGGTGACTATGCCGACATAATGGAGATGCCGTCATTGCGGGTCGATGTCGATCACGTGCGCGCCGAGCTGCTCCTAGCGGATGGCGAAACGACATTGGCCGGCGAATTGCTGTCGCGAAATCTCACAATAACCAAACGCAATGAAATGTATCTGCGCATGAACGGCACCCTTACACGATACGCGGAAGCGCTCCATCTGCGCGGACTCAGCGATCAGGCGAATTCAATCCTGTTCTCCTCTCTGGAGATCGCCAAGCGGACGAGTAGCCAGGCCGAGATCAATGCTGTGGAGTCGGTATTCGAGAAACTGAATCCGACCGGCGCAAATTAGATTGCCAGTCATCAGAAACCCGGATTGCAAGGGTATCGGACCGTGACGGCGCACAACCGCTGAACAAACAGCGATGAGCGCTTTGTGGAACGAGCCCCGCCGGCAACGGCGGGGCCCTTGTTTTGTCAGCTTTCGTCCGGCTTGGGGATCGATCCCTGCATATGGCCGGACAGGCCGCCAGAGACTTCCTCGACCGATTCATCGGCCAGTTCCTCCGGCAGGATCAGGTTGAGAACGATGGCGATCAGCGCCGCCGGCAGCAGGCCGGACGTCAGCAGTATGCGCACGGTCTCATGCGTGTACTGGACGGCCATCGGATCGAGCTGAAGCCCGAGGCCGATCGACAATGAAATGGCGAAGATCACCATGTTGCGGCGGTTCCAGTGCACGTCGGACAGCATCGAGATGCCAGCCGCGACCACCATGCCAAACATGACGATGACACCGCCGCCGAGAACCTCGATGGGCACCGTGCGGATGACCGCGCCGACCTTCGGTATCAGGCCGCAGACGATCAGGAAGATCGCGCCGAAGGTCACCACATGACGGCTCATCACGCCCGTCATGGCGATCAGCCCGACATTCTGGCTGAAGGATGTGTTGGGCAGGCCGCCGAAGATGCCGGCAACGGCGGATCCGACACCATCGGCATAGGTGGCGCCGCGGATCTCATGGTCGGTCGCCTCGCGCCCCGCACCACCCTTGGTGATGCCCGAAACATCGCCGACGGTCTCGACAGCCGATACGAACGCCATAAGGCAGAAGCCGATGACGGCGGCGATGGAAAACTCGAACCCGTATTTGAACGGCTGCGGCAGGGCAAAGGCCGCCGCATTGCTCCAGCTGGCCGCGATGGCGTCGGTGGAGATGATGCCGACCAGCAGCGCGTAGACATAGCCGGCGATGATGCCGAGCAGCACTGCCGAAACGGCGAGCATGCCGCGCGCGTAGAATTTCAGCCCAAGCGTCACGACGACAACGACAAGCGCCGCGGACCAGTTGAGCAGGCTGCCATATTCCGGCTGGCTGATCGCCGGAACGCCGCCCGCGGCATACTGGATGCCGACCTTGACCAGCGCCAGCCCGATCATCATGACCACAAGCCCGGTCACGAGCGGCGGCAGCGCAAAACGGACCTTGCCGATCACCGTGCCCAGAAGCGCATGGAACAGGCCGCCGATCAGGACGCCGCCGAACAGCGCGGCAAGGCCGTCAACGCCCTTGCCGGCGACGATCGGGATCATGATGGGCAGGAAGGCAAAGCTCGTGCCCTGCACCACCGGCAGGGCCGCCCCGATCGGTCCGATGGTGATGGTCTGCAGCAAGGTCGCGAGACCGGCAAACAGCATCGACATCTGGATCAGGTAAAGCAGTTCCGGGAAATCCGGCGAGTTCGAGCCGAAGCCGAAGCCGGCGGCACCGGCAACAATGATCGCCGGCGTCACATTGGAGACGAACATCGCCAGCACGTGTTGAATGCCGAGCGGGATCGCCTTGAAAAGCGGCGGCGTGTAGTTCGGGTCTCGAAGCTGTTCCGGGGTCCCCAGTCCCGTGTGGGCATCAGCCATGGCAATTCCTCCCATTGTTGGCCAGATACAAAGATCCCTGCGGGCAGTGCGAAACGGTGCTGCGCGCTGCATGCGTCCAATGGCTGAAAATGCGTATCAGGACTGCCGAACCAACTCCCCTCGGTCCCGACGCCCCGCGCAAATGGGCATAAAACAAACAGCCGGCCCGGCCGGCGCCCGCGCGTTCACAGCTATTCGACTGTGCAAGAATCACTCCCGGGAACACCTTACCGGATGCACACAGTGCGATTTTCAAATTCCCGTTGAAGTACTTTCACACGCGGCGCAAACGATACTGCGATGTTTCAAACGGGCCGCCGGACCGCCTGGTGAAGGATCTGCTCAACCTCATCACCGCGCTTGTTTCCGCTCCCGAAGCTGCTAACGATGAGGCACAGCCATCTGGCGATAGAGGGATGCGGGGGCCGGCATATGAGCATTGCACAAATCGAGCTGTTCGTGCTCTTCGCCGCCGTGTTCGTCATGCTCTTCTGGGGCCGCTGGCGCTACGACCTGGTGGCCTTCAGCGCCCTGCTGGTCGCGCTGGTGCTCGGGCTCGTTCCCACCGATCAGGCCTTTTCGGGCTTCGGCCATCCGGCGACGATCATTGTCGCGCTGGTGCTTGTCGTCTCGCGCGGGCTGCTCAATTCCGGCGCCATCGACATCATCACCCGACGCCTGATCGATGCCGGCCGGCGCACGGCCTCCCATATCGCGGTGATGAGCGGCGTCGGCGCCGTTCTGTCGGCCTTCATGAACAATGTCGCGGCGATGGCGCTCTTGATGCCCGTCGACCTGCAGGCCGCCAGGAAAGCCGGCCGGCCGATCCGCCGCACGCTGATGCCGCTTTCCTTCGCGACGATCCTCGGCGGCATGGTCACGCTGATCGGAACGCCGCCCAACATCATCATCGCCTCCTTTCGCGAACGCGCGCTTGGCGAACCCTTCGGCATGTTCGATTTCTCGCCCGTCGGCGGCACGGTCGCCATTGTCGGCATTGCCTTTGTCGCCCTGATCGGCTGGCGGCTGATCCCCAAGGGAGACGGCGACGACGCGCCGGCGGAAAATCTGCAGACGCTCGAGGGCTACCTTGCCGAACTCGTTGTTCCGGAAGGCTCCAAGGCGATCGGCCAGGAGGTGCGCGATCTCTACCCCGTCGGCGACGAGGACGATGTCGCCATTCTCGGCGTGATCAGGAACGGCAAGCGGCTGGGCGGTTTCTCATCGACCGTCGTGCTGCGTGCCAAGGACATGCTGATCGTCGAGGCCAATGCCGAGGACATCGACGGCTTCCGCGGATCGCTCGGCCTTGAGTTCTTCGGTGAGAAGCCCTCGAGGTCGGAGGCCGCCGGCGACCTGTCGCTGATGGAAGTGGTGGTGCCGCGCGAGGCGCGCATTGCGGGCCGCTCGGCCATTTCCATGCGCCTGCGCGCCCGCCGCGGCATTACCCTGCTCGGCATTTCAAGGACCGGCAAGCGCTTCGCCAAGCGCGTGCGCCACGAGACGGTGCGCGCCGGCGATATCCTGCTGCTACTCGGCCCTGAAGACCGGCTGCAGGATGTCGTCAGCTGGCTGGGCGTCCTGCCGCTCGCCGAACGCGGCCTCAATGTCACGCAGCACCGCAAGGCATGGCTGGCGGTCGGTGTGTTCGCGGCGGCCATCGCCATATCCGCCTTCGGCCTGCTTTACCTCGCGACGGCGCTGGCCATTGTCGTCGCCCTTTATGTCATTCTCGACATCGTGCCGATCCGCAGCGTCTACGACCATATCGAATGGCCGGTCGTGGTGCTGCTCGGCAGCATGATCCCGCTGGGCGTGGCGCTGGAAAACGCCGGCGGCACCGAACTGATCGCCGCCGCCATCGTCGATCTTTCGGCGGGCCTGCCCGCCTGGGTCGTGCTGACCATACTGATGGTGGTCGTCATGACCCTGTCCGACATACTGAACAATACGGCAACCGCCATTATCGGCGCGCCCATCGCCGTCGACATCGCGTCACGGCTCAACGCCAATCCCGACGGCTTCCTGATGGCTGTTGCAGTCGCCGCCTCCTGCGCTTTCCTCACCCCGATCGGCCACAAGAACAACACGCTCATCATGGGCCCCGGCGGCTACAAGTTCGGCGACTACTGGCGCACCGGCCTGCCGCTGGAGGTCGTGGTGGTGGCCGTCTCCGTGCCGGTTATACTGGTGGTGTTTCCGTTGTAAGGCAGATTGCGAAGATAATTCTCCAGAGTAGAACTTATTCCGGATCGGCAAACTGCCACTGTCATTACCAATCGTTATCTAAAGGCGATACACGCGCTCGGCCGTGTCGTTGAAGATGGCCTTTTGCCTGGCTTCCGAAAGACCGGCCGCCCCCTCCCGGAACGCCTTGAAAAGCGCGTGGTAGTCGGTCCAGATTTTTTCAATCGGAAAGTTGGATCCGAACAGGCAGCGCTCGGCGCCGAAGAGTGTCTCGGTCTCGACGATCATCTTCTCGATGAAGTCGTGGTCGTTTCGGTGAATGAACGTACCGAACGCCGACAGTTTGGTGACCACATTCGAACAGGTCGCGAGCCGCTTCATCCCTGTGCGCCAGCGGCTCCAGCCGGCCTCGCTCATATCTTCCAGCATGCCGGCGTGCTGCAGGATGAAGGTCACATCGGGACAGGCTTCGGCAAGTTGCGCCGCATCGGCCATCTGCCCGCTGAACACCTGAAGATCAAAACTCCATCCGTAGTCGGCAAGCCGCGCAACATTGCGCTGCACGACAGAATCGGCCGGCAGGTCGGCGCGCGCGGCAAACCGGTAGAGCGGATTTTCATGCCAGTGCAATTGCTGGCGGATGCCCCGCATGAGCGGATAATCCGTCAGCCGATCAAGCTGGGGCCGCACATCCTCGACCGTGAAATCCGCAAAGCCGACGATGGCGTGCGGCCAGCCGTGTTCATCGGCGACGGACTGTACCCACGCCACCTCGTCGGCAAACCGGTCAGGCGCCCAATTGGCCTGCACATAGACCGATTTCTTGATGCCCGTTCCGCTCAGATCGGCGCGATATTCGTCGATCGGATAGTCGCGCCTGATCGCCGCATAGGGACCGAAAATGCGCGGCTGCTCCGGCCCCATAAGCCAGGGCAAATCTTCTTGCCGCCAGATGTGATGATGTGCATCGATCATGCTGCCCCCGCATGGTTTGCGCAAACGCTCAGGCCGGTTCGGCAACGCCGCCGGCCCCGCAAAATAGCCTCTGCAACCATTATGCAGGAAAAACGCATATCTTGGAAAATCTGGTGGGTGAGCGGGGGCTCGAACCCCGGACCCGCTGATTAAGAGTCAGCTGCTCTACCAACTGAGCTACACACCCAACCTATTGATTTAAGTGACTTTGTTGGCTTATGTGATTTTTCTTAGTCACTTTTTAGTCTCTCCAATGCCCCAATCGGCGCAAGGAGGCTGGCAGGTAGCACAGTCGAGACAGCTTTTCAACAACGGAAGCTATGGACGCATCAACACACAGCTACCACAAACGTCGACATACGCTACTCCTGAAGTGACTGACCAGCACGCCACCCCTCACCCCACATCCTCCCGGCGATCTCCAACTCCTCCGAGCCAACAGCGTTGCCGTAGATAGCGGTGGTAGCGATAGATGCGTGGCCCATCCACTTGGATAGCATATTGAGCGGTATGCCCATGCGCAGCGCATGGACACCATACCCGTGGCGCAATCTCTTGGGGCTGGCCTGAGCGCCTTGAAATATTATTTAATTTCGGAATCGCTAGAACCAATATTTGCATGAACCACGAGAGGCGATGGGAGAATCTGATAGCTGTTTTTTGCTAGCAAAATGGCACAAAAACGGAAAAGGCCCTTGCATTTGCAGAGGGCCTTCTGATTGACTTTGTAAGCTTACCTCAAAGACCAAATAGCAAATATGACACCTATGATAACGCCAGTACCAAGTGCGTTCACGCCAAAGATGTAACCACTGGCCCCGCAGAGCGCCATTGTGCCATAAAATATCTTCTCGCCTTTATCCAAATGGTCAAACATGGATGACTCCTTCCCATCTACCGGAGCGCGCTCAGGCTGAGCGCGCTCCGGAGAATGGCAAGGAGTCTAATGATGATTACTTATCAAACCCTCAATAAAAAAATTTTCTTTATGTAATTTTTCTCTTATCGAAAGTTTGAAAGAAAGGATCAGCAACTCGAATTATATAATATATAATAATAGATGTATAAATTAGATAAACACCAATAGTTAACAAAAATATATGATAAAGAGATTCGCCAATAAATATAGCAAAATCTAAGGGAATATCTCCAAATGTCGAAAACGTGCCGTTTTCTATATCAAATTTAATATTAAAAACTATTGCAACAACTAACAAAACACCAGAACATGGTATAAAGTAAAATTTTCGCAAAGATGTTGGAAGTTTTTCAATTGTCTCTCGCGCTTGTTGCGCTTTATCACTATCATGTATAAATTGCTCTTGTAATACTACGTTTCCATCCAAATCTATTGGAACGGTTTTGATTTCTTTTTCAAATAGCTCATCTGCCATTTGTCGTGTGCATGTGAACGCTGCCACGGTGAGAATGCTTATAGCCGTCGCAAGCGCAATTAGCGCCGCAACCCCAAAAATCGCAGTCACTTAAGTCCCCCCCCTAGTAAGCTATCATGCTACGTTGCGTAGTACATCGATTGAATCGGTTGCATCAACTCGAAGTGGAGCAACAATTCTTTTTGCATACTCCAAGTACTCTTTGAATTTCGTATGCATATCCAGGTCACCATCCGCTAGCTTTCCGGGCGGCACAAATCGGTTGTTGTATGCATGGCACGAATGACGAGGATGATATTTTTCCAACCACATTCCTTGTCCTAAATCCGTGGATATTAGGACAGGGTGCATAGTAAAAAACAGATCAGCTATTTTTCCTATTTTCTCATCAGCATGAGTTTTGCGGAGTTCATAAACCAAAAACTTGTCACCATACTCTGCCATCAAAGGATGCAGTGCACTTAGCGCAGCTTTGTCAGCCTCAATAAGTATGTAACTGATTGAAATACCTCTCGATAACCAACCCCTTAGGCATTTCATCCAGATTTTCTCGTTGGTGGAGTACGCATAATATCCATCGCCGACGATATCAATCTTCGTACCATCGGAGATGTATTTTTCAAATAGTGGCCCTAGGTCTTTTGCAATTGTTGCAACCGGCACATCAATTGGATCAGTAATATTTTTGTACCGTTTAATTTTATCTTTCTTTTTCTGCTTCGCGCTTATTGTGTTTATGGTCAATAAAACGACCAGACCGATCAAAATACCGGCAAAAAAGGCCATCGATTTGCTCCTCCCAGTCCGTTTATTTGATCCCTGTAATTTTGTTTTCTTTGGCAACGGACGGCCTGATGATAGAATTGAAGACCTCTGTGTGCAACAATTTTACGTAGGCATTTGTTTTATTTACAATTTTAACCTGCATATTAAAAAATCATCCCCACATCCTCCCGGCGATCTCCAACTCCTCCGAGCCAACAGCGTTGCCGTAGATAGCGGTGGTGGCGATAGATGCGTGGCCCATCCACTTGGATAGCATATTGAGCGGTATGCCCATGCGCAGCGCATGGACACCATACCCGTGGCGCAGACCCTTGGGGCTGGCTTGCGCCCCATGGATGTCCGCCTTGTCCATAACGCGCTTCACCCACCGATAGCCGGTAATGCGGTTAAGCGGCTGGCCTTGTTTGTACGTCCACAAAGGTATTGGGTAGAAGTTTTCCCGCTCTTTCATGGGAACACGCAGCTCTTTGAGACTGGCGAGGACAACAGACAGCTCCGGCGGTATCGGAACTTCCCTGATGTGGTGCCGGTTGCGTTTCTTGAGTGTCCGGAAAGACAGCAGATCACTCGCAGGATCAATGGAGGTAGTGGTCAATTCAAGTGCTTCAGAGAGCCGACAGCCCGTATAAAGTAACGTCAAGCAAAAAGCCCGCACCGGTAGTCTGGCTTTATTGGCCGCAACCAAGAAGCGTTGGCGTTCGGGTGCATTTATATACAGCCTTTGGTTGCGCTCATCATAAATACGCATCCGTGAATTCATGGAAGCGGTCGTGTTTTGCAACATTATTCTTTCTTTGACTGGCTTTATACTGACCGATATACCACCCTTAGCAGCCGTTGTGGCCAAGGCGCAACACTATTATTCAATAGTGTGTCCCCCTAGAAATATGGAGATTTTTCAGACAGATAGCCAACCGATGACCATGTGATAACACGGGGTTCCGACCTTGCCAAGCAAACAAAGGGCTAAGCAGAGCCGTTTGTGCAAAATTGAATAATATTGTTGCAATTTCGACGGCTCGCCAACTGTCACTTTCATCAGTTGGAGATCAGTTCATGCACCTTAAATCCCTGTTGTTCGCCACTGCCGCCGTGGTTGTGGCTTCACCGGCTCTCTCGGCCGACGCCATCGTGACGGCGGAACCGGAACCCGTTGAATACGTCCGGGTATGCGATGCTTTCGGAGAGGGCTATTTCTATATCCCCGGTTCCGAAACCTGCCTCAAGCTAAGCGGTGAAGTGCGGTTACGTGTCATTGCCGCCGGTGAAAAGACCACGCTCGAATATGACGACGCCACAAGCACCTTCAGCCTTTCCAATGCGGGCGGTGACAGCTACAGCACCAAAGTCCGTGCCCGCCTGACGGTGGACGCCAAAAACGATACCGAGTTCGGCGTTCTGCACAGCAAACTGCGTATTCAGGCGGAAAACGACGGTACGCCCGGCACCGATGCCACCTACGGCATGGATCAGGGCTATCTGCAATTGGGCGGTCTGTTTGCCGGATACAGCGAGTCGGCCTGGGTCTACTCCACCAATGGCGGTGACACCGGTTTTGGCGGCAAGGGTATCTACGACGGCAGCTACGGCTACCAGCAGCGTAACATGCTGCAGTACCAGTTCACCGGAGCCAACTGGTTCGCCGCCGTCTCGCTTGAGGACGACGCCGACAGCACCAGTTGGATGCCGGATGTGGTCGGGCGCCTCGGCGGTGTCGTCGGTGGCTTCACGGTCTTTGGCGTGGTTGGTTATGATCAGGACAATGGCGTTGACGATGATGTCTGGAACGCCATTGGTGGTGCGGCTGCTGGCGCTGGCTCCAGTGAAGTCGGCGTCAAGCTCGGCCTCAATGCCGATATTGGTGCGGCTGGCAACCTGATCGTGCAGGGCTTCTACGCCACCGGCAACACGGCCTATGGCGCAACGCTCGGCTATGCCGGTCAGACTTGGACGCCGGAATGGTCTGTACTCGCCGCCTATGGCCACAAGTTCACGCCGGAAGTGACCGGTTACGTCAACGGTCAATACTTCGCCGACCTTTACACCCCCACGAACGCCAGCGGGTCGGTCGATGCCTGGGCCGTATCCGGCGGGTTTAAGTGGACGCCGGTTGATCAGTTCTCGCTCACCGCGGATGCTCAGTACACCAAGGTTGACGTTGGCTCCTCTGGCATCGCCACTGTCGGTGGCGATCCGCTGATTGATGACGAATGGACGTTCGTGATGCAGCTGGCTCGCAGCTTCTAACCACTACACAGCTTTGGTGCCGGGATTGACCTCCAGTCACCAAATCGGCCCGGCAATTAGCTACCAATCTAGCTGCCGGGCCATCTTTTTTTTTACAATGGTCTGTTCCTTCCAAGGGGCGCACGTACCCGCGCAAACGGAGCAGGGTTAGCGGAGGCGATCGACGGCCTTGCTGACCTTGCAACTCATCCAAATACAGTTACAAATTTATAGTTGCAATATCGAGGCTCTTAACACTTATCCGATAAGGCCGACCGGTAGTTTCAATTGATCGTTTGAGTACGAGAGAAAGGAGGTCGACTATGAGGATTGCTCTGGCTGCAATAGGCGCGACAGCGATTCTTTCCGGTTGCGGGGATAACGCTCCCTATTCGTGTGATAATCGCTACATCAATTCCATGGCGGTCGTGAAAATCCAAGATCTGGTCAAAATGAACCTCAAAGCGCCGTCCACGGCCAAATTTCCGGGTATGAAGGTTGAACGAATAGGTGATTGTGTATGGGGGGCTACTTCCTATGTCGATTCACAAAATGGCTTCGGCGCTACAATCCGAACTGGCTTCTTTGCAACGGTGATCATGGATGAAGAAAATCAGAAATGGGTGCCGGGTAAAGTGGTGTGGCGGTGAGTGTGCGGAAGTTCAAGAAGGCTGGTGTTGTGGTGCTGCCGATTGCCAACATCACTTTCCGCTAGTCTCTTGAATGGAAATGAATGAATGGTGATCAGGCCGCCTGTGCAGAAACCAACCTGGCAAAAATTGTCTGACACGATGTTCTTCAGTTGCAGTCAAAAGTGATTTGGCCTCAGTTAGGCCGGTTGATTGAGCACCAGACGACTTTGACGACCTCGACTGCATCTCACTCAAAAGATGCATCTGACTCAGCCTCAACCATGTTAAGTTGCCAAACTCCCTGGGGCCGATTGTCGAACTCATGGACATCGGCATGCTCTTCATTTCATGGACGCATCGTGATGAGGATACTTTAGAAACGTCAGCTTAAGGAGTTAGTTCTCTTCTTGGCCCAGCACATCGCCAGACTGGAGGCGGTCGGGCAATTTCCCAAACGGGTACCACTCGGCCCCAACAGAGTGGCGTGGATTGAGGGAGAAGTTTTGGAATCGATCCAGGAAGACTGGATCGCAGAGGAGGCCCCAAAACCGCTCCTTAAATGGAGCGTGGATGGCCGGGTGGGCGGGCCCGGTCATCCTTTTCGGCATCGAAAACCAGTCCGTTAACAACCCGAGCCACTGTTGCGACGCACGACCATTCGCCGGACGCATGCGGTGTGAGCCAACCTAGAGAACGACCAATATTTCGCGGACACATATACCCCTGCGAACACAACATCTCCCATAGATAGCTGGTCAGTTTTTGCCGGTTTTCCGCTAGGCCGTACCCCCATGTGATCTAGTGAGTGTAAGCGCCTCACGCATGAAAAGACTGACAACAGGCCACAATTCAAAGACTCTCTCAGTCGAAATCCTACGCGAGCATTCCGAGCACGCTTCCGGCGTGAACCTAGTTATTCCGGGTCTGGCGTTCCTTCATTGGTCAAACATATCGCATGGCTGAAGTCGGGAAGTTGCCTTGATTAGGAACGCATCAGAACGGATCCGAAAAGCCAATTTACCGAAACAAATGCTTCAATTCGATTTTATTGGCCGCACACAACTTCAGGGTACGGAACGAAAGATTTGATTAACCATTAATTGCAAAAGTATCGGTTGTACAAAATAGTGAATACAACTTTTCACAGATGAATTTTTAGATGTGAATATTTCACACAAGGCGCATCCGATGAATTCGACTGGCTTAAAGACCAAGTTTGGCAATCTCATCTTTGCACTGATTCTGAGCATCACGCTCATACGTTCTCCCGGTAGTGGTGCCAGAGCCGATATCATTGTCGATTCCAACAATTCCGAAGGCCAGTCACAG
>NZ_JAPJZH010000030.1 GCF_027889715.1 Allohoeflea poritis
CGACAACCCGTTCGGCACGAGGTTGTAACCCATGTCTCCGGTACAAACCGTTACCTATGTCTCCGGGTCGGACACATGAACGCTGGCGACCCCGGCAGGACTCGAACCTGCAACCTATTGATTAGAAGTCAATTGCTCTATCCAGTTGAGCTACGGGGCCTGTCGCGTCCGCCCTTGCCCGCCCGGAAACGCTTCAGTGCGTCCAGGGCTGGCGGCGGTCGAAGCGGAAATTGTCCGCATAGGCGACTCGTCTTCGCTTCGGATCATGCGGTTCGATCACCCGAAACGCAATTCCATTGCGTTCCGCATAGCTGATGGCTTCCTCGCGCGTCTCGAAGCTCAGCCTGATCTGCTGCTTCATGTCGCTTGACGAGGTGTAGCCCATGATCGGATCGATCGTGCGGGCGATTTCGGGATCGTATTCCAGCACCCAGCGGTGGGTCTTGGCCTTGCCCGACTGCATGGCCGTCTTCGCCGGGCGATAGATTTTTGCGGACATGCCAACAGCTCCCGTTCTGACCGTGCGTTGGTCGGAGCGGCAGGATTCGAACCTGCGACCCTCTGGTCCCAAACCAGATGCGCTACCAGGCTGCGCTACGCTCCGTTCACAACGGCTTGGGGGATACACGCTTCGCCGCCGCCCTGCAATGGTCTTTTTTCCCTCATTGAACCGTGCGTCAGTCTTTGTTCATGCGCGCGATCCGCCAGTTCAGTGCCGCAGCGAAACCAACCCACAGGAGATAGGGAACGAATAGCGCGGCCGCCGCCGGAGAAGCCGGCCAGCTCGTCAGGATGAACGCCACGATGGCGAACCAGAGAAGCGTGATATCGACAAAGGCGACATGCATCCAGCGCCGCCCGAAAAACAGCCACGACCATGCCGCGTTGAGGATCAGCTGCAGAGCCCAGACCAGCAAGGCTGTCGTTCCGCCGCCGGCGCGCCAGAGCAACCAGCCGGCAAGCGCGATCATCAGGTAAAGCGCGCTCCAGGCCACTGGGAACAACCAGTCGGGCGGCGTCCAGGACGGCTTGTGAAGCTGTGCATACCATGTCCCGGGCTTGAACCGCGAACCAGTCCACGCGGCAACGGATACGAGAATGAGGAAAACAACCAGGGCCATTCAAGTCTCCCGCGGCGACAGCCTCAACCGAAACGGCAGGCCGCATCGGCGACCGGCGCATCCGTGACCTGGACGAGAAGGAGCACGGCGGGCTCGTCGCCGATCGTTCCGGACAGGTGGCCCTCGCGGCCGTTCTCGTCGGGTCTGGCAAGCTGGTCCTCGCCGAATGAAACCTCGCCCGGTCCCATCTCGACGCGGGTCCCGTCCATGCTTTCGACGAACCATTTTCCGGACAGCGGAATGATCCATTGCGGCTCCGGATTGCGGTGCCAATCCCCGACCCAGCCCGGCTCCAGGACAAGCAGCGTGATGTCCTTCGGACTGGCCGCCAGCCTCTTGACCCAAATGTTCGGAGAAGGCGGCGCGAAAGCCTGCAGGTCGAATGCTTCGAAGCGGCACTTCGTCTGATGCGTCACGCCGTCCGAATCGGTCCACAGATGCCAGTAGCCGACTGAGGGTTTTTGCTCTGCCGTCATCCTTTCTGCCCTCCGGTTGCCGCACCTTCAGCCGCTTCGATCCGCGGCGCTATTGTCCCTGGATGATCGGGTGCCTGATTTCGTCGCCCGGCTTCAGGCCCATCCGGTCCACATCGCCCGCGTTCAGCTCCAGGACGAACCGCACGGGCTCTTTTGAATTTATGATCTTTTCCGAGAGCGGTTCGGCGTTCCTGTGGATGGTCGCCACGGTTCCGTCCGGCCGGATGAAGATCATGTCGAGCGGGATCAGCGTGTTGCGCATCCACATGGAAACCGGCCGCACATCATCGAAACGAAACAGCATGCCGGCATCGGGCGCCATCCATTCGCGGTGCATCAGCCCGACGGCGCGCTCGCCATTCGTCAGTGCCAGCTCGACCGTATAGTCATACGTTCCACTGTCCGTCGCGACCTGAAGGCGGTCATTTGCGCTGGACACGCCGGCGCTGAAGACGAGAATCAGCAGAGCCAGAAGCAGGCGGGGCCGGACCATGGGCAGGTCGTTAAAGGTTCGAATGGCATTACGCATGCGCGCACGGTGCAACAGCGCGGCGCCGCGCGCAACAGGCAATCACGCATATCGACGGAATCAGTGCGATTTCGGGAAATTGCTGTCGATGTCTGGGTGGATCTCGGCGGCCATGAGTCCCTTTTCACCCTCGCCGAACCGGACCAGCACGACCTGTCCCGGCCTCAATTCCGTCAGGCCGTAGCGGCGCAACGTTTCCATGTGGATGAAAATGTCTTCCGTACCCTCGCCGCGGGTCAGGAAGCCGAAACCCTTCGAGCGGTTGAACCATTTCACGAGGGCGCGCTCAAGCCCGCTGGTCGGTGTCACCTGAACATGGGTACGCACCGGCGGAAGCTGCGAAGGATGAACGGCTGTCGAGGAATCCATCGACAGAATCCGGAATGCCTGATAACCCCGATCGCGCTTCTGGATTTCGCAAACCACACGGGTTCCCTCCAGCGCCGTCTGGTAGCCGTCTCTGCGCAGACATGTCACATGCAGGAGGACGTCGGGCATGCCGTTGTCCGGGACGATAAAGCCGAAACCCTTGGCGACATCGAACCATTTGATGACACCGGAAATCTCGATCAGGTCCACGGCCTCGCCGGACATTGCAGCTTGGGTTGCTTCACCCTTGCGTGGAGATTTGTCCCCCATTCACCCCAGCCTCTCAACTACGCAAACCCAAAAATCAGTTGCTGATTCTTTACACAAGGATAACATTGGTAATGTAAGGTGATGCAAGCCTTAGTTTGACCCCAATTGAAAATCTGCGCCGCCTTGTTTCCGCCGTCCCCTGCCCTATTCTATCGGCGGATTGAAAACCACGGAAAGATCAATGCGTTATCTACATACAATGGTTCGCGTTCACGATGTGGACGCATCTCTGGACTTCTATTGCAACAAACTCGGGCTTGTGGAAATCCGCAGAATCGAAAGCGAAGCGGGTCGTTTCACGCTCATATTTCTGGCCGCGCCGGAAGATACCGAGACCGGCGACAAGCACAGCGCGCCGCTGCTGGAACTGACATACAACTGGGATCCGGAAGACTACCAGGGCGGCCGGAATTTCGGACACCTGGCCTATGAGGTCGACGACATTTACGGGCTTTGCCAATCGCTGATGGACAATGGCGTGACGATCAACCGCCCGCCGCGCGATGGCCACATGGCCTTCATCCGCTCACCGGACGGCATCTCGATCGAGCTGCTGCAGAAAGGCGGAGCGCTCGCCTCGCAAGAGCCCTGGGCATCGATGGAAAACACCGGCAGCTGGTAACGTCGTCGCCTCCGAATACGCAAGGTTGAGACAAGCGTTGTGGCGGATGATGTTTCCGCCGCAATTGCCTTGCCCATCGCACGCGCGGGTTCCCGCGTGTCAGGCCGGCCAAAACCTGCATGCGGCGTATCGGCTGCCGCCACGGCGGTCAGTCGTGCGACACTTTGAGGGGCACCAGCGCCGTGAGGGCTACACGCAAACGCAATCACTCGGTCCTGCCGGCCACTGTCATCGTATTGGCGGCGTTTGCGTTGTCGGGTTGCGTCACTGCGTTGACCGACCCGGTGTTCGGTTCCTCGGCCGAAACTAAAACGGCCGATGAACCTGCGCTTTCGTTCATCAGCGACACAATCGTCCTGGAAACTGCGACGGCAGGTATCGGCGAAAAAATACCACAGGACGGATCCCTGGTCCGTTTCCCGCCGGATTACGTTCCTCGCAAGGCCGTGCCGCCTCAAGCAGACAACACACCACCTTTCAATTCGGCTAATGACGCTTTCAGGGACTGGCCCGGCCTGGGCACAGACAACGACAATGCCGATAGCCCGTCTGGATTGGTCCATGCCTTTGCGGCACCGTCGCGAAAGGCGGGCAACCTGACGCGGCTCTACTCTTCCGGCAGACCGCGAGCGCCGAGACCGATCATCGATCTGGATGGACAGCGACAGGCCGTTCTCGGGCGCGGCGTATTCGCCAACGCTCCGCAGGCATTTGCCGGCAAGCCAAAGGGCGATACGGACCCTCCAGGTGCCCGGCCCGGTTCGCATGCGGGCGGCAATGCGGCGGCAGCCGATCGCTCGCCGCCGGTTCATCTCGCATCCGCAGCCGGCCTGGCGCGGCTCGTACCCAATGGCCTGCGCGTTCAGCATGACGGCGTTCAGACGGCCTGTCTCAAGCCGGGTCTTTTGAGGATACTGGCCGATGTGCAACGCCATTTCGGACGCCAGGTCGTGATTACCTCTGGCTACCGGTCCGCCGAACACCAGCGCCGCATCGGCGGCGTGAGTGGGTCCAGGCACATAACCTGCGAGGCAGCCGACATTCAGGTGCCCGGTATAGACAAGTGGGAACTCGCCACATATCTGCGAAGCATACCGGATCGCGGCGGCGTCGGAACCTACTGCCACACGCGCTCCGTGCACATCGATATCGGCAACAAACGGGACTGGAACTGGGGCTGCAAACGGCCGTGACAACAGCGTAATTCCGCCCGGGAAAACAACGTCATATTTTTTTCAAAAATGCAAAATTCGCGCTTGCGGGAATCCGACGACCTGACTATATAACCCCCACCGCGCGCCCTTCGTCTATCGGCTAGGACGCCAGATTTTCATTCTGGAAAGAGGGGTTCGATTCCCCTAGGGCGTGCCAGTTTTTCTCTTCCCACACAGTTTTATTTGGTGACAAGCAGGCACTCGTGCGCGCGCATCGCTTTGCCGGTCGGAGTGCTCATGTCGGCGGCTGTGCCGCATCGATCACCCGTAACTGGACGCTGCGGCTGCCTCGCCAGTGATTGACTGAAAGCGTGCCGGCGACGTGGAAGCGCCGCCCCCTTCCCTCCATCAGCGCCTTGCCAAGATCCGTGCCCGCCGAGCGGAATGCGATCGCATCCAGCGCCTTGCCGCCGGCATCGGTCAGCCTGAGCTTGACGTGATCGGCACCGACGACGCGCGCGTCGACCAGTTGATGGTCCGGCAGCGCGAAGACCGGTTGCGGGTGGCCGGAGCCGTAGGGACCGGCATGTTCGAGTTGTTCGAGAAGCTCCAGCGTGGCGCCGGACGCGGCCAACGCCCCGTCGACCCTGACACACTGACCGGCGCGAAGCGCCCCGACCGAAACAGCCGCGCGCTCATCGAAAAAAGCCCGCAGCGCGGCCATCGCGTTGCGGTCGACGCTCAGCCCAGCAGCCATCTCATGCCCGCCACCCTTTGTCGCGATGCCCTTTTCGACGGCCTCACGAACCATGCGCCCCAGGTCGAACCCCGCGATGGAGCGTCCCGATCCCGTCCCCTTCCCGGACGGGTCGAACGCGATGGCGAAAGCCGGCCTGCGGAATTTTTCTTTCAAGCGCGCCGCGACGATGCCGACAATGCCGGGGTGCCAGCCTTCGGATTCGGTGACGATGACGGCCGGTCCTTCCCCCTTGCCGATTTCCGCCAGCGCTTCGGCCTCCGCCTGTTCCAGCATCGCGTGCTCCATGGCCTGGCGCTCCTGGTTGAGACGATTGAGCGTCTCGGCGATTTGTTGCGCCTCCACCGCATCGGACAGGGTGAGCAGCCGGCTTCCGAGCGCCGCATCGCCGATCCGCCCGCCCGCATTGATGCGCGGCCCGATCAGGAAACCGAGATGGTAGGGCGTCACGGGCCCATCGACCCCCGCCACCTTCATCAGCGCTGCAAGGCCCGGGTTTCCCATGTGGCGGGCCGCCATCAGCCCTTTCACCACATAGGCGCGGTTGAGACCCTTGAGCGGCACCACGTCGCAAACGGTCGCCAGCGCCACAAGATCGAGCATGGTCAGCAGATCCAGCGACGAGGTCCTGGCATCACCACGCCCGCGCAATTCGCGCAACGTCGCGACCAGCAGGAGGAAGACGAGGCCGGCGGCGCAAAGGTGCCCCTGCCCGGACAGGTCGTCGTCGCGATTCGGATTGACGAGCGCCACGCATGGGGGACGATCTGTCCCGATCTGGTGGTGATCGACGACAAGCACCTCAATGCCGTGTTCCTGCGCGCGTTCCAGCGCCGCGTGGCTTGTCGAGCCGCAATCGACCGTGACGATGAGACCCGCGCCCCGCTTAACCAGTTCGTCCATGGCCGCCGGGTTGGGGCCATAGCCTTCAAAGATACGGTCCGGAATGTAGATTTCGCAATCGGTGTCGAAATGGTCGAGAAACCGCTTCATCAGCGATGAAGCGGCAGCGCCATCGACATCATAGTCGCCGAAAACCGCGACACGGTCGCCGGTGGATATGGCCTCCGCAAGGCGTGAAGCGGCTTTCTCCATGTCCTGCAGGCTCGACGGATCCGGCATCAAATCCCGCAGCGCCGGAGACAGGAAAGTGGCCGCCTCTTCGCCGCCTATGCCTCGTCCGGCAAGAACCCGTGCGATAAGGTCCGGCATGCCATGCGTCTGCGCAATCGCCAGCGCGCGGTTAAGGCCCGCCGGGTCCAGGCGCTGCACCCACCGCTGTCCAGACAATGATTCCTCGACATCAAGGAACGCCGGCTCGCGGCCGGCAGCGCTGACCTCCAAGGCTTTTTCTCCGATTCGGCTCTACACCCTAAGCCAATAGGCCGAATGGCGTAAATCCGGCAACCGGCGCGAGATGGCCGGCCTTTGATCAGTCAAACTTGCCGAGGTCCTGGTGACGGGCCTTGATTTCACGGACCGTGAGCGACGACGAGCGCATGACGACGGTGTGCGTGACGATCGCATCGCGCGTAAACCGAACACCGCCCAGCATGTTGCCGTCGGTCACGCCTGTGGCGGCGAAGACGACATCTCCGCTCGCCATTTCCTCCAGCGAATAGATCTTGGAAGGATCCTCGATTCCCATCGTCCTGGCACGGGCGATCTTTTCCTCCGTATTGAGCTGCAGGCGTCCCTGCATCTGGCCGCCAATGCATCGAAGCGCCGCCGCCGCAAGCACGCCCTCCGGCGCCCCGCCGATGCCCATATAGATGTCGATGCCGGTTTCGTCGGGATTGGTGGTATGGATCACACCGGCGACATCGCCGTCGCCGATCAGCCGTATCGCGGCGCCCGTCGCACGAACTTCCTCGATCATGCGCGCATGACGCGGCCGGTCGAGGATACAGGCGGTAACATCCGGGATGCTGACGCCCTTCGCATCCGCAACGGCCTTTATGTTTTCCGTCGGGCTCGCATTCAGTGTAACGGTTCCATCGGGGAACCCGGGGCCGATCGCAACCTTCTCCATGTAGACATCGGGTGCATAGAGCAGACTGTCCTTCTCCGCCACCGCGATGACCGCCAGTGAATTGGGCAGGTTCTTCGCGCAGATCGTCGTGCCCTCCAGCGGATCCAGAGCGATATCCACCTCCGGACCGTTGCCGGTCCCGACCTCCTCGCCGATATAGAGCATCGGCGCCTCGTCCCGCTCGCCTTCGCCGATGACAACACGGCCATTGATCGGCAGCCGGTTCAATTCCTGGCGCATGGCGTCAACAGCGACCTGGTCCGCCTCCTTTTCGTCGCCGCGTCCGCGGAGTCGTGCGGCCGCAACCGCCGCCCGTTCCGTTACGCGCACGATCTCCAATGTCAGGATACGATCAAGACTGCTTTCCCCGCCGGGCTTACTCGCCATTTATCATGACCTCATTGTTTCGATTGCGGCTCTGATAGCCCGTTGCGCAAGCAATTTGCAACGCCGGCTGGCTGAATATGAAGGCAAAATCACGCTTCCGCGCGATTTGCTCACCGCTAAATCGATTAGTGTTCGACGTGTGCCGCGGGCAAAAAAAAGCAGGCTGCCGGAGCAGCCTGCACGGTCTCAGCGCTCCTTGAGACCGTTATTGCTAAAACTCGTCCCAGTTGTCTTCATCAACGGCCGCATTGCCATGAAACGCATGGCCCCTGGCCAGCGCCGCCTTCGCAGTGTGCGCCGTCGCCGGCTGTGCCACCGCCCGCTGTTCCGAGCGGACGGAACCGAGTTTGAATTGCTGCAACAGCCCGTTCAGTGCAGCGGACTCGGCCTCGAGCGTATGGCTGGCGGCTGTCGCTTCCTCGACCATCGTCGCGTTCTGTTGCGTGCCCTGGTCGATTGTGTTGACCGCCTGGTTGATTTCCTGCAGGCCGTTGGACTGTTCATGCGACGCCTGCACGATGGCTGATACATGATCGGTGACTTCGGCAATCGAGCCGACAATCGACTTCAGTGCCTGGCCGGTTTCCGCAACCAGATCGACGCCGGACTGGACCTGGCTTCCGGACGTCGTGATCAGTTCCTTGATCTCCTTGGCGGCGCTTGCCGAACGCTGTGCGAGTTCCCTGACCTCCTGGGCAACCACGGCAAAGCCCTTTCCGGCCTCTCCAGCCCGCGCCGCCTCGACGCCGGCATTAAGCGCCAGAAGGTTGGTCTGGAATGCGATGTCGTCGATCACGCCGATAATGTTGGCGATCTGATCGGAGGATTTCTTGATGTCGTCCATCGCCGATACCGCATTGTCCACGACAACCCCCGACTTTTCAGCCTCGGCCTGCGTCGTGTCAGCCAGCTTGCCGACTTCCTGGGCCCGCTCCGCCGTGGTTTTCACCGTCGATGTGATCTCTTCGACCGCGGCCGCCGTCTCCTCAACCGACGCCGCCTGCTGCTCCGTCCGCTTGGAAAGCTCGTCCGAGGCAGCCTTGATCTCGGACGCACCGCCCTTGATGGCCACGGCATTGGAGCCGACCTGGCTGAGCGCGCTTTCAAGCTTTTCTACCGAGTGGTTGAAATCCGTGCGCAAACGCTCGAGCGAGGGAATGAACGGTGTGTCGATGCGCAGCTGCAGATCGCCTTCGGCCAGGGCATTCAACCCGCTGCCGATCTCGTTGACGGCGCAAACCCTGCCGGTGATATCGGTCGCGAACTTGACGACCTTCATGACCTTGCCGTTCATGTCGAATATCGGATTGTAGGACGCCTGGATCCAGATTTCCTTGCCGCCCTTGCCGAACCGCTTGAATTCTTCCGAGATCAACTCGCCGTCCGCCAGCCGCTGCCAGAACTGCTGATACTCTGTTGAACGGGCATATTCGGGATCCACGAACATTCGGTGATGCCTGCCGACAATTTCTTCCAGGCCATAGCCCACGGCACCGCAGAAATTCTCGTTCGCGGTCAGAATATTGCCGGCAGGATCAAACTCGATGACCGCCTGTGCCCGCGAGATGGCTTCGATTTTTCCGGCATCTTCAGCGGACTTGAACTTTGCCCCGGTGATGTCGGATGCGAATTTGATGACTTTGTAGGCGCGCCCGCTACGCCCGAGCACCGGATTATATGTCGCCTGGATCCAGATCTCGCTGCCATCCTTGCGATACCGGCAATATTCGCCCGCATCATATTCGCCGCCTTTCAGCCGCAGCCAGAAGTCCTGATATTCTTTTGTCGCTGCTTCTTGCGGATTCACGAATATCCGGTGGTGCTGCCCCACGATTTCGCTGCGATCATAGCCAACCGCGCTGCAAAAGTTCTGGTTGGCATCGAGTATGTTCCCATCGACATCGAACTCGATGATCGCCAGCGATCTGTGAAGCGCGGAAAGAACTGCGGAGGAATCCGATGAAAGAAAGCTCGATTTGCCAAGGCTCATGATGTCACCCCATAGAATTTCGACAGAGTTGGCTTCGACGCGATGGCGCCCTTGTCCGATCCGCAGACAGCTTTGGCTTGAAGCTGGGATTGAATATCAATCACGGCTCACAGCAATTGCCGATACTCTGAAGATAGCTGAAGGATAACCAACCAGTACCTGAAGATTCATCATGAACGCTAATCGCCAACGATCGACTGCATTCGACCGCACCTAACCCAGTGCAAAGCCTAGCTGTATATAGGTAAATGGCTAGTTAATTGGGGTAATATTGTTGGGACCGCGCAAAGCACTACTTACCGATACTTGGCAGTAGAAGAGACGCTTTCAATTTTGGGGTGTACTATTACAAGCGACCGGCGATTATGCGCAACAATCGGAAACCCGCCACCTCCACGAAAAATGCGGATTAGTTGCCGGGCCTCTCGATCCGTATGACTTGCGGCTTGTCGAGGAGGTATCCATCGGACGAAATCGAATCGACTGCCTGGCGAACAGACGCCTCCATGGTCGCATGCGTTACAAGAATCACTGTCTTCTTGTCGCCGTTGCCGTTCTGCGTCGAGCGCTGGACGATCGATTCCAGCGAGATCCCGTTGTCCGACATATGCCTTGCGAGACTGGCGAACACGCCGGTCTTGTCCTCGACAGTGAGGCGGATGAAGTAGCCGCCTTCATGGCTGCGCATGCGTGCCCGCACATAGGGATCAAGATGTGCAGCGGGGCGCCCGAGGACGGGCCCGTGCTGATGGCCGGGCCGGCTCTTGGCAATATCGGCGATATCGCCCATCACCGCAGATGCGGTCGCGTCGCCTCCGGCGCCCGGACCCGACATCATCAATTCGCCCAGAACATCGGCGTCGATCGCAACGGCGTTGGTCACGCCGTCCACCTGGGCGATGACCGAATTCTTCGGCACCATTGTCGGATGGACCCTTTGCTCGATGCCCGAGTCGGTGCGCTGCGCAACCCCGAGCAGCTTGATCCGAAAGCCAAGGTCATCGGCGGCGCGGATGTCCTCGATCGAGATATTTGAGATGCCCTCAAGGTAGATATCGTCGGGCGCGATGCGCGTGCCGAAGGCGATGCTGGTCAGCAACGCCAGCTTGTGCGCCGTATCGTTGCCTTCCACGTCAAAGGTCGGATCGGCTTCCGCATATCCCAGACGCTGCGCTTCCTTGAGGCAATCCTCGAAGGAAAGACCCGCCCGCTCCATTTCGGTGAGGATGTAGTTGCAGGTTCCGTTCAGTATTCCGAAAACGCGCGAGATGCTGTTGCCGGTCAGCGATTCGCGCATCGCCTTGATGACCGGAATGCCGCCGGCCACAGCGGCTTCGAAATTGAGAAGCACGCCGCGCTCCTCGGCAATGCCGGCCAGTTCCACGCCGTGCCGCGCCAGCAGCGCCTTGTTTGCGGTGACCGCGTGGCAGCCGCGCTCCAGAGCCGAGCGCACGGAACTCAGCGCCGGATCGCCCTCCCCGCCGATCAGTTCGACGAAGACATCGATCTCGGCATCGCGCGCCAATGCGACCGGATCGTCGTAAAACTGCGCGCCGGAAAGATCGACGCCACGATCCTTTCCGGGATCGCGCGCGCTGACCGCAACGATATCGATGGGTCTGCCGCAGATGTCGGCCAGCTTGTTGTGGCGGCTGGTCAGGATGCGGGCGAGTGACGCGCCAACGGTTCCGAGGCCCGCAATTCCGATACGGAGGGCATCTGCCATAGTCACACGATCCGATTGTATTGTTGTCACGCCGAAATCACGGCAGTGCCGGCGTGCGAGGGGTTGAATGGTTCCGGCTAGCGCCGCGTGTTCAATTGGACGACGTTTTGCATGCTTTCGTCGCCGGACGCAAGAAAACGTTTGATATTGCGCGCCGCCTGCCGGATGCGGTGCTCGTTCTCGACAAGCGCAATGCGCACATAATCGTCACCATATTCACCGAAGCCGACGCCCGGCGCCACGGCGACATCCGCTTTCTCGATCAGCAGCTTGGAGAACTCCAGCGATCCGATCTCGCGAAAACGTTCCGGCAGCGGGGCCCAGGCAAACATCGTTGCCTGCGGGGCCGGTACGTCCCAGCCTGCATTGGCAAAGGATTCGACCATCACATCACGGCGGCGGCGATAGGTGCCGCGCACCATCTCGATTTCCGATCCGTCGCCATTCAGCGCTGTCGTCGCTGCAACCTGGATCGGCGTGAACGCACCGTAGTCCAGATAGGATTTGACCCGTGACAGCGCCCCTATCAGGCGTTCGTTTCCAACCGCAAAACCCATCCGCCAGCCCGGCATGGAGAAGGTCTTCGACATCGATGTGAATTCCACCGCCACGTCAATGGCCCCTGGAACCTCGAGAACCGATGGCGGCGGCGTATCGCAATAATACAGTTCCGCATAGGCAAGATCGGACAGGATGATGATGTCGTGACGGCGCGCGAAGGCGACCACATCCTTGTAGAAATCCAGATCCGCCACATGCGCGGTCGGGTTGGACGGATAGTTCAGGATCAGCGCCAGCGGTTTCGGGATCGAATGGCGCACCGCCCGTTCCAGCGAATAGAAGAAGCTGTCATCCGGCTCCACGGTCATGGACCGTATGACGCCTCCGGACATGATAAAGCCGAAGGCATGGATCGGATAGGTAGGGTTCGGGCAAAGCACGACATCGCCGGGCGCGGTGATCGCCTGCGCCATGTTGGCAAAGCCTTCCTTTGAGCCCAGTGTCGCGACGATCTGCGTGTCGGGATTGAGCTTCACGCCGAAACGACGCTCATAATAGCGTGCCTGCGCCTTGCGCAGTCCCGGAATGCCCTTCGACGTCGAATAGCGATGCGTGCGCGGATCCTGCACGACCTCGCAAAGCTTGTCGACAATCGACTGCGGCGTGGGAAGATCCGGGTTGCCCATGCCGAGATCGATGATGTCCGCTCCGTCCGCTCGCGCGCTCGCCTTCAGGCGGTTGACCTGTTCAAAGACATAGGGCGGCAGGCGGCGGACTTTGTGAAACTCTTCCATGACATTCTCGATCAGATTGAACGGCAGTGCCGGCTTATGCGCCCATTATGGCACAAATTGCAACATCGTGCTTTTCAGGGCCTATTCGTTCTCGATCTCGTCCTTCGTTTCGATACCGTGCGTTTCAGCAATCTTTTTCAATTCATTGTAGCGCGCATTGTAGGCCGTGGAGGCGCCGCCCCTGCCCCGCGCGGCCTTGATGGACTCCATTTCCGCCCGGATCGCGCTCTTGTCTTCTTCGCTCAATTGTTCGGTGGCGCCTTTTGGCATCACCGCAAAAGTCGGAAACGCCTCATTACGCAGCGCGCCCTCGGTGACGAAACTGTTGTCCCGCACCGGCTGTTCGGCCTGATTGATCGTAGCTTCTTCGCCCGCCTGCTTCGAATTGTCACCCGTCTCCGCCAGCGGATCCGTGTTATCGGGCGTGAAGGCAGAAGGCGGCGCGGCGTCCTCGAGATTGGCCGAAACACATCCGGCAAGAATCACAAGTGGGAGCATGAGCGCCGCTGAGGCGACCCCGAAGCCTTTTATTACGGGCTTTTTCGACACGTGCATTGATCCGTTTTGTTCCAAAGTACACCATTCGGCAGTGATTTGTGTGTATTATATTATTGTCCTAATTGCAGAATAAAGATGTCGGCCGGATCAACGACCGCCGATAACGCAGAAAGCCGGCTCCGGGGAGGTATAAGTGGCACAGAAGAAGGACCGCACGCGCCGCGGAAATTCGAACAGCGGGACCGCGGCCAGGAAACAGGTCGCCAAGACCGCCAAACGGGATGAAGCAAAGGCCGTAAAGCGAGCTGTGAAGCCCCGCGTCGCGAAGCCCAAGCCCGCCGCGCCGCAATCCGCAAAAGGCCAGTCTGCCCGGCCACAGGCCACCCGGAAACCGGAAGCCGCCAGGGAAACGGCGCCACCCGGAAACAAGGCCGGGAACGGGACGGACGTCACCGGCCTTTCGGCGATCGAACCATTCGTCGTCAAAGATCCCGAAGCCATGGCCCGAAACATGGCGCATGTCGTCGAAGAACTCGGGCGCGCGGCCTCAGCCTGGGTCTCTCCCAGAGAGAGCGGCGAGAAGAAGGACAGCGTAGCCGGTCCTGCGACCGACATGGTCAAGACATTCACCAAGCTCTCCGAATACTGGATTTCGGACCCCAAACGCGCCCTCGAAGCACAGACGCATCTGTTGACCAGCTATTTCGACATCTGGTCGAATTCCGTACGCAAAATGTCCGGCGAGAAGGCTGAGGATCCGGCCGCCAGCCATCTTGGCGACAGACGGTTTTCCGACGAAGACTGGCAGAACAATGCATTCTTCAGCTTCCTGCGCCAGGCGTATTGGGTAACGGCCGATTGGGCCGACAAGCTCGTAAAGGACGCCGATGGGCTGGACGAGCACACGCGCCACAAGGCGCAGTTCTACGTCAAACAGCTGACGAGTGCGCTTTCGCCCACCAACTTCGTTCTTACCAACCCTGAAGTCTACAAGGAAACGGTTGCCCAAAGTGGCGAGAACCTTGTGCGCGGCATGCGCATGCTGGCTGAAGACATCGAGGCCGGCCGCGGCGATTTACGCCTGCGCCAGTCCGATTACAATAAATTCGCCGTCGGCGAGAATCTGGCGATGACGCCCGGCAAGGTGATTGCGCAGAGCGATATCTGCCAGGTGATCCAGTATGAACCCGAGACCGAAACGGTTCTGAAAAGACCGCTGCTGATCTGCCCGCCCTGGATCAACAAGTTCTATATTCTCGATCTCAATCCGCAGAAATCCTTCATCCGCTGGGCCGTCGAACAGGGCCATACCGTGTTTGTCATCTCATGGGTCAATCCGGACGAGCGCCACGCCGACAAGGACTGGGAGGCCTATGCCCGAGAGGGAATAGGATTTGCCGTCGACACGGTCGAGAAAGTCACCGGCGAGAAGAAAATCAACGCTATCGGCTATTGCGTCGGCGGAACGCTGCTGGCAGCGACGCTGGCGCTGCTGGCCAAGGAGGGCGATGATCGCATCGCATCGGCAACTTTCTTCACCACACAGGTCGATTTCGTCAACGCCGGAGACCTGATGGTCTTCGCCGACGCTGAGAACATCGACTCCATAGAAGCCAATATGAAGGAGCACGGCTATCTCGACGGCTCCAAAATGGCGACCGCCTTCAACATGCTGCGCGCCTCGGAACTGATCTGGCCCTATGTGGTCAATAACTATCTGAAGGGCAAGGAGCCGATGCCCTTCGACCTGCTCTACTGGAACTCGGACGCGACGCGCATGCCCGCGGCCAACCATTCCTACTATCTGCGCAACTGCTATCTGGAGAACAATCTCTCCAACGATCGCATGGTGCTGGGCGGCAAGAAGGTCTCGCTGAAGGATGTGACGATCCCGGTCTACAATCTGGCGACCCGTGAGGACCACATCGCTCCGGCCAAGTCGGTCTTCATCGGCTGCCGCTCGTTCGGCGGCAAGGTGACCTATGTCATGGCCGGCTCAGGCCACATCGCCGGCGTGGTCAATCCGCCCGACAAGAAGAAGTATCAATACTGGACAGGCGGCAAGCCGGTCGGCGATTTCGACGCCTGGGCAGAAAAGGCCAAGGAGCACCCCGGTTCCTGGTGGCCGCACTGGGATGCCTGGATCCGCAAACAGGACGACGAAGAGGTGGACGCGCGCCAGCCCGGCGGCGGCAAGCTCAACGCCATCGAGGACGCGCCCGGAAGTTTCGTCAGGGTTCGCGTCTGAACGGTTCCGCTTTGGCTCCCCATATACTATGAGGAGCCATGAAATTCCCGAATCCGCTTATTCCCGCCACGCTGGTCAAGCGCTACAAGCGCTTTCTTTTCGATGCCGAACTGGCGGACGGCAGCGCCATCACCGGCTCGTGCCCCAATACCGGCTCGATGCTTGGCCTGACAGCGCCTGGTTCGCGCATCTGGCTGTCAGAGCACGACAGTCCGACGCGCAAATACCGCCACGCCCTGGAACTGGTCGAGGCGGACGGAACCACCGTCGGCATCAATACCGGCCTGCCGAACAAGATCGTCGAGGAAGCCATCGCCGGCGGCCAGGTCGGGCCGCTGAACGGTTACGCGGACATGCGGCGCGAGCAGAAATACGGCAAGAGCTCCCGCATCGACTTGCTCTTGACGGATGACGACCGTCCGCCTGCCTATGTTGAGGTCAAGAATGTGCATTTCATCCGCACACCAGGCCTTGCGGAGTTTCCCGACAGCCCGACCGCACGCGGCGCCAAACATCTGGACGAATTGGGCGATATGGTCGAGGCCGGGTGCCGTGCCGTGATGGTCTATCTCATCCAACGTCAGGATTGCGAAACATTGAAAATCTGCCGCGATCTCGATAGCAATTACGGTGCGGCATTTGACAGGGCAATCGCGCGCGGGGTTGAAGCCATCGCCATGCGGTGCCACATCACGCCGCAGGAAATCCGTTTCGACCGGCTTATTCCGGTCGATGAACCGGGATTGTGAGGACAAAGTGGTCAGTTACATCGAAGCCATCGCAGCGCCCAAGAAGAACAACGGTCAAGTCAAGCTGCATGGTCCGGACGGTTTTGCCGGCATGCGCAAGGCCGGCCAGTTGACGGCACGTTGTCTCGACGAACTGGTTTCCATGGTCGAACCGGGCGTGACCACCGCGTCGATCGACAGGTTCGTCTTCGAATTCGGCATGGATCACGGCGCTGTTCCCGCGACACTGAACTATCGCGGCTATACCCATTCCTGCTGCACATCGGTCAATCATGTGGTCTGTCACGGATTTCCGGGCGACAAGCCGCTGCGCGAAGGCGATATCGTCAATATCGACGTGACCTACGTACTCGACGGCTGGCACGGCGATTCCAGCCGCATGTATCCGGTCGGCCAGATCAAGCGGGCGGCGCAAAGGCTGATGGAAGTCACCCATGAATCGCTGATGCGCGGCATCGCCGCGGTCAGGCCGGGCACGCGGACCGGCGCGATCGGCGAAGCAATCCAGAGATATGCGGAAGGCGAGCGCTGTTCGGTCGTTCGCGACTTCTGCGGCCATGGCCTCGGCCAGCTCTTTCACGACGTGCCGAACATCCTGCACTATGGGCGCGCCCATGAGGGTGTGGAACTGCGCGAGGGCATGATTTTCACCATCGAGCCGATGATCAATCTCGGCAAACCGCATGTCAAAGTGCTGTCTGACGGCTGGACCGCGGTCACCCGTGACCGCTCGCTGACAGCCCAGTACGAACACTCCGTTGGCGTAACGGCTGATGGCTGCGAGATCTTCACGCTTTCACCCGCCG
This sequence comes from Allohoeflea poritis, assembly GCF_027889715.1. Classification (GTDB taxonomy): domain Bacteria; phylum Pseudomonadota; class Alphaproteobacteria; order Rhizobiales; family Rhizobiaceae; genus Hoeflea_A; species Hoeflea_A poritis. The sequence continues at coordinate 17,030 of NZ_JAPJZH010000030.1, forward strand.
GGCTGTTCGCGCCCGGGCTCGAGCTATCCGAGAAATAGGAGAGAGCCCTGGCCGAACCCGCTGACAGTGCCCGGCACAAGGGTCACCGGGATCGGCTGCGGCAGCGTTTCCAGAGCGCCGGCCCGGAGGCGCTGGCCGATTACGAGCTTCTCGAACTGCTGCTCTTCAGGCTGATCCCGCGACGTGACACCAAACCGGTCGCCAAGGCGCTACTGGAAAAATTCGGCTCCTTGGCCGAAGTCCTCGGCGCGCCCGAAACCCTTTTGCGAGAGGTGCCCGGTATCGGCGAGACCGTGGCTTCCGACCTGAAGGTTATCGCCGCCCTCACCCAGCGCATGCTGCAGACACGCATCCTCGATCAGCCGGTCCTGGCTTCCTGGTCCGCCGTGGTGGATTATTGCAAGGCGGCGATGGCATTCGAGCGCCGGGAGCAGTTCCGCATCCTCTTTCTGGACAAGAAGAACAAGCTGATCGCCGACGAGGTTCAGCAGAGCGGCACGGTCGACCACACGCCGGTCTACCCGCGCGAGGTGGTGCGCCGCGCATTGGAGCTTTCCGCCACGGCCATCATCCTGGTGCACAACCACCCCTCCGGCGATCCGACACCGTCGCGCGCCGATGTGGAAATGACCCATCGCATCATCGAGGCAGCGGCGCCGCTCGACATAATCATCCACGACCACATCATTATCGGCCGTGGCGGCCATGCCAGCCTCAAAGGCTTGTCGCTTATCGAATAGCTTATATATTGATTGACTTATCTTCAATATAATACTGTTTTTATTTAATAATAAGAAAAAAGCACGTGCGAATACCAATTGAATGAAGGCCGTTGAAACGACGCTCCAGCCTCTTGCCGAATTTAGCCTGGCCGGGCGTTGCGCACGCCATATTCCACAAAAGCCTGTCCGGTCCGCTTGCCGCATACTTGCCAAGACGACAAAGTTTGTGTGTTGTGGTTGCAACAAATTTTCGTGACGCTGCATGATACGAAGATTTTTATTATTGCTGAGCGTTCTGGCCGTTGGAGCAATCGTCTTGCTGATTGCCGTCCAGCCGGCTTGGCTCGTGCCCTCGGACGTTTCGTTCAGCGTGTCCGGGCATTCCTACGAACGGTTTCAAACTCTTGACGAACCTGTGCTTGAGCTTTCCGTAACAGCCGAGACGCCTCACCCGTCACTTACCGCAACCCTCCATCTGTTTGGCGCACCGGTTGAACAGATCTCTCTGGACAAGCCGGATGCAGGATTCCGCCCGGTGCTCCTGCCGCTCGGCAGTTCAACGGCGGGAATAGAAATCCAGCGAAATATCGGCCCGTTCTCAACAAGCCGATGGCACGAACTTCGTTTCCGCACACGCAGCAGCACGCCGACCAAAATAAAACTGAAGGTCCCGAAGCGGATTTGGACCAGCAGACTTCCGGTCGCCGGAAAGGCACCGCCGAGTGTTCAGATCGGCATTAAGATCGATGGGCAGCGAGCGACGGTGCTGCGGAAAGACTGGTGGCGGGACCGTGAGAGTCCCGCCGACTATCTCCACTCAGACGAGGCCGGACGGTTCTCAGGCGCTGTTTTGCTCCCGGGTCCGGGACATTATCGCTTGTCTGCCTCCATTGAGGATTTGCTTACGGACATCGCAGGTGAGACTGCGGAGCAGACGGTCGAATTTGCCACCGAACTGCCCCCGATCACCAAGCGAAAATTGACCATTGTCCTGGGACGCAACGAGGTCCGCTACCAGCTCCGGGCTACGCTGCCGGCCCATGATCCGCGTGCCGCGGCGGTGCTACGGGGAGACGGCTCCGCTGCAGCGTTCATCCGGTCCGTACACGGAACGATTCTGTTTGACGGCACCTCCTATTCGAGCGTTCAGGTGACTCCGCTGACCATTAATGCCCGCAACAATTCCGTCGAGATTTTGCAGGAAAGGTCGGGTCTGCCGATATCGGTATTCGAGGATGGAAAGCTGGGCATTTCGCGGTCATGGGAAAACAGCACTCCGGTCGCGCGGGACGAGATCGAGATCAGGGCGGAGTTTCCGAAGCTGACTGGCTACTTTCCAGCTCCGACTCGCGCAAGGGACAATATAATCGTCTGGAGAGCCGTCGATGAAGCGTTACCCCGCGATCTGACCGTCTTCGTCGATGCAACACGTTCCCAACCGGACCTTTGGGCCGTAGGGCCGCGCAATGTCGTTCCTCGATATCTCGTCGGATTCGTCCAAGACGGATTGGCGATCATTCCGTTGCTCTGGTTTCTGGCCATCATCAGACACCGGTTTGCGAACCGCCCGGCTGCCCATCGCACTGCGTTGAGACGGATCACGCTTCTACTCGGCGCCTTCGTCGTTTTTGGCACAATGGCCAATATGCCCTTCGATCTGTCCCGCGAATTGTCGCAACTTGCGAGCGCGATGCTGGGTGAGGCGGTATTCGATTTTCCCGTCAGGCTGCGCGAGCTCTCCCTGACCCTGACCTACATCATTCTTTTTCTTCTTTTCGGGATCTGGTGGTTCTTCACGGGCATGAGGGGCATTGTTGCGGAAGCCGCGACCGATATTCGCGCGATCCTGCTGAAGGCGACCGTGTGGGGGCTGCTCTACAATATCCTGTGGGTGGTCGCCGGCAATCGCTACGATCTCACCGGCGTGGTGGAAGCCGGTCTCGTTTACGGACCCTGGATCGCAGCTTTTCTGGTCTGCGCCTTGATCGGCTATTTCTTGATCGACCGCCTGTGGTCAACCGCAAGGCTGGTCTCCGGACTGCAGCCGAGAATAGGACCCGGCCTTGTCCTCCTGACTGTCATCGTGCTGCTCATCCTGGGAAGGCCCGGAACATTTCTGTACGACCCGACTTTTGATTCAGTAAACAGCCCTTTCTATGATGCCGTCTTCACGGTTCTGCGTTTCGTCAACCAGCTCGGATCGCTGGCCCCCATTTTGGCGGCATTCCTGATCTGCGCGACACTGCTGAACAAAAGCTACTACGACGGCAGGAAAACCCGCTTTGCGCTTGCGATGCTGCTTTTTGCCGGGACGCTGGCGGGGATGGGTCAAGTCTGGATCGTGGTTCCGGTATCCTTCCTGTTGGCGTTGCTGATTTTCCCGCAATTCGTCCTCATCCGCAAAGAGCGGATTTTGCTGCTCAAGCGATATGGCAACGAGATCATATCGAAACGCGACGACTATCTGACAATCGAATTCGACCATGCGAAACAATTTGTGCCGTCGGCAAGCTGGTTCGGCCTCGGATTGTTCGGTCTGAATGCGGAGGACAAGCAGAAGAAGCGGGAGTACGTTCCATTGAAGGCGACAATCGACGGCGGGGCGAAGGTCCCTCTGGCCGAACTCGCTTTTGCATTCGGGCAATCGGACAAGCCCTTTGAAAATGCAGTCGCGGCGCTTCGCGTCGGCGCCTGGGGAGCCTTGTTCTTTGTCCTCATATACGCTGTTCCGTCCTTTTCCGCGACGGATCACGGCGACCACTTTCCTTATCTTTCAGCCCTTTCCCGTGTTGTGTCGGTCGGTGGATACTGGATGATCGCAGCGTTCTTCTTTGGATATTTCTACGATCTGATCCGCGGCGCGGCAGGCTGGAAAAAGGGTATGGTCCTCGCCCTTGGCATCACGCTGGCGCGGGAACCGCTGGCCATCCTCGCGGCCCAATCAGCAGCCGACTACGCGGCCATCGGGATCAGCGTCATACAGCGCTTCGCATTTTTCCTGTTCATCGGCCTGCTCGCGTTCGACATTCGAACCTTCCGGGCGGCGGCGGGAAAGAACATCGACTGGCGGCTCTTCCCGCTCGTCGCGGGATTGTCGGTTGTGGAGGCGGTCGTTTCGGTGGCGATCGCGGGTGCCGGCGTGGCCGCGACCACCACCTTTACCGGGCAGCTGACAACGGTGCTGGGTCAGGTCGCTACCGAGTTGATCCCAACAACCGACCAGGGCACCACACCCCCGCGGGACCTGAGGTAGCGCCGTCTGCCGGCGCAGCCGGCGATGACGGTGTCTATGACCGTTAGGGCGAGACTTATTTCATCCGCCTCGGCCGAATCTGTCGAAAACAAAATAAGGCCGCTGCGGGAGCGGCCTTTTGTCAATTGCTGAGGGCTGCGCCTATTCGGCGTCGGCTTCCTTCTTGGCTGGCGCCTTCTTTTTCGCCGGTGCCTTTTTGGCCGCTGCCTTTTTCTTGGGTGCGGCTTTCTTCTTCGCCGGTTTTGCCTCGGCGGCCGCTTCTTCCTCGTCATCGGCCATCAGCTCTTCCTTGCTGACGGTCTGATCGGTGACGTTTGCCTCGCCGACAATATAGTCGATGACCTTTTCCTCGAAGATCGGTGCGCGCAGCTGGGCAACGGCATCCGGTGTCTTCTGGAAATACTCCATGATCTGCTGTTCCTGACCCGGATACTGACGCACCTGGTCGTAAACCGCACGCTGCATTTCCTCATCGGTCACGCTGATTTCAGCCTTCTCGCCGATCTGGGACAGCACAAGGCCGAGGCGAACGCGACGTTCGGCCAGTTTACGGTAATCCTCGCGGGCAGCTTCCTCGGTCGTATCCTCATCCTCGAAGCTCTTGCCCGACTGCTCCAGGTCCTGGGTGATCTGGCCCCAGATATTGTTGAACTCGACATCGAGCAGGCCTTCCGGCGTGTCGAACTTGTACTCCTCGTCGAGCGCATCGAGAATCTGCCGCTTGATCTTCTGACGGGTGAACTGGCCGTACTGGCTTTCGATCTGTTCGCGCACGACCTCGCGCAGCCGTTCCGCCGATTCAAGGCCGAGCGTCTTGGCAAGTTCGTCGTCGATCACCAGTTCGCCGGGCGCGGCGACTTCCTTGACCGTGACGTCGAACGTCGCTTCCTTGCCGGCAAGATGGGCTGCCTGGTAGTCCTCGGGGAACGTGACGGTGATGGTTTTTTCGTCGCCCGCCTTCACACCGACCAGTTGTTCCTCGAAGCCCGGAATGAACGTGCCCGAGCCAAGGGTCAGATTGGCATCGTTGTCGGCGCCGCCGTCAAACGGCTCGCCGTCCACCTTGCCGACATAGTCCATGGTGACCCGATCGCCAGCGGCGGCCTTGCCCTTCTTGGTCTCGAAGCTGCGCGCGCTCTCGGCAACGCGCTTGACCTGATCCTCGACCTCCTCGTCGCTGATATCGACGACCTGGCGGTTGAGCTTGATCTTGGAAACGTCGCCGACCTGGAATTCCGGGATCACCTCGTAGGACATCGAAAACTCGAAATCCGCCTTGGCGTCCAGGATCTCGTTCGCTTCGGCCTCATCTTCGGTCATGGTGATCTGCGGACGCGTGGCCGATTTCTCGCCGCGCTCGGAGAGGATCTCGGTCGGCTTTTCGTTGATCATCTCATTGACCAGCTCGGCCATGATGGATTTGCCGTAGACCTTGCGCAGATGGGCGATCGGAACCTTGCCGGGACGGAACCCGTTGAGACGGACCTTGTCCTTGGCATCGACCAGACGCTCATTCATCCGCGTTTCCATGTCCTTGGCCGGAACCACGACCTTGATTTCGCGCTTCAGTCCTTCAGACAGCGTTTCTGTAACCTGCATTTTCCAACCTTCAATTTCATGGCCGCCGCAACCGGCCTGGATGGCGGCCGGTGCGATGCCCTTTTGCCTGCCGAGTACGGCAGTGGTTTGTCGAGGCGCCAATGCCGGGGCAATTGCGACACGGCGCCATTGAATTTATTGACTTTTTCCGCATTGCAGTTCTCGGACTGGAGGATCCGGGCGCGCATATTGCGGTTGCCGCCAACGGGCGTTCGCCGGGCAATAGCAAATTGGTTGCAAGCCCGCAACGTTAATCCGCCGCCCGGCTGGCCCGCAGCGCAGAATTTTGACACCACCGAATTGGCCACGGAAACACCATAACTTGGCGATTCGTCGTATGCAGTGGCGAGTCATGGCTGAGCAGTTGACCCTTAATCAGCGGGCCTGAACCCTGCCCGTTCAACCGAACTCTAGGTCTAATCGACATTCAGGATTCATTTTTGGTTTGATGTGTGATTCATGGGTATCCAGATTCGATTGTCTGG
>NZ_JAPJZH010000031.1 GCF_027889715.1 Allohoeflea poritis
GTGGAGCGGCTCGAGAACGAGATGCGAAAAATCATGCGCAGAAACCAAGTGCCGCATGAGGCATATAGAAGGATCGGTCTATAGTCTCGACGATTTCGCGCTTCACTGAGGTTCGGACGAGCTCTCTGGCGCGGATGTACAAAAGCCGGTCGGTGCGGACCGCACTGAAGTCTTGAGTTTTCCACGCGTACTTTGAGGCAATCGGCGTTACTGAGGGCAGATTGAGGGACGATTGCGATTGAAGCAACCGACATCAATCCTCCAAAAGCGGTCTGATCGATACGAGGGAGCCATGCACCGCCGAGCACAGGCGGTCTATCTCATCACGGCCCATCGGGGTCGACAGAGCCGCCGAACCGGTATGGATCAGCATCACTCCGCGATCGTAGAGAGCTGCGATCAGGGCGCCCATCGCCTTCTTTTCCTTCGCCGAAGGATAGGCCTCTCGGTAATTGCGGGGGGGCTTGTCCTTCAGGTGCAGGCGCAACAGTGAACCGGCACCGCAAACGCAGGCGGGCACATCGGCAGCGCGAATTGCCTCGGCGATTGAAATGCGGGCGTAATCTCCCAGCCTGTTCAGCTGTGCGACGCTTTCAGGACCAAACAGGGACATGGCCACGAACCCCGCCGTCATGGTCACGGGATTGGCCGAGAATGTGCCGGCAAGCGGCAGGCGCAGGCCTTTCTCGCCCTGTGCAAACACGGCCATGACTTCATCGCGTCCTGCCAATGCACCGACCGGAAAGCCGCCGCCGATCATCTTGCCCAGGGATGTAAGGTCAGGTCGGACACCGAGGTCTTCCTGGACGCCGCCATAGCCGTTTCGGAATGTGATGACCTCGTCGAACATCAGCAATGCGCCGTTTCTGTCGGCCCAATGCCGCATGGCTTTCGTGAACGTGCGCGAAACCGGCATCATGCCGATGCGGTGCGGAACCGGATCAACGAGAATACAGGCGATCTCGTGCCTGTGCGCGTCCAGAATGGCAATCGCCTTTTCGGCATCGTTGAACGGCAGCACCACCATGTTATCGGTGACCGCGGGCGGTGTACCCTCGGCCAGCGGCACGGCAACGGGATGGTCGGCTTCTCCCCAATCCTCCGGCCGTGAACCCTGGCTGACTTCAGCAAAGTCATAAGTGCCGTGATAGCTTCCCTCGACCTTGGCGATCTTCGGCCGACCGGTATAGGCGCGCGCTGCCTTCATGCCGGCCATGACGGCCTCCGTCCCGGAGTTGACGAAGCGGATCTTCTCAAAGGCCGCTGAACGGGAACACAGGTGTTCTGCGAACCGCACTTCGGCTTCCGTCGCCATTGTAAAGGCGGTGCCGCGCTGCAACTGATCGGTGACGGCCCGGACGATCGGTCCGTAGGCGTGACCGTGTATATGGGCGGCAACGTTGTTGGCAAAATCGATATATTCACGACCATCGACGTCAACGACCTTGCATCCCTTGCCGTGACGAACGTAACGCAACGGGCCGTCGTAAAGCAGCGTATTGCGGCTGACACCACCTGGCAGGACTTTTTTTGCGCGCTCGATCAGCATGGCGCCTGTCGCGCCCGAAATTGCGGTCATCGCTCCAGATACTCCAATTTGCCCGGCTGGCCATCCCAGCTGGCTGCGTCCGGCAGCGGGTCTTTCTTCAAGGCAATATTGTCCCACAGCGCGGCAAGCTCGGCATTAAGCTTGGCGAACTGCATCTGGTCCGGCGCCAGATCACTGTCGCTCACGATCGCATTTGCCGGACAGGCCGGCTCGCAATCGGCACAGTCGATGCATTCGTCCGGGTGGATGACAAGGAAATTCGGCCCCTCGTAAAAACAGTCGACCGGGCAGACTTCGACACAGTCCGTGTATTTGCAGCGAATGCAGTTTTCGGTAACGATAAAAGTCATGCCGCCCGGTCCAGGCCTTTGAGACCGATGCCGTACATCGAATAGAGCTCGGCCTCGTCAAAGAGCACCCGGTCGACATAGCCGCTGAACCAGATGGCTTCCGGATTGCGGCCGACAATGGTCACCTTGCAGCGATCCGGGGCGTCCGCCGCCGAGCGCAACAGCTTGAAGATGAGGACGCCGTTTTCCGCGCCTGGCAGACCGGGTATCGGCTCATTCGTGACGGCGGCGACTTCGGTCTTGCCCTTATAGTGGGTGATCGAAAGCCGCGCATGCGCCTCGACACCCGAAAGGCCCTTTTGCGATTCATTGAGGATCGCCCATGCCTCTTCGATCGGGACATTGAAAGCCTTGTGGCCGACAATATCGCGGCCGCAGAAAAAATAGTGGTTCTCCACGCCGTTGCGTTTGAGTTCGCGCTGCATGATGCGAAGCGCGTCGGGATCGTTGTTGATACCCTTGATGATCGGCGCCTGGTTGTCGACGTTGATCCAGTTTCGCTGTCGCAGCCGGCGGACGGCCCGCCTGGTGTTGTCCAGCCATTGCAGGCTGCCATTTTCGTTTTCGATATAGGTGCCGTTGGCCGCCTTTTTCAGGAACTCGTCCGGATGGTTGAAATGCACCATGATGCGCAGGTTCGTTTCCGGATAGGTTTCGTGGAAGCGGTCCAGCATATCGAGGAATGCGTCGTCGAATCGGTCGGGGAAAAACGCCAGCTCCTTGGTGCCGATGCGGATGGATTCGATGCCCGCCTCGGCGAGGGCCGCGAGCCAGGCCGCAATGTTCCTGTTGCCGAGGACCATCGGGTCGCCGCCAGACATCAGGATTTCGCGCAATTTCTCGCGGCCCGTTTCGGGGTGCCTGCCGCCGTTTTCGGCAACAAGCCGATTGTGCTCCCTGATATAGGGGATGAGTTCGCCGATCTGGGCAAGGCCCTTCGGAGCGACGGTCCCGTCCGGACGGGTCACTTCCTTTTTGGCGATCAGTTCCTCGCGATAGCAGAACCGGCAGTGGGCAGAGCAGGTCGACGCGACATAGATGAGACCAAGCTCGTATTTGTGGATCAGGCCCTCGACCGGGCTGTAATCCATCTGCTTGCCGGGATCCTCGGCGCCATCGAGGTCAACCGTTTCCTTGGGGCTGGCCTTGATCAGAACCTGCATCGGAAGGCTGTTCCTTGCCTGCTCGAAATAGTGGCGGGTGATCTTGACCGGCATGCGCTTTTGCACGTCGCGGTCGGAATCTTCCAGTGCCGCCAGAGCGTCGAGTTCGCTTCGGGAATAGAAGGACTTCATATCGTCCGGGACATCCCCGGAGAGGAACTTCTTGATGCCGGTAATGATCTCGCGGTTGTACCTGGCATTTTGGACCTGATCCAGAAATCCCTGTTCCCGTGCCGACGGAACGTATCTTGCAAGAATAGTCATATTACCAAAAGTCCTCAATTTTGCTGATTATGGTCAGCGGCCTCAGTGAGCAGGTCTTGCGCCGGGATTGCGTGTTATGTCAGAAAATCCCTATATTTTGGCGAAACTTGCTATTTTCATGTAGAAACGTCAAAGCTCACGGGCAAAAACTCAAGCGATTTATCATCATTTGAAAGTTACTTTTGGTAATGAATGATCTCTATCAAAGAAGGTTGCTGCCAAGTATGAGCATGCTGCTTGCATTCGACAGCGCCGCCAGAACGGGCGGTTTTACCGCTGCGGCTGAAGAGCTCAATCTGACGCAAGGCGCGATCAGCCGGCAGGTGCGGGCACTCGAGGACCAGCTTGACGTCAAACTGTTTCGCAGGACCCACAGGAAGATCACCCTGACGGATGCAGGACGCGCCTATGCACGTGAAATCCATCTGGCGCTCAAACGGATCCAGACAGCGTCTCTTTGCATCAAGACGAATCCGCGCGCAGGCCTTTTGAACATCGCCATATTGCCGACATTCGGAACCCGCTGGCTGATGCCGCGCTTTCCGTCATTTCTGGAAGAGAATCCGGAAATCACTGTCAATTTCGTAACCAAGCTGTCACAATTCGATTTTGGCGAGGAGGGACTCCACGCGGCGATTCATTTCGGCCTACCCGACTGGCCTGACGCAATCGCCACATTCCTGATGCACGATGAGTTGGTTCCGGTCGCATCGCCGCAATATCTCGATCGGAGAGACATTGCCCAGGCGAGTGATCTTGCAAACGAGCCGCTGCTGCACCTGACAAGCCGCGCGCAGGCCTGGTCGGACTGGCTGGTGGCGAGTGGTGTTTCGACCGCTAAAGGGCAGGGGCTGTTGTTCGAGCAGTTTTCAACCGCCGCTCAGGCCGCCGCCGCGGGGCTGGGCGTGGCCCTTTTGCCAAAGTTTTTGATCCGCAACGAAATCGAGCGAGGGGAACTACGGGTAATCTTCGACAAATCCGTTCCCACCAGATCTGCCTATTACCTGATGTTGCCCTCAGAGAGCATCAACTACGCCCCCGCAATTGCTTTCCGAGACTGGCTCAAGGTCACGATTGAAGCCGATCTTCCGGCATAAATGATGGCGTCGTGACCAGAATTGCAGATGGCCTAGCCAAGCGCCGAATTCATCGGGCGGGCGCTGCCTCGACTCCAGCCTTTCAATTACACCAAGGCGGCGAAAAACGGAAATTACTCAATGATTTCAATAGTTGACAAAATAGGTAGTATACTACATAATATTCATCACAACGCCGGAAAATCTGGCGGTCGACCGGATCGAAAGGCAACGGGAACAGTTGCGATCTCAACGGCAAATTGGAGGAACCAAATGAAAAAGCTTCTTGAAGTATTGGCCGCCGCAACGGTCGGATTGGCGTTATCGACGGCCGCGTCGATGGCGACGGACATGAAGATGCTCACCGCGTGGGGGCCCAATCACTCCGGCACGGCCAATATGGCCTACGGCTATATCACGCTGGTGGAGGAGATGACCGGCGGCGAGGTGTCGATCAAGCCGAGCGGGCCGGAAGTCGTTCCCGGCGGCAAGCAGTTGCAGCCGGTTTCATCCGGTGTGTTCGATCTCATCTATACGCATGGCCTGTATCACACGGGCACGACCGGCATCGGCGCGGCCATTGATGCCGTGAACGGCGACATCGAAAAACGGCGCATGAGCGGTGTATGGGACTGGGTCGACAAGCATTACCAGGAAACGCAGAATCTGAAGGTTCTTTCGATCCCGACGGCCACAACCGGTTTCCGGTTTTTCCTGAAGGACGAGATGGACCCGAACAAGAAGCTGGACGGCATGAAGATCCGTGCGCTTCCGTCCTACAATAAGATCGTCGGCTCCCTCGGCGGTACCGCCGTCGTCATTCCCTTCGGTGAGCTCTACTCTGCCGCCGAGAAGGGTGTCATCGACGGGTTGGTCTGGCCAACGGTCGGCGCGGTTGGCTTCAAGTTTCACGAGGTCACGCCCTATCTCGCGGAACCTGCCTTCGGCACGGTTTCCTATCTGATCATGATGAATCTCGACAAATGGAACGCACTGGACGCGGATACGCAAAAAGCCATGCTCGAGGCCGGTCACAAGCTCGAGCAGGATACCGTCGGCGTCTTCAACAAGCTGCTTGAAGAAGAAAACGCCATGATGGTTGAGGGCGGCGCCAAGACAACCAGCATCGGCTACTCGCTTGAAGAGGCAAACAAACTGTTCGCCGACCGCGCTATGGAAGTTGCGATTGAAAAATCCGGTGCGACCGGAGAAGCCTTCCGCGATTTTGTCGCCTCGAAGGGCATGTAGGTCCACTCCCAGGACGGTTCCGCCGCGGTTTCCGCGGCGGATTTTTTTGGAATTGGACTTGTTTTCTGCGGACGCGATTGGTTGAAACAGGGGCCTCTCTTATCAGGGCGACGGGACCGCTTGCGCGATGAACAGTGTTCTTGCCAGGATCTATAAAGTCCATGACGGGCTTACCCGGGCAGCGGCGGTATTGGCCGCGATCGGGCTGATCTGCATCGTTGCCTCCTATGTCTACGAGGTTGTTACACGCTATTTCTTCAATGCCCCAACCGCCTGGGTCAGCGACTTTGTTTCCTATGCGCTCTGCGCGTCGATCTTCCTGGCCCTGCCGAAAGTCACCATGGACAAGGGACATGTCGCGGTGACAATCCTGGTCGAAGTTGTGCCGGAGGCGCTGGCGGACGCAATGCACACCTGCATCAATCTGATCGGCTTTTGTTGCCTTGGCTTTGCGGCCTATGTCAGCCTCCAGGAAAACATCCGCCAGTACAGCAAGGGCATTGAAACGCTGGCGATTGTCCCGGTTCCACAGTGGTGGATATCCAGCTTCATTACGTTTGGCCTCGCCTTGAGCTCAATTTATTTCCTGCGCTACGCGCCGGCATCGCAGCGGGTCCGTGGTGATGTCATGACCGAAAGACCGGGCTGATGGAATGGTACGTCACCCTTCTTGCCGGTGTGGCGATCCTGTTCGCACTGTTTTTGTCCGGCGCGCCGATTTTCCTGGCCTTTCTGTTCGCGATATTGACGGGTATCTATTTCATCATCGGACCGGCCGGATATCCGATGTTCGCCAACAGCATCCTGGATACGGCCTCTATCACGTCTCTGGCTTCCATCCCGTTGTTTATCCTGATGGGCGAGCTTCTGTTCCGGTCCGGCACGATGGACGTGCTGTTCGATTCCATCGACAAGCTTGTCGGTCGCGTGCGCGGCCGCCAATATGTACTCGTCGTGGTCCTGTCCGCCGTTTTTGGTGCGTTGTCGGGTGTCGCCATGGCCGTCGCCGCCATGCTCGGTCGGGCGATCATGCCTGGCATGCAAGCGCGCGGTTACGACCGTGATATCGCGGCCGGCCTGATTGTCAGCGGCGCCAGTCTGGCCCCGATCATTCCACCCAGCCTGTTGGCGATCATTGTCGGATCGATTGCCGACGTATCGATAGCCAAGCTGTTGATCGCCGGCGTTATGCCGGGATTGCTGCTCGGGGGCATATTTCTCGTCTATGTGTTTGTGCGCATCGCCATGAACGCGAACCTGGCGCCTGCCAATGTGACCTCCGAACGGGGGGAGATATCCCTTGGAGAGCAGGCGATCGCACTGATACGCATCCTGCCTTTTGCGATCGTGATCTTTTCCGTCATGGGTTTTATCATGCTGGGCATAGCAACGCCGTCTGAATCGGCGGCAACCGGTGTGCTCGGCGCACTGATTACCGCAGCCATCTACCGCAATCTCAATCTCAAGATGATCTGGGAATCGGTGATGGCGTCGATCACCGTATCGGCAATGATCCTGGCCATCATGGTCATGTCGAAGATGTTCACGCAATTGCTGGCCTTCACCGGCGCAACCAGCGAGCTCGTGCAACTGGTGGCCAATCTCGGCTTCAGCCCGATCGTCATGCTGGTCATAATGCTGGCGGTGCCGTTTGTGTTGTGCATGTTCATCGACACCATCGCCGTGATCCTGCTGACCATCCCGATCTACCAGCCGGTGGTCACAAGCCTCGGCTTCGACCCCGTCTGGTTCTGGCTGCTGTTCCTGATCAACATCACGCTTGGCGCGATCACGCCGCCCTTCGGCTACACGTTGTTTGCCTTCAAGGCGGTGGTTCCGGAGATGACAATCAGCGATGTTTACAAGGCGACCTGGCCGTTCGTGATGCTGTTTCTGCTGGGGATCGCCGTCATCATAGCGTTCCCCGGCGTCGCAACATGGTTGCCCGGCCTGACCGGATAGTCGCTATCAAAAACAAATTGGCAGGTTCAGACTGCCGCCGCTCCGGTGAAAGACACTCGTCGACGGTCAGCCGATGCATTTCCGTATAGCGTTGTGCGTTGACGGGACGGCCGGCCCAGACCCGCCAACAGCGCCTCCATCGTTTCGGGCGTCATTTCCTGGCCGTGATCGGCACCGGCGGAACGGGTGATCGTTTCGTTCATCAGCGTCCCGCCTATGTCATTGACGCCGGCGGAAAGGCAGGCGGCAAGACCTTCCGGACCGAGCTTGACCCATGATGCCTGGATATTGGTGATATGCGGGTTCAGCGTCAGGCGCGCCACCGCGTGCATCAGAAGTGCTTCGCGCCAGGTCGGGCCTTTGCGGCTGGCACCCTTGAGGTAGATCGGCGCCTCCATGTGCACGAAGGGCAGGGGCACGAACTCGCTGAAGCCGCCCGTTCGCCGCTGTTGTTCGCGCAAACGCAGCAGATGACGCGCCCAGTTCACCGGCCGGTCGATATGGCCAAACATGATTGTCGAAGTGGTTTTCAGCCCAAGCCGGTGGGCGGTGTCGACAACATCGAACCATTGATCCGTGTTGATCTTGTCGGGGCAAAGCCCGTTGCGCACGTCGTCATCGAGTATTTCAGCGGCTGTTCCGGGCAGGCTGCCAAGGCCTGCCTCGATCAACTGGCCGAGAAATTCGGCGATCGGGATTCCAAGCGTTTGCGCGCCCTGATGGATCTCGAGCGGCGAGAAGGCATGGACATGGATGTCCGGCACCTCCGACTTGATCGCTTTCAGGATGTCGAGATAGGTCTGGCCGGTATAGTTCGGATGAATGCCGCCCTGCAGGCACACCTCGACCGCGCCGCGGTCCCACGCCTCTTTTGCGCGTCTGGTGATCTCCTCGAGGCTGAGATCGTAGGGACGTCCGCGCAGGTTCTCGCTTGTCTTGCCCTTTGAGAAGGCGCAGAACCGGCACTTGAAGTAGCAGATATTCGTGTAGTTGATGTTGCGCGTGACCACATAGCTGACGCTATCGCCGCATACGCGACGGCGCAGCGTATCGGCGGCCCGGGCGACCTCCGGAATCTCGCCGTCGCGGACGGCAAACAGGCGCTCTATCTCACGCAACCGCAGATCGCCGCCATCCACGGCGCGTTCAAGGATGCGGCCGAGCGCACGGTCCTTTATGAAGCCCGGCGTGGTCGGCTTCTTCGGCAAAACCTGACCCGCGACGCCCGGAAACCAGCCATCGGTTCGCGCCAGGCCGTCGGCGTCGATTGCGCCCAGGACCGGCGTGCGCATACGGGCATCAAGCCAGCGATCGCCTTGGTGCGCGAACCGCGGATACACGCCCAGGCGCTCAACCAGGATCTTGCCGGCGGACGCCGTGTCGCCCGCGAGGGTTTCAAGATGCGGCCAGGGCGCTTCCGGATTGACGTGATCTGGCGTGACCGGTGACACGCCGCCCCAGTCGTTCAGACCGCTGGCGACCAGCTGGTGCGCGGCTCCCCTTGAAAGGTTAGGGGGCGCCTGGATCGACATTTCAGGCCCGAAAATCAGGCGGGCAACGGCAATCGTCCACTGAAGATCGGCAAGATCCGGCTCCGGAGCACCAGCCATGCGGGTGCCCGGCTTGGCGCGGAAGTTCTGAATGATGATTTCCTGAATATGGCCGTGTCGATCGTGCAGCCGGCGAAGGGCAAGCAGACTTTCAATGCGCTCCCGGCGGGTTTCGCCGATGCCGATCAGAATGCCGCTGGTAAATGGTACCTTCTGCCGACCGGCCTCCTCGATGGTTGCCAGACGCAGGGCCGGATCCTTGTCGGGCGAGCCGTGGTGACAACGGCCTTTTTCCGTCAGGCGCGATGACACATTTTCCAGCATGATGCCCATCGAGACCGAAACCTGCCGCAGCGAGGCGATTTCGTTGGCACTCATGATGCCGGGGTTCAGGTGCGGCAATAAACCGGTCTCGTTGAAGACCAGTTCGGCCATTGCGCGCAAATATTCGAGCGTGCTGCCATAGCCAAGTTCATCCAGCGCGCGGCGCGCCGCCGCATACCGCAGCTCCGGCTTGTCGCCGAGTGTAAACAGGGCTTCCTTGCACCCGGCCTGTTTGCCCTGCGCGGCGATTTCCACAACCTCTTGCGGGCTGAGATAGGCGGAGGCCAGCTTCCTGGGCGCCTTTGCAAAGGTGCAGTAGTGGCAGACGTCGCGGCACAGTTGGGTCAGCGGTATGAATACCTTGCGCGAATAGCTGACCAGCCGTCCGTGGCCGGCATCGCGCAGGGCCACGGCACGGGCGAGCAGGATGTCCTGCGGCTGATCAAGCAGCGCCAGAGCGTCCGCGCCGGACAGGCGCTGCACCTTTGCGTCATATTGAATGGTCATCGTGTTCATGCCGCACCCCTCTCGATCAGATGGCTTGATACCGAGCCGCGCGGCATGCCGAAAAAAGCGTGTATTGAACAGCCCACCGACCGTATCGCCAGGTCATGGAGATCAGCCGGTATGTCAATGTCTAGCGCCATGCCGGGGGCTTCCAGGATCTGCGGCTGAACGCCGGCTTTTTGCGATGCCCGCCTGTACCGGGAAAAACTGTTTGCACCGAAGGCCGGGCGAACAAGGTCCTTTCGGGATAGGAAAAGACCGTTTGTGCCCTGCAGATCACGCGCTGCGGCCAGGCGGATGTGCGGTTTGTCTGAAGATGTCGGGGCGATCAGCGCGGCGATCTCGGAAACACGCGCCAGCGGGATGTCGCCAGGCAGCACGGCGACATCGCGCCGGGCCTGGGACGCCTCCAATCCAAGCAGGACAGCCTCGTTATAGCCGGTCGCCTTTGGTTCGCAGACCGGACATGCGTCATGCTTGCGGGCAATATCGAATACCGCGTCGTCGCTGGCGACTATCCAGATTTTGCCGTGGTCGAGCAAGCTGATGGTGGCGAGAAGATCCTCCAGCATCGCAAGCACCAATGCGGCCCGCTCCGATGGCGTAAGAATCGAAGCGAGGCGCTGCTTGGCGAATGTCAGGCTCTTGATCGGAATGATGATCTCGGTCATCGCTTTATCCCTCCACGCAGCCGGGCGGCAAAGTCGACGGTTCTGCCGGCCAGCTCGACCCGGTCGTTCAGATCGCTCATGACGGTTTGCGCCACCTCGACGGGCACGCCAATGTCGGTGATTTCGCGCATGTGGTGCGCGTCCTTCTCGTCGATGATCAGCCCGTCAATGAAACCCCGATAATGCCGCGCGATTTCGACGGCGGAAGCCGGAACCCCGAGTTCTGCCATCATCTTGGCGGCAGGGCCCTTGAGCGCCTGACCGCCGACGATCGGCGACACGGCGACGATGGGTGCGCCGCAGTCGCGCAGGGCTGTGCGCATTCCAGGCACCGCCAGGATCGGCTCGACACTCACAAAGGGGTTTGACGGTGCGATTACAATTACGGCCGGCTGGTCTTCGAGAGCGGATATCAACGCCGGATTTGGCCGTGCCTTTTCAATGCCCTCAAACGCGAAGCCCGTGACTTGCGGCGCGCATCGCTCGCGAACGAAGTAATGCTGGAATTCAAGCGGGCCGTCAGCCGTCTCCACGACGGTTGCGACTGGCTGGTCGCACATCGGTACGATCGACACGCGAATACCCAGGACGCCGGCGATATGATTCGTGACGCCGCTCAGGCTTTCGCCACTTTTCAGCCGGTCCGTCCGCAAAACGTGTAATGCGAGGTCGCGGTCGCCGAGGTTGAACCAGTCGGCTCCGCCGAGTTCGCGCACCGCGTCCATGAAATTCCAGCTCTCATCGGTGCGGCCCCAACCGTGTTCCCTGTCGGCCAGATCCGATAACGTATAGATCACCGTATCGGTATCGGGGCAGATGCGCAGGCCGAAATGATCGAAGTCGTCACCGGTATTGGTAACGACAAGCAATCGCTCGGCGGGCAGGGCGTGGGACAGGCCAAGTACCAGTTTCGCGCCGCCGACGCCGCCGGAAAGGGCTATCACGCGCTCTACACTCATCGAAACAGATCCTCCGATATGTCACGGATCAAGTCCGCCGCGGGCCGGGAAGGGGCGTTTTCGTTGGCGCCGAACTCCAGACCGCGGATCAGCGCGATCGGACGCCCTTCCGCTCCTTGACCCTGAACCAGCGAGGCGGCGGCAGCCAACTCGTCCGCGACGGCCTGCTGACTGACCTGCAATTCGCGTCCGAACATGTCCTTTTCGCCGCGCCGGTCCCACAAGCTTGGCAGACCCGCCGCACCGAGCGCGACCCCGGTTGTGCCAAGCCGCCATGGCCGGCCAAAACTGTCATTGATCAGCACGCCGACTTCCTTCCGGGTGCGGACATAAAGCTGCTCGCACAGGTCTTCGCATGACTTGTCCGGGTCGAGGGGAAGCAGCAGGACATTATCCTCGCCGTCCGAGGAGGCGACATTGGACGCGTCAATGCCTGCATTGGCCATGATCCAGCCGCGAAGGTGCTCGGTGATGAGTACGCCCGGAACCCGGCGCAAGACGGATTTGCTCTCGGCCAGAATGGCTTCAACCAGACGCGGATCCTTGTCCGTGGCGTGGGCGATTTCCTCCGCCCGCTTGCTTGGCAAAACAGTGTTGAGGTCCAGCAACCGGCCTTCCGATTTGGAAACGATCTTTTGCGCCAGAACCAGGACATCACCGTTTTCGACCGTCAGGTCATTGTCCGCCAGGGCATCGACGATGATCGTTGCCAGATCGTCTCCGGGGCCGATCATCGGGACCTTGTCGAGTGCCTTGATGGTCAATGCCGTTGTCATGCCGTGTCAGCTTTCAGCCGGCGCCGGATCGCCCGTGATGCGAATGCCGGCTCCCGGTATCTTGTATTGGCCGTTGATGAAAATCAGCGCCGAAGTCAACGCTTCCGCGATGGCGGAATTGTCGATCCGCCCGGCATGCCAGGCCTTCATTCCGGCATCGTTCGCAAGTGAGATGACTTGATTGCGCGCCGCGGGATCGTTGCCGCACACCAGCACATCGCAGTCAATGGCGTGATCCAGGTCAGCCAGATGGGCTGCCGCGACATTCTGAAATGCCGAGACAACGCGCACATTCTCTCCCAGCGCCTTCTGCACAGCCTTTGCGACGGAGCCGCCCTCGGGAAGCTGCACCGTGCGGACCTTTGGCGGCATCAGCGGCACGGTGACGTCGATAAGGAGTTTGCCGTCAAGGTGGCGGCGAATGGTGTCCAGTGTCGCCGCGTGGCTGGCATAGGGCACCGTCACCGCAATAATGTCGCCTTTTGCCGCCGCGGCCTCATTTTCGAGGCCGGTGATATCGGCTCCCGCCTTGGCAGACAGCTCTTTGGCAATTTCGCTCGCACGTGCGCCGTCGCGCGATCCAATCGTCACCGCATGGCCAGCCCGTGCCCAGCGCAATGCCAATCCGGCACCCAGTGCGCCGGTGCCGCCGATAATGGAAATATTGGATTTGTCGGTCACGGTTCAGTCCTCCAAACCGGTTTCAGATTTCAGGTGTTCTGCGGCGGCCTGACGGCGTAGCAGGCGCGTCCGACCGCAACTAGGGTTCCGTCATCGTCGTGAACATCGACATCGACGAAACCGGCGGTGCGCCCCGAACGGCGCACCGTCGCACGTGCGGTCAGGTCGGTTTTGTGTGCCAGCCGCAAAAAATCGGTGCTGAAATTGAGCGTCAGCATCGGGCCGGCGGCAACAAGCATCAGCGCATAACAGCCGGCAATGTCGACGAGAGAGGCGATGACCCCGCCATGCCATTGGTCGGTGTCAGGCTGACGCTCGAATTCCGGACGCCAGTAAACCTTGAGGAGCAGGGATGGCTCGTCATTGTCGACGGCCAGCACCTGCGGTCGGAACATCTGATGGTAGAGCGAGCGGCCGAGATGTTCCTGGATATCCGATATGGTGAGTTGATGGCTCATGTCGCAATCCGGTTGGCGGTCATTTCCTGCAGCTGCGGCAGGATTTCCGCGGCGCATTTGTTGACATAGTCCATGCGCTCTTCCGGCGGCATGACCAGCGCGATGACGATATGGTTTGCGCCGGCCTGTACGTATTGGCCAAGCTGTTCGACGATCCGGTCGGAGGGACCGTAGGCACAGTATTTGTCCACGATCTTTTCGAACGGCATGTTGAAGCGGAAGCTCAGTTGCTCGATCGCCCTGTTGCGGGCTTCCTGCACATCGTCGTGCATGCTGACATACATGAAGCTGGTGAAGGCGAAGTCATCGGCAAGCGGACGCTTGTATTCTTCGGCAAAGCCTTTGATCTTGTCGACCGATTCAGCCAGCAGGTCGGGTGTGTACATATAGGGTTGCCAGCCATCCCCGAGGCGCGCCGCGCGCCGCATCGCCGGATCGCTCCTGCCGCATACCCACAAAGGCGGGCCGCCTTTCTGATAGGGCGGCGGCAGCATGTCGACGTCTTCCAGCTTGAAGATGTCGCCATCATAGCTGAAGCGCTCGCCGCTCCAGTATTTGCGCATGATCTCAATGCCTTCATTGGCGCGCTTTCCACGTTCCTTCATCGAGACGCCGCAGGCCTGGAACTCGCGTGGATAGTCACCGCCGATGCCGACCGAAGCGACAAGCCGGCCCTTCGAGAGGATGTCCAGGGAGATCAGTTCCTTCGCCATGATCGTCGGATGGCGCAGTGGCAGGATCAGGGTCGAAGGGATCAGCTTGATCTTTGTCGTCACCGCCGCCGCATGGGCGAGCACCGTGACGACATCCAGGATCGGGCGAAAGAAAACCATATGCTCGCCCGTCGTCAGGAAATCGTAACCCGCGTCCTCAACCCCGGTGAGCTGCTCCGGTTCCCAGACATCGCCGTCGACGTGAAACCCGACCTGAACTCTTGCCATTGTTGTCTCCCGTATCGCTTGCCAGCCCGTCAGGCAGACTTCTGTTGCTCGATTTGTTGCTGGACGAGGATTTCGAGGTCGTCCCGCCGCACCTTGCCGATGGCAGTCAGTGGAATTGTGTCGATCTGCATCATGAATTCGGGCCACTTGGCCTTGTCCAGGCCAACCTGTTCGCAGTGCAAACGCAGATCGTTCAGCGTTACCGGCGCATCGGCGACGACAACCGCCGCCAGCCGCGAGCCGAGCCTTTCATCCGGGTAGCCGACGATGGAGATATCGGACACCGCCGGGTGCCCAAGGAGCACGTTTTCGATCTCCAGCGGAGAAATGTTCTCACCGCCCCGCAGAATGATGTCCCGGGCCCGGCCGATCATCCTGATGTAGCCGTCCGGCCGCTGCACGGCGGCGTCGCCCGTCGCATACCAGCCGTCCGGCCTCAGCCGGCCGCCGGGGTCGCCACTCCAGTAGCCCTTCATCATCTGCGGCGGGCAGTGCAGTTCGAGTTCTCCATCGACGACCCGCGTGGTCGTGCCGGGCAGAGCGGTGCCATCGGTCTCCAGACGGTGTTCCAGGGCCGCATCAAGGGGAACGGCGGTGACGGCGCCGGCTTCGGAAGTGCCGAAATAGGACCAGATCTGGCAATGCGGCAGTGCCTCGAGGCCCCGCTTGACCAGCGGCCGCGGCACCGGGGCTCCGGCGGAGGGAAAGAAGCGCAATGTCTTGATGCGCTCGGTGCCGTTTTCCTCCGCCCAGGCGACCATGTCCATGAGGAAAGGGGTGGGAGCGACCGTAAATGCGCAGCCATATCGTTCGATCAGGTCCACCGCGGTTTCAATGCGCCAACGGGGCACCAGAACCATGACCGAATCCAGCATCAACGACATGCGCACGCCGAAGAGCAATGCGACGGCATGGCCGACCGGCGATGAAACGAGGATCGGGTCGTCTGCGGTCAGGCCGAAGTGCTGCGCGAAGACCTCCGTCTGGCGTTCGAGGGTCGCCGCCGTGTGCATCGCTGCTTTCGGCGTACCGGTCGTACCGGAGGTGCAGGCCAGCCAGACAATGTCTTCCGGTGCGCGGTGGATCGGCTTTTCCGGGCCGATCGGCGCATCCTCGTCGGGGCGAAAGCGCCGGTCGCCCAACTGGTCGAAGAGCGGATTGTCGCCGACCAGGTGCTCGGTCAGTATCACGCAGCTGGCATCGAGAATGCCGGCAAGTTCGGTGATGCTGGTGCCGGCCGCCCACGGCAGGTTGACGAGTACCGCGCCGCACAGGCGAATGGCCAGATAGTCGACAACGAACTCGATGGAATTGGGTCGTGCGACAATCACCCGGCTGCCCGGTGTCACGCCCTGTGCGATCAGCTGCCCGGCACGGGCTCTAGAAAGGGCAATGAGTTCGCCGACCGAAACCTGTCTGTCGGGTTCGGCAACGGCCAGCGCACCTGGGTCGCGGCGGCAAAGTCGCGCCCATTCCTCGGCGATGTAGTCCGGTTCAACCGCTGTATCATCGATGTGCGTATCTGTGGTCATGCCGCGCCGCTAGATTTCTTTGATTTCGGTAATCAGCTTGCTGACCTGTTCGTCGGACAGTCCTTCGAACCAGGTCTCGTCGATCTGGATCCGATCGACCTTTCCGCCATAACGTTTCTTCAACGCGCCTGGGAGCGCATCCGGCTTGGCGATCACCGCATAGGCTTCGAGCATTTCGTCGGTTACGAGGTTGCCCATTTCCTCCCACTTGTTCTCGCGGGTCATGGCCGCGAAATCTTCCTGGCTGACGGTCCAGCCATGCATCGACAGCATTTCCTTGTATTCCGGCGTCGAGGCATAAAGCGCCACGCGCTCCTTCAGCCCCTGGACCACCTTGTCTATGCCGGCATCGGACGTGGCGCAGCCGATGAAGCCGTAACCGCCGAGTTCGAGGTCTTTCAGCTTTCGGCCCGATCGTTCCAGGCCGATCTCGAGGTTCGGCAGCATGACCTCCTCGTGCCATTTCCAGGTGATCGGATCTCCGGGAAGATGGCCATCGGCGAGGTCGCCGCACAGACGGCACATGAATTTGTTGATGGCGGCCAGATGTATTTCCGGAAACCCGGATTCCAGCGGTCCGGGATTGTAGTAGGGGATCATCAGATTGTGCTTGTAGTAGACCCCGTCATAATCGAGCTTGGTGCCGTTTTGCCAGCAGTCCCAGATCGCGCGCAGCGCGTTGATGTAGTCTTTCATGCGTCTGACCGGCGGCTGGAAATCCATGCCGAAGCGGCGGGTCAGATGCGCCTTGATCTGGGAGCCGATGCCGAGCTGAAACCGGCCGCCCGACAATTCGTTCAGCGACCAGGCGTCATAGGCCGTCGCCATCGGGCTGCGCGGAAAGGCGACAAACACGCCGGACATCATCTTGACCTTTTCGGTCACGATCGCACCGGCGGCGGCCGAAAGCGTTGGGGGAACGGTGAGTTCCAAAAGGGTGGTGCCGTCATAGCCGAGCCGCTCCGCGCGGGCGATTTCATCGGGCATTGCGGAAAGCTTCTTTGGCCGAACCATGGAGTAAACGCGCATCAGACGACCTTTCGCTTTGCGGTTTCGGAGTAGTGGCGCTCGATAAATGAGGCTGAGTACTTGCCGCTTTTCAGGTCACGGTCGACAGCCTCGGATGTCCGCTCCAGCGGGTGGCCGTAGCCACCGGCGCCGGGTGTTTCGATGACGATCCGGGTTTTGGTGGTGACGTTGACTTCACCGGGCTTGTCGTCAAGGCGCCGCTCGCCTTGCTCGTCGCGAATGAGGAATCGCCCCGATCCGCCGGGCTCGCCGCCGAAAAGCCCCCAGGGCTGGTAGCGGAAACGCTCGCCGGCGCCGTTGAACACGCAGCTATGCTCGACAGGTGTCACCACCCGGCGCAAACCCATGCCGCCACGGTGCTTGCCCGCGCCTCCGGAATTTTCCACGAGGCTGTATTCCTCGACCCGCAGCGGATATTCCTGCTCGATGGATTCCACCGGCAGGTTGGACGTGTTGGTAATGCCGACCTGTACGCCGTCCTTGCCGTCTTTCGTTGCCCGCGCGCCCATACCGCCGCCGAGCGTTTCCAGATACAGATACGGGCTGCCGGTGCGCGGATCGACGCCAGAAAAAACCGCCGTCGTGTTGGCGCCGTTCGCTGCGGCGATCACCTTGTCGGGCAAAGCCTGGGCGAGGGCGCCGAGGACAACGTCAATGGCGCGCTGGCAGGCATGTGCCCGGGCCGCCACGGGCGCGGGAAAGAGCGAGTTCAGCAACGTGCCGGGTTCCGCCTTGATGTCCACGACATCGAGCACGCCCTGATTGCTGGGCAACTCGGAATCGAGCACCGCGATCAGTGCATAGCAGACACTCGCCTGTACCGCGTTCATCGTGGTGTTGATATTGCCGTCCACCTGCGGACTTGTTCCGGCAAAATCGAGATGGATCCGGTCTCCATCGACCGTCAGGGCAAGACAGATCGGAATGTCGTAAGTCGCGATGCCATCGCCGTCCATGAAATCCTCGAACCGGTATGTTCCGTCCGGAATCTCGGCTATCGCCGCCCGCATGCGCCGGGCGGTCCGGCTGATGATCTCGTCAAAGGCCGAAAGCACATTATTGAGACCGTGCACGCCTATCACTTCATGGAACCGTCGTGCACCCAGATTGCAGGATGCGATCTGGGCATTGTGATCGCCGCGCCGCTCCTCGGGCACCCGGACGTTCAAGAGCAGGATATCCATAATGTCGGTCTGCAGGACACCTTTGCGGAAGAGCTTGACGACCGGAATGCGCAATCCTTCCTGATAGATTTCGGACATACCGCCGGCCATCGACCCCGGAACCATGCCGCCGATATCGGCGTGGTGAGCGATGTTGCAGACGAAGGCGACGAGTTCGCCCTCGACGAAAATCGGCTTTGCGTAGTTGATGTCGGGCAGATGCGTGCCACCGGCCGTGTGCGGGTCGTTGGCGACGAAGATGTCGCCGTCCTCGATGTCGTCGCCGAACTTCTCAAGCACGCTGCGCATCAGGCCGCCCATCGACGCGATGTGGATGGGCAATGTCAGCGCCGCCTGCACAACCAGCCGGCCGTTCTTGTCGACAATCGCAATGGAGTGATCCTTGCGCTCCTTGATGTTGGTCGAATAGGCCGACCGCATCAGGGCGACAAAGCACTCATCGGCAATCGATCGCAGGCCGTTGGCGATAATCTCGAGTCGAATGGGATCAAGGGTCGGGGTTTCGGTGCTCATGCATCCGTCTCCGCATTGATTTTGATGATCAGGTGCCCGTCCGGTGTCACCTCTGCCCGGTCACCGGGATAGACCGGTGTCGTTGTATCGAGTTGCTCGATGATCGCGGGGCCGGTGATGGTTTGTCCCGGCAGCAGCTCGGCGCGGGCGAAAACACGCGTCACAACGGCGGTGTCGGCGGCAAAATAAACCTGCCGCTCATCCCGCGGAACCGGTTCGCCCGGATTGTCTTCGACAGCCGGCGCCGAAGCTTCCCGATAAAGTCTGGCGCTTGCCGAAAGGCGCACATTGACGATTTCGACGGGATCGGTCGGGCTGGCATAGCCATAGGCCGTCTCATGCGCTTCGCAGAATTTTGCATGCAGCTGCTCGGCGTCAGGCAGCATTTCGCAGGATATTGTCGCGCCACGGGCAACAGGAACCGCAAGCTCGAAGTTCTGGCCCACATAGCGCGCATCGACAACAAGCTCCATCTGGCGCCCGTCATGCGGCGTATTTTCATCCTCAAACCATTGGGCGGCACGCGATTGCAGCGCGTCGGCGGTCGAGGACAGGATCGCGATTCCGGCATCGTCGAGGCCAATTCGCCGGCTGGCGACAAAATCTTCCTTGAGGTCGGACACCAGCAGACCCTGCGCACACACAATGCCGGGAGCGGAAGGAACCACCATTTCCGACATGCCGAGGCTGAGGGCGACGTCACGGGCGTGCAGGGGACCCGCGCCGCCGAACGGCATGAGAACAAAGTCGCGGGGATCATAGCCGCGTTCAACGGAGATCGTGCGGATGGTACGCACCATGTTGGCCACGACAATACCAAGCACGCCGTGCGCGGTGCGTTCCGGCGAAAAGCCCAGCCTGTCGGCAATCGGCTGATACGCAGCTCTGGAAAGATCCGGATCAAGTCCCATGTCGCCGTCAAGAAGGCCGCGTGATGACAGCCGGCCGAGAATCAGATTTGCATCCGTCACGGTCGGTTGCTCGCCGCCACGGCCGTAACAGACCGGCCCTGGGTCCGCGCCGGCGCTGATCGGCCCGACCTTGAGCAGACCGTCGCGATCAAACCAGGCAACCGAGCCGCCGCCGGCTCCGACCGTTTCCACATCGACGCAGGGCATGCGGATCGGAAAGCCGGCGACGTCGCGGTCAAAGGCGAGGTCGACCTTGTAGTCGCGGATAAGGGCCACATCGGCACTGGTGCCGCCCATGTCGAGGGTGATGATGTTCTTGCGGCCGGTCTGCCGCGCCGCGTGGGCTGCGCCGATCGCGCCGGCTGCGGGTCCTGAAAGGGCGGTGCGTACGGGAAATTCGCGGGCGCGCTGCGGAGACATCAACCCTCCGCTCGACTGATTGATGCCGAGGGTTGCACTGGGCGCGCTTTCGGAAACGCCGTTTTCGAGTGTCTGCAGATATTCCCACATGACTGGCTGCAGGTAGGCATTCAGGACCGTCGTCGAGAGACGCTCATATTCGCGAAACTCCGGCTGCACCTCGGACGACAGTGAAATGGCGATGTTCGGCGCGCGTTCGCGCAGGGCCGCCGCGACCTGTTGTTCGTGCTGCGGGTTGCGAAATGCAAAGAGGAAGCCGATTGCGCAGGATTCCACACCGGCGGCGACGGCTTCGTCGACTGCCGCATTGATCTCGTCGATTTCAGGCTTCCGCACGATACCGCCGTCGGCACCGATGCGCTCGGGCAGTTCGATACGATGTTCGCGCTCGACCAGCGGTGCCGGATGATCCTTTTGCAGGTCATACATGTGCGGTCGGGTCTGGCGCCCGATTTCAAGCAGATCCCGAAAGCCCTGCGTTGTTATCAGTGCAACGGGGCTGCCGGTTCGCTGGATAAGCGCATTGGTGCCGACCGTGGTTCCGTGGGACAGGCGGACGATGCTGCCGAGTTCGATGTCGTGCCGCTCGCACAGCGCAACGAGGCCGTTGAGAATGGCCTGTGCGGGGTTTGCCGGCGTTGACGGAGTCTTGCCGACATGGAAGATGCCTGCCTCGTCATTGGCCGCATAGAAGTCGGTGAAAGTTCCACCGACGTCGACACCGATTGTCCAACCCATACAGCTGTCTCCCGCAAGAATAATGAGTCCCGAAACGCCTGATCAGGCTGCTCGAATTGTTAATAGGTAGTATACTACGTAATTTATGCGAGTCAACGATCTAACAGGGATTGGCGAATGGATGACTTTCAGGCTTTCAGGCCATGTGCCGTATCCGTCGATCCTTGAAGCAGGCACTGAATAGGCTCGGTCAATTGCCGGTTTGCGCGCATTGCTTCAACATGCATTGCGCTTTTAATACAGACCAAAATTGGCTAATCAGCGTTCAGCCGATCAATGTCATCCGATCCACGGACCATATATTATTATGAACGAGACAAAACCGAAACGACGCGATTTCACCAGCCTGTGGGACAGGCCCGGCTTTCTGATCCGGCGGCTGCACCAGATCCACGTCGCTTTGTTTTTGGAAGAATGCAGCGAATTCAATATCACGCCTTTGCAGTTTGCCGTTCTCACCGTGCTTTACGACCGCGAGACGCTTGATCAGGTGACCATCGCCAACCAGATCGGTGCCGACCGCAACACGGTCGCCGATGTCATACGCCGGCTCGAACGACGCGGCCTGTTGGAGCGGCCGGCAAGCGTCGTGGACAAACGCGCGAAACTGGCTCGGATAACGGATGAAGGTCACGCATTCGTGGAGGCGGTTCAGCCTAAAATGATCGATGCCCAGCGCCAACTCACTGTGCCTCTGGATCGCGAAGAGTATGAGGTCCTGATGAAGCTTATGCGCAAACTGATCCTCGAAAACTACGATGCGAGCCGCGCCCCCATGCGGCCCGGCGTGCTGCAAGCCGATGGGTAGGTGTTCAGTCCCGGCATTTGATGGATTGGATAGATGCTGAATCGATCCGGTTCCGAAATCCATTTTTCCGGCGCGATTGGTAGTGATCGTCGCGGTGGAAGCGTTTGACAGTCGCGTCCTTTATGGTTCGGTTCATCCGCTTCACCTGTCCGTTCGTCCACGGATGATTGATCTTGGTGAGCCTGTGCCCGATCCTGTTCTCGTGGCAGACCTGATCGGAGATGTGGTGCAACGGGTATTTATGGCGGGCGTGGTTTGTAAATTGGATGCCATTGTCCGCTAGCACCGTGTGGATGGCATAAGGCACTGCGGCAATCAGGTTACGCAGGAATTGAGCCGCGACCATCTTGCCCACTTTCTCATGCAGTTCGGCATAGGCGAACTTGGATGTCCGGTCGATGGCAATGAAGAGATAGAGCTTGCCCTCGGCGGTTCGCAGCTCGGCAATGTCGATATGGAAATAGCCAACGGGATAGCACTTGAAGCGCTTCTTTGCCGGCCTGTCGCCGGCAACGCCCGGCAGGCGGTTGATGCCATTACGCTGTAGGCAGCGATGGAGAGACGAGCGTGTGAGATGCGGGATCGATGGCTGCAGAGCGTAGAGACAATCATCGAGCGGCAGCAGCGTATGCTGACGGAAGGCACGATAATGGTCTCCTCATATTCACTGAGAACGGTCGAACGTGGGGTCCTTGGCCTTGTTTTGATCTTCGACCTTTGCCCGCTTGCGCCATTTCTGAACCGTCTTCGGGTTGATCCCGTAGGTCAGGCTTAACGCCGAGATCGAAGCTTTCGATCGCTGTATTGCCGCTCGGATGGCGTGCGTCGTCGTGGCGCTGCCATGAAATATCTGTCCCATAATGCCTCCTTCCATTGCAAAGAAAAGATCGCATCATCAAATCCTGGCATCAAACATCTAGGTCCAATAACTGATACTTCGAGTATGCCTGTGTCCAACACAATATCGAGCACCGGCTTACAAAGCCAAACCATCCCTGGACAAATGGTCAGGTGGAGCGGATGAAACGGGCACTGAATGAGGCAACCGTCAGACGCTACTATTGCGAAACAAACAACCAGCTGAGAGCCCATCTCAGTGCGTTTGTGGAGCCTACAACTATGCAAGGCGATTAATAACCCTAAAGGGACTAACCCCATTTGAGTTCATCGCCAAGTGCTGGGCTGATGAACCGGATCGGTTTACAAGATCACCATTCCACCACTCCGTGGGACTGAACGTCTGGTCGCTGAACGCTTGTATCACGGCGACTTCATTCGCTCCGTTTGAGGCCATCATCCGGTTTTGCTTTCCGGGTCGGAGGCAATCCGATCCTTCTATATGCCTCATGCGGCACTTGGTTTCTGCGCATGATTTTTCGCATCTCGTTCTCGAGCCGCTCCAC
>NZ_JAPJZH010000032.1 GCF_027889715.1 Allohoeflea poritis
AATCGACAACCCGTTCGGCACGAGGTTGTAACCCATGTCTCCGGTACAAACCGTTACCTATGTCTCCGGGTCGGACAGGGGGACCGTTGGTAGCGGGAGAGGGACTCGAACCCCCGACACGCGGATTATGATTCCATCACCGATTGAACGGAATCAATGACTTAAGTGACGAATGTCAAATACATGTCAAAATCAGCGAATTGGCGTGATTTGGCAGCAGTTGGACATAATTGGGTCTTA
Source organism: Allohoeflea poritis (assembly GCF_027889715.1). GTDB lineage: Bacteria > Pseudomonadota > Alphaproteobacteria > Rhizobiales > Rhizobiaceae > Hoeflea_A > Hoeflea_A poritis. The sequence goes on from NZ_JAPJZH010000032.1 coordinate 241, forward strand.
ATGCATCAGCGACAACTGAAAGGTTCAAATCGCGGGCGCCGGACCGCTTTAGTGGACTCTGCGGAGTAGGTGGCTGTTCGCCGATACGGCTCTGCTATCCTGAAACAGCTTTTTGAATCAGCTCCTTTAGTGATTCAAAATCGTCGCCATCGGCATCCTTGAGCGCCTGATAGTATTGGGTTCCTTTGTCAAGAAGGCCAGGCTCTACGCGACCGAGGATATCAATGCACTGCTGCATAAGTATGGACCTTGCGACGCGGCCATTGCCATCCATGAACGGATGTATCACCAGAAGACCGTGATGAAAGCGTGCCAATGCCTCTAATTTTTCGTCCTCCCCGGAAGCGACCAGCTCTGCATATCTCCTGTTCCAACTATCCAGGAGCGCTTCAAGTTTCTCGGGCACTTCCTCTGGAGGAGGAGGCACAAATTCAGCATGTTCCCGATCGGCGTCGGGAACACCCAGCCAGACCGTCAAGTGCCGTAGTTTGCCTAGCAGGCCGAATGGCATATCGGCGCATACTGTCCTATGCACATACAACAGTAAGGCTCGGCTAAGCGACGCCGACATCGGTGACGCCTCTTGCCGACCTTCGATAAGCATTGCTGGAGGCACGTCGGGGCCAGATGGTGGAGGCGGCACATCTTCCCCAAGCCTTGTCGCAAGACGGTAAATTGTCTGAGCTGCAAATTTCTGGCCAGCGTGCATGAATTCTATTCTGCGGGCCAGATTGCGGATTTCACGCGAGTGTCGTTCCAAAGCGTATTCAAGCCTATTTCCAGAGGAAGCAAAGTAAGCGAACTGCTCTGACTCGTTCATTGGAATTCGAAGAAACTCAAGCCGAACGCCGTAACCGGAGGGTGAATCGAGCAAGCCGCGCATTCGCTCTCGGTGATAGAGAATAGCCAACTTGCCCCGAGCAATGGCGGACTGTTCAAGAGATGCACGGTCCGCCAGACCGATTTTTTGATTGGTAACAAAAATCAGCCCTTGCCGATTGTGGCGAACCGGCCCTTCGAGATCGTGTTCGAATTTGTCTTTGATATCGACGAAGGATTTGTCGGTAGTTGGAAAATATGCAGCACCGACATAGGAGGAGTTGCCTTTGGCACAAAGGATGTCTTTGCGATCGTCCGGACCACCTAACGGTGCTTGGGGATCAATGTTTTCAAAGCCATCCAAATGAAGAATCGCGGCGGCGAGCCTTTCAGCACCGGCCTGGCCATGCCGCCATTCCTTCAACTGGCTTTCAGTTGTGGCCCTTGGGAAATCAGACATCCGCCGGCCCGTGCACGAGGAAATTCATGCCAGTCGCTCCAGCGATGATTGAACAATCATCGTCGCAAGATTTGTAGCTATATCTCCAAGTGTCACTCATCTCTGTGTGTCAATCCATTCCCTAAAATATCTCGTCGTATATGCCCTCGATGCGCTTTACCTCTTCACCGGTAAGCGCAGAAAATTCCCTCTCACGCCCGCGCTGCGATAGCTTACCGCCGTTCTGACTAAGAAACCGATACAGCAGATCAGACAACCGATCCGGCATATCAACGACCATCCCGAGACGGCTGCGGAACGCATCATAGCGCCGCAGAAACTCGGCCTCTTCCGGCAGGTCCTGTTCAATCGTTTTTTGCACGCACTCGAACAGGAACTCGGCCTGCGGCGTAGCATCGAAGAAGCGATAGAAATCGCCGGTATCATTTAAAACGCGGACATTGCCGTTTTCGGTGGGCTGCCATTCGACGAGTGGCAAGACTTGCGCCGAGTAATCCTCCAGCACCCTGCGATAGTCGTCGATCCGCTCCAAGATCGCTGCCGAGACTGGGAACACGACACCGGTCGGATTGAACTGATGCTCGGTGAGAACATGGTGGATCAGATAGCGGTGCAGTCTGCCGTTCCCGTCCTCGAACGGATGAATAAAGACGAATCCAAAGGCCAGCACTGCCGCAGCGATCACCGGATCGAGCTGTCGGACGGTTTTGGCGTCAAATGCCGCCAAGCCGGCAATGAGAGCATTCAAGTCCTCATGCCGGGCACTGATGTGATCGGGGATCGGCATACGGGTATCGCGGTCATGCTCACCGACAAAACCACCTTCAGTCCGCAGCCCCATGTGAACAAACCGCGCATCGCCGATCACAATGCGCTGCAAACGCAGCAGCTCATCCAGATCGATTGGCCGCTTACCGGCTTCACCGATAGCCCTGCCCCATCGCTGAATACGATCCTGCGGCGGGCTTTCGCCTTCGATCGCAAAACTGGACTTTGAATCCTTCAGCAACAAGAAGGCGGCAGTACGCGCAAGCAAGTCTCGCGGAACCGCGGCAACAACTTCCTGCGCGCGTGCCTGCAAGCCTAACGCGATGAAACGCTCCAGCGTTTCTGTGCGGAAGACGAGCGGACAAAAGTCTGGCGTTCCCGGAAGATTGTTCTTTACCCGGTGGCGCGATGAAGTTTCGTTCTGTCCGGCATATTGCTGCTTTGGGTCGACAATCTCGACATACGCGCCGCGCTCCGCGTCAGGCAGATCAAGGCGTTCTCCGGTCAGCCATTCGTACAGGAACCAGATGCGCCGGGCATAGCTGCCGGTTGGCGTAGCGTTGACGATCTCTTCGATCGGCCCTACTCCTGTGGCCTGAAACAGCCTCTTCAGAACGATAAGGTCCAGCCCCTCATTCTTCAGCGCAAAAGTCAGTTGGTCTTCGAGCGTCGCCTCCGGTGCGTGACGCGGCGTATAGAGACGCCAACCGCCTTCTTCGATGATACGGTGGCGCTCGCCGATCGCGCTCAGCGTACGCGGCAAAGGGACATGCAGATCGTAGGCATCAATGAGCACGGCATAGCCGGCGGGAATTCCCCTTTCCGGCAGCCGCCGCTCGTGAAAAACCGTAACCGGCCCTGAAAAACGATTCTGAATGCTCATTTCCATGAGAAAACTGTTTCGACACCCGTAAAGCAGAGCGAAGCCCTGCTTTCCGTGAAAAACGATTCCTTTTTACGAAAAAATATAACATAAAACGATTTTCATGAAAAATGATAATTTTCACATAGAATTTGTGAATTTCCGCGCCCCCTGCTGTTGTCCGATGCTGCTTCCGCTGATGATGATGCCCACCATGACCATAACCGCCATGGCCCAACTGCCATGGCGATGGTGATGACCAGGACGATGATCATGATCAGCGCCTGGAGGCGTCCTCAGCCAACACTTCCTAACCACCGGAAGCAAACTGAAGAAACCTCTTCGATCTTAGAATCGTACCAACCGAGAACCTCGAGCCTAAGAGCCAACGCCGCGATAAAGAACAGATCGCGGGGAAGGTCCTAAACCGGATTATCGACGTGTCGATAGCCTTGGCCCCGAGCGAATATATGTACTGCTTTGCTATGCAATTAGCATTGACAACAAGCGCTACGCTGCGAATTCTAATGTAGCCTTGTGCGTTGGCCGTTGTACGAGAATCACTGAACTTTTTTGCATCCCAACCTGTATTTTGACAGACTTAGGCGCATGACGATCCAGCGTCGTTCAGGCACCGTTTTGATAAATCGCGCTGCAAAACTTCCATATTTTTCGCGGTTATACCGCTTTCCTTGAAAGGCCGCGTCAAACCGAGAGGTACCACGCAATGCAGAAGCCCGAGGAAATTATGCCTCCCGACCCCGGTGACCTGGAGGGCTGGCGCGAGGCGGTCGCGAGTGGCCACTTGGTGAAGTTTCGGCCGGAAGCGCTTGTTGCAGCCTTGCAGGACCTTGGCCCGGACGCCGACCCCGCTGTGCTGAATCTGATTGCAGAGCGTTTGAGCGCCATCCTCATGCGGATCTTGCGAGCATATATCGGTTGGAATCATCCAAACAGGGGTGAGGATATGATTCTTCAAACGCATGACGACATTTTCGCCGCACTTTTGCAAAAAGATTCAGCCGATGGGCAGGCCTTACGCAAGATCTTTACGCGGATGGTCACCTACCGTGCAAAGGATACCATTGCCAACGAATACCACGACAGCCGGATTCCGCTGACGCACGAATCCAAGAAAAAGGCCGCCGCAAACAAAGAAGACGATAAACCTCTCGACGAAGACAAAGCGCGTGAAGTCAGGCGCCTGGTAACGTTGCCCGATCCGAAAGAGGCAACAGAAGATGTAAATGGCTTTGTCGGAGATGATGCCGTGTCAAATGCGGCGCGCTTCGACCCGGCACTATTCGAAGGCGTGAGACGTCTCGAAAGTACTATGGATGTCGAACGGGTCCTTGCCCGTATCCCGGACCACCGCAAACGGCTCGCTTTCCGCCTGTTCATGGACGATGTGCCTCTTGGCTCCAAGAAGGCATTTTCCATCGCTGAAGCGCTCGGCGTGAGCGCGAAGACGATCAAAACATGGATCAGGGAATGCCAGGAAATCCTCAAGAGCCTCCCGGAAGTCCGGGAACTTGATGACGGAAAGGTTGGAGAAAGATCATGAACGGAAGCAAGAAGAACGAGGAAAGAGACGCCGTCCTGTTCGCCTTTCACCAGGAGTGCGAGAAACCGACGGCAATGCAGATTCTAGATTGGGTTCGCCGCTACCCAGAATATGCGGAGGATATCCGCGCCCATGCGGCGGTCAGTCATGACTGGGCCGCACGCAAGTCGGAAGAAGAGGTCGAGGTTAGCCAGTCGCTTCTTGATCGCGGCTTCAGCAATGCGTTGAACGCACTCCATAATGCGCGCGTCGAGGCGGAAGAACCGGCACAGTCGAAGTCGTTTCATGATCTTGCGGCGGCACAAGGCATCGATGTCGTTCAGATGGCGCAGGACATGGATATCGCGCGCGGGGTGCTCGCAGAACTGTTTGATGGTGCAATGCGGCCACCGGTCCGAAAGCGGATTGTCGACGCGGTCTGCGACATTTTGAAGATTTCGCGAGCAATGTTCGATGCAGCCCTGTCGCTTGCGTTACAGCAACCTCGATTTGGTCATGCCAAGGCAAACGGGCCGCCAACCGTCAATGCACGGACTTGCGACCAAATAATCCGCGAAAGCCGAATGACGCCCGAGCGAAAGCGTTATTGGCTGGAGGAGGACTGACCCTTGGACGCCTGGGTCGACATCCGCCGCAAAGCCCGCGCCTGTCATGTGAAGGCGCTTGCCAAAACAGGGGGCGACCGCCATGCCGAAAAGATCATTGCGGCGGCATTGAAGGCAGACAATCTCGAGGTCGAGTCGCGGGATTTCGAACAGGGTGTGCTTGGTTCACTGAACCGTGCATTCCGACTGGTCAGGGTCAGAAACGGTCTGGACCGGCAGGAGAAGTGCATGGTGATCGCGCACGAAATTGGGCATTTTCACCTGCATCAGGACCCGCAGAACGAAGTGACCACGCGTCCACACGGGCTGGGCGGCGATCCGGTGGAAAGCGGCGCCGGTAAGGTGGAAGGCTATTCACCGCACGAGCGTAAGGAAGTGCAGGCCGATATTTTTGCCGGCGAACTACTGTGCCCGGCGGACTGGCTGCGTGAGGAGTTTATCAGGAGGAACAGGCGGCCGGCGGCAATCGCGGAAGATCTTGGCTTGCCGGTATCGCTGGTCATGAACCAAATGGTACGTGCCGTGTTGTTGCCCCCGATCGGACCGGAGCCCGACGTGACGCCGGTAGCAACGCACGATCTTGATGACAGCCAGCAGGCTGCGGTCGTGTGGGACGGGAAACCTCTCCTGCTGGAGGCCGGTCCGGGCACCGGCAAAACGCGGACCCTTGTAAGGCGTATTCAGCATAAGCTGGATCAGGGATCGATGCCGGCATCGTTTCTTGCCCTCACCTTTTCCAACAAAGCCTCCGAGGAAATGCGCGAGCGTATCGCCGCAACGAATGCAGATGCGGCGATCGAGATGTGGGTCGGCACCTTCCACCAGTTCGGGCTTGAACTGGTGACAAAATGGCCGCTGCAATCAGGGCGTACGAATGATGTAAGGATTCTTGACCAGACCGGCCAGCTCGAGCTGCTCGAAGCGAATCTTGAAAAGCTCCCCCTCCAGCACTTCCGAAACCTGTACGAACCGGCTTACGAACTTGTTCCCGTGCTGCGCGTGATTTCACGCTGCAAGGACGAACTGATCTTGCCGGAGGAGTATGAAGCGGCAGCGCAAGCAGCCCATGACACGGCTGAGCCGGGCAAAGACCGCGAAGATGCCGAACGGGCGCTGGAGATTGCCGCCATCTACCGCATCTACAACGATGAACTAAAAAGAGTAGATTGCGTCGATTTCGGTGATCTGGTCTGGATGGCGGTCGACTTGGTGAAAAATCACCCGCAAGTACAGGCTTACATCGCAGGTTTCAAACATATCCTGATCGACGAGTTCCAAGACGTGAACTTTGCAAGCGCCGAACTGCTCCGGGCGCTTACGAAAACCGGGACCGACATTTGGGTCGTAGCTGATCCACGCCAGTCCATTTACCGGTTTCGTGGCGCGGAACCGTCTAACGTCTCAACATTCGAGGAGACGTTTGGAGGTCAGAGGCACGCACTCGCCCATAATTACCGCTCCTTTGGACCAGTCGTACAGGCATTCGAGAGATTCTCGGCGACAATGGGCGGCGGCGCAATGGCGGGTGCGTGGAAAGCAGCACGCGGGCCAGGCGGCACCGTGACCCTGACTACGGCTCCGACGCTTGCAGCAGAGGGAGAAGCGATTCAGCAAAAAATAGAGGAGTTAAAGGCTTGCGGCATTCGCTATGGTGATCAGGCCATCCTCGCACGCTCGCATCTCACGCTTGCCCGCATCACGGGAATACTCGAACAGATCGGGGTTCCTCTTCTCTATCTCGGAGACCTTTTCGAGCGGCCCGAAATTCGTGACCTGCTGTCACTAGTAAGCATCGATGCCGAACCGGGTGGAATCGGGCTTATCCGGCTGGCGGCCTTGCCCCAATATGGCGTCGAAAGATCCGATATACTCGCTTTGACAGCGTGGTCCCGGAAAAACAAGTTGCCGATCTTCGAATCCCTTGAGCGGACAGAGGAGATAGAATCGCTCTCGCAGTCAGGGCGGGAGGGTCTGCACAGGCTCGGCGCCGAGCTCAAGGGACTTCAACACGCATCGCCGTGGGTCTTGCTGACCACCTGGCTATTCGAGCGCAGTAATTACCTTCAACGTCTGTTGGGCGGCAATCATACCATTGCACAGCAGCAGTTGATCGCAATCTACCAGCTTCTCAAGGTATGCAGCGAATACCTCGCCGCGGGCCAAACGGATCGTAGGCGTTTCTTGTCCAGGATACGGCGAATCGAAGCGCTGAACGAGGACACGGCTTACCGCGCCGTTTCGTCGGAAGCCTCGGGGATCGATGCTGTGCGGGTGATGACAATTCACGGAAGCAAGGGACTGGAGTTCGGTGCGGTGCATTTGCCGGCGGTTGCAACGGGATACATGCCAAGCAGTTGGCGCGGCGTACGCATAGCGGCACCACCATCGCTCCCGCGTCTTTCCATGCAGCCGGGCGGCCACGATGCGGAGGAGGAATGTCTCTTCTTTGTTGCATTATCGCGTGCCCGCGACGTTCTTTCGATGACGCGAGCAGAACAATACACGCCAAAACGGAAGGCAACCCCTTCCAGGTTCTTGAGCGCTATCGATGAGATCGCGACACAAACACATTTTATCGGTACCGGGAATTCCTATCAGGTCGAAAGAACCCATGAAGCGCTGACGGAGAAGGATGAGTATCGCGAGCGCGAACTTGAGATCTACACGCAATGTCCTGCGCGTTATCGGGATGAATTCGTCGATGGCCTGCGTGGCGGACGGGATGAGTCCGCCTATATCTGCTTTCATCGCTGCGTCTACAGAACGGTCGGCTGGCTTGAAGAGCAACGGCAAAACGGCCACGCCATAACAATATCTGATGCGCTGGCGCGCCTTACGGAGATTTGGAGCAAGGACGGGCCAATCGGCCATCCCTTTGAGAAATTTCACCGGGCGCAGGCGGAAGACATGGTAAGTAAGATGGCGGAAACCGTCGCCGCCGAAACGGCTGCCTATGATCGTGCTGAATGGTCTGTACCTATCGGGAAACGGCACGTATTGATCGCTCCCGACAGGGTACTGGTGGACACGGACAGCTCGGTGCGGGTGCAACGAATTCGAACAGGTCGGAAAACAAAATCGGAACCAGGGAAACGTATTTATGCGCTGCTGCGAAAAGGCGGTGCGCTGCGCTATCCTGGCCGGCAGGTATCAGTTGAAGCTTTCTATCTGGCGACCGGCGAGGTCTCGCCAATGCCGGCTAAAAACGACGGCAAGCTGCTTGGCGAATACGAGGAAGCCATCCGAGGCATAGAGGGCGGGGAGTTTCACGCTGTGCCGGATGCACGGCGCTGCCCCAACTGCGCGAGCTACTTCATCTGCTCGGGAGCCTGACCGCACTTCCGTTTTTTTGGGCCTCGCAACGCTTTCCTTGACAGGGGCAATTGACCCCGGAAAGGAAAGCCAATGTCGAAACACATCATCTTCATCCAGGCACAGGGCCGCAGCGGCATCATCGAAACCGAAATGCCGGAATCCGCAACTTTCGTCGAACTTCGCAAGGCTATCGAGGCTGCCGGCGTCGCGCTCGATGAAAACGCACATATCTTCATCGATGAAGCCGAGGAGCCGGTCCAGGCAGAACACGGGAAGTTGGTTAGCGGCCTGAAGCACGGCACACGGGTGCACGTCAGCCACAGCAAGCGAATCAAGACGACCGTTCATTTCCTCAACAAGACAGCCGAGCGCGAGTTCGCTCCCGGCATTCGTGTCCGGGCGGTCAAGGCCTGGGCTGTCCACACTTTCGAAGTCAATCCGAAAGACGCGGCTGAACACGTCCTGCAGCTCTGCAGGTCCAACAAGCGACCGGCGGCCGACACTCCCCTGCACGAACTGATCGAGGGGCACAGCTGCGCACTCTGCTTCGATCTCGTGCCTGAGAAACGGATCGAGGGCTGAAATGAACCTACCGCTGCCTCCTGATCGCGCTTTGCTGGAAATCGATTTGGCCGCCCCAGACTTCAGGAGCGGCGAGATCGAAGGGCGCTGGCGCCACATTGCGACGGACTGGCCGCTTACGGTGATTGCTGTCACCGCACCGCCGCGCCCCGGTGCGCCGGACGAGTTCGGTTTCCGTTTCAACTGCTCCGGCTACCGCCGCACGCCGGCAACGGCTCAGCCCTGGAATATCGAAACCAATGCGCCGCTGCCGGCGGCGCATTGGCCGACCGGCCCGCGCATGGTTTCAGCAGTGTTTCGTCCGGATTGGAAGCACGGTCAGTGCCTGTACCTGCCGTGCGACAGGATGTCGATCGAGGGACACGGCAACTGGCGCACCCAATATCCTGATCGCCTGTGGGAGCCCGAACGCGGAATTATCTGTTACTTGGAGCAATTGCATGACCTTTTCTTTGACAGCGATTATTCGGGCATTCGTAGCGCCTGACTATCGGTTGCGCTGCCCACCGAATCTCTGGCGCGATATCGTTGCCGGGTTGGAACGTCGCGGCGCAGGTCGCCACGAGGCCGGCGTTTTTCTGCTTGGCGTCGACATCGCCGGAAAAAAGGAGGTTCGCGATGTGGTCTTCTATGACGACCTGGATCCACATGCCTACGACACCGGTGTCTGCGTGTTGCACGGGGATGCTTTCGCAAGGCTCTGGTCGATCTGCCGGGAGAAGGGACTGACGGTGGTGGCCGATGCCCACACACATCCCGGCTTGGCTTTTCAGAGTCAGTCCGACCGCACAAATCCCATGGTCGCGCGCAAAGGCCATATCGCAATTATCATTCCCAATTTTGCGCGCTGGCCGATCGAGCGAACCGAACTCGGGGTCTATGAATATGCCGGCGCCCATACCTGGCATGACCGCAGCGGCCGCAAAGCGAGCCGGTTTTTTTATCGCGGGCTCTGGGCTTGAGGGAGATATACGCCATGCTTGACTCCTCCACCCTACACCGTGGTGCCAAATATTTCATGGATTGCGGACGCGCAGCCACGCATGAAGAAGCGATGGCACTGCTAAGCAGCTTCGGCCTTTCAATTCATGTTGGCGAATCAATCGCACATTCTCGCGAACAGCAGATTGCGCTTCTGACTCTCGTGAACCTTGCGCGCCGTAGTTTTCTTGCCGGCGTCGAGGTCCTCGGTTTGCCGGAAGCCAAACCTCTCACGCGGCTGACGCGTGCCCGGTCGCTTGCCCGCGCAGTCATGGACTACGGTGGTCACGTCACAGGGCAGGCCAATACCGCATGGCCGGCGGCTGTTATCGGTGATGCAACGAGACCATTCTCGCAGTGCCCGGCCTGGCGGTTAACCTGGTCCGGCTGGCGCGGTGGCATAATTCCGGCTGAGAATGTCCATCAGCGTCTCCAGGATGACGGCATGCTCCCGCTCGCGCCCGCATTTGCGGCGGCTTGCTGTGCGGCCGAAGCGTTCGCCTTCTATGCAGGAGACCATGTGATGGCAGGACACCGGCCGCTCGGGCTTTCGCTCTGGAAGCCCGGCGTCGACTGGCTGATCCCAGATGAAACAGAACCGAAGTTACAGTGGCTTCCGTCGCAGCTCTGGCTTATTGGCCTTGGTAATCTCGGACAGGCTTTCGCCTGGTTGCTAACGACACTCCCTTACGCCGAACCGCGGGAAGTCAAGCTGGTGCTTCAGGACGACGATCGTCTGGCCGAGTCCAACGATAGCACGTCGCTGCTCTCCTTCACCAAGCATATCGGCCATCGGAAAACACGCATAATCGGCGAGTGGCTGGATGCTCGCGGTTTTAACACCTACCTTTTGGAGAACCGTTTTGGACCGTGGACGACACGAACGGATGAAGACCCGTCCGTCGCCTTGTGTGGAGTTGATAATGCGCTCGCGCGCGCATCGCTGGAAAGGCCGGGATTCGGGCTGGTTATAGAGGCAGGACTCGGTGGGGGGCCGGAGGCTTTTCGGAGCCTGTCCCTCCATTGTTTTCCGGCTTCGCGCCGGTCGGCGGACATTTGGTCGAAAGACATCGCCGCTTCACAGGCAAATGTTGAGCATTTGCCGGCCTACCAGGCCATGAAGAAGTCCGGCGTGGATGCTTGCGGCCTAACGCAACTTGCATCCCGGACGGTTGGCATACCCTTTGTCGGCCTGATCGCCGGTGCCATGGTCATCGCCGAACTTCTTCGCAGGCTTCATGGCGGTATAGCACTGGAACTTGCTGCCGGTTCTGCATTTGCGCTCGACGCAATTGAGACCGTGCCGATGTCAGCTGAGCCCTATGCCTTTGGGCACCTGCCGGTAGAGCCTTAGATTCGTAACGGCAGGCAGACATTATCCACCTGTAACGTGCCGCCTATTCCACACTAAGAAGGCCGCTCCGTCCTCTTCGAACAGCGCCGCCCGAATCGGCTCGGCGAAACTCGGATCATCCAGTTGAACGCTCAGATATTCCCTGGAATCGTCACCGTTGGTCTGTGATTTCCAAGCGGCGCCAAGCTCCGCCTGTCCGGCAAAGATGCGGAAATCCGGTGCCCCATCGCTCTTCCTCTGATCGTTGGCGACGATCCTGGCTTTGACATTCATCGTCAGAGTGCGAATCGTTCCGATATAGCCGTCTTTGCTGGGTGTAAAGCTACCGATGGTGGCCATGACTATTTCTCCTTTGTTTGAATTGTCGAAGATCGACCAGGAGGCGACAGTGCCCGTGCTTCATTGAGTTGCTTGCGTGATCGTTTGAAGCCCTGATCCGCTTTCAAAAACGCTTCCAGCATGAACGGGATCAGATCGACGACCGATTCCTTCTGGCCGTAGGTGCAGCGGTACAGCTCAGCATAATCGTTGAGTATCGCTTTGAGCTCCGGACTTGCCGTGAAAGTAATCTTGACCGGCTCACGATCGGGCAATTTTCCAAGTTTGAGGCTCATTGGTTTCTCCTTGGGCCGCGATAAGGTCGCAGCACCTTGTCCTTGTTGACGATGATGCGCAGAGGCCAGCCGGGGCGGATGGTGATGGTGGGCTGAATGTTAAGGTTGCGCTGGGTCAGCGATTGTCCGGTCTGATTGGCGTTGTCCTGCGCGGATTCGCGAATCGCGGTGACAAGATCGCTTTCGCCATTCCCGAAGGTCAGTTCCGTTCCAACGCCGAGCAGCGTCGACAGGGACACGCCCTTGAGCAGGCGCCAGGTGTGGAAATTGACCTTGTCCTCGAGCCCAGCGTAGCCAGCGGTATCGGTTGCCGGCAGGTTTTCGATGACGATTGATGAGCCGTCTGGCAGGATAAGCCGCCGCCACACCACAAGTGCCCTGCTCTGCCCGAAGGCAATGACGCTGTCATAGTTGCCGATCACCCGGGTGCCCTGGGGGATCAGCAGGTGCTGCCCGGTCACCGTGTCATGGACGTTTTCCGTGACCTGAGCGATGATCTGACCCGGCAGATCGGAATTGATGCCGGTGACAAGGCTAGCGGGGATGATGGTTCCGGCCATTATCTGGTATGGCGACGCCGGGTCCTGCAACTTGTGCGGATTGTAGATCGCCTCATCCACCTCATCGTTCAGGAAACCGAGTTTTCGGCCCTGCAGGTTCTGGTCGTTCGCGAGATCGAGTTGTAGCGGACTGGAACCGGCATCGCCGGCAGAAGCAAATAGGTTTTGTCTGGACTGACCTGCCGCAACCTGTGTTTCGCTTGCCGACTGTCGTAGACTGCCTCCGTCATCGGACACACCAAGCCCGGCCAGCAGCTGCCCGGCCGAATCTGTGGTCAACTTAAAGAACACGTTCGATTCTCGGGCCTGCTGCGCCAGGCGTGCCTGACGGATGCGCTCGGCCCTGAGCGCGTCCTCTTCCGGATCCGGCCTGAACGGCAGGCTGGGTGTCTGTCGAAGGCCCAGTTCCCGTTCCTTACCAACAACGGCCGGTCCGACATCACCAGTCAGTGGCGGCCCGAGCTTGATGGCCGGCTCTTTCATATCGCTGTAGCGGCGCGGTAAAGCATCGAGCCCGTCAGGTGTCGGACGGTTCTGTGTTGTGTAGAGTTCACGTCCGGTCTCGTCGCGATCGAACAGACGCGGCGGATCGAGCGCGAAGATCGTCGCGACGCAAATCAGAACAAGACCGGTTCCGGCAAGCAGCATCAGCACCCGCCGATTGATACGCGTGACCGGACGGGGTGTGGCGCGCAGGGCCAGGTCTTCCGGGTGCACCTTGGGCGGCGGAGCGGCGTTGCCAGACGGTTTGTCGGTGGCAGAAGAGGTCATCGTGTCCCCTCTTCCTCGAACCTGTTATTCGCCCGAATCTTACCCCTGCGCCTGGCGCTGGTATGGCGGCCATCGGTGCGGGTGATCCGGACGACCTGTTGGGGATCTTCGCCGAGCCTCAACTCGGCCGCGGCGAACATGCGATCGACGATGTAGTAACGTCCCCTCACACGGTAATTGACCAGCTGGTTGCGCTCGTCCGGGCCGACGACGAAGAGCGGCGGCGCCTCACCCTGGTCGAGGCGGGCCGGGAACTGGACATAGACTTTCTTCGTATCGTCGAAGACGCGCACCGGCCGCCAGGGCGGATCGTCGCCGGTGACACGGTAACGAAAGCGCAGCCGGTCGATGTTCAAGCCGGTATCGGCTACAAGCTGGGCGGCGGCTTCGGCTCGCGCGTTCCGGCCTTTGAGCGCGATCAGTTCATCGCGCGGATAGCGCCAGGAGACGGACGCCATATAGGTCTCATCCGTGCTTTGCAGCTCCAGATGATAGGTCCGCCGGTCGGTGATGATGACAAGGTTGGTTTTGAGGTCTTCCTTGGTGGGTTTGACAAGCACATGGGCGCGGGCCTCGCTGCCGGAGCCGCTCACCGTATCGCCCACCACCCAGCGCAAAGTATCGCCGGCGGAGACGGAAACGATCCTTTCGCCTTTCTGCAGAGCGATGTCGCTGACCTGCTCTGGCGCGGCATAGAGCTGATAGAGCGCACCTTGCGAATAGGGATAGACCTGGATCGCGTTGACATAACCGTCCTTCGACGGCTCGACCTTCGCCGCCGCATTGGCTGCCGTGATGCGTTCCTGGGGCGGGCGTTTGTCGGCCACGTTCTTTGTTGTCTTGCCCGGAGCCGGTTTTAACTGACCAGGCAGTGGCAGAGGTTTCGGCAACTCTACGATCTCCACCGGTTTGGGCGGCTCGGCGGCGAGCACCGCCGTATCGAAGTCCTCTGCGTCGAAATCGATAACCGGCGGACGTTCTTTACCGGCACAGCCGGCCAGCAACACCAATCCGCTCACCGCGGAGAGTTTGGATAAATGCAACAGTTTCATTTGGGTTCTCCTGCGATGAGGTCTTTCGACCAGTTGAGGCTGTGGACATAGATGCCGAGCGGATTCTTGCGCAGCGCCTCTTCGGTGCGCGGACGCTGGATGGCGATCGAAAGGACAGCTGTGTAGTGGGCGGTATCGGCGAGCGATCCGTTCTCGAAGGTCTGCTCGCGCCAGCGCACATCGAAACTGTCGTCCGAGGAGCGCACAACGCTGGTGACGTCGACAGCGATGGTCCGCTTGCCTACTTTGGAGAAGGGATCGTGGACGCGGGCATGGTCATTGAGACCGTTGGCGCCCCGCGTCGTCGTATAATCGTAGGCGCGCAGCCAGTTCTTGCGAACGATCACGGGATCGATCGGCAGGGAGCGGACATTTTCGATGAACCGGGCCAGATGATAGGCGATCTGGGCGTCCGTCGGCTCATAGGCTTCGGTCGCCGGCCCGACCGTGCGCACATCACCCAGTCGGTCGACCTCGACGACATAGGGGGTGATGGTGCTGCGGCCGGCCTGCCAGATCACCCCGCTGGACAACAACAATGACAGTGTCAGGCAGCCGAATGCCATCAACCGCCAGTTCTTTGCCCGCACCAGGGCATCGCCCATGCGCATGTCCCAGACTTGCGCGGCCTTTTGGTACGGGGTTTCCGGCTGGGGCGTTTGCCCATAGGTGGTCGTCGACCGTTTGAACATTATTCATCGTCCTTCAGTTTGGGGTTTTCGCCTGATGCCGGCCGGTCGCCATCGCGCAGCGTGTGGGCGGCGACCGTCGCGCCCTCGCGGAAGCGCTGACGGCTGTGGAGCTTTCGCGCCCACTCCGGAGGTTGGGAGGAATTGACGACGGCTTGGGCAGCACCTGCGCTTCCGCGAGCCGGGGACATTGCCGCAGAGACAGCGCCCGCTGCCCCGGGCGAGCGGACTGCAGCGGCTGCACCGCCCATTGAGGCCGCTGCCCGGACGGCCCCGCCCGCTCCACTGCTGAGTGCGCGTATGCCACCAATGGCTGCTCCCGTGGCGGCGGCGCCTCCCAAAGCGAGACCCGCGGCCGATCCAGCGGCGGCCCCTGCCCCAAGTTGCGGTGCGCCCGAGACCAGGCCTGCGGCGATGCCGGGACCGAATATGCCGAGCATGAAGATGGATAGCGCACCAAGCACGGTTGAAGCCGCCTGCTCCAGCGTAATGTCGCCGCCGGAGAAGGAAGCGGCAAAGGCGCCGAACAGGGTCGAGCCGATGCCGACGATCACCGCCAGCACCATCAGCTTGATGCCGGCCGCGACCACATTGCCGAGCACCCGCTCGGCAAGAAACGTCGTCTTGTTCCACAGCGCGAACGGCACCAGCACGAAGCCGGCCAGCGTCGTCAGCTTGAACTCAAGGATGGTGATGAAGAGCTGGATCGCAAGGATGAAGAAGGCGAGCAGCACTACGACCCAGGCGAACATAAGGATTGCGATGGTGACGAAGTTCTCAAAGAAGGCGATCGGCCCGATGAGGTCGGAGACTTCCTCAAGCAGCGGCGCGGCCGCATCGTAGCCGGTGGCAGCAACGAAGCCCGGCCGCATGAGATCGTCGGCCGAGATGGGCGATCCGGTCGCGCGCAATCCTAGACCGGCGAAGGACTCGAAGATAATCGAGGCGAGGTCGGAGAAGTTGTTGAGGATAAAGGCGAAGGCACCGACATAAAGAACCTTCTTGATCAAGGACGGAAGAATGGACCGGTCATCCGACAGGGCCCAGAACAGACCGGCAAGCGTAATGTCGATGCCGATCAGGATGGTCGTCAGGAAGGCGACGTCCGGACCGAGCAGTCCGAATCCCGACTCGATATAGGTCACGAATGTCTGTGTGAACTGATCTATGACGTTCAGATCATTCAAAGCCGACTCTCCCGTCCCTTCGATTGATCAGTAGGTCAGCGCGAGTAGGCGTTGCGGTCGCCGAGGAACCGTTCGAACCGGGCCCGGCCGCGTTCGCGGGCGGCGAGTGCGTCGGCTCCACGCAATGCGTCAGCCCGCGCGGAAGCGGCAAGAAGGCTCTGGAGTTGCATGCTTTGCTTGGCCGCTAGCGCAGTGAGCTGATTGCCGGCTTGCAGCGCCTGAAGATTTCCGGCGGCGCCTTGGCTGTCGGCGATCAACCCGTCCAGCGTGGCGGCGTCGCGTTGAAGCTGATCGACGACCTCGGCCTGAACGTCGAGGCTGTGCTTGAAGCCCTCTCGGGCAAGTTCCCAGGTCGCTTGCGCATCCTGAACGATCCGGGAGGTCGTTACCGAGGATGTATAGTCCTCCGGAAACAGCTCCCGATAGGCCTCGTCGATCTTGGCAACGTCATAGGCAAGGCCTTCGGCATTCTCGATCAGCGCACCGACCTCTTCCAGTGATGTTTGAAGTTCCGAAGCGACGGAAGACGGCAGGTTGGCAAGGTTCTGCGCCTGGTTGATCAGCATCTGCGCCTCGTTGGCGAGTTGCCGGACCTGGTTGTTGATCTGCTCCAGCGACCGCGCCGCAGTGAGCAGGTTTTCCGCATGGTTCGTGGGGTCGTAGACGATATCGCCGAACCCGAAGAGGGCATGGGCATTGTCGACGAGGGTTATCGAAAGGCAGGCGGCAGTGACAGCCGCGAAGATTTTAGCTCGCATCTGGTGTCTCCGTTTCTGATGAAAAATCTCGCCCGCCGACGGCGATTAGATCGGCCGCCCAGTCCAGGTCCTTCGCCCGAAGCCAGGAGTCGGCGAATTCGTCTTCGCCATGGGCGGCGATCAGCTCGTCGATGAGGGCGTGATCCTGTTTGCTGGAAGCGGCGGCAAAGGCGAGCGCAACCGGTCCCAGCCCGAGCTCGAACAACCGATTGCCATGACGGGACTGGTAGTAGTAGTCGCGCTTGGGCACGGCGCGGGCAATCATCTCGATCTGCCGGCCGTTGAGACCGAAGGCTTCATAGACCGCCCTTGCCTGCGGTTCGATGGCACGATCGTTTGGCAGGAAGATGCGTGTCGGGCAGCTCTCGATGATGGCGGGTGCAATGGTGTTGTCGGAAATATCCGACAAACCTTGCGTCGCGAAGATCACCGAGACATTCTGCTTGCGCAGCGTCTTCAGCCATTCGCGAATGCGCGCGGCGAAGGCCGGATTGTCGAGAAAGAGCCAGGCCTCGTCGAGGATGAGCAGCGCGGGCCTGCCGTCGAAGCCGGCTTCAAGGCGATGGAAGAGATAGGTGAGCACGGGAAGGACAGCGCCCTTCTCATGCATCAGCTCCTCCATTTCGAAGCACTGGACGTCGCTGAGCGTCAGCCGGTCATCATCGGCATCAAGCAGACGGCCATAGGGTCCTTCCAGCGTGAAGGGCTGCAACGCCTGGCGCAGATCGTTGCGCTGCAGGAGCGCGCAAAGCCCGGTGAGCGTGTGCTCGGCCCGCGGTGCAGCAGCGAGGTTCGACAGCGCCGACCAGACGGCATCCTTGACCTCCGGTGTGACGGACACGTTCTCGAAGGTCAGGAGATCGAGGATCCAGGCTTGCGCGAACGACCGCTCAGCCAGAACATCAATCGTGGCGAGCGGCTGAAACGACAGAGCCCCTTCCGATCCGAGATCGAAATACTGACCGCCCATGCCGAGTACGGTGGCACGCGCCGATCCACCCTTGTCGAAGATGGTGATCTGAGCGTTGGCATAGCGGCGAAACTGCAGGGCGGTCAGCGACAGCAGCACCGACTTGCCCGCCCCGGTCGGACCCACCACGATGGTGTGCCCCACATCGCCGATATGGGTGACCAGCCGGAACGGCGTCGTGCCGTTGGTCCGAACGGTAATCAGCGGCGGTCCGTCCAGATGATCGTTCCGTTCCGGTCCCGCCCATGTCGCCGACAGCGGCATCATGTGGGAAAGGTTCAGCGTATTGACCGGGGCCTGCCGGACATTGGCATAGACGTGCCCCGGTAACGACGAAAGCCAGGCTTCCACCGCATTGGCCGTCTCTTGAATGGTGACGAAGCCGCGCCCGTCGATGATGCGTTGAACCGAACGAACCTTTTCCTGCACGACATCGGCGTCTTCATCCCAAACAGTAACCGTCGTGGTGATATAGCCGTAGGAAACAAAATCAGCCCCAAGCTCCTGCAGCGCCGCATCGGCGTCTTCCGTCTTGTTGTCGGCATCGGTGTCGACCAGGACCGATTGCTCGTTGGTTAGCACCTCCTTGATGATGGCGGAGATCGATTTGCGTTTGGCGAACCACTGCCGGCGACAGCGGCGGATGATCTTTTCCGCTTGCGCCTTGTCGAGCGCAATGAACCGTGTCACCCAGCGATATTCGAATCCCAGATGGTTGAGAGCGTCGAGCAGCCCGGGTGTCGTGGAACCGGGATACCCGAGCACTGTGAGCGTGCGCAGATGGGATTCGCCCAGCATCGGTTCAAGCCCACCTGACAGTGGCGTGTCGACAAGCACCCCATCGAGATGAACGGGGATTTCCGGGACGGCGACGGACAGACGCCGGTCGGAGATGCAGCCATGCAGATAGGTGAGTGTTTCGCCATCGGACAGCGC
>NZ_JAPJZH010000033.1 GCF_027889715.1 Allohoeflea poritis
TCGACACCTCACGCAAAAGCGAAAAGTGTTACCTATGTGTCCGGTACGTTTTGTTACCTATCTCTCAGGCCGGGCAAATACCGATTGTCATGATTGCCTTGGCCGATCGGGTTCAGCCCTTACCCTGCACCACCTCGTCGGCTATTCCGAACACGTCGGCCATTTGCGCATCCACCATGCGTGAGTAGTATTCCGCAGCGTTCGCCGCGCCTTGCCGGTAGTCTTCATAACTGGACGCGACTTTCAGTATCTTTTCGGCAAATTCCCGGTCGCTGGCCGCCGCCTCCGCATTGCCCAGAGACAGCAGTTCGGCATTGGCCATGCCGCGACTGAAGACCATGGGTTTATGGGAAAGCACACCATCGAGAATGATGCCGGAACCGCTCATGCCGTAGCGCCTGGTGCTGTAAGGCAGAAGCAGGATATCGACATCATGGACAAGCTTGCGAAATTCGTCGTCTGACATTCCGCTTGTCAGATACTGAATTGTTACGTCCGGGTTCTTGCGGGCGCCCAACCAGGTCCTGATTTCAAGAACCAACCTTCGGGCGCGCTTGCTCTTGACGGCCTGATAGACGAAACGGAACCGTTGCCCACTGTCATTTTCGGCGGCAAGTGCGCGCAGTTGATTCAGGATGGCCGGCACGCGATAGCTGCCTTTCTCGGCCCTCTGCCTTCCAAGTATTCCGACCTTGAACTCCTCGCCCGGCTGTTTCGCGACCGGCTGCAGCCTTGCGTCACCCGGCATGACAACGCAGGGCAGCATCAGCCTTCCGGAAACCGGAAGCCGGTAACGGCTTTCAATATGCGCCTGCAGTTCAGCCGTCTCGGTCAGAATACCGATCCGACCGGCCGCGCAGCATTCGCGGAGCCGCTGCAACAGTTGCGCATCCAGGCCAGCGACAATCTCATCGCTCAAAATACGCAATCTAATCGCCGGAACCGCACCACCCGCGCCCGTTTCCTGGAGAAGGATTGCGGCCGAGATCGTTTCCCGGCCAGCCGAAGGCACCAGAACAAGGTCCGAGTCGGTCGCCTGCAGCGCGTTCAGCGCGTCGCCAAGCGCCTCGGCAAACGCACGATACCGGTCCCCTACCGACGGCCCGACCGCCGATCCGTCATTGCCAGGGCCTTGTCCCCTCCGGTCCGATGCGGTTCCGGCGGACGGCAGAACGGGGTGCACGGCCTCAGGATCCAAAGTCCGCGAAAGCTTGAAGCCCCGCCGCGTCAGGGTGATTACGTCACAACCGGGCAGAAGCTTCCTGATCGCCTTGATCTGGGTGTGTTCATGGCCGTCCACAAACACAAGCTGGGGCTCGACGACAAATATGCGATTCCTCGGCATCGCCGCATTATTATTGGCTGCGGCCAAATTGCACAATTGCCGAATATAGTCCACGCCCGAAACTTTTTTGTGGCGGGAGTTCGCGCATTTCAGCGCGCAAAATCTGTCCGGTAGGAAGCGCCGGCGCCCATGTCACCAACTACGAGTTTTCCTGACAAGCGCGATTTTCGGGCTCAACAAATGCGTTGGGGATACAAACACAGTTTGTATCCCCATGCCGGCACCGCAATCCTTCGGGATATCGCGCCTCGTCCCCCGAAAAACAGCCCGTGCAACACCGCCCGATCCGCCGTTGCACTGGCTCCTGGCAGGAGGAGCCATGCGCAACGCTCTGTGCCTGCAATATCGTTCTGCACGGCACCAGGCCACGGATCTGTTGCACTGTTTTTATTACTTGCCGCAGTTAATAATTGCAAGTACCGCCATCTGGCATGGGTGTTAGTTGCGCGCCAGAAAGTCGAGAAAGCGGTAGCCGTTGGCGGGCCGGAAGTTCAATGTATCGATGAACAGGGCAACGTCTTTTGCCTCGACGGGAAGTGTCCCTGACTTGACGTCGACCGTATAGATTATATCCGCCCCGTCCAACCGGGCTTCCAAAAGCGTAACCACCATGGGTTCTGCCGATTTCAGCCCGTCGATTGCCAGGGCCGCACTGGGAGGGTCGGCCGCAAAGCCGTCCGACTGGTCAGCCGACCACAGTTTCACGAATTCCTCGTGACCGACAAATCCAGCGTCGCGCACCGGCCTGTCGGTAAAGTAGAATGTCGACGGTGCGAGCCTCTGCAGGGTCAGCTTGCCGTCCTTGAAGCGGAACGCCCCGGCCTGCTGAACGAAAAGATAGGCAGGCTCTATGATCGTCGTCGCGGGTTGTTTCCGATCGCCCTTGATGGCGTCTCCGGTTTCGCGAACGCCTTTCTCGATTGCCTCGCCCGTCTTGTCGACCCCCTTGCCGATCGCCTCGCCGGTTTCCCTCAGCGCCTTTCCAACGCCTTTCAGGACCTGCGCTTCGGCGAAGTGTGATGCGCCAAAAGCAAGAAAAACGGCCAACAACGCCGTGGTCATTCGTCCGGCAACGCGCGATCTCATCAAGCAGCCTCCGTTGGTCCGAAATATTGGACGTTCGCATTTGTCGAGCCGACTATAACCAAAGAGAATTTCGCCTGCTACCGCGAAGACTATTCGTCAAGACCGTGATATTTTTGCAATGCACTGACGGAAAGACCGGATGATACTTGGCTGCCAAGGGTTTCGCCACATTTCCAACACATTGCCGGCTTTGGACGGCGGTAACGCGGAGTGACGTCGTCCGCATAGCCCGTAAACAAACAGACAGCCAATGAAGAACCAAATCCTCGGCCTCGCGGCCGCCGCACTGATGCTCGCCGCCTGCTCATCAACCGTCGCTGACGAAAAAACGAATGTGCCTTTGCCCATCGCCAGCCGGTCCGGTACGGTGCAATTCGACCAGTTAAGCGGCTATAATGCGGCGCAGACCCAAATCGCGAACAAGATCACGTCACGGTTTGCCGCAGCCGGTTACGGCCGACCGCAGCAGGTGGCGGCCGTTTCTGTTGCAATCCGCGAATCGACGCTCAATCCGAAGGCCCACAACCGTGGCTGCAATTGTTTCGGACTGTTTCAGATGAACAGGAGCAACGGGCTTGGCAAGGGCCACTCGGTGTCGAACCTGACCAATGCCGATTACAACATTTCCCTTATCCTGAAAGAAGCAAGCCGGTTTCCGAGTTTCAAATCGGCAAGGACGGTCGATGAAGCCATCAGCGTCTTTGTCCGCAACGTGACGCGGCCCGCCAACAAGCCAAAGGTGGTCCGCGCCACCATCGGGACGGCCCGCAAGGTTGAAAAATCCGCCAAAGGCGCGACATAGAGCGCGCGCCGCGGCCGTTAAGCAAACTTGTCGATACCGCCCTTCCGACCCAAATAAGGCAAGACACGCCTTCAAGAAATGCAGTAGGTTGTTGACCTGTAGAAACTCTCGTCACAACAGGCATCAGGAACCAAAATGCTGCGCATTCTCGTCGATTTCCTATCCGGCATCATCCGCGTCCTGGCGGTACTTTGCATTGTCGGTGGTCCGGTCGTCGGCTACATCCAGTCCGCGGAAATGGATGCCCAGCCCTGGGAAGGCGCGCTGATCGGATTTGCCGCCGGATTCCTGATCGCCGTCGTGGTCGGCGGCCTGCTGGCGAGCGTCATCCTGGTGGAAAACCATCTGCGTGTGCTCGCCGACGCCCAGCTCAAGAAAGCGGCTGAACCCGCGCCGGAAGAAAAGTCCGCCGAGGAGAGTGCCATGGAGCGCGCGGAGCGCATAGCGAGCTTTGCACGCCAGTATCGCTCGCAGATGCCGCAACCGGCCACGGCGACCGATGCGCAGGCGGATACGGCCACGACGACAGAGACAGAAGCGGCCTCCGGGAATGGCAAGGATCAGGCCAAGGCCGGCACCAGTTGAGCCCCTTCCTTCCGGCGCACCTCCACCCGTGCGCCCCGGCGCAGGTCTGAGGGGCCGTTCGGGAGATGCGGGTATTCACCATTTCCGATCTGCATGTCGACTATCGCGAAAACGGCCGCTGGGTCGAAGCGCTCTCGCTTGCCGATTTCACCAACGATGCGCTGATCCTTGCCGGTGACCTGTCGGACTCGCTGCCCCGTATCGAAAAGAACCTGTCCCTGCTCGCCACGCGGTTTCGCCACGTGCTTTATGTGCCCGGGAACCACGATCTGTGGGTCTTGCGCGACAAGGGTATCGCAGATTCCTTCGACAAATTCAGCCATGTACAGAATGCCGTTCGAAACGGAGGCGCGCTCATGCAACCGCTTGACCTGGGCGCTGTATCGATCGTGCCATTGCTTTCCTGGTACGACTATTCCTTCGGCCAGCCTTCTGATGAGCTCAAAAGGCGCTGGATGGATTATCGGGCATGCCGTTGGCCGGACGGAACCAGTGAACGGAGCGTTGCCGAACGGTTTATTGAAATGAACGAACCGGTCTCGCGTCCAGCGAACCCGGTGGTCATTACCTTCTCCCATTTCATGCCGCGCATTGGCCTGATGCCGACATTCGCACCGCCGCGCTCGCGCATGCTGTTTCCGGTACTCGGAACGGAACTGCTCGATGCCCAGATCCGCCGCGCGGGTTCATCCATCCACATCTACGGCCACAGCCATATCAACCGGCGGGTGACGCGGGACGGCATACTCTATGTGAACAACGCATTCGGCTATCCGAACGAGGCCCGTTTCACGGCGAAGAAACTGCTGTGCATCTACGAGGAATCGTGACCGGAATGCGGATCATCCCGCGGTTGCGCATGGCACCTTTCAAGCCTTCCAAACCGCTGGCAGGTTGAGCGGACCGCGAAAGGCCCATCCACCCACCCTGACGGGCTCGCTGTCGTCAAGCTGCAATCCCGCGATGTGTTCGAAGATCATGGGCAGCGCGACCTCGGCCACCATTGCCCGCGATGCCGCCGCCCCGGCGCAGAAATGCGGCCCCGCGCCGAAAGGAATGCTCTTTTGCGTATCCCGGGACGCATCGAACCGGTCGGCGTCCTCAAAAAGCCCCTCATCCCGGTTCGCAGACGAAAACATGAAAAAGATGCGTTCCTCGGGTTCAAAGCTTACGCCACCGAATTCATAGGCTCTTGCAACGCGGCGCGGGGACATGCCGATCGGGGAGATCCAGCGGCAATATTCCTCGAACACCTGTTGCCAAGAGACCGTCCCCTCTTCTAGCAGCGCCATCTGTTCCGGATGGCTCAGCAGCGCCCATATGCATCCGGCAATCGCGTCGCGCGGTTCGTTCTGGCCGCCGGAAATCGTCAGCTTGATGTTGGCGCGGATGTTTTCCATGGGCATGCCGGCTTCAAGCATCACAGACAAAAGGCTCCGGTCCGGTTTGGCGCGGACCACAGGCAGCATGTCATCGATGGCGGCATCGATGCCGGCGGTTGCCCGGTGACACCGTTCCTCCACCGCCGGGTCACCGGCATAGTTCGATACGCCGTCGATCATTGCCTGGCTCCAGGCATCCATATCCTCAAAGCGCATATTGACCAGACCAGTCATCGATTTCAGCGACTGGGCCGAAAGCGGCATCGCATAGTGCTCCACCAGATCGCCCCGGCCCTGGGGCCGCAGCGCCTCGAGGATGGCACGGGCATGATCCTGGAACTGTGCCTTCCACACATCGCGCACAGCGCGCACCGAGACCGCCGGAAAATAGAGCTTGCGCTCGGCCATGTGCGCTTCGCCGTCCTTGCGCATCATGTTCTGACCCATGAGGACATTCATCAGCCCGCCCGGCTGGTCCGACGAAAACACCTCGACATTCTTCTCGCACGTGAAGATGTCGTCACGCCGAGTGAAGAGCGTCGCGCCCAGTTGCGGCACATAGGCGATCGGCGCGTCTCTTCGCATATTGGCAAGATCCGGATAGGGATCAGCCCAGAAGGCTTGCGGATCGATTTCGTAATGCGGGGCTGTCGACATCGTGCAGACTCCGGCCGGGACATGTTTGCCCGGCATTAAACAGCCGTTCGATGCAACCATCAACGGCCTGATCGACCGGGCGACGGCTTCCAAAGCCTACGTTTCGGCGTAAAGTGCCGGCACACGACCATCAGTACAGGCTATTTGCATGGGGCAGATGTCATGAGCGGAACCTGGGACGAACACGCCCGCGACTGGGATGACAATCCCGACGTGCGGGCCTATGCCGACAAGGCATTTGCCTCGCTGAAAGAACACACCGGCCCCGCTATCGGGGCAAACCGGTATGGCCGGGTGCTGGATTTCGGCTGCGGAACGGGATTGCTCAGTGAAAAGCTTGCACCGGTTGCCGGGCAGATCGTGGCCATCGACACGTCGTCCGCGATGATCGATGTGCTGAAGTCCAAGTCCATCGAAAACGTTATCGCTCTCTGCGTGGACATCGACGCCCCGTCAACGGTGAACCTGCCGGCGCTTGGGCAACCGTTCGATCTGATCGTCGCCTCATCGGCTCTTGCATTCGTACCGGACTACAGGACGATCGTGGGCAATCTGGTGCCGCTGCTGCGCGAAGGCGGCCTCTTTGTTCAATGGGACTGGCTGAAATCCGGCGACGGCGGTTTCGGACTGACATCGGCGGAGATTTCAGCCGCCTGCAAGGACGCCGGATTGGCGGATACAAGGGTTCTGGAGGCGTTTGTCATGGAGGGCATGGGCGACGCGATGACCGTGCTGATGGGTGTCGGCACGCGCTAGCCGCCTGTCGCTATCCCGGTGATCGTGCCGACACGTGACAGGAGTGCCGATATGAACACGGAAAGGCTCGGGCAATCCCGGTTAATAAACCTCGCCGCATTGCTTGGCGGCAAACTGATGAACAGTCCTCTGCGGCACCTGCTTATGCCGCCTCGGCGAACCCTGGAAGGCGCCGGCATCAAGCCCGGCCAGACCGTTCTGGAGGTTGGCTGCGGATCGGGCTTCTTCACGCTCGAAGCGGCGCGCATGATCGGCGACGAGGGACTGCTGATTGCAATGGATCCCTTGTCGGATTTCGTTGCGAACGTGGCTGACAAGGCCCGGGAAGCGGGTCTGGGAAATGTCGAAGCCATTCGGCGTGACGCATTACACACCGGACTGAACGACAATAGTGTGGATTTGGCCTTGCTGTTCGGCGTTGTGCCGTTCCCGACCCTCCCGCTCGGCAAGCTGCTGCCCGAAATGCACCGTGTGCTGCGGCCGGAGGGCGTAATGGCAGTCTGGTTGTTTCCCACAAAAGCGTTTGTTCCGGGCGCGATTGTGCGCTCTGGCCTTTTTATGCCGATCGGTAAAAAGAACGGTGTTTATCGTTACCGCCCAAAAGCTTAGTTCCAGAGCAAATCTGAGTTAGATTTGCGCTAGAGCGAGTTGTGATTAGATTGACGCATTTGATGGAGGAAAATCGGTTCACTCGGCTAGGCGCGTCGCGCAGCGCGATGCAGCGCATCGGGCAAGCGGCACAACGACGTCCGATGGGCCGATTTTCCCCACCCTTGAAAGGGGAGAAGATATTGGAAACGAATATGGAATGGGCCGTGCGATTTTGGCCTCTGGCGTCGTTGGCTCGCGCTTGTGGTGAGGGAACACCACGACGTGCAACCCGCCTGGCCAGTGACCAAAATCGCCGCGGTCAAATGCGTCAATCTAATCACAACTCGCTCCAGACACCGATCCGCCTCAATCCTGAGCGATCTTTCGGCCTCTATGAAACTTGTGCAATGCTCTATACGATATCGGGATTCGCCCTGACAGGGCGGCCAAATGAACAAGGCAAAAAATAAATGTCGCTGAAATCTGTTGCCGACAAAGCTGTGAACGAAATCTGCGAGGCTGCTTCTTCCGTATCCGAGGAGGAGCGTGTCGCGATCGCGAAGATCGTCGAAAGGGCCGTCGCCGATGCGGCCGTCAGCGCGTCGCAGCGCTGCGCGTTTATCGTCGGCTCGCACTTTGAATATGAGGAAGACAAGGCGCACCAGCTTGCCGAGCGACTGAAGCAGGAAGAGACGGCGCTGATCGCCAATCTCATGGGCATGCGCTAGTTGCGGTTGACGTCATCGCAATCCATGGCTCGACGTCGCCGGCCAGCCCGGGGTCCTCGCCGGTAACGATCCGGTCGATGCGAAAACCGGCGTGTTCGAGATGATCCGACAGCTCATCTTGCGAATAGTAGGCATAGTAGCGGTCAAGCCTGTCTCGCGCCTCACCGCCGCCAAGCTTCATACCGATATGGAACACGCCATCCGGAACCAGCGCGCGGTGGAGTGCCTTGAGATGTCTCGGGAAATCGGCCGGCGATGCGTGCAACAGGCTGAAATTCGCCCACACGCCATCATAGGCATCTACGGCGTCCAGTTCGTCGAACGTTGCCTGCCTCGCGCTGATGTCGTGCGTGGCATTGGCCAGTTGAACCATTTCGGCCGACGCATCCACGGCATCCACCCGCAGGCCGTGCTCACGCATGACTGCCGAGGCGTTCGCGGGACCGCAGCCCAGATCGAGGACAAATCCGTTCGACGGCAGACAGGCGATGAAGTGCATCAGCGTTGCATGCGGCCTGGTGCGTTTCGTGAGGCGAACATAGTCGCCGATGCGCAGATCATAGGCGGCAATGGTTCTTCGGTCCGCCATGATGTGCTCAGGCCGGCGTTGCCGTCTCGGCGGCGATTTGCGCTGTCCTCGTTCCAACGGGCTTCTCGCCGATCAACCGGAAAACTTCGACCGGCTTCGTCTTGCCCTTGACCGAGAAATTGCCGACAGGTGTAAACTCGAAGCCCTCGCCCGCCTCGGCAACGATCTGATCGCTGACGAGAATGATTGCGCGGGCGCCATCGTCCACGCCGTCGCACAGATCCTCGATGCGGCTTCCGGTATTCACCGTATCGCCGACCACGGTGTAGTTGATACGGCCGGGTGCGCCGATATTGCCGACGATCAACGGCCCGGTATGCAGGGAAATCTTGACCCTGAGATCCGGTCCGGTCCCGGCCTTCGCCGCCTCTTCCATCCTACGCTTGATAGCGAGTGCCGCCCGGCAGGCGCGCGCGGCACGATCGCTTTGGGCATCCGGCGCGCCCCAGAAGGCCATCGCCGCATCCCCGATATACTTGTCGATGGTCCCGCCTTCGGCCTCGATGCACTCGTTGACGATGGTGAAATGGTCGTTGAGGAATTTCGCCACCTCTCCTGGCGCCATATTCTCCGACATTTTGGTAAATCCGATTATGTCGGTGAACATCAGTGCAAGATCGCTCTCGGTCGAGGTCACCGTGCCGGATCCGCCCTGGGAGATGATGCGTCTGACCAGCGCGCGCGGAACATAGGTCTCAAATGTCCGCAATCCGTCGACCATGCGGTTGAAGGCGAGGATCTGGTTGTTGATTTCGCGGATGAAGGAGCCGCGCGGAATCTGGATGTTCTCCAGCTCAAGGTCCCCGACCTGCGCCTCCGCCTTCGACAGCTGAATGATCGGCCGCGCCAGATAGCGGGCCAAGAGGACGCCGAGCACGATCGCCACGATGAGCACCAGGAAGGCAACCGCCGTGGAGCCCAGCAGACGGATAAACTGATCGCCGATATCGGCGACATTCGCATAAACACCGATCCGCCATGGCTGCGGGCTGTAGCCGGAGACCTGCTTGCTCAGAAACAGATAGCCCTGATCGCCATATTCGACGATGGCGTTCTCGAAATCGCTGCCGGCCTGAGGAATGTCCGTTTCCCGCCGGGGAAAGGCCGCAAGGATGCGGTCGGCAAATCCTTCAAGGAACAGAAGATTGAGCAGCCTGTCCAGCCGTGAGCGCGGTGCAAGTTCCTCCATGCGCGGATGGGCGAGAACATGCTGGTTTCCATAGAGGATGAATGCCGTCATGCCGAGCGCGCCGCTGGCCTCGTCAACCAGTTTGGACAGGTTGGCGACGTCGATACCGGTCGCGAACGCACCCACATATTCGCCGTCGTGGTAAAGCGCCGTCTGCAGATTGATATAGGAGGTTCCGTCGATGGAAACCGGCGCGCTCCAGGCCGGCTGTTTGGGCGCGGTGGCCTCCGTCAGAGCAAGATTGTTGTCAGCGGCGGGCGGCACCGGTGTCACCACGCCGTCGACATCTTCGAACGCCACGACCGGTACGCGGTCCTTGTCCCAGATGATCACTCCCGAAACCTGCGGCGAAGATCCAAGAGAGCCCAGCAAAGTATCCCGGAGCTGCTGCTTGTTGGCCATGTCGATCTTGCCGGTTTCGACCAGATACACGAAATAGTCGGCCAGTTCCTCGGCCGGCTCGAGATAATCACGCAGGCGGGTCTCGAGGTTGGACATGGTCAGGGCGCCGGCTTCGCGCAGAAGCTCGACGGTATTCTTCAGATTGGCGGAGGCGGTGATGAAGAGGACCGTTCCGACGGACACGAGTATCAGCGTTCCGATGGCGGTCGAAAGCAGGACGGTCAGGCTGATGCGGCCAGCGCCGCGCAATAGTCTCACGCCCAGTTCCCCTGATTCATCGTGACGTTGCATCCCGAATGTAGGTTGTAAGTCCGGCCAGCGCAAAGGCGGTCCGCGTCGAACCGCCATTTATCCAATGAAACGATGGATTTAACGCCGGGTCACGCAGGGCTATGCTGCCCGTACAGGCTGACGCAGAACCGTTTTCAGTTTCTCGGGCGCGGTTTTTCGCGGGTCACCGAGATAGATCTCGTGGTGCTTGCCATTCTCGACAAGGCCGTTCTGCGGCAGGTATTCCTGGTGCAGCTTCTTCAGCACCGGGCCTTCTTCCGAATAGGGTCCGATATGCATGATCTGAACGGCATCGCCCTCATGGTAGGTTTCGAGCCGCAGCTTATCCAGCGCGGGCAGGTCATCCTGTCCGGCAAGACCTGTGCGAATACGCTCGAAATGCTCGGCAGTGATCCAGTCGGGCAGCATAATCATCACGGTCCAAAGCCATTGATCCTTGTCGCCGGTTATGAACACGTTCATGTCATCCGCCCACCACAGCGCCTGCAAGGGCGGCACCACATAGTCGCGCCCGAGTTCCTTCTTCGACAGGAACTTGAGCTTGAAAGCCATCGGATAAAGGACCGCAAGCGCCTGTGCATATTCGCCTCCGGGATCCTCGCCGGGGCTCCCCTTGCCGTCGATCATGAGAAAATTCAGCGGCGGCACGTCAATGCGGCTGAAGGCTTGCGCGGAAGGCGCGAAACAGACTTTCATCGTTTTCTTGAAATCAATCTTTTCCATGGTCGTCTCCAAGCGTTGCGGATGCGCGTTTCACCCAGTCGATTTCGGCGCGCAGAAGGGTTTGGCTGTAGTCGAAAAGCACTGATACGTGAGGCGGCAGGCCCATTGCCGCCTTACGTTTCGATTCCACACCGGCCGCAATCGACTCGAGCGCGCGACCACGCCGCTCGAGCGCTTCGATCGCTGTTGCGTGGTCGAGCGAGGGCCAGTTGGCCAATCCAAGAAGGACGGACGGGTAAAGGGGATGCGGCTCCGACAGGGCACGAATGGTCGTGCGGGTGAACCGTTCCCTCGCCTTCGCGGTCGGCCGGTATATCTTGCGTGTCTTCTTTTCCGGGTCCGGCCTGCTTTCGGCGAGGCCGCGTTTTTCGAGCCTGCCCAAAATGTAGTAGATCGATGAGAAGGCAAGTTCGGTCCACTCGCGCATGCCCCGCTGTTCGATCAGACGATCGAGATCGTATCCGTGGCACGGTCTTTCCATCAGCAGGCCGAGGATCGCGTATTCGGCGTTGGTCAGTTCGTCTTTCATTACTCTAGTACTAGAATAAAAATCCGAACTTGGCAACACCCGGATGGCGGCGCCGCTTTTTTTACCTGGCCTGGAGTGGCTTTCACCTGCCCTTCGGCGACGTCAAGATATGTCGTCAGTTAGCCCGAAACGGGACATCAAAACCGGAACGAAGTTCGGTGATACGACATCGCAAAAGTGGTATTATTTCGTATTTTCTACTTTTACTTGGAGAGATTTCAGATGCTGAAGAATCCGGATCATGTGACGGTCGTCGTCACCGAGCTCGAACCAAGCAGAGCCTTTTTCGAGCTTCTGGGCTTCGAAGCGGAAATCGAGAAAGTCATATCCGGAGACGTCTTCGACGAATATATGGGCGTGGATGATGTCGAGGCCGATCATGTGACCATGGTTCTGAAAGGCGCAGATCCGCGTTTCGAGATTCAGCTCCTGCACTACCGCCGACCGACTGTCACATCCGACCCGGACATCCGCAACCTGGCGCGGCCGGGATATAATCATCTGTGTTTTGCCGTGGAGAACATCGAGGCGGAGGTCGAACGTCTGCGTCAGGCCGACGTGACCTTCCGCAGCGAGCTGATGAATTTCAACAAGCGCAAGCTTATATTTCTTGAAGGACCCGAGGGCATCACGATCGAGTTTGCCGAATCGGACTGATGCGCTTTCCCGTTACGAGCGGGCGTAAACCGGATTCGGAATCCGGTCAGCGCACCTGGTCCAGAAGCCGCTTGCATTCCAGCAGATCGTAAAGCGCTTCCTGGAGGAGCTCCTTGTCCTCCTTTGACAGGCCCGAACCGCCCTGCCCGCCGGTTGCTTCCGGCCCGCCTGCACCCGGTGCGCTACGCATCTGCGCACGGTCCCCGGGCACCTTGGCATGTCCGACGATCCGGTCGCCGTCGAAACCGCCGTCATCGCCATTCACGGCAGCCGGCGTTTCGGCCGCCTCGGACTTGGTGAAGGACGCAAGCGCCTCGGCGGCCGTCGCCTCTCCCGAGCCGATTGCAACGGCGAATTTCGAGCCGTTCTGCCTGAGCAGTTTCTGAACGCCCTTGATCGTGTAGCCATGATCGTAAAGCAGGTGCCGGATACCCTTTAGAAGGTCTATGTCGTCCGGTCTATAGTAACGGCGGCCGCCACCGCGCTTCATCGGTTTTATCTGATTGAAGCGTGTCTCCCAAAAACGCAACACGTGCTGTGGCAGGTCCAACTCGTCCGCCACCTCACTAATGGTACGAAATGCGTCCGGGCTTTTGTCCATTCTCCTGAAATCCCAACCAACAGTAGCAAGCCGCCGCCACCCTGCCGCAAGCCGTCTCCCAGCAAGCTCTGCTATTGCGGCAGTATTGAGTCGCATTGCACCGCGCACAGCAAAAACATGCAAGCGCTGTCAGTGCAAAGTGTGTGGATTGATCTAGAGTTTACCGGAGTTCTTGCGCTTTACGTGCGCATCGAGCACACGTTTCTTCAGAACATTTGACGCCTTGAATGTCATTACCCGCCGCGGTGAGATCGGAACCTCTTCACCGGTCTTCGGGTTGCGGCCGATTCGTTCGTTCTTGTCTCTGATCTGGAATGTCGCGAAAGAGGAAAGCTTGACGCTTTCACCGCGGACGATCGCATTGCAGACTTCGTCGATGACCATTTCGACAAGCGAGGCAGATTCGGTTCTTGAAAGTCCTACCTTGCGGAAGACCGCTTCCGCCAGATCCGCTCTCGTGACCGTCTTACCACCCATTGAAACCCAACAATCCCCGCATTTTGTTATCAGGCGACGCCCGCAGGCCTCAAACAGTATTGACGTTGGCAGGCCCGGTCAAGACGTGATTATGCTGCGCCGCATCTCAAGCATATGAAAGTCGTGCTCTTTTTGTCACAGTGCTACCAGCGCACCATGACAGCTCCCCAGGTGAAGCCGCCGCCCATTGCCTCCAGAAGCACGATGTCGTTTTCCTTGATGCGGCCGTCCTCAATTGCGTCAACAAGCGCCAGCGGAATCGACGCGGCGGAGGTGTTGCCGTATCGCTCAACGGTAATGACGACCTTTTCGGGATCGATGCCGAGCTTGCGTGCGGACGCGTCGATGATGCGCTTGTTGGCCTGGTGCGGAACAAACCAGTCGATGTCTTCGGCGGTCATGCCGGTGGCATCGAATACGGATTCAATGACGTCAGTGATCATGCCGACGGCGTGCTTGAAGACCTCGCGGCCCTGCATGCGCAGATGTCCAACGGTCTGCGTCGAGGACGGGCCGCCATCGACATAAAGCTTGTCCTTGTGACTGCCGTCCGAACGCAGCTTTGAGGCAAGAACGCCACGGTCGCCAAGATCTCCTGCCGATTCAACTGCTTCCAGTATGATGGCGCCCGCGCCATCACCGAAAAGCACGCAGGTCGTGCGGTCCTTCCAGTCGAGTATCCTGGAAAAGGTTTCCGAACCGATCACCAGCGCGCGCTTCGCCAGTCCGCCACGCAGATAGGCGTCCGCCGTGGTTACGGCATAGACGAAGCCGGTGCAGACGGCCTGCACGTCGAAGGCAGCACCGTGCCGCATGCCGAGCCGGTTCTGGATATCGACCGCTGCCGCCGGAAAGGTGTTGTCGGGTGTCGATGTGGCTACGATGATCAGATCGATATCGTCCGGTGTGAGGCCGGCTTTTTTCAATGCCGCGCGCGCCGCGCCCTCGCCCAGCGTGCAAGTGGTCTCGTCGTCCGAGGCGACATATCGCTGCCGGATGCCGGTCCGCTGAATTATCCACTCATCGGTCGTGTCGACGACGCCTTCAAGTTCCTGATTGGTCACGACCCGCCTGGGCAGACAGGCGCCATAACCACGCACCACTGATCGGATCATTCTCACCCCTGATTTTCTTCCACGAGCTCGCCGTTGACGGGTAGCCTGGCGTGAAAGAGTTTCAAATCGTCCTCGATCTTGGAAATAAGGTTGTTGCGCGCCATGTCATGGGCAACATCGACAGCAGCCGCAAAACCGTCCGCGTCGGTGCCGCCATGGCTCTTGATCACAATGCCGTTGAGGCCCAGGAAGACGCCGCCATTGACCTTGTTGGGGTCCATTTTCTCGCGCAGCCGGTCAAAAGCACTTTTCGCCATGAGATAGCCCAGACGCGCCAGCCACGTCCGGTTCATGGCGGCGCGCAGATATTCGCCGATCTGCCGGGCCGTGCCCTCGGCAGCTTTCAGGGCGATGTTGCCCGAAAACCCTTCCGTCACGACAACATCGACCGTGCCCTTGCCGAGATCGTCACCCTCGACAAAGCCGCGATAGTCCATGCCCGGCAACTCGCTGGCCTTGAGAATACGCCCCGCTTCCTTGACCTCTTCCTGCCCCTTGATTTCCTCGACACCGATGTTGAGCAGCCCCACCGTCGGGCGGTCGATCTCAAACAGGGCACGTGCCATGGCCGCGCCCATCATCGAAAAATCAATCAGCTGCTGGGCATCGGCACCAACCGTCGCGCCGACATCCAGCACGATGCTCTCGCCTCGAACGGTGGGCCAGATCGCGGCAATCGCCGGACGCTCGATATTGGCCATGGTGCGCAGGCAGAATCGCGACATTGCCATCAACGCACCGGTGTTGCCGGCGGACACGCAAACATCGGCGTCTCCGTTCTTCACCGCCTCTATGCAGCGCCACATGGACGAGCGCCACCGGCCCTGCCGGAGCGCCTTGCTGGGCTTGTCATCCATGCGCACGGCGACATCGCAATGGTAAAACTCGCTGGCGCTCTTCAGCTTCGGGAACTGATCCAGGATCGGTGCGCACTGCTCCTCTATCCCATAGAGCTGGAATCGCAGTTCGGGGTATCGGTCGAGAGATTTGGCAAGTCCGGGAATTGCCACTTCAGGCCCGAAATCGCCTCCCATCACATCCACTGACACGGTGATCAATCTACAAATCCCTCATGGCGCTGCCTGCGTCTTGGCGGTCAGCCCTCTCCCCGGCGCGCTGAAAATACTCGTTTTGGGCTGGCATACAACAGAATTGTCCCGCAGTTCGGCTCGTGTCCAGTGTTTAACGGAGTAAATCCGGTTCAGTGTTGCTTCCAGCGTTCAAGACCGGCGAACGGCGACGGCTTCTCTTCCGTCTGCTGCCGATCATCTGGAGAATCCAGAACGGCGCCCTCTTTACGCGGATAGGGATCGATTGCCAATACGATGAATTCCTCGCAGACCGACCCGACATCGATGGTATCGCCGTGAAATGATTCCGGTATGTCCGGACCCTCGGCGTCGAACACGATCTCGCCGTTCTCGTCGGTGGCTATTCGGGCAAGTTTCGAGCCCTCGGGAACGAACAGAGCATCGACGGGCTCGTCTATTGTCGTTGTGACAGGCTCCAGGGTGACAACACAGCTCTGCTCGATGCTGGCCTGCACCCTGCCTTTGACGCGGACGCCATCGCGCTTCCAGCGGGTGAGTTCCAGAACCGCGGACACATCGTCGATTCTGGAAACGCCCCAACGTTCCGCCATTTCAAGCCGCTCCTTCGAATCGGCCTCGAGACTGACTGTCACCGGCTTTGCGGACAGATGCCCGACATTGACGCGGTAGTGGAATAATTCGGTATTTTTTTCAGCCATTTATTCGACTTTCCTGCGAGGTCGATTCAGGACCCGGCATGAGCACTCCCGCCAGCAGATCCGCTTCATCCAGATGCTTGAAAACATCATCAAGGCGCATCACTTCGGCGGCGAGCGGCGCCATATCTTCCACCGCGACCTCGGATTGGCCGGCCTCGAACGCGCGTTCCGGGGGATAGATATTGCGAAACAACACGTCCGCCAACTCATCGGCATTGCCGTCGTTCAGCGCATCGCCGCAGGATTGCGCGCGACCATAGAACATGCGCGCCAGTCTCTTCATGCGTTTCGGCACTGAAACATCACCCACACCCAATTCTCTCAGCGCGTGATCCATATCCTCGAAAAAGGTGTCGACAACGTCTTGAGCCAACTGCCGCAGCGCCGGACTGCCGCCATCGGTCCGTCGAAAAAACAGGACCATGACAACACACAACATCTCAAAGCGTCCCATCACAGTGTCCGGAACGTTCATTTGCGCATAGTATGCCGGATTTCGGGCAAACTCGGTCAACTGCCGATAGAGCCGATCGACGATTTCCCGATTTTTGCGTTTTCGGCTAAAATACCCGAAGATCATAATTTACCTCTGCCGCCATATTTTCGGCACCGCATTGCGCCATTGGATGCGGACAATCGAACCGGCCGGTTGCATCCGCAGCGCCGCTGGTTTACCGAAGCAGGCGGGAAAAGCAATGGTTGGAGCAGGTTAAGCGAACCTGCCCCGGAGTACTCGACCGGTAGGGGAGATATTGTTGAAGCGGCACATTTTCAACTCGAAACGGCGCAGAATGATTGCCGGAACAACGACGCTGCTTCTGTCTGCTGCGTTTTTGGCCGGCTGCAACAGCACCAGCGAGGTCTTCACACAAGGTTATGTCGTCGACGAGCAGACGCTTGAACTCGTACCGCCGGGATCGAGCAAGGAACAGGTTCTGCTTTCGCTGGGAACGCCGACCACCAAAGGCGATTACGGCCAGGAAGCTTTCTACTACATTTCGCAAAAACGCGTGCGCTCGGCGATGTTCATGAAACCGCGCCTGGTCGAGCAGTCCATTCTGGCCGTCTATTTCGACGACGAGGAAACGGTTTCGAACATAGCGAATTACACGATGCAGGACGGCAAGGTGTTCGACACGATCCGCCGCACGACGCCGACGGGCGGAAAGGAAGAAACCTTCCTCAGCAGGGCTCTGTCCAATGTCAGTTCCTCCGGCCAGTCCAGGGCTCAGGATATCCTGACGGGCGGCAACAGCGGGCTCTAGGTCTAATCGACATTCAGGATTCATTTTTGGTTTGATGTGTGATTCATGGGTATCCAGATTCGATTGTCTG
>NZ_JAPJZH010000034.1 GCF_027889715.1 Allohoeflea poritis
CAGGCTCAGGCTCAGGCTCAGGCTCAGGCTCAGGCTCAGGCTCAGGCTCAGGCTCAGGCTCAGGCTCAGGCTCAGGCGCTATCGCGACCGGCTCTGCTGTTTTTTCAATGGCTTGTGGGGCAACCTGCTCGACCGTTTGTTCAGGTTCGGACGGTGCCTCAACCGGCGGTGCGACTTCCTCCAGTGCTTCCGCGGTCTCGGGTTCCGCAGGCGTTTCGATGGTCTTCTTTTTGCCGAAGGAAAAGACCCGCTTGATGAAGCCCAGTGCCATGTGCCGCTTTTGTCCTTGTTTGTCAGGCCGCCTGCGGCGCCGTTTTTTTGTCTGCACTGCCGGCAATCAGCCGGTCACCGTCATGGCCTGAAATGATTGCCGGTACGATCACACCGGGCTTGCCGCCGTCAAGACTGACGAGGGTGAAGTTTTCTGTCCTGCCAAGGCCTTCACGTTCCACCAGTATTTTCTGGTCAGTGCCGACCATGGCTTCGAGATGCATCCTGTGGGCCGCGTTGCCTTTTTTTCGCAATTCGGCGGCGCGTGTCTTGATGAGGCCGCGGTCAAGCTGCGGCATGCGCGCTGCCGGGGTTCCCTCGCGCGGCGAAAACGGAAACACATGCAAAAAGGCAAGGCCGCACTCATCTACAAGTGACAGGGCGTTTTCGAACATGGCGTCGGTTTCGGTCGGGAAACCGGCGATCAGGTCTGCGCCGAGCGCAATTCCGGGGCGCAAGCCGCGCACCTCGTCGCAAAAAGCCACCGCCTCGTCGCGCAGGTGGCGGCGCTTCATGCGCTTCAGGATCATGTCGTCGCCATGCTGCAGCGACAGGTGCAGATAGGGCATGAAGCGCTGTTCGTCGGCGATGAGCTGCATGAGGTGTTCATCGGCTTCGATGGAATCGATCGACGACAGGCGCAGGCGCTCCAGATCAGGCACCTGATTCAGAATGGTCCTGGCAAGCAGCCCCAATGTCGGCGTTCCGGGCAGGTCGGCGCCATAGCTGGTGGCGTCGACGCCGGTGATGACCACTTCACGGTAGCCATTGCCGACAAGCCTCCGGACCTGCTCGACCACCGCGCCCATGGGCACGGAACGGGAATTGCCGCGGCCATAGGGAATGATGCAGAAGGTGCAGCGGTGATCGCAGCCGTTCTGCACCTGGACGAAGGCGCGGGCGCGGCCCTCGATGGCGTCGACCATCTGCGGCGCGGTGTTTTTCACGCTCATGATGTCGTTGACGCGAATCTTTTCCTCCGCCGAGACGCCAAAATCCGGAAGCTTGCGGTAG
Source organism: Allohoeflea poritis (assembly GCF_027889715.1). GTDB lineage: Bacteria > Pseudomonadota > Alphaproteobacteria > Rhizobiales > Rhizobiaceae > Hoeflea_A > Hoeflea_A poritis. The sequence goes on from NZ_JAPJZH010000034.1 coordinate 1,285, forward strand.
CTCTCGCTCGTCAGCTTTTCCTCGTTGCCGAGCACCGCGTCGACCTCGTCCATCGCGGCGAAGGTGCCGGCTTCGGTCTGCGCGGCGCAACCGGTGACGATGATGCGGGCATGCGGATTGTCGCGCCGGGCGCGGCGGATCGCCTGCTTGGCCTGGCGTACCGCTTCGCCGGTCACCGCGCAGGTATTGACGATGACGGCATTGTTGAGCCCGGCCTTGCCGGCCTCGCGCCGCATGACCTCCGATTCATAGGTGTTCAGCCGGCAGCCGAAAGTGATCAGGTCGACGCCGCTCATGAGACGTTCTCCCTTTCCGGTGTGCCGCCATCCGCATCGGGCTGCCAGGCGCCCGTTTGCGGATCGAGCGTGCCCGAGAACTCCCATTCGGCGGGACCGGTCATGGTGACGTGCCCGGTCTCCTCACTCCAGTCGATCAGCAGCGGACCGCCCGGAACATTGACCGTCACACGGCGCTCCGTACGCCTGGTGCGGGCGGCAGACACGGCCGCCGCACACGCTGCCGAGCCACAGGCCTGCGTCAGTCCGGCGGCGCGCTCCCAGGTGCGCAGATCAAGCTCCGTTTCCGAACGGATACGGGCAATTGAGATGTTGGCGCGCTCCGGAAAGACCGGATGGTTCTCCAAAAGCGGGCCGAAACGGTCGAGATCGTAGGACCAGACATCGTCGTCGACCCAGAAAACGGCATGGGGATTGCCGATGGCGACCGCCGAGGGCGAGTGCAGCACCGGCGCGTCGATGGGACCGACCTGCAGCTCGATCATGCGGGTGTCGCGAAACTCCTCGCCGAGGGGGATCTTTTCCCAGTGGAACTCGGGCTTGCCCATGTCGACGGTGATCGTTTCATCGTCGTTCTCTCGGGCAATGAGGATGCCGGCCACCGTCTGGAAGGTGAACACCTTCTTGCCTGTCTCGGCGCTCAGCGCCTGGACAACGCAGCGGGTTCCATTGCCGCAAGCCTTCGCCTTCGAGCCATCGGAATTGAGGATGTCGATATAGTTGTCGGTGTTGTGCACGCGCGGATCGTGGACCGCCATGATTTGGTCGAAGGCGGTGCGGGGATCGGCCGCCAGCGCGACGGCGGCCGCAGGCGTTACCACATCCTCGCGGCCGCGCATATCGACCACGAGGATCTGGTTTCCCAGCCCGTTCATCTTCGCAAATGGAACCATTTCAGCCATCGGCCTTCCTTCTCAAGAAGCGTATATGGCCGAACTTCCTATAAATTACCAGATGCGGCGTTTTTACCGGCGCTTACGGCCGCTTCAGCCGTGGCCGGCACGTCCCAGCTCTCGCCCGGCCGAAGGGGCCGGAAGCGCGCGTGATCGATGCCCTTCCTGCGTAGCGCTTCCTTCAGCGCCGCGAGCGGCTCGTCGATCGGCTCATTGGTGAGCGGAAAGGTTCCCCAGTGGTGCCCGACCGCGTGGTCGGCTGCGCAGATCTCGAAGCCTTCGACCGCCTCGTGCGGGTTCTGATGATGGTCCTTCATGAACCAGCGCGGCTCGAACGCGCCGATTGGCAGGATGGCCAGGCGGAAGCCGCCATATTTCCGGAATGCCGCATGGTAGTTGGTGCCGTCATGGTAGCCGGTATCGCCGATGTGATAGATGCGCCCGGCGGGGGTTTCGACGACGAAGGCGCCCCAGAGCGCCATGCGCCGGTCGCGGCTGCCGCGCGCCGACCAGTGATGGCAGGGCTCGATATGGACCCGCACGCCGCCGGCAAGATCGAAACGGTCGCCCCAGTCGCCGGTCTTGACCTGCATCGCCGGCACTGCCTCCCCGACAATGCTGTCATTGCCCAGCGGAGTGATGACCAGTGGTTTGTGGTGCTTCTGCAGGCGTTTCAGGGTCTCGATATCGAGATGGTCGTAGTGATTGTGCGTCAGCAGCACGAGGTCGATATCGGGCAGACGGTCGAAGGCGATACCCGGCGCGTTGACGCGCTTCGGTCCAACGAAGGAAAAGGGCGATACACGCTGCGACCAGACGGGGTCGGTCAGGATGTTCAGCCCCGCGACCTGGATCAGCATGGTCGCATGGCCCACCATGGTTATCCGCAGGTCATCACCCTCGATGCGCGCATCCGGAGCCGCATCGGAATAAGGGCTTTCGAAGCGGGCCGGCCAGCGGCTGCGGCGCTCGCCGAACTGCCATTTGAGAAGATCGCGCAACCCGTTCGGCGGTGTCCCGCCGGGATTGAAGAACACTGTGCCGTCGAAATGATCGGAGACGGGGCCGGAATAGTATTTGTTTGGTCGGCTTTTATTGTCGTCGCGCGCCGGGCGTTGCGATGATGCCTGATCGTTCCTCTGATCCATTGTCCTGAGATAAGCGGTGGCTGCGGAAGTTCAAGTCAGCACGAGGCGCATCGATCCGACGGTTTGTGCATCGCAACTCCGTCTTTTGCGCACTTTGAGACCGGTCCGGATCGGTTAACGCGGCGCCCAGCGCCAGGCGAGTTCGGCGTCGTTTTCGAAGGTCGCCTCATAGATCGGCGCGGCGAGTGCCAGTTGGAGATGAAGCGTGCCGGTCCCGCAATTGGTGAAACCATGCCTCGTGCCGGCAGGAACGACGACGGACTTTCCGGCCGATATGGTTTCGGTTTCCTCGCCGACCCAGATCTCGGCGGTGCCCTCGACCACGCTGATCACTTTCTCGACAGCATGGACATGGGTCGGTGCTCCCATGCCGGGAATGCACCATTGATCGAAAATGCACAATTGCCTGCAGCCGGTCAGAAGCGAACACCGCATGCGCGTTGTCACACCTGGCTGCCACTCTTCAAGCGGCTGATTTTCGTAATCATTTATTTTCATCATTCACATCCGTGCGTACAATCGACCAAGTATCAACCAGCGATCACGCTTGGTTCAAGTGAGTTGATTCATTGCCTGTTCCGTAACTGTTATTATTTACTTGGCTTTTCTTAATAGTGTGTCTTCTTTGACACATTGGCGCCGCTCCGGTGGAGATTCGCATTGGCTGCATTTGATTTGGTCACGAGACAGTTTCGACGCGGTACGCGGCTCGATAATCTGCCCGAACGGGTTCGCGTGGCGCTGGACGAACGCGAACGCGCCAACGAGATCATGGCGCGCCTCATCCAGCTGATGATCGTGCTGCTGTTCTCGGTGATCTATTTCATCAGCCCGAAGACCAGCCCCGACGAAGCATTTTCACCGGTTCCCTATGTGCTTGGGGCCTATCTCTTCGTCAGCGTGATCGGCCTGATCTGGTCCATCCGCCAGAAGCTGCCGCACTGGTCGGTCTATTGCTCGATCCTGTTCGATTTCGGGCTGCTTTTCAGCCTGATGATCAGTTTCCACATCCAGTACATGCAGCCGGCGTCCTTCATCCTGAAGGCGCCGACGCTGCTCTATGTCTTCATCTTCATCGCCATTCGCGCGCTTCGTTTCGAGGCGCGTTTCGTGATCGCGTCGGGTATCGTCGCGGCGGTCGGCTGGGCCGCGATGATCGTCTATGTGACGCGGATCGATTCCGGCGACAACATGCTGACCCGATCCTATGTGGAATATCTGACATCGAATTCGATCCTCATCGGCGCCGAGGTCGACAAGATCCTTTCGATCCTGTTCGTGACCGGGGTCCTGACCCTGGTGGTCAACGCGTCCAAGAACCTGCTCGTCAGCGCGGTAACGGAAGAACAGGCCGCCAGCGATCTGTCGCGCTTTTTCGACACCAGCATCGCCAGCGGCATCCGTCAGAGTGCCGACCGGCTCGAAGCCGGCAAGGGAGAGAACAGGGAAGCGGCAATCCTTTTCGTCGACATTCGCGGCTTCACACGCATGGCCGCGACCATGAACGCCTCGGACGTCATGCAGGCCCTGTCGCGCTATCACAGCCGGGTCGTGCCGATTGTCCAGCAATGCGGCGGCGTGATCGACAAATTCATGGGCGACGGAATCATGGCGACCTTCAGTTTCGATGGCGACCGTGCGGCAGCCTCGCGGCGTGCCATCGAGGCGGCCGAGCTGATCCTGCGCGATGCGGGCCGCTGGCCGGTCGAAGAGCCGGCGCTCAAAGCGATCGGCGATATCGGCATCGGTGTCGCATCCGGTCCGGTCGCGTTCGGAGCGGTCGGACAGGAAAACCGGCTGGAAATCACGGTCATCGGATCCGCCGTCAATCATTCCGCCAAGCTGGAGAAACACAACAAGGTTCTGGGTTCGCGCATGATCGCCTCCGCGCATACCTATCGCGAGGCGCTTGAGAAGGGCTATCAGGGCGATCTTGTTGCCGAAATCAGGACGGATACGCTCGAAGGCATTGCCGAACCGCAGGAAATAGCAGTGCTTGCACTTGCGGACACGACATGCCCAACCGGCGCGCCGGTTCAAGAAAAAGCGCCCTCTCCGGTTTTGTCACCGGAGAGGGCGCGTACACGCGGATGATCCGTTACTAGAACTCGTCCCAGTTTTGGTCTTCATCGGCCGTTTTGGCGGCGTTGCCTTCGAAGCCGAGCGCGCTGCTGACGGCCTTGACCATCTTCCTGGCCGGCGAAGGTACGTGTTCAGAGGTCTCGTCGGCCTCTTTCACCGATGCTGCCGGAGCATCGCCACACAGCAGGAACTCGCCGATCCGGCCGGACAGGCCGGTGACATCCTGGGCCAGCTGGTGCGTGACCGCGGTCGTTTCCTCGACCATGGCCGCATTCTGCTGGGTCATCTGGTCCATCTGGGTGACGGCCGCATTGACCTCCTGGATGCCCGTCAACTGCTCGTTGGCCGCCGTTGCGATGGCGCCGATGGCGTTGTTGACGTTGGTGACATGTTCGGAGATCTGGGTGAGGGCGTCGCCGGTCGCCTTGACCATCTTGACGCCATTGCCGACCTGTTCGCCCGATTTGGTGATCAGCTCCTTGATCTCCTGGGCAGCCGTCGCGGCCCGTTGCGCAAGCTCACGGACCTCCTGGGCGACGACGGCGAAGCCTTTTCCGGCTTCACCCGCCCGCGCCGCCTCGACGCCGGCATTGAGCGCCAGCAGGTTGGTCTGGAAGGCGATCTCGTCGATCACGTTGATGATGTTGGAGATCTCGGCGGAGGCGGATTCGATCCCCTCCATTGCCGAGACGGCCTCGGAGACAATGGCGCTGGACTTTTCGGCGTCCGTCTGGGCGGCCTCGGCCATCTGTGCCGCTTCGCCGGCCCGTTCGGTCGTTCCCTTCACCGCCGACGTGATCTCCTCCAGGGCGGCGGACGATTCCTCGAGCGAGGCGGCCTGCTGCTCCGTGCGCCGCGAAAGATCGTCGGCTGCCGAGCGCATTTCCATGGAGTTGTTATCGATCGATCCGGTGCTTTCACGAATGCCGCACAGCGTTCCGTTCAGCTTTTCGATCGAGGCGTTGAAGTCGACCCGCAAGCGTTCGAGCGCCTCCATGAACGGCGTATCGATGCTGACCGTCAAATCGCCCTCGGACAGCCGCGTCAGGCCGCCGGCGAGCGCTTCGACCGCCTCCTGCATCTGGCGGGCTTCCTCGGCCTTGGCGGCCTCGCGCTCGGCGCGTTCGCGGTCGCTGAGCGAACGGTTTTCCTCTGCCTCGCGTTCGAGGTTTTCCTTTTCGATCGCGGCGTCGCGGAAGACAGCGACGGAACGCACCATCTCGCCGATCTCGTCCTTGCGGGCCTCGCCCTTCAGTTCAAGGTCCGTATTGCCCCTGGCGAGCTCGGACATGTTCCTGACGACATCCGAGATGGGCCGTGTGATCGAACGCGAGAACAAAATGGCCGCCGCCATGGCCGCAGCAAGCAGGGCCAGCGCGATCAGAAGCACGATATTGCGCAGCGACGTGACACCGGCCAATGCTTCGGATTGGTCGATGATGGCCCCGACCACCCAGCCGGAACCGCCGAAATCCACCTGTGCAAAGGCCACGTCACCCACAAAGCCGCGATAGCCTGTTACGTGTCCGGTCACGATCCTGTCACGTGTTGCCTCGCCGATCAGGGGTGTGTCGAGCTGCATGACGAGCGACTCGTTCTCCTCCGTCTTGGCGGAATCGGAGATGAGGAAACCGTCATTGCGGATGAGGATCGTCTCGCCGGTCTCACCGAGGCCGGTGGTGTTGTTCATGATCTCGGCAATGATGTCGTTGGGCATCTGCAGCACAACGACACCGGCAACATCCTTGCCGATGACGAACGGCATGCCGATAAAGGCGGCCGGTGCGCCGTTGGACGGTCCATAGGGGCGGAAGTCCTTGAGTACGAGCTGACCGTCCGCTCCGGCCTCCATGACCTCCCGATAGACATTGGCCAGATCGGTGTCTTTCCACTCGCCGGTCATCAGGTTGGTCGCGAAATCGCGTTCCTTGAAGACGGTATAGACGACATTGCCCTCCTCATCGATGAGGAACAGATCGTAGTAGCCGTTGTCGAGGACCGTCTGGCGCAGCTTGTCGTGATACTTCTTGTGAATGCTGTCATATCCGTCCACATCGGCCGTATCGAGCAGGTGTTTCTGGCCGGCCGGATGCGGGTTGTCGTCAATGTAGCGTTTCTGCAGCTCGGTGACGGCATCGCCTTCCATGTAACGCCAGCCGAATTTGAAGGCGCTGAACGCGTTGCCGACCTCCGGGTCGGCGACGAGTGTCCTCAGATCCTTCTCAACGGTTTTCAGATATGTCTCGACCTGGTTTCGGCGGCCATCGGCCACAGCTTCCAGCTTTTCGAAGGCTTTCCGCTCCAGCGTATTGGAGCTTATGACAAGTGCAGCGACACTCGATGCGCCGATGGCGACGATCGTCAACAGTGCGGCTGCAAGCGGCAGCTTGCGTGATATTAACATGATGAAGCGCTTTTAGTCGGAGTCTGTCTTCCGCATGCCCATGGGCTGTCCGAAATCGCGCATCATGCAATTCTAGGTTTGGCACCCGGACATTTCGGCACCATAAGTTTTAACAACTATCGTTAAACCGCAGTTAATTCAGAATTTCATCAGCGGTGCCAAGTGTTTGCTCCCCAGCGCGAGCAAATCTCAAAGTACACGCAGAAGCGTTATTTCAGTTTTTCTTCAACCGGACCGCCAGCCTTTTTTCATCCGGTGAACCCGGATTCGATATGACTCACTTCGGCAAGTCCCATATCCACGGCTGTTCTGGCTGAAAGCGCGGACCGCCACCCCGATGCGCAGTAGAACACGTAGCGGCGGCCGGATGCGAATTCTTGCCTGGCATAGGGGCTTTCGGGATCGATCCAGAATTCCAGCATGCCACGGGGGCAGTGAAAGGCGCCCGGAATCATGCCCTCGCGCTGCAGTTCGCGCACATCGCGCAAGTCAACGAACAGGACATCGGTATTCCCGTGCAAGGCAAGGGCTTCCTCCGCGGTGAGGCAGTCCACGATCCCATTGGCTTCGGCGACCATGTCCTTGACGCGTTTCACTTGTCGGGACGCCGGTTTCCGTCAGTCCGCAACCAGTTCGTCGACGGTCACGTTGAGGACCTTGGCGATCTTGCAGATCGCCGTCAGCGTCGGCCGCCTGGAGCCGTCCTCAATGCCTGCGATATAGGTCTCGTCGAGACCGGTGCGGGCGGCAAGCTGATGCAGGCTGATGCGGCGAATTTCGCGCGCCTGTGAAACGGCGCTGCCGTTGTGGCCCCTGCTGCGCACGACTTCGTGCGTGGCGGGTTCGACCGTCGCCTCGAAAATCGATTGCGCCGCCATCGATTCGGCCAGAACAAGGGCCTCGTGCATGGCATTGAATTCACTCTCGCGCACAACGACAAAGCGCTCTCCGGTCGCCGGTGCCTCGAAGGCGCTTACTCCGGTCAATGTGCTGTGAAGCTTGGGGCGCGTCTCGCCCCCTGATCTGCTTTGGCCATAAAAGGCGCGCGCGGCGCTGCTACTCATCCAGGTCCCCGTCCTCTACGCAATAATCCCCGATTCGCCGCCCAGACCCGCGAAGACTATAACTTCAATATCAAAAATACAACTAAGTCGCCGATTTTTCATAGGGTTCTTGTGTGACAGACATGTATCAATTCGCATGTTTTCCGGCCCGCCCGCCGACAATCGCCGGCAAAAAGCGCTTGACATGTAACTTGTAGATTACATTAATATCGGTCTGACAGTTTTTTGCCTTCGGAGACCGACCATGTTCAGAACCGCAATCGCGATAACCAGGCTGTTGATGCTCGGCCACAATGCCGGGGCTGCGACCCTTAGCCAGACGATTCACTTTCCAGGCGCCAGCGCGGATGTGCTTTACGAGCTTTACGCGACCAGCAAAGGCCACAGGACGGTGACCGGCCTGCCCGCCAGCTACCGCACCGCCGATGGCGCCGAAAGCGACAGGGCACAGGCCGGCGGGACACTCGATGCCTTCTGTTTCCAACCCGACATGTGCGCGCTGAAAGCCCGTGTCCTGGACGTCTCCAGTGCCGACGGCGTGCATTCGATCACCATGGCCTGGTGGAACTTCGGCTGGGTATCGGCGATCGATCCGGCAGATATGACCATCGAGGGGCGCGGGGCGCCCGATTCGACACTGGTCCTGACATTCAGGGATACGCTGCGTGGTGCCCAGATCGAGCTCGTGCATGTCAATGTGCCCGATTTCAAGGTGCGCATTCCCAATCCCGACGAGACGGAGGAGGTCGGGCCGTTGAGTTCCATCGTCAACACGCACTGGAACACGCTCTACTGGGACGGTTTTCGCCGCAATCTCGCACCGTAAGAACAACGCAGCCCATCGAAACGAGAAACAATCCATGCCTTTAGAAATTACCGGAATCTATGCCAGCCTGCTGGCGATCGTGATGATCGTCTTGAGCGTTCGCGTCAGCATGCTGAGAGCGCAGTCCGATATTCCCATGCTGCATGGTGAGAACATCCAGCTTGCCGAGTGGGTTCGCAGGCACGGCAATTTCACCGAGAACGCACCGATGGGGCTGATCCTCATGGGCATCGTCGAGGCCTTCGGCGCGTCCTTCCTGCTGCTCAACGTCATCGGCGGGACCTTGCTGGTCGGCCGCATCGTCCATCCCTTCGGTATCGCTGCGAAGGATGAAAACAAGCTGGCGCGCGGGGCGGGTGCGCTGCTGACGGCGATCTCGATGCTGATTTGCGTTGTGTTCATCCTGGTCAATGCACTCTAGATATACCGATATCTGGAACGCGCGGATCGGGATGCCGATGACCTATCGCCTGCAAAACATTTATTCCGTCATTGCCGATGACCGGCGGCGGGCGCTCATCGATTGCCTAGCACAGGGAGAACAAACGGCGGGAGAACTGGCAAGCCGGTTCGACATTTCCCGCCCGGCGGTCGCCAAGCATCTGCGCATCCTGGAGGAAAACGGTCTGGTTACGATCACCAATGTGGGCCGCACCCGGGTGCACAGGCTCAACGCCGCGCCGCTGCGCGAGGTGTATGATTGGGTGCGGAAATACGGCCGCTTCTGGGACCAGCGCCTGGAGAACCTCAAACAGACGGTGGAGGCCGACATTAAGGCAAGAAAACGGGAGGCCTGATGACGCATATCCACCGCAGTATCACCATCGCAGCGCTGATCGACGATGTCTGGGCATATCTCACAGAGAGCGACAAGATCGCGCAATGGCTGATGCCCAACACCTTTGTTGCACAGCTTGGTCATGCCTTCACCATGGATTGTCCGCCCGGTATCGGCTCGGGCGCACCGGTGCGCTGCGAGATCACCGAGCTGCAGCCGCCGGAAAAGGGCCGCGCCCGGCTTGCCTATACCTGGGTGATCGACGAGCCCTTTACCGAGACACTGCTTGAAATCGAACTGATCGAGCTCGCGCAGCAAACGCGTTGCGATCTTGTTCACTCCGGCTGGCGGGACGGCGAGGATACGCTGCGGGACCGGCACGAAGAGGGCTGGGACATGCTTCTGGAAAACCGCCTGCGGCCATTGCTGGAAGACGGGTAGATATGCTGCAGCGCCTTTGTCCAGCGTGTTTTCCCACCCTACGATTTTGCAATCTATCCTGCCTGCATTCCTTGAAATGATGCCTGGCGCGCCAGGAGGGTGGCCATAGGATTGTTCCAAAGCGCCAGTATGCCTGAACGCACCGCACCCTGCGTTGCCGGAAGATCAGCGGCATGAAGTTGCGCGACAAGGCGTGATGCCCGTACACCCTCGTTAGCGATCCACTTTATCCTGACATCCGGATCGTTGGCGCGGCCCTCCGCAATGGTCTTTCCGTTGACGTCAAGCACATGACCGTTCTTGTCAGTGGCCGGAATCGCCTTGTGATGAAGCGCCACGATTTCCCAGCGGGAGTTCATTACCGGCGCGCCGGAACTGCCCTTGTCGGTATCGCCGGAATACCAGCAAAACGCATCGGCATCCGATTCATCGTCGACCATGACGAATGTGCTGTCATGCACGACGACGCGCTTCTGCTGCCCTCGAGGATGCTGGATGATGTTTACCGGATCGCCGATGAGGATCTTGCCTTCGTCCCGCAACAGCGGCAGCCAGCCGAATGAACTCAGCGGCGGAAACCCATCCGCCTCCCGCAATGCCACGAAGCAAAAATCGAGATTTTCGTTTGACAGGAAAAAGCGCTCCGGTTCCGCGACATATGCAACCGCGTTGCGCGGCGTGCCGATGGTGTTGTCGTCAAACAGAAACTCGAAAACAGCGCCGGCTGCTTCTTCGGGGGATGCGATGACGTGGTGGTTGGTAATCACCACGCCCTCACCAACCAGAAATCCGGTGCCGACCTCGGCGCCTCGGGTGATCTTGCATACTGCCCGGGCAGCCAGGATACCGATCTCCAGGAACTCGCCTGACAGAATGTTGTTGCGCTCGCCGATATGGGCCTCCTGGCCAAAGCCGGGCGTGACAATCAGAAACGGCTCCTGCTCGGCTTCAAGCCGTTCCATTTCCATTTGCCTGAGCTCAGCCTTTACACGGCGCTCGCTGCTATCGGCCTCGCGCCCCCTTCCCTTGGCAATCATTTGTTTTGCCTTGCGGAATTTCGACGCGATGGCGTGAATCCGCGTAAGGCTTGGGCGAATGTCGGACAGGCCGAGATCTTCCGGAGTGATTGCCATTGTTTTTCTCGAACTGGTTGAGTGAATATACTATAATACTACCGAAGCATTTGTTTCACCACAAAAGTTTTTGGAGATGTTTAAATGGAGCCGATTACTTACGCAGAGTATGTGAAACTTTCAGGAGATCTGAATAACCGGGAGAAATTCAGGGCGTATTCAACTGTTGTACGCGGTGAGGGCGGTTTTGATTTCCGCGTGGTTCCCAATCCGGATCTGGTCACCATGACCGAGGAAGAAGCCCAGCTCGAAAACGCCATGCAGATCGGCAATGACACGGAGCGTGCCGCCCGTAAATTCGCCTTCACCATGGACCGGATCTTTTCGCGCGATAAACCGGTTCTGGTCTCCGAGGGTGACAGTTGGTTCCAGTTTCCGATTCTGGTCAGGGAAATCATCGACTATCTGAATGAACAATACGCCATCCTGTCGCTCGGCGCGGCCGGCGATACGGCGCAGAACATGGTTCACGGCAATCTTTCACCGACGCAAACGGAATATCTCACCAATCTGCGCGCGCAGGCGCAGCATGTTAAGGCCTTCCTTTTTTCCGCGGCCGGCAATGATATAATCGGCGAAGATCCGGTGACCAAGAAATCCGCGCTGTTTGACATTCTCAACGACTTCAACGGCGACACAAATGATATTGCGGGCCATATCAACGAGATAGTCCTGGCCCAACGTATGGCCGCTCTGCAGGCCGCCTATTCGAAGGTGATTGCCGACGTTCGCGCCGAGCCCGGGCTGCAGCGGTTGCCGATTATCTTTCACGGCTATGACTATCCGTTCCCGGCGCCGTGGGGTCCCAACGATCCGCGTAACCCGATCCACGCAAAGAAGAACGAATGGCTGGGCGAGCCCCTGGATGATCGGAATTTCCCGACCTCCACGCAGGCCCAACTCGATCTCAGGCGAGGCATTGTGAAAGAACTGATCGACCGGCTCTACGCAATGCTGAACGGGCTTGCCGGAAACTCGGTGCAGACCGGCATATGGGTGGTCGATTGCCGGGGCGCGATGCCCGATGTCACGGACTGGATCGACGAAATACACGGCACTTCCCAGGGCTTCGGAAAAGTCACGGAACTGTTTCGGGCGACGCTTTCATCAGCGATGGCGAACGCTTAGGCGAATATTCCCGCCCAGACGCCCGCTCCGGCAGTTGCCGGTTGGCTGCCGATGGTTCTAGGTCTAATCGACATTCAGGATTCATTTTTGGTTTGATGTGTGATTCATGGGTATCCAGATTCGATTGTCTGGAGC
>NZ_JAPJZH010000035.1 GCF_027889715.1 Allohoeflea poritis
GCCTATGCGTCCTATGGCGAGCCGACCAATGCGGCGATGGCCACGCAGAAGGGCTATATCAACGAGCGGCATGATCCCGAAACGGGGCTGATGTATCTCAACGCCCGCTATATGGACCCCTCCTTCGGCCGCTTCATCTCCCCGATGACTGGGACCCCATCATCGATGGCGTCGGACCAAACCGATACGCATATGCACAAAACGATCCCGTCAATAAGAGTGATCCAAACGGGCATGTCGCGTACCCTAACCATGGCGATGATGAAAACGAGTACGCTTCGGAGCCCGGTGGTGTGGAGGTTGCTCAGGCTAACGCCATACCTGGAGCGAAAGGAATAGGTCCAGCTGGACTTGAACCGTTGGTTCCAGGACATAAAGGACGAGTTAAATCTCTTGAGGCGCTGATAGATTTAATCGGTGATCGAATCACAACCAACGTAAAAACGATAGGCGTAATTCTAACGATAAGTGCCCAGATACATCAAAATGTTGGCGTTAGAGGTGTAGGTACCAGACCTATTAGCGAGCCAGTCGATCTTGAGGAGAAATTGGCGGGTGAAGAGATAGTTGGCGATATGGAAGACGGTGGCGGCGAAGACATAAGCGAAACTATGGGGGACCCACGCTATACCCCGGACACCGGAACACATGATAAGTTGCGTGGAAATCACGAACATCCGGATGGTTCGAGAACTGAAGTTCATGCAGATAGAAACAGAACCACCGGCGCTCTATCAGACGTTAAGTTCAAAGATGCACCCGACAACCGCAAAAGTCGGGGACACCGAAAACACAAATAGAATTGGTGCTGGGTTACACGAATGATGGTGGTTTTTAAAACTGGACGTGAAAAGTCGCATTTTGAACCCGACAGGGAGTATGTTGTATATGCAATATACCTTCGAGAAAAAAATGCTCTGATGATACAATCCGCAGATTTTGAATCATCCCCATCCTTGGTCGATTTAGATCGAGTGAGTGTTGTTGACGGTCGCCTCTCAAGGTACTGGGTTTGTGGTGGTCCTCATATAAGAGTTGATGGCAGTGTAATCGCCGATGCGGTACTGTCATTTCCCGAATGGTCTGATAACACCATGTTTTTCAATGATTTGGTCGAAAGTAGAGGTGAGGCCGGAGTTATTTGGCGCTCATATAGAGAGCGAATGGATTTGGAGTTTGCACCTCCCTCACTCACAGCAAAGAGTATACCATTGGGAGACGATTGGGTTCAATGCCAAAACTGTAGTGATGCATGGCAGATAAACCTTGGTGATGAAGTGGTGATCTGTGCTCATTGCGGTACGAAACAGCGAAACCCCTATACCGCGCAAACTGAATAGGAACGAAAGCTGTCCGTCTCGGCCAGGTGGTCAATGCGGCCTCCGCCACGATCGACTTTGCCTATGGCGCAAACGGCAAGCGCGCACGCAAGGTGGGCGCCGGCACCGATACGCTCTATCCGGATGCCGATGCGGAGATCGATGTGACGGGAACGCATGTTCTTACCAAAGACTATGCGCGGATAATCTTTGCGCCTATTCCGTGCGAGAACCGCGGGGCAAGGGGCAAGACCTGCTCCCGTTTTGCTCCCGTGATACTTCTTGGCGGTCCCCCAATTGTCTCACCGATACAACGCGATCCGCATAGCTTTTGTGGATAACCTCAAAGTGCTGGCGTGGGGCGGGTGCAACGTATAATTGCCGCTGATATGGTCTATTGAAATACTCCTTCTCGGGCGGCGACAGTGACAGTTTTCCGGCACATTACGTTGCTGCTGATGTTCCTATTTCTGGCAGCATGCACCAGCACTCCGTCTCGGAGCGTGTTCAACGACGCGCTTTCCGACCTTGAATCCTGGGGGGCGTCAGATAGGGCGGCTGTCGGCGGCAACCGGACGGTCATAGGCGGAGGCGGTCAGCGCTCGGCATTCACCGGCGCAGTGCAAAAAGGAACCGGCAGCTTTGTCTCCGCGCGGGCTCCAGCCATCTCTCCTGGCACCACAAGTTCCGGCAAGGACGGCTACACGCTGAACCTTGTTAACGTTCCGATAAAGGATGCGGCGAAGAAAGTCCTCGGGGACACGTTGAACGTCAACTATGTCGTCGACCCGCAGGTGTCGGGGTCAATGACGATCCAGACGAGCGCGCCGGTGACGCGCGATGCGCTGATCGAGATATTCGAGACGGCGCTCGCCGTCAACGACGCAGCGATTGTCGAGAAGAACAACAGCTTTCAAATCGTCCGCAGGGCTGACGCGCTCAGTGCGACGCCTGCCGTCAGTGTTCCCCGCGTCGCATCGTCCGGGCCGGGACTCAAGGTCCAGGTCATTGAATTGCAGCACATCGCTGCCGACGAGATGAGCAGTATTCTGCAGCCAATCAGCCGGCAGGGTTCGATCCTGCGGGTCGATGAGCGGCGGAATCTTCTCATCCTCGCCGGCAACAATCCAGATCTTCAGGCGATGCGCGAGGCGATTTCGGTGTTCGATGTCGACTGGATGCGCGGGATGTCCGTTGCCCTCCATCCGTTGCAGACTTCGCACCCGATTGCCATTGCAAAGGAACTCGACGAGATTTTCGGCAATACCGGCAATGTGAAATCGAAGACGATACGTTTCATTCCGAATGAACGGCTCAATGCCATTCTGGTGATTACGTCCCGGCCAAGATATCTCAGCCGGGCGGCAACCTGGATCCAGAAGCTGGACGCGCAGGCGCAATCGAACGAGGATCAGCTTTTCGTCTACCACATCCAGAACCGCCCGGCGCCCGAACTGGCCGAGGTGCTGAGAGCCGTTCTTAACCAGGAAAATGCAGATGTTGCCGATACGGACAGTGCGGTCGCTCCGCAACTGACGCCTGCAAATGTTTCATCTGACGGTTTCGGGGAGGCGAACGCGGCGCTACAGGCGAGCGGCTCAGCTAAGGGCAGGATGCGCACATCCGTCGTTGCGGATGTGGAGAACAATGCGCTGCTTATTTCCACGACCGCGCGGGATTATGAACGCATTGAGCGCATCCTCAGGCAGTTGGATGTGTTGCCGACGCAGGTGCTGCTTGAAGCGGTTATCGCCGAAGTCACACTTGACGATGAACTCAAACTCGGGGTGCGGTGGTTCTACGAGAACGGCGGATTCTCGCTGGGGCTGTCCGACCTCGCATCCGGTTTCGCCGGCGCTGCTTTCCCGGGGTTCTCCTGGACCTATGCCTCCAGCGACCTGAAGGTCACGTTGAATGCACTCGCAAGCATCACCGATGTCAACATTATTTCATCGCCGACGATTATGGCGCGGAACAACCAGAAGGCTGTTCTGCAGGTGGGTGACGAGGTGCCGATCGTTACGCAGCAGGCGGTCGATGTCGCCAATACCGGAACCGTCATCAACTCGGTCGAAATGCGCGACACCGGCATTATCCTGACGGTTGTTCCCCGAGTGAACAAATCCGGGCGTGTGATGCTCGATATCGAGCAGGAAGTCAGCACCGTCGTCAAAACTACTACCAGCGGTATCGATTCTCCGACGATCCGGCAGCGAAAGATCACGACCCAGGTTACCGTTCACGACGGGGAAAGCTTGGCACTTGGCGGGCTGATTCAGGAAAGCAACACGCTGAGCCGAGGTCAGGTACCGGTTCTCGGAAGCTTGCCGCTCATCGGCAATGCCTTCAAGGACAAGACCGACAGTATCAAGCGAACAGAGCTCATCATCTTCATCCGGCCGCGCGTCGTGCGCAGCGTTCAGGAGGCCAGGGGCGTCACCGCCGAGTTCCGGGATCAACTCAATCTGGAAAGCCCGATAAACAAGCGCCGCAAGGGATCGACCCGTCAGCAACGCGACATCAACAGGATTGTTCACTGATGTTCGGTCAGGCGGACTATTTTTGGATATTCGGCCTTCTTTTGGCGGGCAATGTGGTCGTCATTTCAGCCATCGACCTGCGGCATTTGATCATTCCGAATGTTCTGAACGGCTCACTCGCGGCCCTCGGATTTGCATTTCAGATAACAAGCCAATCTTCTATCCCTCTGACCACGATTTTCGGTGCCATTGTTTTGTTTAGCGCATTCTACCTCGTGCGCGCGGCCTATCTCCGTTCACAAGGCGTAGTGGGTTTGGGATTGGGTGACGTAAAAATGGCAGGCGCGTCCGCGGTCTGGCTCAATCCGTTCAATTTGCCGGTCTTTGTCTTTATTGCGTGTACCGCCGCGCTGCTTTCACTGCCGCTGTTGAAGCAGTTCAGCGAACAATACCAGCAATCCCGCAGGCTCCCTTTCGGCCCCTTTTTGGGGCTGGGGCTTATGGTCAGTTGGTACCTTGAAAACACCGTTCAGATTGACCTGGCCGGTTACTGAAGCTGGAGCGAGCTTGATGTTGAAAGTCAGACAGTCGCGCAAATCTGATCAATCGGTTCGAACCGGTGAAGCCGGTTTCACCATGGTTGAACTGCTTGTCGTGCTTGCGATCATAGGTCTGATCGCATCCTTTGCCGTACCACAGGTGCTTCGCTATCTGGGATCTGCTCGGACCGATGCTGCACGGATTCAGATCAGCAATATCGAATCCGCCATGGAGCTCTACTACATCGACAACCTGCGGTACCCGGATACGGAGCCCGGGATTGCCGCGCTTTCCGTTCGCCCCGATGATCAGCAGAGGTGGAACGGGCCTTATCTGAAGGATGCGGACAAACTCAGGGACCCTTGGGGCAACCCCTATACATACAAGTTGGATGAAGAGAAGGGTAACTTTGTTATCTCATCGCTTGGTCGTGACGGCAAGGTCGGCGGAGAGGGCGAGGATGCGGATATCTCCAATTTCGAATAGGTTCGAATTTCTATTGCGCTCGATTTATTTCGTGGCATTGCGTATCTGCGCTATGCCTTCGCTGGTAAATTCGTGGCCGTTGCGGATCGCGGTTACAGTCATTCGGACGGCTCGCGGCAATGAGCGCTCATGGTTCCAATCCGGCGACCATTGCGGCTTCTGAGAGGCAAAAGGCGCACCAAAATATTCGAACCGGATTTCCTTAACATCGTCCAGAATTGTTGCTGAGACCGGTTCGTCTCCTGTCGACGTTGAACCGTGAAAACGACGTGTACTCAAAGTCTGGACCAGATCGTTTGCATCGCCATTTTCGGCCATTTCTATTCTCTTCGTCCGCATGGCCGCTTCTTGAATTCCAACCCTGGACGTGCTGACAAATTCGATCACGGTATGTGAACCGCGGAAGAAAGCGCGGTCTTTGTTTTCGGAAATGTCGAGCGGTAGCGCGAGGGCAGATTCAATTGTTCTCTCCAGATAACGGGAAACACTGTCCAGATCGTATTGCATTTCTCTCTCAGAGTGGATTTGCGATGCCTTGCGCAGTTGTCCAAGGAACACAGTCGTCATTCCGGTAATCAGCGCCAGTATCGACAGCACTACCAGGATTTCAGCAAGCGAGAAGCCGGCAATCGGGTCCGCGGATATATCGCCTGCCGGTTCAGCGGATTTGTGCACTAACTTTGCAGGTTTATGGGACGGAGATGTCATGCCTCAGTCACTCCTGGCGAAAGTGATGTATTTTGAGGTCAGCTTCGGACGGGCATTGTGTGTGATTTCCAGGGTTAATGTCTTGACTTCCGGTCCGCCGTAAATTGCCAAGGGCTTGGCCGACAACGTCCACGAATAGGGCCCGTCGCGGCCTTTCTGAACCGCCTCGTGTAGGAAATCCTCCAGAACCATTTGTGAGAGTTGGGCCTTCGCGACCAGTCTCATATCCGCTTCGATTCTGCTTCTCTCGGCATTGTGGAGGCTGACGCTGATTGCTTTTACCGCAACAGCGAGTGAGACTGAAATCACCGCAAAGGCAACGATTGTTTCGATTAGAGTGAAACCGGCCTCACCATCGCTCGTTCGTTCAAAGGTCTTCACTATCGATCCTCGACGTTAGACCTGTAAGCCAATTGGTTTCAAAGCGCAGCTTTAAGCCGGCATCGTCTATCACCGTGAAACGTGCGCCTGTCGATCCGCCTTCACCGAAATAGGCGACCGGTACCGTTCCATCGGCGGAAACAAGCTCAAGCCCGACCAGAATCGACATCTCCAGGTCTTCGGGGATTTCGAGCTGCAAATTCTGTCCAAGGTAGCGGACGACTCGTTTGTCCAGGTCGAATGCAACGGTGCGCTTCGTTCCCGTCATCATTGCATCTCGGTGAGCAAGTCTGAGAATGTGGACAGCGTCGTCTACAAATGCGGTCTTACTCTCCTGTGCTTGACGCCCCGACAGGGCAAAGCCGGCGAGGCCGGCTGCCAGTGCTACGATCAGCAAACCGACCAGCAGTTCGACCAGGGTGAAGCCCTGTATGCTGTCTTCGTCAACGCGTAGGTCCGCTTGTTCGCTCAACGTATCGCCAACTCGTTGATGCCAAGCAGTGTGCTCATGACGGATGTCACGAGCACGCCGATGACGAGCCCGAGGAATATTGTGATGGCCGGCGTCAGGAATTTGAACAGCCGATCAAGCCTGATCTTCTGACGCGCTTCGATTGCAGATGCCGCTCGGGCCAGCATAGTTGGCAGATTGTTGGACTCCTCACCGATTCTGATTTGCGCAGTAAGGCCGTCGTTCATGAGGTTGGTTCCAGCTAGCGCTTCATGAAGGCGCGAACCGGTATTCAACCGCTCTTCGGCAAGCCGGAATTGACGTTTCATATTGTCACTCGGCGCTGCTTCGCTGGCAAGACGCATGGCATCCTTGGCCGGGACGCCGTTGGTAAGCAGCAAGTTGAGTGTCCGCAGATAGTTGGCAACGGCGGTTTGCTTCAGGATGTCACCGACAAAGGGGAGCGAATGACGAGCGTTCATGATCAATTGCTTCGCGCGTGACGAGACAATTGTGATGAAAACGATGCACAAGACGCAGGCCAACAGAGCGGCACCATGGTGCGTAATGCCAACACGGACGGCGGAAAGGATGTAAACAATTGTCGGAGGACCGTTCGCGCTTCCTTCAAATATGGGTTCGATCGCCGGTACCAGATAGAAAGCCAGAATGAAAATCGCAGCAATCATCATGGCAATGAGAAACAGCGGATAGAGCAGCGCCTCCTGGATTTCCGCGCGTCGTTTCGCTTGCTGTTCGTAGCGCTCCGACACATTCGAGAACACGCCAGGCAGATTGCCGCTTTTCTCGCCAGAGGAGATCAAAGCGATAATATCGGCTGGCATCCCCGCCGGTGCAAAGGCTTCGGCTACTGACGACCCCTCCTTCAAGCGTGCTTCAACATCGAACAACCTTTTTTTGTCATTAACATCGAGATCGTCGGACAGCATGGTCGCGATCGCCTGATCTATTGTGAAACCCGATTGAAGCAGTACCGCGAGGCCGGAAAACAGACGGGCATTGTTCGGCTTCGTAAGCGACCCAAGTTGCCACAAAGCCTGGCTTGGCCTTTTTGCATCTCCGCCGCTAAGGTCTGCCTCCAATACAAACGGCATCTTGCCGCCCTTTGAGAGTGCGAGATACGCCGCTTCTTTCGACCCAGCCTCTATAGTATCTGCATCAACCGCACCGTTCTTCAGATGGGCTTTATAGCGGTAGCGTGTCATGCATCACCCAATCCGCTGAGTACTCTTTCGACTTCAGCCTTATCGGTCAGACCGCTCGCAACAAGGCCGCGAGCATGATCCTTGAGCGAGACGAAACCGGTTGTTTGTGCCGCGTCCAAGACATCGGTTTCCGTTGCGGATTGGTTGACAGCGTGGTGGACCCCACGGCTGACCTCCAGTATTTCATAGGTTGCCAATCGACCCTGATAGCCGCCACCCCCACAGCGCTCGCACGAATCCGTCGTATTGTCGGCGCAGGAACCGCATCGTCTCCTTAGCAGTCGTTGCCCGATAATCGCGCGGACTGTGCCAGCCAGTAGATAACCCTCGATCCCCATATCGATTAGCCTGCTGAATGCGGCGGCGGCACTGTTGGTATGGAGTGTCGAGAATACGAGATGGCCTGTTAGGGCTGCCCTGATTGCGATACGTGCAGTTTCGGCATCGCGGATTTCGCCTACCAGAATGACGTCGGGATCCTGGCGAAGGACTGTCCTCAGCGTTGTCGAGAAGTCCAGCCCGATCGTTGAATTGACTTGTACCTGTGTTATGCCATCGATGCGGTATTCGACCGGATCCTCGACAGTGAACACTTTGATTCTGTCGCTGTCGATTTCGTTGATCATTGAATACAGGGTTGTCGTTTTCCCACTGCCGGTCGGGCCGGTAACGAGGACAATACCGTCTCTCAATTGAGAGAGCCGCTTAATCCGTTGGACGTCGGCACTGCCATAACCCAAGGAATCCAGTTTCAAAGGTACAGTGCTGCGGTCGAGTATGCGCAGTACAAATGTCTCACCATGAACGGACGGCAAAACAGATACGCGCAAGTCGATTTCCTGTCCGCGCACTGCGACCCGCATACGGCCGTCTTGAGGCATCCGCGTTTCAGCAATGTTGAGGTGTGCAAGGATTTTCAGTCTGGTTGAGAGGCCGGCATGCAGTTTTTGGGAAGCCCTATGGTCAAGAATAAGCACGCCGTCGCAACGGAAGCGTATGGAGACGGAATCGGCTGATGGTTCTATGTGGATGTCGGTCGCGTTCCGGTCGACTGCGCGTTGTATGACGTCGTTTACCAGTCTGATGACCGGAGCTTCGTTTGCAACATCTTTGAGGCGGTTAACGTCCTGAAGCTCCAGTTCAGCGGAATGTTCGTACTGTGAAGAGACATCGGCCAATTCGGCGTTGTGTTCGGCGTTCCATTGACCAAGCAACTCCGTGATGTGGCTTCTTGGCGCACAGAACAGATCGAATTGCATGTCCAGCAGATAAGAGATCATTCCGACATCACCGGCTGAAAGCGGATCGGCAACGACCAAAGCAATGTTGTCGTCGTTCCGTGTGATCGGTACAATGCCTGCGTTTGTAAGAAATCCGACGCCGATTCTTTCGATAAGGTCATCGCTTAGGTCTGGGCGCGACAGCCTGTGCATGCGGATTCCACTGTAGACGGCAAGATGGCGGGCAAGATCTTCTTCTCTTACGAGCCCGAGCTCGACGAGCACCGTGTCAATCGACTGGCCGGTCGAGCTTGATGCCGCGATCATACGCGAGCAATCCGATTGGCTAAGAACAGAGTTCTCCTTCAGGTATTCGCCAAACGCTTTAATCTCCCGGTGATCGTTCGTTGTCATCGCGCTAACCGAACTGCTCGAGAATTCGCCGGAATTCTGATCCGAATAGCGCAGAACAACTGCCAAGTGTCGATTGACCGTCGAGGGTTGCCAAATCGTCATACCGCCAGTTTTCGACGAGGCGGTCGATGCCGCCGGAGGCTGATCCTTTTGCAAACACGCCGTTGAATTGCCCGGTTATAGTTCCACGGCGTACGACAACCGACACAGTCATCGGAGACGGCTGCGCGTTGGCGCCTGCCCGGAATGCGTCGGAAGCGTTCTGTTCCGTCAGCATTTTTTTGAGTTGCGGCGGCGCTGCCTGCAGATCGACGACACTCGAATTCGAGTGGACGCTGAATGTCTGACGCAACATTTGAAGTGGGATATCGCCAGCGCCAACGATGTCGTAAAGTTCAGCCACCGATTCAAACGGAGCCCGCTTGGGCCCATTCTTGAAGTCTTTGGTAGAGGCTCCCGGGTCGGATGATGAATGGGACCTGAAATCTACAACCCGGTCGGCCAGCAGATCAGCTTCAGAATCGTATTTCCCAAGTGCCGCGAAAGCCGCGCTCAGGGTGCTCTTCGACGCCCTGTTGAGATTGACAAGTCCAGCGTGATTCTGAAGCGAATGCATGACGACAACTTCGCCATCACGGCAGCGGTGAACGGTCGAATTCGAGTGTCTTTGTTGCGCTTCCCCATCCGTTGATCGCGTCTTTTGCTGGGCAACAAGTATCAGCGCAATCCCATCCGCGAGGTAGTTGAGCCGGTCTGCCTGATGCAGCATCGCAATATGAACAGTTTGCGTTCGCGCCGCTAATGTGAGCGGTGTAAGCACTGCGGCGATTGCCAGCACAATCCAGAGGACTGCGACCAGGCTGAAGCCTTCCACGCGCGCATCGGACGTGTGGCAGAGCGATCGCATACACATGTCACCGGCCCCCGATTTCATACAGGTGCAGACGAACTGATCGCCCGCCATTTTCCAAACCAACGCTGTCATTGTCGATGTCGGCAACGGTCCAGGAATTGATGCTGTCGCCCTCAACAACCCATTTGTTCTCGCCCCCGCTGCTGGTCAGCAGCGCGCTGGACGCCTCTTTTGAAATGCTGACGCCGATCAATGTGAAATCAGGCGGTGGAATGGCCAGCGCGGTTGCCCTCGGCGGCGCACTCGGCTTTTTGATCGCCGCCGTTTGAATCGGTTTGGCTGGTTTCGGTGGAGGAGGCGGTACGAACTTTCTGCGGCTGCGGCTGAAGAGCGGTCGTTCTGTGGTTGCGGAAAGTTCCATTTTGGAAAGCTCTGTGACATTTTCGCCTGGTGTTTTGCCCGTACCCGATGCTGTTGCGGTTACCGTCGGATCCGGGATGATGGGTGAAACATCGACAGGATGTTCCAGTAGATAACCGCCCACCAGTAACGAAAGGGCGGCTATGCCTACCAGCCAGAAAAGAGTAATGGCAGATCTCATTTGCCTGCCTCTTCCGATTCCGGTTTCAGCGCACCGTAAAGTCTTATCTGCGCAACGAGCACCGGCTCGGCAACCGGTGCCCGCAGTGCCATCTGGTCTGTAGAGCGAACAGTCAGCTTCGTTACGAACAGCACGGGTTTTGCGGTTTCAAGCGCAAACAGCGTCTTTTGAAGGCTGGCGATTGTGCCCGTGACATTTGCTTGTAGTCCAACATAGGTGAGATTATCGCGACCCAGATCCGGTGCGTTTCCGACGGATATGACATTCAGATGCTGCGCGTTCGCAGTTTGTTTGAGCTGCTGCTGTAGTCCTGCGCGTATGACGGTCTCGCTTTCACCGGAAAGGAATTCGTCCGAGGCAGCTTCTTCGGCCAGGGCCGTATTGCGGATCTCTTCAGGCAATCTGTTTGCGATTGACTGCAAACGGCCGAGAAGCTCCCTTTTTTCAATGACCGATTGGTTGGAGTGCCGGAGCGATGCAAATGCACCGGCTGCCACAAAGCCGGCTGCGCATATCGCGCCAAAAACGATTCCAAGTGCGACAGCTCGCCGTAATCCCCGCGGGCTGTTGAGAAGCCAGATCATGCTTCCGGCCCCTGCGGTACAAATCGGGTCTTCAGGGTGAAACGCTCGAAATCCTGACCGGGGACTTTGTTGACCGGGGTTGAAAATTTCGGATCCGCAAACCGCCCGGAGCTTTCCAGCAAGGGAACAATCGCTTCGGCAGACGTGGAAAAACCGGTCAGTACAATCGTTCCATCTTCGATTGTGATATCACTCAACCAACTGTTGTCGGGCAAAATGTCTGAAAGCATCTCGAGCATGAGGACAGTGGCGCCCGACGCATTCTTCTCGCGCCTCAGAGAAGAGATCGTCTCCAGCAATGTCATCTTCGCTTCGAAGTCTCGCCGGGCCTTTCCGGCCGCTTTCTGGGCAATCTGAATTTCGGCGTTGAGGGTCTGTTCGGCGCGGTCGTATCGATGATCGGCGATCGCCCACGTGCCAATTGCACCGGCAAGGAATGTTATGGCGCATGCTGTTTTCAGCCAGCGCTTGATCCGTTGTGACAACGACCGACCAGCCAGGGCAACTAAGCTGCTTCGTCCTGCCTCGAACTCGGCATCATCCGTCTGGAAGACAATTGACCCGACCGTGCAGCCGTTCTGCTTCAAGTGATGGGCGATGGGGTCGATCTCATCTTTTCTGATGATGAAATAGCTTGTTCCATCCGACGAACCATTGTCGCGCGGAAGCACGACGTGGACATCTTCCTTCCCGAACGGTGTGTTGGCTGCCAGATCGATTTCGGCCATGGCACAGGCGCGGCTTCCGGGCAATCTTATGTCGGCTATTTTTCGTCGGACGAAACGACCGCCGGTCAGGAGCAGGACAATGTACCTGCGCTTTCGCCTGGGCAGCGCGACGAGGATGTCGGACAGTGCGTCAACGGCCTCGACAGTGTGCAAGTGCTTGTCGCCAACGACAGATAAGGTAGCCGGAAAAAGAGTTCCCGTTTTACCAAGAGTCAGCATGAGCGGCGTTGCATTTTCGATCTTGCGGCGATCACGAAACGGCAGGCTGTCGAATTCATCGACAAACCATTCGGCAAAGTCATTTATCGTTGCAACGGCGCCGGTCATATTCATCTCGGAGCTATTCTCTGGCGAATACCGCAGTCTTATCTGTTCGGTTGTAGCGGGCACGAGTCGTGCTCGTATTTGTCGAATACAACCTATGTCATATCGAGCGATATTTTCTATTGTTGTGTAGGTTAGGATGCGTATTCGATGTCGCTTTCCACAGCAAAAGGTTGTGGAAACTTCAACTGGTGGTTTTTTAGCCTTGCAACAAAGTTGTTCAGCGCGTTAGCCGTATTGCGCGTATTCGAGTGATTCTCACAACTTGGCGACGGGATGGCTCCGGAGGCAACTCCGGTGTGGGGGGACGTGTGCGCTGATGAGGATCTGGGCGGTCCTCGATGGGGATGTCGATGGCACCGCCGCTATATCGAGGGGATTGTGATGCGTCGTATCTTGGGGTGTTCTTTTGATTGTTTGCCGTCGAAGGCCCATCTGACACTCAAGGGACTAGCCTTTATAGCTGCATCCGCGCTGCTGCTTTTACAGTGTGGATCGGTACAGGCGCAGCTTATGTCCGGCGACATAGAGGTCGAACCCAACCCAAAGGCACAAACATCTGCAATCACCACTGGCCGTGGCAATGCGAGCTATGAATACGGTCTTGATCTTCCGGGTTTCCGCGGTCTCGAACCGAAGATTGAGCTTCGCTACGATTCCGCGCGCAAGACCAAGCGGCAGGGGCTCTATCAGGGCTGGCTGGGCTATGGCTGGGGCCTTGCCGGCTATGATGTCATCGAACGGGTCAGCGAGGGCAGGGGCCTTGCCTACTATGACGATACCAAGGACGTCTTCCTGCTCAACGGCTATGAG
>NZ_JAPJZH010000036.1 GCF_027889715.1 Allohoeflea poritis
CTGGAGCTCGGCCCGCAAACCGAACAGGAAATCCGTCGCAAACTGGAGCAGCAGGTCGAGCAGGACCGTTTCACCGACCTTGATCGGCAGCTTGTCCGGCAAGCCGAAGACGGGCACCTCGACTTGTGGTTTGGGCGGGGCGGGGGCGATCACCAATTGCTGCGGACATTACAGGTCGGGAGGCTGCGTGTTCTGGCACAGCGCGGCCTGGCTGAAGAAACCGCACCAGGCCGGTGGCGATTGTCGCCGGTCCTGGAACAAACGTTGCGACGGGCAGGGGGGCGCGGCGATATCATCAATACGATGCATCGTGGCTTAAAGGCGGCAGGGTTGAATGCCGGGGCCACCGAATACTCCATCTTCGATCCCGGCGATCCGCGAGCCCCTACTATCATCGGTCAGGTCATTGATCGAGGGCTGCATGATGAGCTGAACGACGGTCACTATGTCATGATCGATGCCGCCGACGGTCGCGTCCACTTTGTGTCTCTCTATCCGCATCAGGATATGAACGATCTGCCGCTCGGCAGCATCGTTGAGGTTCGGCCGACGGGGAGGGGTGTGGGAAAAGCGGACCGCACCATTGCAGAAATTGCACGCCGAAACGGCGGCATTTATTCGCCGGAGTTGCATCATGCACATGATGGCGCGGCGTCAGAGGAATTCGTCAAAGCCCATGTGCGCCGGCTCGAAGCTTTGCGGAGACAAAACATTGTTCAGCGGTTCGGCGACGGTTCCTGGAAAATTCCCGGCGACTTCAAAGATCGCGTGACAGCACTTACCGCGAAACGGTCTCGCTATCCCGCTCGCGTGTTTACTCTGTCGTACCTGTCTCTCGACAGGCAGATCAATGCTGATGGCGCCACCTGGCTTGATCAGCAACTGGTCAGTCGAGAGCCGGTTGAGCTTTGCGGAGACAGGTTTGGGTCACAAGCAAAATCGGCACTCCAGTGCCGACAGGAAGTTCTGATCGAACAGGGGTTGGCGGTAAGGCAGGATGAAGGTGTTCGATACAGGCGTAATCTGCTCAGCCTACTGCGCAGGCGTGAACTTGCTGCCGCTGGTGAAAAGCTTGCCACGGAAATCGGACTGTCCTTCGTCGCAACGCCGGACGGAACACATGCTGAAGGCATCTATCGTCGCTCGATTCAACTCGCCAGCGGCAAATTTGCCATCCTGGAGAAATCGAGGGAGTTTAACCTCGTGCCGTGGCGGCTTGTGTTGGAGCGCCAGCGCGGGAAGATGATTCGCGGTGTAGTGCGGGGGGCAACAGCGTCATTCGAACTCTCACGCAAGAGGGGCATCGGATTGAATTGACAAATGCTGGATTTGGCCAGCGCGTAAAAAAATTTGCTGGAGAGACTCTTGGCAGATGAGTCACTTGCCCGGTAAGCAAAACGAAGCACCGGACTGTAATTTCGGCCCTATGCGGTCATTCAGCGAAACGTTCGATATTGCACCGCGCTCTCCCACAAGCAGATGGCCCAATGGGAGATACACAATGCGTATTTGCTTACCAGCATCAAATGCGGCCGGATTAAAAAGCTAGCAACCAAAAAGGGAGAACTAGAAGCGGGTGATCGACAACCATTGCTTGCAGCAGTGCCGTGTCAGCACTAGGGTTGAATAGTCAGTCCGCCCGAATTTTTTAGTTGGATCGACAGCCATACCAAGTTTTTTTGAATTTTGAAATTTCAAGGAGAACTTAGCCATAGCTCAGAAGCTGTTACATACGTCGGACTGGCAGATCGGTAAAGTGTTTCGCTTTGTCGATGACGGCACGAAGGGGCTGCTTCAGGAGGCGCGTCTCGCAGCGATCACTCGACTAGGCGAACAGGCTGTAAAGCACGGTGCTGGTCACGTTCTCGTAGCCGGCGATGTCTTCGACATGGAGGCACTGTCGCCGCGCTCCCTCAATCAGCCGCTGGAACGCATGCGGAATTTGGAGAAGGTAACATGGCACCTCTTGCCCGGAAACCACGACCCCCATCGTCCGCACGGCCTTTGGGATCAGCTCTTGCGACGGGGTGTGCCGGACAATGTAATTGTTCACGCTGAATCAGTACCGCGGATTTTCGAAAGCGACGGTTTGGCCGTGCTCCCGGCACCGCTCCAGTATCGGCGTACGCTTCGAGAACCCACGGCGTACATGGATCAAGCAGAAACCCCGGACGGAATGATCCGCATAGGTCTCGCACATGGAACAGTCACGGGCTTCGGTTCCGATGACAAGGACGTTCCCAACTACATCAGTCCGGATAGGCCGAAGTCTGCGGGGCTGGCATATCTGGCCCTGGGCGACTGGCACGGACAGAAGAAGATTAACGACAAGGTTTGGTACAGCGGCACACACGAGACCGATGCGTTTGATGTCGAGGGTGGCGGACAAGCGCTTCTGGTCGAGATTGAAAGCGCTGGTGCGGTTCCGGTCGTTACGCCGGTAGAGACCGGTCACTACCGGTGGATGACATTCCGCGAGCAGATTAACAGCCGTGAAGATGTTGATGCCCTTGTCACTACCCTGCGCGGCAGTGGCGATGACTTGAACCGGGTTCTGGTGCACCTTTTTGTCGAGGGTGCCGTTTCGCTTCAGGACCGGCAATATTTTGAGGAACAGATCGTTGAACAGGTCTCTGCTGCCTTCTGTTACTTGCGGGTCGATGATACACGGCTCTTCCCGAGTCCCAGCGAAGAAGACCTTGATCAGATCGACCGGGGCGGCTTTGTGCGAACCGCTGCCGATGTCCTGAAGCAGAAGGCCGAGGACATGAGCGATTCCGAGCATGAGGTCGCAGCGCTGGCGCTTCAGCGGCTATACGTCGAGCACATGAAACTGCAGACGAGGAGCCAATGAAAATTCGCTCCATCGCTGTCAATCAATTCAAGAAGTTCACGACGCCGATGTGTCTCGATGATATCGGCGACGGCTTGAACGTTGTTGTCGGCCCCAACGAAATGGGGAAGTCAACGCTGCTCGATGCCCTGAAGGCCGCACTTTTTGAAAAATACAGCTCGAAGGCACAGCCGATTGTCGCTCTACAGAACGACCGCAACCAGGCTGCGCCTGTCGTTGAGCTGGCGTTCGAGGTCGACGACGGGATTTATCGGATCAGGAAACGGTTCGTAAAGAAACCCTACGCTCACCTGTTCTGCCCGGACGGACGAAATCTGGAGGGCGATGAAGCGGAAGTCACGCTGCGTGATCTTCTCGGGTTTGATGAGCCCGGCAAGTCAGGGGCGAAACCCGAAACCCTTGGTATGTGGAATGTGCTCTGGGTTCAGCAAGGCCAATCCTTTGGTGCGCTCGACCTTCCCGACAGTGCGCGCTCGAACCTCCACAGCGCTCTGGAATCGGAAGTCGGCGAGGTTCTGGGCGGCAAGCGTGGAAGGGCGCTGCCCGATGCGGTCGATAAGAAGCTCTCGGAACTTGTCACGTCTACCGGCAGGCCACGCGGGGACTACAAAGAGCTGATCGACGAAGTAGAAACTATGCGTTCCGAACTCGAAGGCTTGAAAAGCCGCCGCAGCGATCTCTCCAAGACCTTGGAAGACCTGGAAGCCGAACAGGAAACGCTCGCGCGCCTTTCATCGGAAGAGCAAGACCAGAAAGTCAAGCAGGAACTGGACGCCGCGCGGACTCGACACGGTGAGCTTGCCAAATTGGAGTCGCGCATTGAGGCGGCGACGACAGATGTTGAGCTGAAGAAGCGCAATCTGGAGCAAGCCGAGCAGGCCCAGGCCGAGCGTCGCGATCTAAAGGAGCAGGTCAAGACCGACGCGGAGGCGGTTGACGCGGCGAAGGAGAAGCTAAACGAGGTTCGCCAGACGGATCGGGAGCTGAGAAAACAGGTCGAGGGCCTTCGCAAAGATACGAAGAAAGCCGAGGATGGTGTCACCGAGGCCGATAAGACTGTGTTGATGGCCCGCCGCGTCCTCACTGCTGTTCAACGCGACGGCCGTATTCGCGAGCTTCAGGAGCGTTACGAGAAAGCCAAAGAGGCCGAAAAGAAGCAAAGGGCTGCCCAACAGGGCGCAGCAGTCATTTTCGTGACCGACGAGAATATTGAAGCGATACGAGATGCCGCGAGGAAACTAGAAACCGCGCGTTCCCGCCTTTCTGCTGCCGCAACCCTCGTGTCGTTCGATATGCCTTCAAACCGATTGTCCAAGATCGAGGTCGATGGAGCGACGCTTGCGGCCGATCAGACGTCGGTGGAAGCGGTCGAGGGAACGACGATCACCATCCCGGATTACGGCAGCATTTCTGTTCAGCCTGCGATCAAAGACCGAGACAGGCTCATCACACAACAGCGCGATGCGAATGACGCCCTCAAGGCTTCGCTTGAAGAGTGCGGCGTCAAATCGGTTGGTGCCGCTGAGGAACAGCTTGCGAAACGCGAGAAGCTATTGCGTGGTGCCGAGCTTGCACGGCAGGAAGCCGCATTGCACGCGCCCGCGACGGACGACTACGACGCCGGTGCGGAACCGCTTGCGGATCACATTGCGGGCCTGAAAACAATTCACGAAGGAGCGCTGACCGATCTTGGGATCGGAAGCTTGCCAACGGAGAAAGAAGCGGAGCAGGCCCTCGCCTCTGCCCAGGAAAGCGCACAGGAAGCAAGGGACACCCTGACCACCGCCCGGGCGGCCCTTGGCGGGCCGGAAGAAGAGATGGGTCGTATCCAGACCGAGTTGGGCAGTGTGAAAACACGATATGACGATGGGAGGGAACGCCTCGAAAAGTTGAAAAAGAGCCTGACTGAAGCCGAAGAGCAGACTTCAGATGACGACCTTGATGCCGGTGTGTCGGTAGCTCGAAAGGAGTTAGCAGATCAGGAGAAGGCTGTCTCCGAGCTTGAAGATCGGCGCGAGGGCGAGACGCTGCCGCAATTGGAGGCGCGGATTTCGCGGTTGGAAACAGCGTTACAGGAGCGTCGTGACAAGCGTTCCGGTCTCAATGAGAAGATTATCGGGTTGCGGTCACATATCGAAGCTCTTGAAGGCGCTGGCCTTGATGAGGACATTCAGCAGAAAGCACGAGAGGTCGAGCTCGCCGACGATCAGCTTCAACGCTACGAGCGCGAGGTGTCCGTGCTTACCCTACTGTTATCGACATTGCGGTCCGCCGAGACCGAAGCGAAAGAGCGCTATCTCTCGCCGGTGCTGAAACGGGTTCGTCCCTACTTGCAGCTCTTGTTTCCCGGCGCTGAGATTGCGATTGACGAGAACCTGCATATCGTCGGTGTCGTTCGTGAGAACGGCTATGAAGAATCTTTCGAACATTTGAGCATGGGAACGCAGGAGCAGATCGCTGTTCTCGTTCGTCTCGCCTTTGCCGAAATGCTTGTCGAGCAAGGTCATCCCGCGACCGTCGTGCTGGATGATGCGCTTGTGTTTTCGGATGATCGGAGAATGGGCCGAATGTTCGATATTCTGAACATAGTCGGGCAGCAGGTTCAGATCATCGTGCTTACGTGTCGTGAGCAACTTTTTGAGGGCATTGGCGGTCGACATTTGTCATTACGGGCAGTCAAAACCGAGGAACTGGTTTCAGCATGACCTGACCAGGAGGTAGCAACATTGAAAATTGCATCTGTTCGCATCGAAAACTTCAGGTCGTTCAAAGACGAAACCATTCCGTTCAATAATTATGCGTGTTTTGTGGGGCCGAACGGAGCGGGTAAATCGACGGTTTTGACTGCCCTAAATGTTTTCTTTCGTGAGTCCAATGGTCTCCCTACCGACTTGAGTCAGCTAGAAGATGAAGACTTCCACTGCAAGGAAACGGATGAGCCGGTCAAGATCACCGTCACATTTAAGGACCTGGACGAGGAAGCCACAGAAGATTTTTCTGACTACGTACGGCAGGGCCAACTGGTTGTATCTGCTGTGGCAACCTTTGACCAAGCTATCGGGAAAGCAGATGTGAAGCAGTACGGACAGCGGCTCGCAATGCTCGCCTTTGCGCCGTTTTTTAAGGCCTTGGATGAAGGCAAAAAAGTTGCAGAGTTAAAGGACATATACAGCGGAATAAGGAGCGGTCACGAGGAACTCCCGGCTCCAGGCACAAAAGATGCCATGATTCGGGCT
The DNA here is from genome assembly GCF_027889715.1 of Allohoeflea poritis. GTDB lineage: Bacteria > Pseudomonadota > Alphaproteobacteria > Rhizobiales > Rhizobiaceae > Hoeflea_A > Hoeflea_A poritis. The sequence goes on from NZ_JAPJZH010000036.1 coordinate 6,091, forward strand.
CTTCACGAATACGAGGCTGGTCGACCTGAACAGTGCGAACTCATACCGAGCGAAGATCAATTTTACGGATTTTCGAAGGGCACAAACCGTCTGGCCAGACATGTTCAATGGGTTTATGTCCCGGCGGTCAAAGATGCTACATCCGAGCAAGTTGAGGCTCGAAATTCCGCGCTTGGCAAGTTGCTGGCAAGAACAGTTCGCTCAAAGACAAATTTCGATGAGTCAATGAAGAAATTGCGAGCTGATATGCAGCAGCAATATCAGGAGCTTCTGGATGGAAGCCAGGATGTTCTGAACGAAATTTCCAAATCACTTCAATCTCGCCTCTCGGAGTGGGCGCATCCCGACGCTCGTTTGCGGCTTCAGTGGAAGCAGGACCCAGACAAGTCAGTGCGTGTTGAAGAGCCGTGGGCGCATATTCTTGCAGGGGAAGGCGATTTTGAAGGCGAACTCGCGCGGTTCGGGCACGGTCTACAGAGATCTTATCTTCTTGCCTTGTTGCAGGAACTTTCTGGCACTGAGGCTGGTGAGAGCCCCACATTGATTCTGGCTTGTGAGGAGCCTGAGTTGTATCAGCATCCGCCACAGGCTCGCCATCTTGCTGCAGTTCTGAACAAGCTGAGTCATGGAAACTCGCAAGTGATCGTTTCGACCCACAATCCGTGGTTTGTTTCCGGAGAAGGATTTGAAGACGTTCGTATGGTCCGTAAGGAAGACGGAAGTCCACGTTCTATGGTCTGCCATATGTCGTTTAAAGACATAGCGGAAGCTGTCGGTCAAGCAACTGGCGAAGAGCCCACTAAACCCGAAGGCGCTCTTGCAAAGATACATCAGGCTTTGCAACCTGCCCTAAATGAAATGTTCTTCACTCGCAGGCTTATTTTGGTCGAAGGTCTTGAAGACGTGGCATATTTGCAGGCGTACTTTAATCTGCTCAACAAGTTGGATGATTTTAGGCGCTTGGGATGCCATATCGTGGCTGCAAATGGGAAAAGTGAACTGCTTAGACCTCTAGTGATCAGCAATTATATGAAGATACCAACGTATCTCGTGTTCGATTCCGACGCTGATAAGCCTGACCGAAATGGAAGTAAGGCCAAACATGAGAAGGATAACAAGGCACTGTTTAGACTTGCTGGAGGGGATGAGAAAACACCGTTTCCTGATGAGACTGTTTGGGGTACCGGTTTCACGGCATGGCATTCGGATATCGGCGCCATTGTGAAAGACGAAATTGGCGCAGAAGATTGGGCCAAATATCGAAATGCAGCGGATCAGCGGTATGGACACGTTGGTGATCTGAAAAAGAACTTTCTGCACATCGGAGCAAGCCTCGCTTTTGCTTGGGAAGACAAAAAGCAGTCAGAAAGCTTGGCAAAGCTCTGCGCAAGCGTTCTTGAGACCGACAACTTTGTGCCATTCGCCTGATTTTGTTCGCTGCTCCGTGTGTTTTGCACCGACCAAAACAAATTTTCTCGCATAACAAATTCGCGCCGTTTTAGCAGCCGCTTTTGTGAAATATGGATGTCCGATTTAGTAGAATTCGATCCGTAAGTTTACCTGTGCGCCGAAAGTTGGTTATCCTCCCAGCACAGCCATTAAAGGTATCGGGAAAACACATACGAACTGACCATGTTATACGGTGTGATTCTCCACAGCGCGACGGACCCAAACACGAATTTCAATCTCAAAAAATTGGTTGGTAATGGGCGTAAGGGCTGTAACGGTTAGCAACAATCATTTCCTCTAGTTTCTTTCCTTTTGATAGTCATTCCCTAACTTGTATTTCTTGGACCAAGTTGGAACCTATCCCATTGATTAATAGCTGATTTTTCCGCGATCTTGCGTCTACTTCAACAGACCTTCGGGTCCTCAGGTGGCGGAAGAACGATGTCCCCAACCAAGCTTTTAATCGGCCAAATCCTGATCGTCTTTGCGATTGTCATCGGCACGGTCTGGAGCGCGACGCAGTGGGCGGCAGGTCAGTTAGCTTTTCAAGCGGGGCTCGGTCCGGCCTGGTTCGAGATCGCCGGATATCAGATCCATTTGCCGTGGCGGCTGTTCCAGTGGTGGTATGCCTATGAGGCCTACGCGCCATCGGTTTTCAATCGGGCAGGTGCGGTGGCCGCCTCCGGTGGTGTTCTAGGTGTCAGCGTGGCAATCGCCGGTTCACTGTGGCGCGCCCGGCAGTCGCGCTTGGTTACCACCTACGGTTCATCGCGCTGGGCGGATAATGCGGATGTCAACCGCTCCGGCCTGTTCGAGACGGCGGGGGTGTTCCTCGGCTCCTTCAAACGCAACTATCTGCGCCATGGCGGGCCCGAGCATGTCTTGTGTTTTGCGCCGACCCGCTCGGGCAAGGGCGTCGGGCTGGTCATCCCCACACTGCTGACTTGGCCGCACTCGGCCGTCATCCACGACATAAAGGGCGAAAACTGGCAGCTGACGGCCGGCTGGCGCTCCAATTTTTCGCACTGCCTTTTGTTCAACCCGACGGACCCGAAGAGCGCCAAATACAATCCGCTGTTGGAGGTGCGTAAAGGCCGTAACGAGGTCCGCGACGTCCAGAACATCGCCGACATCCTGGTGGACCCGGAAGGGGCATTGGAACGGCGGAACCACTGGGAAAAGACCAGTCACGCGCTGCTGGTCGGCGTTATCCTGCATGTGCTCTACGCCGAAGAGGAAAAGACACTTTCCCGCGTGGCGGCCTTTCTCTCCGACCCATCCCGTTCGTTTGAACGGACGCTGCGGGCGATGATGAGCACCAATCATCTCGGAACCGACGAGGCGCCACAAGTCCATCCGGTGGTGGCGCAGGCTGCGCGCGAGCTCCTGAACAAGTCCGAGAACGAGCGCTCCGGTGTCCTGTCGACGGCGATGTCGTTTCTTGGACTTTATCGCGATCCGACCGTTGCCGAGACCACATCCCGGTGCGAGTGGCGCATTGCCGACCTGATGGACGCGGAGCGACCGGTATCGCTCTATCTTGTGATCCCACCGTCGGACATTTCGCGCACGAAGCCGCTTGTCCGCCTGGTACTCAATCAGATCGGCCGCCGGCTCACGGAAAGGCTCGGGGGCCAGGCCGGCAAAACACACCGGTATCAGCTGCTGATGATGCTGGATGAGTTTCCGGCACTGGGGCGCTTGGACTTCTTCGAAAGTGCGCTCGCCTTCATGGCTGGATACGGGGTGCGCAGCTTCCTGATCGCCCAGTCGCTCAACCAGATCTCCAAGGCCTACGGCGAACACAATTCGATCCTCGACAATTGCCATGTCCGGGTCTGTTTCGCCACGAATGACGAGCGCACGGCAAAACGTATCTCGGATTCGCTTGGCACGGCGACGGAACTGAGGGCCCAGCGCAACTATGCCGGCCACCGGCTCGCCCCATGGCTTGCCCACGTCATGGTATCCCGTCAGGAGACGGCCCGTCCGCTGCTGACACCCGGCGAAGTCATGCAACTGCCGGCGGACGAGGAGATCGTCATGGTCTCCGGCCGGCCGCCGATCCGGGCAAAGAAGCTGCGCTATTTCGAAGACGGCAACTTTACCCGTCGGGTGTCCTCCCCGCCCGACCTGGCTTGGTCGGATTCGGGGGATGGTCCCTATGCGGATTGTCCGCCGCCACGTCCAGACGATTGGTCCGGACAGGTGCGGAGCACTCATGCTGACCTTCACAAACCCTGGTCCGATCTGATTGCAGGCGGTGACGATGATGACGGCGGCCTCAAGCGCCATCCCGCTTTGCCGGAAGAATCAACGATTCAGCAAGAGCCCGATCATACCCCGGATAAAGGCTTACTGGACGACGACTTCGACACGGCCGCCGCCAAACAGATCGACCGACTTGCAAACAGTTCTGCAGTCGTTCGGCGCGCCCACGGCATGAATACCGGTGTCGGGGACCAATCCGACGACGACCTGCTGCCGAGTTTTTGAGGAGCGTTCCCATGAAACCCCGTCTTAACGTCCACATCTCCCATAAGCTCTCGGAAAAGGTCGAGCTTATTGCCAAGCGCCCAGGCGTGACCAAGGCTTCGGTCGTTGAAGCCGCACTCATGGGGTTCTTCTCCAAGGAGTTCGACGATCAGCGTGACGGCGCGCTCATTCGCCGGCTGGACCGGTTGACTCGGCAATATGACCGGCTGGAGCGGAACCTTACGGTCACCACCGAAACGCTGGCGCTGTTCGTCCGCTTCTTCCTGACCGTAACACCGCCCTTGCCGAACGCGGATCAGGATGCCGCCCGCGCACTCGGCAAGGAGCGCTTCGAATATTTCACCACGCGGCTCGCACGCCGGCTCGCCGGCGGCAAGAACATGATCAAGGACGTGCTCGAGGAAATCAGCGCGAAAGAGGGGGACTTCTTCACGCCTGAGGAGATCGATGCCCTGCGTGCCGTGCGCGAAGGCCTGTCGGTCCATGACGGCCCGCCTGACGGGAAGATGTCCGATTGGGAATTGTCCCAGGGGGAGGCGGTTGATGAGTAACCGTCTCCACACATCCACCATCGAACGCCAGCGCGTCATGCTGCGGACCGCCATGGGGCCGGCGATCGCTTCGGCCCTCAGTGATCCGGCGGTGATCGAAGTGATGGTCAATCCGGACGGAAGGTTGTGGCTGGACCGGCACGGCGAGGGCCGGATCGATACCGGCCAGACGATTGCAGCTTCCGAGGCGGAACGCATCATCCGGCTGGTCGCCAGCCATAT
>NZ_JAPJZH010000037.1 GCF_027889715.1 Allohoeflea poritis
TTAACAGGCTAACGCGGATTGGATGACCAGCATCAAGATGGCAGAGCTTTTCAACCGGAACCTGTAGCCTGTCTGCTCGGCAGATCTATGCTCAGAAAGAGCCAATTCGATCAGAAAATCCAATCAGAAAGCATTGGGGCAAACTTACCAGCACTGACTCATATTGTGGAACACAATTGAATCACTATGAGATAACAAACACTCACATTCAACCATCGGGTTTGCAGTAGAAATCATCTCTCCACGGCAATTTCTCCTTATATAGGCCCTTCGAATCTATGAGCTGGAAAAAGTTAGGCCTGATTGCTCCCTAGATCTCGGGATATTGATTGAAAGCTGACTATCGTCGAACCGTGTCTGATGGTTTTTCACCGTATTTCTTTTGATAGTGCTTGGTAAAACGGCCCAAATTCGAAAATCCCCAGCTCAAGGCGCAATCCGTGACGGAGACAAGGCCATTTTGAAGATCGGCGCGCGCGTGTTCCAAGCGTATGTCCCTGAGCATAGCCATAGGGGTCGTATCCCGGACACGCCTGAAAGCGTCTTGCAGCGCGCGCTCGCTACAACCAGCCTTGCGCGCTATCGCCTCAACCGTCAGCGGCCTGTTTGCGTGCGAGCGCATATATTCTTCGGCCCTGGCGACCGCACCCGGCAGAGCAAACTCTCTTGCGGCACCCATTTCACTCTGAAAATTGTTGGGCAGCGTACCCAACACCGTCATGAAGATGAGCTCTTTCGTGTTGGCCAGCACGATCGGGCTTTTCAACCATTTCTCACCGTAAACGCAGTTAGTTTGCAGAAACGCCAAAAGCTGCAGGATCGTCAATCCGCGCGGACTTTTGAGATTGAGCGTTGGCTCAAACTGAATCAAACCATCCGTATCCCGTCCAAAAAGGCTTCTTGCACGCGCCGTCAGCTGCTCAATCGGTATAGCCAACTCGAGCGTTTCTTTGCTGGACCGATTGATAAGTCTGGTGCCCTCCACCATGGTCGAAACGCGGGCAATATCCTGGTTGGCGGTTATAAGGCCCAGATCGGGGTGGATTGCTTCCGTCACACCATTCAGGACAACGTTGATGCATAGCTTGCCTCGTGAGGTCTGCGAAACGCTCTCGGCAGGTGCACTCCACATGCTCCAGATCAGAGGCATATCATCGATCGCAGCAAGAGAAAGCTCAGCTGTGTCGTCAGCTGCCTTTCCACGCTGCTCCACGTGGTAGACACCGGATCGTTTGGAAAAGAACGCCCCAACATCATCAAGTGCTGTCACACATGGCACGGCAAAATGCCTGCGAAATGCGTCGGAGATAGAGCTTATCACCTTCTTTCCTAACCGGGTGCGCCTAAGGGTTGCTACGAAATTCAATCGTTCGGCTAACCGTTTAGATATTGATGGCGATATTTGGTTTTCTATGCCCCAGATAGGATATCCAATATTGGCTAGTTCAACCCCTGAACAAGCCGCAATTTTTATACCCGATATTCAGCCTGAACCGCGATTTGTACTTCGCAAGTAAAGAGCCATTTCAAGCGTTTCGTGGCGGCATGAAGCAGTTGAAGCCACCAGTATTGGCATGAGTTGTGACACCATCCAGGAGACTGCACCGTGTTGATTTCACGAAAACTACCGCTTGCCGCCGCACTGTTGACCATAGCGTCAATCGGCGCATCAAGCGTTGCCGCGCTCATGATCAGCTCCAATATCGTGGAGCGACAGGCCCAGGAAAAACTGGCCGCCGTCGCCGACGGCCGACGCAATCAGGTCGAGACCTACCTCACAAATATTCGTAAGGACCTCGAGGGCCTGTCAAACAACACCTACGTCAACAAAGCCATGGCTTCATTCAAAAGCTCCTGGGAACTCATCGGTGAAAACCCAGTTAGTGAGCTTCAGAAGCGTTACATCGACGACAACCCGCACCCCACCGGCGAAAAACACAAGCTCGATTCAGCCGGCAAGGACCGATACGACTCGAGCCACGAGACATACCACCCGGAGCTTCGCACGTTTCTGCTCGAGCACGGTTATTATGATCTGTTTCTTCTCGATGAACAGGGCAACGTTGTCTACTCGGTCTTCAAAGAACGGGACTATGCAACCAACCTGAACTCAGGTGAGTGGAAAGACTCGGACCTTGCCAATGTATTCCGCGATGTCATGGAGGCGGGCACCAGCGACACCATCATACTCAAGGACTACCGCCCATACGGGCCTTCTTATGGCGCTCCAGCAGCCTTCATCGGAAAGGCTTTGACCGGTGGTGGAGAGATTACCGGTGTCGTCGTGCTGCAGATGCCCAACGACATCATTGCCGAGATCATGGGCAACACCACGGGGCTCGGCGAAACGGGCGAGACCATGCTTGTTCGCAAGGATGGCTATTTTATCACCGATTCATCCAAAACCTCGGAGAACGAGGCTCTGACGGTAAAGCTTGACTCTCCACTCGTCACGCAGACCACGCGCGACAACATAGCTTCAGGTCCGATCACCGGCTATCGCGGAATCGAGGGTGAGGCAGCCTTTGCCCGGGTCGATTTTCTGGGCGCTGAGTGGATCATCGCTGCAATTCTTGATCGTTCTGAAGCTTTGGCCGGTGTCACGTCTCTGCGCAATATCGTGCTTCTGATTGCGCTGGCCCTGCTTGGCGCGGCCATGGCGGCGGCCATTTTGTTCTCGCGTTCGATCACACGGCCCATTTCGGATGTCGTCAGGAACATGTCCGAGCTCGCCAGGGGCAATACGGACCTTGAGCTGAAGGGCGAGGACCGCAAGGACGAGATCGGCGAGATGGTGCGTTCCGTCGCTGTTTTCCGCGACGCTGCGATCGAAAAGGAAAACCTCGAACGCGAGGCGGAAGAAAACCGTTCGCTCAGCGACCGCGAACGCGCCGAGCGCGAGGCCGCCAAGGCCGAGGAAGCCCGCCAGATGCAGGAGGCGGTCGAAGCGCTCGCCGGCGGCCTGACGCGGCTGTCCGAGGGCGATTTGACGGTCAGCATCGATACGCCGTTCATGGAGGCGCTCGAACGCTTGCGGGTCGACTTCAACGCCTCGATCGAAAAGCTGAACGGAACGCTGTGCGGCATTCGTGAAAGCACCGGATCGATCGACAACAATTCCATGGAAATGCGCTCGGCAGCCGACGATCTTTCGCGGCGCACAGAGCAGCAGGCCGCCTCGCTCGAGGAATCGTCCGCCGCCCTGGAAGAGATCACGTCGGCGGTGAAGGGCACGACCGAACGGGCCGGCGAAGCGGCACAGATGGCCGAGGCCGCCCAGACGGACGCCGAAAAGTCCAGCGCCATCGTTTCCGAGGCCGTCTCGGCAATGGAGGGGATCGAATCCGCCTCCGCCGAGATCTCCAACATCATCAATGTGATCGACGAGATCGCCTTCCAGACCAATCTGCTGGCACTCAATGCCGGCGTCGAGGCTGCGCGGGCGGGTGAAGCCGGCAAAGGCTTCGCCGTCGTCGCCCAGGAGGTCCGCGAGCTTGCTCAACGGGCCGCGACGGCTGCCCAGGAGATCAAGGAGCTGATCACCAAATCGGGCGAACAGGTCGGCAATGGCGTCAAGATGGTCAAGGCGACCGGCGACGCCCTGACCCAGATCTCCGAACATGTCACCAACGTCAACAACGCCATCGGTGCCATCGCAACGGCGGCCAATGAGCAGTTTACGGGCATCCAGGAGGTCAATGCGGCCGTCACTCAGATGGACCAGATGACCCAGCAGAATGCGGCCATGGTGGAGGAAACGACCGCCGTTACGCACCAGCTGGCCGAAGACGTCGCCGGGCTTTCCGGCCGCATCGCGGAGTTCCAACTGGCAGACGAAAAGCCCGCAATGCGCCTGAAGGAGGCCGACGAGACCTCCGAACAGGTACCTTCGCCGGCAAGGAAGATGGTCAAGGCCGTCGGCACCGCACTCGGCTTCGAAGGCAACGCCGCAAAAACGGCCGATGAAGACGAAAACTGGGACGAATTCTAGTTGGAAACATAATTTCCGCTTAAAGGGGCGGTAGCGCTGCGGCAAGAGCGCTACCGCCCCTTTTTGGACATGCCGATTTAGTTCTCTCAGTCCAGCTCATGCATGCTGCATGACCAAAAAATGCCTCCAACAGACGAAACGCAATACGTAGAAGACGGCTTGTGTTGAGGGCGTCATTGCAGATCAGGGTCAGCAGTATCCCGATCTGCGGGTTTCGCCGAATTCGTGCTTTTTCTTCTGTGTTATTCGGCCCACAGTTCCGGGCCGTCTTCAAGCTTCCAATGTCACAGGCACAAGGACGCATAATCATCGTTCAGCCGGTGCCCGGTTCAGCAACAACAACTTGGAACGCCATGCGATCGCCGCTGTAATTGCCAAGGCCGATCCATCCATGAATCTCTACTCAAGGCTGCCGTCACCAGACTGGTTCAATATGGCACAGCAGCAATTGTTGGCGCACGGGACAGTGAGCGGTTTGCTCTTGGCGAATATTTCTCCAAACAAGCCGTTTCGCTCGCAGTGGCTGGAACCGATCGACCTCTTGGAGCCCAGGATTTGCAGCATAGAGACGCTTGAGACTAGGCCGCACCTGCGCTTCGCTCAAGTATCCCATTTGGGATGGGCCAAAAATCCAATGACCGATACGCAATCGACGCAACTTCTTATCGAAAAGCTTAAGTATCCGGGCTTAACGTGATCGCTGCTGCCAAAAAACCAAAACCATAGCGAGCATCGATGAGAGGCAAGATGGCGTCAGTACCAAAGTTCGGCACCCGACAGTTGCTTGAGGTGGTTGAAGCCTTGCCGGTCGGGATTCAAATCGTTGATGATTCCGGCGTATCCATTTACGCAAACAAGGCAGGGGTTGTGCATGGCGGCCTATCTGGAAAGGGCCGCAAATCCAACGCAAGCGGACTTGTTATTCGATACGAGCGTGTGAAAATCCACTTGAACGACCGCCCGCATGAAGTGTGCCTGTCATATAATGTCACTGAACAGTGCCAGCGCGAAGACGAGCTCTACAAACATGCATATTTCGATGTTTTAACCGGTCTGCCCAACCGGGCTTTTCTCGAGCAGACGACGATCGAGATGATTCAGGAACCAGGCGTGACGTTCGCCCTGGCCTTCATCGATCTGGATGGCTTCAAGCAGGTCAACGACGTCTATGGTCATACCGTCGGAGATGCGCTGCTTGTACATGTCGCCGAGCGGTTATCCGCAGAGGTGCGGAAATCGGACATTCTGGCTCGTATCGGAGGCGACGAATTCATGCTGTGCCTGTCACCCGTGGCCAGTAAGGAGAACGTCTCAGCGATCGTCGATCGCTGTCTGAGAAAAATAAAACAGCCTTTCGAAATAGCCGGTCAAAAGATCTTTGCGTCAGCATCCATCGGCGTCAGTTTTTATCCGGGTGATGGTGATACTTTCGCTATGCTGTGTGCCGCCGCCGATCACGCCATGTATGGCGTCAAGGCCGACACCAAAGGCCGGTTTCAGTTCTACGATTGCGGCGACCGCCACCCTGGTTTGAGAGTGTCGATCGCTGATCTGCGCCCCGATGAATTTCGCCGAAGGGCTGCAGATTTGACTTCGGCCACCAAGCACCTACCTGCAAAAACCGGCTAGGCGCGGGGCGTGAGCGCCACCCGCTTGCCGGAGCCGGTCCCGCTCAGGCGCTGCGCTATGCCGCACGCGCTCGCAACACTTCGCCCACATAACGATTGTAGAACTCGCCGCGTGAGTTGAGGCGAAGCTTCAGATAGATGTTCTTGATGTGATTGCGCACCGTTCCCGGGCTGATCTCCAGAGATCTGGCAATTGCCTTTGCCGAGTGACCTTCAAACAGCAGTTTTGCCACGTCGCGTTCCCGCGGGCTCAATGTTGTGAACCCGAAACTCTCCAGCACGACTTCCTGCAGATCCATTGCATCGCCTGCATTTTCAGCGGAGCTCTGCGGATCCGTCGCTGCTTCCCCGGCACCGATCCTTTTCAAGGCATGAACCACCAAGGGCGCAACGGCGCAGAACATGTCGTTTTCCGCTTTTGTAAAGGCTGGCAACAGGTCGGACCGACTTAGCGACAGGCAGATGCTGCGCCGCGCGTCCACCTCAGCCACAAAGCCGACATGGTCGGTGAGCACCAATCCCAGTCCCAGGGCTTGCTCATAAAGCTGCGTGGTAATGAGGCCGCGCGGCGCCAGTTCCTCGCTGGTATAGTATCCGTGGCCGATCATGTTTTTGGCCATGGAGATGATCGGATCGGCTGAGAGGTCCTGGCCGCGATAGTCTTCTTCACACTTTAGGAAGTTGCGGAAATCGATAACAGCAACTTCGCCATCCGTGTCGATGGAGATCAGGCGCCAGGCGTCAAATCGTGCCACGGTCGACAAAGCTGCCGCGAGCCTTGTCGGAAGCAGGTTTTCTTTGCTTTCGGACAAAAAACTCGCAAACTGATTACAGAACTGAATTTCCATTGTGTACCCCCGCCAAAGTAACGCATAGAGTGTAGCTCTGCAGAGGCAGTCTGGCTGGCCACATTCCGCATCGACTGGACAGAAAACGAAATTATTGCGCATACGCGTTGCTCCCGGCCAACTGGAATTTACTGAATGGCCTTGAGAAACTGCGAGCAAAACAAAGTAAAGCCGATCTGATCGGTCGGGCGTTGTTATCGCTCTTGGCGATGTCTTCATGCCGCAATAGAAGAAAGCGGTTTTTGCCGCGAATCGGGTTTTGCGCTGACGGCTTCGATGGCGCGGAGCATGTCTGGCCCTTCACGCAAAGAGGAAAGCGCACCGACCAGCATTCGGTGCGCTTTCCCGGGAGGCAGACAGGCCGGATAGGGGGCTTCGGGAAGCCCGGTCATCTGCCTCCTTGCTCGGTTTTTTTGCAGCTCCAGATGTTTGCGTTAGCTTGCAGACACAGGCGCGCAAACCAGATCTTGCGGGCCAAAGAGCTGAAGCAGAACAAAATGACCCGATCGCACCCGTTGTCGATTACTCGATCAAGTAGGGCCGGAAGCTGACACCCAGTCCGACCGGGTTTGTCACTCCGTTGTTGCTGGAAAGGTTCCACCCCGGTGCACGAAGGCTTGAAATACCGCCATAGTAGTTCACAAAAAGGTTGGTGAAAGCCATTGTGTCAGCGGCTACGCACAATATGACACAGTTGCCGTTCAGCGTTCCATTGGCCACCTGAAAACTGGACGCCGGCAGGTATATCACGCCCAGGGAAGTCAGCTTCGAACCCATGAAACTGATGTAGCGGGGCGCCCGGCCTGCATTGCGATTGGTCATGATTGTTATGCCCTTTTGATCACCGCTATCGCGAGCACGCAATACAATGTCTTGAACATTTATGACCGTGAGCGTCGCGTCCTCGCCTGTGAAATAGAAGTGAACGCCCTCCTCGCCATCGACCCGTGTCTGATTGCGTATAACCACCGGTTTGTCCTTGAAGATGTAGGTGCCCGGCTGGAACTCGACCTCATCGACAGGGGTTTCGATCAGCAATCCGCAATATGTCCCCGGCCGCAGGATAATTTTGTTCGACTGCGGGGCGGGTTCGAAATCCCGGTATTCGCAGCCGCCACTTACCTGCGGCTGTGGCTGGTTTTCCAGGAAATCTCTTACTCCGAACTGCTGCGCGTGGACCTTGAACGCGCCCCGCAAAGGCCGGCCAACCGAATTTATGCGGCCGGCCACATCCATCTGGTGTCCTCCGAAGCTGTGCTTCCAATTCGACCCGCTGAACAGTGCGGCATTGTCGCTTGTTGAGTTGACGACAATATCAGATGTATCCAGATCGGAATTCTCCCAGTAGAAGCCCGGCGATGCGGCTTGTGAGAGCGAATGAAATCCTGGCGGAACCGGCAGAACAGCCATTGACGAGACACGCATCTCGACATGGTCGGTGAAGAGTGCGCCGAAATACGTCTTCAACGGATTGCCGCGTTCCGATGTCATATGTCCCGCGACCCGAACGGCGTTGACGTTCAGCCAATAATTCGTCGGCGTAAACTCCTCGGTATTAAAGTCCCATCGGCCGAAGACGATATCTTCCGCCCGAACCGCGGCGTCACCGGCAAGGTCGGGAACGCTGTCTATCGCAAACTGCACCATGTCGCTCGTCAACTGGGCTTCGGTAACGCCCACGGCAAAGCTTGTTCTGGTATCGCGAATCCTGACCAGCCCGGCCAGTGCAGTTTCATCCACCGCGTTTTGCAACTCTGCCTCGGTCAGGTAGATTTTTCCAACGTCAACAGCCAGTGCCGTAAATCCGATCATCACGGGCGTCACCAAGGCAAACATTACCGCCGCGGATGCCCGTTTATCGAAGCGGAATGACTGGAGTTTTCGAACCAACTTGCTCATTGCCATGACCCCCTCGTTTTCAGATTGAAGGATTGAAGCGGGTAATAACCTTGCCGGTTAAAATGACGTCCAGTGTCTCGGCATAGCTCGACACTGTAATTCGAGGAATTTCCACCAGGTCAAAGCGATCCGTGGCGACGGAAATGTCGACTGTGACTTCGTCTCCACCCGCCGAAATTTGAACGGTGGGGTTGAGTTCATCCTCTTCGAACGCACCGAAAGAATCTTCCATTTTGGCCCTGGCGAATGCCTGTGCGTCTTCGGTTGGGAGCTCACCATAGGTAACGGCCCGCATCGTTTCGCCAGCGATACGCTGCATCGTGTGCTTGACGTAAATCGCATAGCCGAAATTGATGACGCCGCACATCATGACGACGAAGATCGGGAGGATAACGGCGAATTCGATCGCGGCCACACCGTCCTTTTGTTGACTGAGGAAATGGCGCACACCAGGCAGAATCCTGATTGCTTTCGAGACCCGTGTTTCACCTATCGTTCCATGCATCACTATACCTCCTGCCCGTTTCGGGCCGCCGACAAGCGTCGACAGCCAGATTGGCAGTTGAACGATGATACATTGCAGGTTGAATGACCATGTCCACGATGCACCGTCCAATAGGGCACGGCACGCACGCGTGAAATGCGCCAATTATTTAGTGGTTTATTAAGTACATCTTTCGGCGAAAAACTCTGATTCCAAAGAAGACAGAGCTTTGTAATTGCTGACCGTATCGGACGCTGCGGCTCATCCGATCAAGCCGATGACGGCGAATGTGCCGGCATATCAGACCGTGACTGAATTCGTCTGATCAGAGCCAGAACCCTGACCGCGAGGGGAGTAACCACAGCGTGAGCGCAGTCGCTTTCGAGATCCCATGCTTGCGGCAGACATCAGCGGTCTTCATGCCCGCCTTTTGCTCCGCTAAAACCCCGATAATCTTTTCTTCTGTAACCCGCGACCGCTTCATAAATCCGTCTCCTAATCGCGACGGACTCTACCAAATACTGGAGGAAGTTCCGGGTCTCAGGTCACGTGACGTTCTGTTTCAACCTCTAGGCTGCCTTCAGATTTCGGCCAGGTTGAAATCTCAAGGCGGCATGCGGCTTGAGGCCGTACTTCTCCTCAAACAATCTCGAGAACCTTCCAAGGTTGCCGAACCCCCACCTGAATGCGATTTCCGTCACACTGCC
>NZ_JAPJZH010000038.1 GCF_027889715.1 Allohoeflea poritis
CTACTTCCGCTTCCCGCTCACCAGCTATACCGCAGGTGGGGCAGGGCTGCTCACCGAGAATGCGCAGAAAGCGAAACAGCTTCTGCCTTCCTCTGACGATTAAGGCAGGAAGGACGCGGCGCTCTCAAATCTCCATGGGAGCGCCGCGATCCGGCCCTTTATGCAGATCGCCTGTATCGTTTGATCGGTGCGAGATCTCGAAACCGGCGGTGTGAAAACCCACCCGCCTCCCAGCGCGCGCACTCCGGCGCCCGCTCTGAATTGATGGTCAGTGTCGGTAAAGTTTGTGAACAACAAAGGACGGTTACGAGCCCCGCTTGAGGCATTCGCCACAACGCACTTGACGACCGAGTTGGGGGAAAGCAGACCTTCGTTGCGGGTGCGAAATACTTAACGCCCATTTCAGTGCGAACATTTGGTGGCCAATCGTACACAAATCTCAATTCGAGAGTGTCGGAGCTCAGTCGCTTTGCTGATGTGATCTAAATCGCATCCCGAGTTTGTCCGCCGCCGATTGTGGGTGTCGGAAAGCAACTTCGTGACAATGCCAGATTCACAATTTCCAGTACAACATCGTCATAGGTCAGCCCACCCGCAATCTGGCAGGCACGGGGGAAGTAACTTGTCACGGGAGTCATGCCCGGGACGAGGTTGGCTTCAATAAAGTACGGAACACCGTTTGAATCCATCTTGATGTCAATGCGCCCGAAATCCCGTGCACCGAGAGCCGTAAAAGCCTGACTGGCGAGCGTGGACACCGCAGACAAGTCAGGCTCGTCAATACCCAGAAGTTGTTCGTTGTTGTCCAGTTTCTCCTGTTGCCCGAGAATCCGGTCGCCCTTGGCGTTTCTGGGCACCAACACTTCAACGGGCATTACGGACCGGCGTGCGTTCGAAGGATCGTCAAGGACCGCAACTGTAAACTCACGTCCCGGCAGTATTTCCTCAACCAGGGCGGACACATTGAAGTCGTCGAAAATCTCCTCAACCTTGGTGCAATAGCTATCGAAATCACGAACAACCGAATTTTGATCAACGCCGTTTCCATTTGCCGCATCAAGAGGTTTTACAAACAGGGGCAGCGGAAGAGGCAACTGTAATTCGGACGTGTACTGACCGGGCTGCGTCAAAAAGAATTGCGCTGTATGTATTCCCTTTTGCGCAAGAACCGTCTTGGCCTTGCTCTTGTTGGAATCGAACTCGAGGGTTGCACGGTTCGAACCTGTAAATTGAATGTTGTGCCGCTCGAAATAGTCCGAAAACCAGATTTGATCGCCGGTCAAAGGGTCGATGAAATACTTGACACAGACGACCACGAGGTCGGGCCGCCTGGCTGCAATGGCCTCCAAATCTTCAATGGATTGAATATTCTTGAACCTGACCCCACGATAGGCAAATCTCAAGGTGCTGTAGACATTCCAGCTCGTTTCCAGAGATCCGAATGCGGTCTCTTTTAGACCGGTGGTGTCCGTCGTGACGACCTCAATCTTGATGAAGTTGCTGTGAAGTGTCTCACGTAGATCCGTATGCGTCATTGGCTGCCCTTTCGAATGAAACAAAAATTGGCGGGATTTCCCCGCCCCGCCTTTCCGTACAACCAGTTTCGAGATCATCCCGTATGTCCCTACTGCCGCTTATGTTCCGACACCTGGGGCAATGCAAAGGAGATCAGGTCAGCTGAAGATTGGACGCAGCATTACGACCATTCCTGTCCGGCACAGTGTCGAATTGAATTTTCTGCCCATCAGCAAGGCCACCAATTCCGGATGCTTCGAGGGAAGCAATATGCACAAGGATGTCCTCAGTGCCTTCATCGGGCGTTATGAAACCAAAACCCCTTTTGCTGTTGAAAAACTTCACGGTTCCGCGGGTCATGAGAATCGTCCTTAAAAACTTGAAATACGCGCAGCGCGAGTTCACTCGCAGTGCGTTCTCGTATCGAAAATCTGAATAAGAATGGCGGAATGAAAGATCACTATCCCGCAAAGAGCCACGCAGGCAAATCGTCGATGCACCTGACTATGGCGGGATTGCGGTTTTATTAAGACCCCTGGAGACGTGCAGCCAACATTCCGGCGCAGCATTGTCGATATCGTTGCTCTAACCTTAATTAAACCGCAATTGCATGGAACAAGCCATCCATCGTTTTTGGGCGGCATGGCTCATCGCGGCGTCAGAGGTTCTCGACCCGCCATTCTATTTCCAGATTTCGATTAATTCGGACGGCGTGGCATCCGTCTATGTTTGCTTTTGCCATTCGTACTCGCATGCTGGGACAATTACAAAGCGTCTTCCTTGCTCCAGAGTGTTCGGCCTTGCAGCGCGTTTCGAATCATATGTTTGCAAATACCCGCCCAGACACTGGTTGTAAGAGCGTTTTTTGAGGGTAATTGCCGCAACAAGATCCTGGCCGGGGTGCAAGCGCCCAAAACAAGGCCGCAAACCTGACCGGATCTGAAACTGCCAGGATTTGGCAAGTTGACCACGGATGTACTGGCAACTCGATCCTGGCGGTTCTTCACATCAACACATGACAATGCGACACAACAGAAACGACCACCACATTCGGGATCATGAATATGACAGTACGAACACAGCATTTCACGGTCCGTTTTGCAGCGCCCTTTTCACTCTACGGGATCGATGAAATTCAACCTGCGGGTGATTACGCCGTCGAACAGGACGAGAAACTGGTGAACGGAAAATACACCGCAGACCAATGTCGTATTGCCACATTCATTCATCTTCCCGGAGTGTCTGGCCCATTGGGAAAAGTCCGTTTGGTTCCAGTGGATCCCTCGGAACTTGATGAAGCCGTGCGTCAGGAAGACTGAACTTCTTTGCAGGAACCGAAGGTGAGGTTCCCGGCAAAAGGATCGGGAGAAACAAGCAAACGGTCTCTGTCACGAAAATCGAACCACCAATCAGCCGGATTTCCTGTTTCGATAACCGGCACATCAAAAGGAAAAATGGACAATGGCCAAAGGACAAAAACGCAGCAATCGCGAAATCAGGAAGCCCAAGAAGGATAAGAAGCCGGCAAAAACCGAGAGCGCGTTTGGCGCCCAGGTCAAGAATGCTGACAGTAGTTTCACCACGTCGAAAAAATCCAAGTGATGAATGACCGATCCTTTTACTGCTGTTTGGATCGACCGATAACAGACAATATCTCGCGCATAATCGATATTTGGCTTGGTAAAAGCGGATCGGAGCTGCCAACACCCTCGGACCCGCGAGGATGATGCAACAATGGCGCTGACATTTCCAAATCTAAGCCGGAGCTATGATGAAACCGGTAAACGCGTCCGCTTCAGCGGATACGATGGCATGTTCGAAGTTCCATTTTTCATTGAGATTGAAGCGCTTGAAAAGAAAATGAAGCACCCCGCACGGACAGAAGCTAGCTACCTTGCGGCTTTTGATGATGCCCGAGCGGAAATAATTGTAGCTGCGATGGCGGTATACCACCGAGGCGGTCGAACGCCATTCGTCCTCACTGCCAGCAGTTTCTGATCTGGATCTGCTTCAATTGTTCCACCGCAAAGCCAGATGTCGGTCTGCGTTTGGCAATGCCGATCACCAAGGCATTAGCGTCCGGGTCATTCACAGGAGAAATACCTATTGTTAAGTCTGGAAAAAGACTGCCGCTCAATTTTCAGTGCACTGATCCTTGTTTTTGCGTTGTCGATTGTGTGCGGATCCGCCCTGTCCCAGGAGAACATCCCTGAAAATGCCAGCGCGAAGACCCGCGGGAGCGGATGGGAATGCAATCCCGGGTATCGCGAAATTAGTGGAGATTGCGTTGAATTCGATATACCCGCAAACGCCTACCCGACAGGAACACGTTATGGCCGGGGTTGGAACTGCAAACACGGCTATGTGGAAGCCGATGCAACATGCACCGCCGTAGCAATTCCTGAAAACGCTCATTTGAATACGTCCGGAGACGGATGGAAATGCCAGAGAGGCTATCGGAAGAGTGAACAGGCATGCCTGAAGATTGAGGTGCCCGCCAACGGATATCTGGACAGTTCTTCCTATTCGCAAGGGTGGGCCTGTGAACGCGGCTATAGAATAGTTGACGAAACTTGCGTCCTGATCGAAATCCCGGAAAATGCGTTCGCGACAAACCGCGCATCCGGCTCAGGTTGGGAATGCGAACGTAAATACCGGGCCTCCAAGGAAAGCTGCATCCTGGTAGTGGTGCCCGAAAACGCTTACCTCAATGAGGCTGCCTATGGGTCGGGATGGTCCTGCAACCGGGGTTTCCGTGCTGATGGCGAGACCTGTGTGAGAATTGACCTTCCTCCAAACGCCCATCTTAATTATTCAGGCAACAACTGGACCTGCGATCGACCCTATATCCGGCGAAGTGGGTCATGTGAGCTGAGATGAAGCAAAACCTCATCTGAAAATCTGCGTTTCATGCTCCATCCATCCCGAACAGACACCTAACAGATCCGTGGCTGATATTCAGTGAGCTGGGTCAAATACGGTTGCCAATCAAAGGAGACATTCATGCCGGTTTATCTCGAACTCCAGAAGACCACATCCGAAAGAAGTGTTTTTATCAATGTGAATCACCTTGTGATGGTCAGCTACGGATCTTCAAAAGATACGACCACCATCGAGTTTGTCGGGCAACGCACGCTGGAAGTGCGAGGAAGTGTCGAAGATATCATGTCGAAGCTGAACAATTTTTCCGGTGAAGGAGCTGCGGTATAATGCGGTATGCAAAAAAATCCGAGCTGCCGACTTTCACACCAAATATTTTCGCCTCTAAAGGTTTGCTTTGTATATAACTACCGGAATGAGCCCAATCCTGACGCTGCTTAGCAGCAGGATTTGCCTTCTTGTATCGGTGGGCAGGGAACGGTGGCGTAGGAGCAAAACACGCAGCACTCGCCCTCCTTGGGCTTGAGAAGCACGCCACATCCCTTGCAGTCATAAAACCACTGGCATGCGTCCGTCGGCATCGTCTCAGTCTCGACATGACCGCAGTTTGGGCAAGTGATTGTCGACTGTAGTTCTACTGCCGCTGGCGTCGCCATAGTGCATATCCCGTCATTAGTATGAAAATCGCCAGCGCTGGCAGAAGAACAATATCCAGATAACCAATGGTGGCTGATAGCCCAACTGCCGAAAGCAACAGCACAAGCACAGGCGTAAAACAGCATACGGCCGCCACAACGGTCCCCACAATTCCAATCGAAAGAAGTCTGTCTTTCACGGCTGGCTCCCGAAGAAGTTTGGTTTCCTCACGCAAATATGCATCCTGTAGCCACTACAGGATCAAGGGTTGAGTCATGATTTCCATCGGACAAGCTGCAGAACGCAGTGGCGTTGCAATCGAAACCATCCGCTACTACGAGCGCGAGGGCATTGTTCCAAAGCCGGATCGAACGGCTTCGGGCAGACGGACCTATTCGGAAAGTGATGTTGCACGCCTCCGTTTCGTAAGGAGATGCCGGGAACTGGGTCTTCCAATACCTGGTGCCAAATCATTGCTCGGATTGACCGATGGCTCGCAAAAAAGTTGCCCAACGGCACAGACCATTGCCTCCAAACACCTCAAGAATGTTCAGGATAAAATGGCAGACTTAAAGAGTATGGAGAGTGCGCTAATTGAGATGATAAGGTTGTGCGACGACAATGACGACGAGTGTCCGATATTGAACCATCTGCAATCGGAGCGTGAAGAAAGTTAGGGATTTCCAAAGAATCCTGACGAAACATTCTTAGTGGCAGCTTTGTCCGAGTTGTTGACCTTGACACGAACCAACCGAATGTATGCTGTGACGCCTGTCATGAAAGGGGCAAACCCTAGAACAGGGTCACACCTGCCTTCAGAGATTCCAGCATCGCGAATTCTTCAATCCTGGTGCTTTGCCGACAGTATGCAATCAGGCCTTTTCCGCGATCCGGGCGAGGCGCTGGGACTTGAGTTTCGCAGTTTTCTCGCGACGCTTTGCCGCTTCCGCATCCAAAATCGACCTGGCTGTCCTGTCCGTTATGTCAGCTCTTGTTTCAGCCCTCGACAGGGTTGGTTTGAACAAATTGTCTCTCGTAATGCGTTTTTTCATTGATCCCGAAGCCGTGCGAAATGTTGCATCATGGTCCCCGCATTACGGGGCCCATGACCATTGATAGACGGAATTGTCTCGTGGCGCTTTAGGCTGAATCGACATTCATCTCATCCATAGGATTGCGGCTGCGATTTGTAGAAAGCTTAGGAAATGGATTGCCCTTCGGTCGAAACGCGTTGCGATGCGCCTGAAGTGTTTGAGCTTGTTGAAGCAGCGTTCGACGGTATTGCGGATTTTGTAGGCCTCGAAGTCGTACGGGATGGGCTGCTTTCGGGTTAGGTTACAGGGTATGACCGCTTCCGCTCCGATGTGAGCGATCAGTGCGCGCAAAGCGTTTGAATCATAAGCTTTGTCGGCCAGTACCCGACGGGGCGACAGCCCCTCGAGCAAATCTGGTGCGATAGGCGCGTCACCGCGCTGACCGGGTGTGAGGATGAGGCGCAAAGGTCGGCCAAGGGTGTCGACGGCCATATGGATCTTGGTTGTCAGTCCTCCTCGGGAACGCCCCAGAGCCTGGTCCCCCCTTTTTGGCCGCCCCCCTTGCCGGTGGCCGCCTGCTGGTGAGCGCGCACCAAACTGGAATCGAGCGAGACATAGTCGTTGTCGGGATCGTCGATGAGATGCTCGAAGACGTTCTCCCACACACCGGCCTCGGCCCATCGGGAGAAGCGCTTGTGGACACTCTTCCATTTGCCGTAGCGCTCGGGCAGGTCGTGCCAGTGCGCACCTGAGCGAAGGACCCAAAGGACGCCGTTGACGAAGCGAAGATTGTCCACGCCTGTTCGCCCAGGATCGCCAAGCTTGCCGGGCAAAAGTCCTTCAATACGACGCCATTGCTCGGCGGTCAGTTCATAACGCTTCGGTTTCACCATGTCGGGGCTCCAGATCATCAAATCTGGAAAACCATGAATTACACATCAGTCCAAAAATGAATCCTGAATGTCGATTGGACCTAAAGTGCTTGAAGGTTATCCGCGGAGCTCTTGCCGGACCGGGCATCCTCAACCACGTCGAAAGACAGTTTCTGACCTTCGACGATCGATCCCAAACCGGCTCGTTCCACAGCGGTGGCATGGACAAAAACGTC
>NZ_JAPJZH010000039.1:2500-5000 GCF_027889715.1 Allohoeflea poritis
TGGCGCGTGCATGAACAACGGGGCTTTAGCTCAGCTGGGAGAGCACCTGCTTTGCAAGCAGGGGGTCATCGGTTCGATCCCGATAAGCTCCACCATTTTCTGTCCTCACGCCGAGCGCCCTTCGGGCTGGCTCCGGACGGGGCGCCGAACGATCGGCGGCGCGCAGTCGCGCGCGTTCCAGAGTGATACGGCATCGTAGCGTTCATCGGTTCTGAGTTACCGTGGTCAAAAAGGCTCCAAGCTCGCAGAGCTTGGCAAGGCCGACTGGCCGTCGCCGCTTTTGCGGCGCGCCCGCGCAGGCCAGGCCATCGCAGATGGCCGGTGCGGCCGTGAGCGATAAAAACAGAGATCATCATCCTGAAGAGATAAAGTTTGCACTGCTTTTGCAGTGCCTGTTCTGCATACATTGTGAAGAGAAGATAGTGTCTGAAAGCTGCTTCGTTATGGCAAGGCTTACACCCCTTGTTGAGGCAGTCATGTCGGATGATTGATGTTGATTGTTTGTTTGCTGGTGTTTTGACGGTTCCCTTTTACGAGGGCTCGCCGGATGGACGTCCAGATGCCCAAAAAGTTGATAGACTTTTTGGATAAGCTATCTGGACCAACAAACATCTGATCATATCATGACGATTGGCGTTGCCTGACCGCGCGTCATCGGACACATCTCGAGAAGCTGGTCTGATATGTTCAGAGGACGCTCGGCGTGTCCTCAATCAGGAACATATCAAAACAAGCCAATATCATTTTTGGTGGTCCAGATCGCTTATCCAAAAAGTCGAACAACTTTTTGGGCATCTGGACGTTGTGTACGGCAGTCTTCGGGCTTGCCGGACCGCTCATGCGGCACCCTTAACAGCGGGTCGCTTTGTGGGCGGACATGCGGTTGCCTTCGGGCTTGCCGCATGGGCCGTTTCGGTCCCCTTCGAGCGTCAGCGAGAAGGACAAGGTATCGAAACCACTAAGGATGGGCATTGGCAATGAGAACGATCAAGTGTCAAAAGGGCATTTGGTGGATGCCTTGGCATGCACAGGCGATGAAGGACGTGATACGCTGCGAAAAGTTGCGGGGAGCTGCGAATAAGCTTTGATCCGCAAATATCCGAATGGGGAAACCCACCTTTGATGTCTGGAAAATTTAAGGCGTTGCTGTGCAACGCCTTATCTTTCCAGATATCGATAAAAGGTATCTTACCTTGAATATATAGGGGTAAGAAGCGAACGCGGGGAACTGAAACATCTAAGTACCCGCAGGAAAGGACATCAACCGAGACTCCGCTAGTAGTGGCGAGCGAACGCGGACCAGGCCAGTGGCAATGAGTATGGAAGCAGAACCGTCTGGAAAGTCGGGCCGTAGCGGGTGACAGCCCCGTATGCGTATAAATCTCATTGTCCTTGAGTAAGGCGGGACACGTGAAATCCTGTCTGAACGTGGGGGGACCACCCTCCAAGCCTAAGTACTCGTGCATGACCGATAGCGAACCAGTACCGTGAGGGAAAGGTGAAAAGCACCCCGACAAGGGGAGTGAAAGAGAACCTGAAACCGGATGCCTACAAACAGTCGGAGCGCGCAAGCGTGACGGCGTACCTTTTGTATAATGGGTCAGCGACTTAGTATAACGAGCAAGCTTAAGCCGGTAGGTGAAGGCGCAGCGAAAGCGAGTCTGAACAGGGCGTTCAGTTCGTTGTATTAGACCCGAAACCGAGTGATCTAGCCATGAGCAGGTTGAAGGTTGGGTAACACCAACTGGAGGACCGAACCCATATCTGTTGCAATAGATCGGGATGACTTGTGGCTAGGGGTGAAAGGCCAATCAAACTCGGAAATAGCTGGTTCTCCGCGAAATCTATTTAGGTAGAGCGTCGAGTGAATACCTTCGGGGGTAGAGCACTGGATGGGCTATGGGGGCTCACCGCCTTACTGATCCTAACCAAACTGCGAATACCGAAGAGTACTGCTCGGCAGACACACGGCGGGTGCTAACGTCCGTCGTGGAGAGGGCAACAACCCTGACCTCCAGCTAAGGTCCCCAAGTTATGGCTAAGTGGGAAAGGATGTGAGGATCCCAAAACAACCAGGATGTTGGCTTAGAAGCAGCCATCATTTAAAGAAAGCGTAACAGCTCACTGGTCTAAATAAGGGTCTTTGCGCCGAAAATGTACCGGGGCTCAAGCCATACACCGAAGCTGAGGGCTTGCTTTGCAAGCGGTAGCGGAGCGTTCCGTAGGTCCGTGAAGGGATACCCGTGAGGGGTCCTGGAGATATCGGAAGTGCGAATGCTGACATGAGTAACGATAAAGGGAGTGAGAGACTCCCTCGCCGAAAGACCAAGGGTTCCTGCTTAAAGTTAATCTGAGCAGGGTTAGCCGGCCCCTAAGGCGAGGCCGAAAGGCGTAGTCGATGGGAACGACGTTAATATTCGTCGGCCTGGCGGTAGTGACGGATCGCGTGTGTTGTCAGTCCTTATTGGATTGGTCTGGCAGCGAAGCGGTCCCGGGAAAT